>DATFAA010000034.1:0-122528 GCA_035255045.1 Rhodocyclaceae bacterium | reverse complement strand
GACCTCAAGGACGAGAGCAACCGGACCCAGGGCCAGATACGGTCTTCCGGGGTCTTTTTGCAGGAAAATGGCAAGGCTGGCACAATCCAGCAAGTTGATCTGTCCGTCTAAACCAGAACAAAGACAGCTGCGTCCATAAGTATTCAAACAAGGGGAGTTCGATGCCGAGTTTCGCCAACTGGAAGATTTGGGTCCGCCTGACCGCGGCCATCTGGCTGGTCCTAGTGATCGTCTGGACGGGGATGATCTTCTGGTCCAGCCAGGCCAATCGGGATACCGCCATCCGCCAGGCCCAGGACTTCTCCAGAAGCATCCACGAAATGACCATGGCCGGTCTGACCGGCATGATGATCACCGGCACCGTCGGGCAGCGGGAAGTATTCCTCGATCAGATCAAGCAGCTCTCCATCATCAAGGACCTCCATGTCGCCCGCAGCGGCGCGGTGGAGAAGCTCTTCGGCCCCGATACCAAGGACAAGCGGGACCTGGACGCAGTCGAAAAGCAGGTGATGCAGACCGGCACCCCCTACATGGCCGTCGAGAATGTCGACGGCAGCTCCTTCCTGCGGGTCATCAACCCGACCCGGGCCTCCAAGAACTACCTGGGCAAGGACTGCATCGCCTGCCACCAGGTCCCCGAGGGCACCGTGCTGGGCGTGGTCAGCATGAAGGTCTCCCTGGATTCCGTCGAAGCCGAGGTAGCCAATTTCCGCCTCAAGATCGCCGGCGCCGCCCTGGTGGTGATCGGCGTCCTGCTGGTCATCATCTATCTCCTCACCCACCATTTCGTCACCCATCCCCTGGACCAGCTGCGCAAGGGCCTGGAAGACATCGCCCGGGGCGAAGGCGACCTCACCCGCCGCCTGCCGGTGGCGGGCAAGGACGAGGTCGGCCAGGCGGCCGCCGTCTTCAACGAGATGATGGAGAATTTCAGCGGCCTGGTGCGGCAGGTGCGGGACGCCGCCGTCCAGGTATCAGCCAAGGTGGCATCCCTGTCCGACAGCGCCGACCGGGTGGCCCGCAGCTCCCACCAGCAGGACGAGAAATCCAACGATGCCGCCAACGCGGTCGAACAGCTGGTGGCCAGCATCTCTTCCATCGCCCAGAGCGCCGGCAACGTCCAGCACCAGTCCCAGGAAAGCCTGGTGCGGGCCGAGGAAGGCAGCCGCAACCTCACCGTCCTGCTCCAGGAAATGAACGTGGTCGAGCACGCGGTCAAGCAGATGGCCGAGTCGGTCAATGAATTCGTCCGCAACACCGAGGCCATCACCCACATGACCCGGGAGGTCAAGGACATCGCCGAGCAGACCAACCTCCTCGCCCTCAACGCCGCCATCGAGGCGGCCCGGGCCGGCGAGCAGGGACGAGGCTTCGCCGTGGTGGCCGACGAGGTGCGCAAGCTGGCCGAGAAATCCGGCCGCTCCGCCAGCGAGATCGACGCCATCACCGCCACCATCAGCGCCCAGTCGGTGTCCGTGCGCCGCACCATCGAGGAGGGCCTCGAGCACCTGGCCAGCAGCCAGACCTCGGTGGGCACCGTGGCCAGCGTCCTGCAGGCCACCAACGGCTCGGTGGCGGAGGTCGGCCACGGCCTCGACGCCATCGCCGCCGCCACCGACCAGCAGCGCCGGGTTTCCGGCGCGGTGGAATCCAGCATCGAGGCCATCGCCCAGATGGCCCGCGACAACACCGGCGCCGTCGAGCAGACGGCCGGTGCCGCCCACGACCTGAAGAACCTCGCCGACGGCCTGCAGAGCATGGTCGGACGCTTCAAGGTCTAATACAGCCAGCCCCGTAGCGCCGAATACTCCAGGAGGGCACCGGACCGACCCGGTCCGGCCCTCCTCGGCCGCCATTTTCCGCGATCGGCGCCTCCGTTCGGCGCTCCAAGCAAATTCATGCTGGCCGGGGCTTGAAACCCTGAATTCAGTCCCCAATTAGCGCTAAGTTTTTTCGGAGAACACCCTATGTCCAACCATGAAACGCCCCAGGAACCCCTGCTGGGAGAACAACAAGCGCCGGAGGTCGGAGCACAGGCTGCGCCCGCTTCCGGAAACGAACCGGTAGACACCCTGCCGAGCCTCGAAGAACAGCTGCGCCAGGTAGAACTGAAGGCGGCCGAGCACTACGATGCCTGGCTGCGGGCCAAGGCGGAGAGCGAAAACGTGCGCCGCCGGGCCCAGGATGACATCTCCAAGGCCCACAAGTTTGCCGTCGAGAAATTCGCCGGCGAGCTCCTGGCCGTCAAGGACAGCCTGGAAGCTGCCCTGGCCAACCAGGAACAGACCGTGGAAGGCCTCCGCTCCGGCGTCGATCTCACCCTCAAGCAGCTGGTCTCCGCCTTCGAAAAATCCGGCCTCAAGGAAATCAACCCGGCCGGCGAGAAATTCGACCCCCACAAGCACCAAGCCATCGGCATGGTCGAAGCAGACCAGGAGCCGAACACCGTGGCCACCGTCCTGCAGAAGGGCTACCTGATCGCCGAGCGCGTCCTGCGCCCGGCTCTGGTCATGGTCGCCAAGGGCAAGGATTGAAATACCGGGGCACGCCCCCATCTCCGACACATCGGAAATTTCAGCTAATTCAGCAAAGGATTTGAATATGGGCAAGATTATCGGCATCGACCTCGGCACCACCAACAGCTGCGTGGCCATCATGGAAGGCGGCCAGCCGAAGGTCATCGAGAACTCCGAAGGCGCGCGCACCACGCCTTCCATCGTCGGCTACAGCGAAGACGGCGAAATCCTGTGCGGGGCCCCGGCCAAGCGCCAGGCCGTCACCAACCCCAAGAACACCCTGTACGCGGTGAAGCGCCTGATCGGCCGCCGCTTCGAGGAAAAGGAAGTGCAGAAGGACATCGCCCTGATGCCCTACAAGATCCTCAAGGCCGACAACGGCGACGCCTGGGTTGAAGTGCGGGACAAGAAGATCGCCCCTCCCCAGGTTTCCGCCGAAGTGCTGCGCAAGATGAAGAAGACCGCCGAGGACTACCTGGGCGAGGAAGTGACCGAGGCGGTCATCACCGTGCCGGCCTACTTCAACGACAGCCAGCGCCAGGCAACCAAGGACGCCGGCCGCATCGCCGGCCTCGAAGTCAAGCGCATCATCAACGAGCCCACCGCCGCGGCCCTGGCCTTCGGCATGGACAAGTCCAGCACCAAGGACCGCAAGATCGCCGTCTATGACCTGGGTGGCGGCACCTTCGACATCTCCATCATCGAGATCGCCGACGTGGACGGCGAGAAGCAGTTCGAAGTGCTGGCCACCAACGGCGACACCTTCCTGGGCGGCGAGGACTTCGACCAGCGCCTGATCGACTACATCATCGACGAGTTCAAGAAGGAATCCGGCACCGACCTCAAGAAGGACGTGCTCGCCCTGCAGCGCCTGAAGGAAGCCGCCGAAAAGGCCAAGATCGAGCTCTCCTCCAGCCAGCAGACCGAGATCAACCTGCCCTACATCACCGCCGACGCCTCCGGCCCCAAGCACCTGACCATGAAGATCACCCGGGCCAAGTTCGAGTCCCTGGTGGAGCAACTGGTCGAGCGCACCATCGCCCCCTGCGCCACCGCCCTCAAGGACGCCGGCGTCAAGATCGGCGACATCGACGACGTCATCCTGGTGGGCGGCATGACCCGCATGCCCAAGGTCCAGGAGAAGGTAAAGGAATTCTTCGGCAAGGATCCCCGCAAGGACGTGAACCCGGACGAGGCCGTCGCCGTCGGCGCCGCCATCCAGGGCGGCGTGCTCCAGGGTGAAGTGAAGGACGTGCTGCTGCTGGACGTGACCCCGCTTTCCCTGGGCATCGAGACCCTGGGCGGTATCATGACCAAGCTCATCCAGAAGAACACCACCATCCCGACCAAGGCCAGCCAGGTCTTCTCCACCGCCGACGACAACCAGGGCGCCGTCACCATCCACGTCCTCCAGGGCGAGCGGGAAGTGGCTTCCGGCAACAAGAGCCTCGGCCAGTTCAACCTGGAAGGCATCCCGCCCGCTCCCCGCGGCGTGCCCCAGATCGAGGTCATCTTCGACATCGACGCCAACGGCATCATGCACGTGACCGCCAAGGACAAGGCCACCGGCAAGGAAAACAAGATCACCATCAAGGCCAACTCGGGCCTGAGCGAAGAAGAAATCCAGCGCATGGTGAAGGACGCCGAACTCCACGCCGAGGAGGACAAGAAGGCCCACGAGCTGGCTGACGCCCGCAACCAGGCCGACGGCATGGTGCACATGGTCAAGAAGTCCCTCACCGAATACGGCGACAAGCTGGATGCCGGCGAGAAGGAGAAGATCGAGGCCGCCATCAAGGAAGTCGAGGATGTCCTGCGCGAAGGCGACAAGGATGCCATCACCGCCAAGACCGAGGCCCTGGCCCAGGCGGCCCAGAAGCTGGGCGAGAAGATGTACGCCCAGCAGCAGGCCGAAGGCGCACCCGCCGGCGAAGCCCACCAGGGCGGTCAGCAGCAGGCCAAGAAGGACGAAGGCGACGTGGTGGATGCCGAGTTCACCGAGGTCAAGGACAAGAAGTAAACTAGCCATGCTTCACGGCACCGAGACACCGGCAAGCCACCGGTGGCCCTCGGTGCCTTTGTCTATTGACGGGTAGGGAAATGTCTAAACGCGATTATTACGAAGTCCTCGGCCTCAACCGCGACGCCAGCGAGGAAGAAATCAAGAAGGCCTACCGCAAGCTGGCCATGAAGCATCACCCGGACCGCAACCCGGACAATCCGGGGGCGGAGGAGAAGTTCAAGGAGGCCAAGGAAGCCTACGAAATCCTGTCCGACGGCCAGAAGCGGGCGGCCTACGACCAGTTCGGCCACGCCGGCATCGATCCCCAGGCCGGCATGGGCGGCGGCTTCGGCGGCGGCATGGGCGGCGGTTTCGCCGATGCCTTCGGCGGCATCTTCGACGAGATTTTCGGCGGCCACCGGGGTGGTGGCGGCGGCCGCTCCAACATCTATCGCGGCGCCGACCTCCGCTACAACCTGGAAATCTCCCTGGAGCAGGCCGCCCACGGCACCGAGACCAAGATTCGCATCCCCACCATGGAGGTCTGCGACAGCTGTCACGGCAGCGGGGCCAAGGCCGGCACCCAGCCCAAGACCTGCCCCACCTGCAGCGGCTCCGGCCAGGTACGCCTGCAGCAGGGCTTCTTCTCCATCCAGCAGACCTGCCCCAAGTGCCACGGCACCGGGCGCTTCATCGCCGACCCCTGCGGCACCTGCCACGGCGCCGGCCGGGTCAAGCAGCACAAGACCCTGGCGGTGAAGATTCCGGCCGGTGTGGACGAGGGGGATCGCATTCGCCTGGCGGGCGAAGGCGAGCATGGCGTCAATGGCGGCCCGCCGGGGGATCTCTACGTACAAATCCACTTGAAGGCCCATGCGGTCTTCCAGCGCGACCACAACGACCTGCACTGCGAGATGCCCATCTCCTTCACCACGGCGGCCCTGGGCGGCGACATCGAAATCCCGACCCTGGACGGTGCGGCGAAGATCAAGATTCCGCCCGAGACCCAGTCGGGTCGCATCTTCCGGCTGCGGGGCAAGGGCATCAAGGGAGTGCGCAGCCACACCCATGGCGACCTGCTCTGCCACGTGGTGGTCGAAACCCCGGTCAATCTGACCGACCGCCAGCGGGAACTGCTCCAGGAACTGGAGGAAATCAGTCGGGACAACGACGCCAAGCACAATCCCCGGGCCAAGTCCTGGATGGACAAGGTCAAGGAGTTCTTCGGCCAGTAAGCGGCACTCCTGCTGACATGGATCAAGGCGAGCCTTCGAGCTCGCCTTTTTTGTCGCGCGAGTAAGCCTGCCGTCAGTTTCGGGCGCCATTCTTACCGGCTAAAATTAGCCGTCGTTCGACTTGGCAGGCAGGGGGAACAAAATAATGAGCTCGTGGAAACGCGTGGCCGTGGCAGGGGTACTTGGGTTTCTGGCTTGGACCGCATGGGCGGCCGATCCTGGCGTCAGCGACACCTCCATCACTATCGGCATGTCGGCCCCCTTCTCGGGCCCCAATGGTGCCTACGGCGAGGACATGAAGACGGCCATCAGCGCCTACTTCACCCAGATCAACAAGGCCGGCGGAGTAAACGGCCGCAAGCTTGAACTGGTCAGCCTGGACGACGGCTACGAAACCGAGCGGGCCGTCGCCAACACCAAGACCCTGATCGAGGACAAGAAGGTCTTTTCCCTCCTCGCCTTCTACGGCTCCAGCCCGACCACGGAGGCCATGAACAGCGTCTTCGGCCCGGCCCGGGTGCCCCTGGTGGGCACCATCTCCGGCGCCGGCACCATTCGCCAGGCGCCTTCGGCCAACGCCAACAACCGCTACATGTTCAATGTCCGCGCCAGCTACGCGGACGAGACCGAGGCTATCGTCAATCAGCTGGTGGCCTTGGGCCTGAAGAGCATCGCCGTCTTCTACCAGAACGACGGCTTCGGCAATTCCGGCCTCGAAGGCGTCACCGCCGCCCTCAAGAAATACAACCTCACCCCCTCCGCCGTGGCCACGGTGGAGCGCAATTCCCTGGACGTATCCAAGGCGGTCGAGATCATCTCCAAGGCCAACCCCCAGGCGGTGGTCATGGTCACCCTCTACAAGCCCACTGCCGCCTTCGTCAAGGCCATGAAGAAGGCGGGCCAGAACCCCATGCTCATGACCCTGTCCCCGGTCGGCGCCGAACAGCTGGTCCAGGAACTGGGCAGCGACGCCCGCGGCATCGGCATTTCCCAGGTCATGCCCTACCCCTGGAACGACACCGTCTCCGTGGTGCGGGAATACCAGCGCCTCCTGGGCAAGCAGGGCAAGTTCTCCTACTACGGCGTCGAGGGCTACATGATGGCCCGGGTCCTGGTGGATGCCCTCAAAAAGCAGGGCAAGGACGTTTCCCGGGAAAAGCTGGTGAGCACCCTGGAAAGCCTCAACCAGGACTTCGGCGGCTATCGGGTGAGCTACAGCCCGGACAGCCGCCAGGGCTCCCGCTTCGTGGAACTGACGGTGATCGGCCCGGGGGGCAAGGTCCTCAAGTAGGCCACTGCCGGCACCAACGAAAAAGCCCGTCTCGCGACGGGCTTTTGTCTTTCTGCTCGGCGTCGCCTCAGGCGCGCCGCCAGGTGGTCCCCTGGGGGCTGTCCTCGAGGATCACCCCCGCCGCCTTCAGCTCCTCGCGGATACGGTCGGCCTCGGCGAAATTCTTTCCCTTCTTGGCGGCGATGCGGTCGGCGATGAGCTGCTCGATGGCCCCCTCGTCCAGGCCGCCGGCGGTGCCGCCCTGCAGGTAGGCCACCGGATCCCGCTCCAGGAGCCCGAGGACGCCAGCCAGGTTCTTCAGCAGGCCCGCCAACTCGGCGCTGCGGCTGCGATTGACCTCCCCCGCTAGCTCGAAGAGGACGGCGATGGCGCCGTGGGAATCGAAATCCTCATCCATGGCGGTCCGGAAGCGGACGGCGTAGAGATTGCCCCAATCCAGGGCGACCGCCGCGGGCGGCACATCCCGCAGGGCGAAGTAGAGGCTGTCCAGGCTGCGCCGGGCGTCGTCCAGGTGGGCGTCGGAGTAGTTGAGGGGGCTGCGGTAATGGGCCCGCAGGATGAAGAACCGCACCACTTCGGCATCGTAGGACTTCAGCACCTCGCGGATGGTGAAGAAGTTGCCGAGGGACTTGGACATCTTCTCGTTATCCACCCGCACGAAGCCGTTGTGCATCCAGTAATTGACGAACTTGCACTGGTGGGCGCCCTCCGACTGGGCGATCTCGTTCTCATGGTGGGGGAACTGCAGATCCTGGCCGCCGCCGTGGATGTCGAAATGCTGGCCGAGCAGCTGGGAACTCATGGCCGAGCACTCGATGTGCCAGCCCGGCCGCCCCTCGCCCCAGGGCGACTGCCAGGCCGGCTCGCCGGGCTTGGCATGCTTCCAGAGGACGAAGTCCAGGGGATCCTGCTTGGCGGAATCCACCTCCACCCGCTCGCCGGCCCGCAGATCGTCCAGGGACTTGCCGGACAGCTTGCCGTAGCCCTCGAACTTGCGCACCGCGAAATTGACGTCGCCGTCCTCCGCCCGGTAGGCCAGGCCGTTGTTCTCCAGCTTGCCGATCAGGTCGAGCATCTGGGCCACGTATTCCGTCGCCCGGGGCTCGTGGTCGGGCCGCTGCACCCCCAAGGCCGCAGCGTCCTCGTGCATGTAGGCGATGAAGCGGTCGGTCAGGGCCTGGATGGACTCGCCGTTCTGCGCCGCCCGACGGATGATCTTGTCGTCGATGTCGGTGATGTTGCGGACGTAGGTCACGTCCAAGCCACTGGCCTTGAGCCAGCGATAGACCATGTCGAACACCACCATCACCCGGGCGTGCCCCAGGTGGCAGTAGTCATACACCGTCATGCCGCAAACGTACATCCGAACCTTACCAGGCTCGATGGGGACGAACACCTGCTTTTCCCGGGTCAGGGAGTTGTGTATTTTCAGCATGGGAGTCGAGTATTGGAAAAGCCCGCCGCGCTTTTGAACTTTGGATTGGACGGGCTTCTTGATAGAATTTAACGATTGTGAACCTCGGCAAAGTATAGCATAGCGATGACTGCCCCCTTCCCGTTCCTGGCCCGCCTCCCGGCCCGTGTCTCAGCCCATTTCCGGCCCCGCGCCAACCTGCGCGCTCTGGTCCTGGGACTTGCCCTTGGCGCCGCTCTGCCGGCCATGGCGGACAACCTGCCCGAGGTCCAGCGCCTGATCAAGCAGGGGCAGTATTCCCAGGCCCTGGAGAAGGTGGACGCCTACCTCTCCGGCAAGCCCAAGGACGCCCAGGGCCGCTTCCTCAAGGGCCTCATCCTGACCGAAATGGGCAAGCCCAACGAAGCCGTCGCCGTGTTCACCAAGCTCACCGAGGATTACCCGGAGCTGCCCGAGCCCTACAACAATCTCGCCGTCCTCTACGCCCAGCAGAAGCAGTACGACAAGGCCCGCACGGCGCTGGAAATGGCAATAAGGACTCACCCGGCCTACGCCATCGCCTACGAGAACCTGGGCGACGTCTACGCCAAGCTGGCCAGCCAGGCCTACGACAAGGCCCTGCAACTGGATTCGTCCAATTCCGCGGCCCAGAACAAGCTGTCCCTGATCCGCGACCTCATCAGCACCTCCGCCCGACCCAACGTCAAGCCCGTGGCCGCCGCGCCGGCAGCCGTGCAGGCCCCCGCCGCAAAGGCGCCGGCCGCTGCCGTGCCTGCCCCGGCGCCGACCGCCACGGTCATCGCCACCACCCCGGCCGCCGCTCCGGCCAAGCCGGCGGAAACCAAGGTGGCCGAGGCCAAGCCTGCCGCCGCACCAGCCGCGCCCAAGGCCGATCCCGCCGCGGACGATGTCACCAAGGCCCTCAACGGCTGGGTGGACGCCTGGTCCCGCAAGGACGTGAAGGCCTACCTCGCCCACTACGCCGCCGACTTCCAGCCGCCCAAGGGCCAGTCCCGCAAGGCCTGGGAAGCCGAACGGCAGGATCGCATCGCCGGCAAGGCTGGCAAGATTTCGGTGAGCTACGACGAGCCCCAGATCAGCGTCAGCGGCGACAAGGCGACCGCCAAGTTCCGCCAGCACTACAAGGCCGGCAGCCTTAATACCTCCACCACCAAAACTTTGGTGCTCGTGCGCTCCGCAGGCAAGTGGCTGATCCAGGAAGAACTCGCTCGCTGATGCTCGGCCGGCAGCTGATCCTGGCCGTCCTGGCGGCCTGCCTGGCCACCGGTGCCCATGCCAAGGTTCACCAACCGGCCAAGATCCAGAAGACCGCCAAGCCTGCCAAGGGCAGCAAACCCCACGTGGTCGCCGCCGCTGCTGCCGCGGCGCTGTCGGCGGGTGTGGTGGCCAAGGCCCCCTTGACCGTTTCGGATTCTGGCCCCGAGCCCCAACTGGCAAAGATTTTCAACGAGATCGAGGCCAACCGCCTGGATCTGGCGCTGCAGATGACGGACAACCTGCTGCGCCAGTATCCCAACTTCCGCCTCGGCCACCTGATCAAGGGCGATCTGCTGCTGGCCCGGGCCAGGCCCATCAACGGCTTCGGTGCCCTCAACGGCGCCCCCAGCGACAAGATCGCCGACCTGCGCTCCGAAGCCATCGTCCGGCTCAAGGGCTACAAGGAAAAGCCGCCGGCCAACTACGTCCCCCGCTACCTCCTGCAGATGCGGCCGGACCAGCGCTACGCCGTCGTCGTGGACACCCAGAAGTCCCGCCTCTACCTGTACGAGAACGACCAGGCCAACGGCGGCCGTCCGCGCTTTGTCGCCGACTACTACATCACCCAGGGTAAGCAGGGAGCCGAGAAGGCCGTCCAGGGCGACAAGAAGACGCCCATCGGCGTCTACCACGTCACCTCCAGCCTGCCCCGCCAGAAGCTGGCCGACCTCTACGGCAGCGGCGCCTTCCCCCTCGACTATCCCAACGAATGGGACAAGCGCCACGGCCGCAGCGGCAACGGCATCTGGCTCCACGGCACGCCCTCCGACACCTTCTCCCGGCCGCCCCGCGCCTCCGACGGCTGCGTGGTGCTCGCCAACCAGGACCTGGACGCCGTCGGCAAGAATCTGCAGGTGGGCCTGACCCCGGTCATCATCAGCAACTCTGTGGAGTGGCTGACCCTGGACGACTGGAGCAAAGAGCGCACCGAGCTCAACCGCACCATCGAGAGCTGGCGCGCCGACTGGGAGAGCCGCGACACCGACCGGCTGATGCGGCACTACTCCAAGCGCTTCGAGGCCAACGGCCAGAGTATCGAGCAGTTCGCCGCCCAGAAGCGCCAGGCCAACAACGGCAAGGACTGGATCAAGGTCAAGGTCAACAACCTGTCGGTCTTCCGCAACCCGGGCAAGGAAGAGGTGATTGTCGTCACCTTCGACCAGGACTACCGGAGCAACAGCGTTTCCAATGTGATGAAGAAACGCCAGTACTGGATTCGGGAAGACGGCAAGTGGAAGATCATCTACGAAGGAGCAGCATGAATACCATCAAGAAAATGCTCGCCATCGCCGCCGGCACCCTGCTTGGGGCTGCCGCCTGGGCCGCCCCCACGGTTGAGATGCAGACCAACATGGGCAAGGTCACCCTGGAACTCTTCCCGGACAAGGCACCCAAAACCGTGGAGATGTTCCTCTACAACGCCAAGCACGGCTTCTACGAAGGCACCATCTTCCACCGGGTCATCGAAGGCTTCATGATCCAGGGCGGCGGCTTCAATGCTGCCATGGAAGAGAAGAAGGTGCTGACCCCAGCCCTCCAGAACGAAGCCAACAGCGGCGCGCCCAACAGCCGGGGCACCGTCGCCATGGCCCGCACCTCCGACCCCCATTCGGCCCGGGTCCAGTTCTTCATCAACCTGAAGGACAACGACTTCCTCAATTACCGTTCCCCCGACGTCCGCGGCTACGGCTACACCGTCTTCGGCAAGGTGGTCCAGGGCATGGACGTGGTGGACAAGATCGCCAAGGTCCCCACCGGCAACGTCGGCTATTACGAGAACGTGCCCCGGACGCCGGTCGTCATTCAGAACGTCAAGATCATTTCAGAAAAGTAAGGATCCTTCCATGGTCAAGCTGCAAACCAACCTCGGCACCATCACCCTCGAACTGGACGCTGAGAAGGCGCCCAAGACGGTCGAGAACTTCCTGGCCTACGTCAAGGCCGGCCACTACGACAACACCGTCTTCCACCGGGTCATCAAGAATTTCATGATCCAGGGCGGCGGCTTCGAGCCGGGCATGAAGCAAAAGCCCACCAACGCCCCCATCGAAAACGAGGCGGCCAACGGCCTCAAGAACAAGCGCGGCACCGTCGCCATGGCCCGCACCAACGACCCCCATTCCGCCACCGCCCAGTTCTTCATCAACGTGGTGGACAACGACTTCCTCGACTTCAAGTCCCCGAACGGCAGCGGCTGGGGCTACTGCGTCTTCGGCCAGGTGGTCGAGGGCATGGACGTGGTGGACCAGATCAAGGCCGTTCGCACCGGCAACAAGGGCTTCCACCAGGACGTCCCGGTCGATGACGTGGTGATCGAAAAAGCCGAAATCGTTTGATCCTCTTCATCTCCGATCTTCACCTGTCGCCCCGGTCACCCGGGGCGACGCGTTTGTTCCTGGACTTTCTCGCCGGCCGTGCCCGGGAGGCCCGGGAGCTGTACATCCTCGGCGACCTGTTCGAAGCCTGGGTCGGCGACGACGACTGCGGCGAGCCCTACAACGCCCAGGTGGTGGCCGCCCTGCGGGCCGCCGCCGACGCCGGCCTCGCCATCTCCGTCCAGCACGGCAATCGTGATTTCCTCCTGGGGGACGGCTTCGCGGCTGCCGCCGGGGTCCGGCTCCTTAGCGATCCCTACGTGTTGTCCACTCCGGAATGGCAGTTCGTCCTCTCCCACGGCGACGCCCTCTGCATCGACGACGCCGAGTACATGGCCTTCCGCCGCCAGGTGCGCTCCCCGGAGTGGCAGGCCGCCTTCCTCACCAAGCCCCTGGCCGAGCGCCGCGCCATCGCTGCCCACATGCGGGAGATGAGCGAGCAGGGCAAGCAGGAAAAGGCCGCCTACCTGATGGATCTCCATCCCGGCGAGACCGAGGACTTCCTTCGCCAGCACGGCTACGCCACCTTCATCCACGGCCACACCCACCAGCCGGCCACCCACGACCATATCGTGGACGGTATCCACGTCGAGCGCTGGGTGCTTGCCGACTGGCACGAGGACCGGGGCGAGTGCCTGGCCTGGGACGGCGAAGTCCTGCGCCGGGAAATCCTCGCCTGAGGCCGGGGCAGCCATGGCCACCGCCCTCGACATCCTCCAGCACACCTTCGGCTATCCGGCCTTCCGGGGCCGCCAGGCCGACATCATCGGCCACATCGCCGACGGTGGCGACGCCCTGGTGCTCATGCCCACTGGCGGCGGCAAGAGTCTCTGCTATCAGATCCCTGCCCTGCTGCGGCCCGGCACCGCCGTCGTGGTGTCGCCCCTCATCGCCCTCATGCAGGATCAGGTGGACGCCCTCACCCAGCTCGGCGTGCGGGCCGCCTGCCTCAATTCCACCCTCGACTGGCCGCAGATCCAGGCCATCGAGAAGCAGCTGTTCACCGGCGGCCTAGACCTCGTCTACATCGCTCCGGAACGCCTCCTAACCGAGCGCAGCCTGGCCATGCTGGACCGGCTCTACGCCGACCGCCGCATCGCCCTTTTCGCCATCGACGAGGCCCACTGCGTCTCCCAGTGGGGCCACGACTTCCGGCCCGAGTACCTGCAGCTCTCCGCCCTCCACGAGCGCTATCCGGAAGTCCCGCGCATCGCCCTCACGGCCACGGCGGACGGCCCCACCCGGGAGGAGATGATCAAGCGCCTGGGCCTCTCCGAGGCCCGGGTCTTCCTCTCCAGCTTCGACCGTCCCAATATCCGCTACACGGTGGTGGAGAAGGACAATCCCAGGAGGCAGCTTCTCGGCTTCCTGGCCGGTCGCAAGGGCGAGGCCGGCATCGTTTATTGCCTGTCCCGCAAGAAGGTGGAGGAGACCGCCGAGTGGCTGAGCGCCCAGGGCTACACCGCACTGCCCTACCATGCGGGGCTGCCGGCCGAAACCCGGGCCGAGAACCAGCGCCGCTTCCTGCGGGAGGAAGGCCTGGTCATGGTGGCCACCATCGCCTTCGGCATGGGCATCGACAAGCCGGACGTACGCTTCGTCGCCCACCTCGACCTGCCCAAGAGCATCGAGGCCTATTACCAGGAAACCGGCCGTGCCGGCCGCGATGGCGAGCCGGCCGAGGCCTGGATGGTGTACGGCATGCAGGACGTGGCCCTACAGCAGGCCCGCATCGCCGAATCCACCGCCGCCGATGCCCAGAAGCGCCTGGAAACCCAGCGCCTCACCGCCCTCCTCGCCTATTGCGAAGCCCCCCGCTGCCGCCGCCAAGTGCTCCTCGACTATTTCGGCGAGACCACCAAGCCCTGCGGCAACTGCGACGTCTGCCTTGACCCGCCGGAATGCTGGGACGGCACCGTCGCCGCCCAGAAGGCCCTGTCCGCCGTCTTCCGCACCGGCATGCGCTTCGGCGTGGCCCACCTGGTGGACGTCCTGCGCGGCAAGGCCACCGACAAGGTCAAGCAGTGGGGCCACGACCGCCTGCCGACCTTCGGCGTCGGCGCCGACCTGGACGAGGCCGCCTGGCGTTCGGTTTTCCGCCAGCTAGCCGCCGCCGGACTACTGCAGGTAGACCTCGCCGAACACGGCGCCCTCAAGCTCACGGAAGAGGCCCGGCCGGTGCTGCGGGGCGAGCAGAGCGTGGAATTGCGCCGGACGGTGCGCCGCAAGGCGGCCACCGGCAAGGCGGCCCGCGCCCCCATCGACCTGGAACCCGCCGACCAGCCCCTGTTCGAGGCCCTGCGCCGCTGGCGGGCCGATACGGCCCGGGAGCAAGCGGTGCCGGCCTACGTCATCCTCCACGACCGCACCCTCAAGGAATTGGCCGAGGTCCGCCCCCGCAACTACGGCCACCTGACCACCATCACCGGCCTCGGCGACGCCAAGATCGAGCGCTACGGCGAGGAACTGCTGGAAGTCATCGCTTCCGCCGCGGAATGAAAAACGCCCCAGCGTTGGCTGGGGCGTCGATGTTGCTAGGCGGGATCCGGTCTTAGCGGTGCCGATTGCCGTTGCGGTGCTGTTGCTGACCGTTGCGGCCCTGGCCGTCGCGGCGGGGAGCCCCCGCCGCCGGCTTCGCCTGGCCCCGGGGCTGGGGCGCCGGACGGGGCGCTGCCACTGCCGATGGCTCGAAGCCGGCAATCACTTCCCTTCCGAGGCTGCGTTTGATCAGCTTCTCGATGTCCTTCAGGTTGCCGCGCTCGTCGTGGCAGACCAGGGAAACCGCCTCGCCTTCCATGCCGGCCCGGCCGGTGCGGCCGATACGGTGCACGTAATCCTCGGCGACGTTGGGCAACTCGAAATTGACAACATAGGGCAGCGCGTCGATATCGATGCCGCGGGCGGCGATGTCGGTGGCCACCAGGGCGGAGAGCTTGCCGGCCTTGAAGTCGGCCAGGGCCCGGGTGCGGGCGCCCTGGGTCTTGTCGCCATGCAGGGCGGCGGACTTGACGCCGGCCTTGTCCAGCTTGCGGGCCAGGGCATCGGCGCCGTACTTGGTGCGGGTGAACACCAGCACCTGGTGCCAGCCCTTGGTTTCGAACAGGTGCAGCAACACATCCTTCTTCTGCTCCCGGTTCACCTCGATGACGCGCTGGGTGACGGTCTCGGCCGCGGTGTTGCGGGGCGCCACGTCCACCGACACCGGGTCCTTCAGGAGGCCCGAGGCCAGTTCCCGGATATCCGGGGAGAAGGTGGCGGAGAACAGCAGGTTCTGGCGCTGGGCCGGCAGCAGGGCGATGATCTTGCGGATGTCGCGGATGAAACCCATGTCGAGCATGCGGTCGGCCTCGTCGAGGACCAGGGTCTCGACGACGGAGAGATCGACGGTGCGCTGCTGGACGTGGTCCAGGAGGCGGCCCGGGGTCGCGACGAGGATGTCGACGCCGCGCTTCAGGGCGGCGATCTGGGGATTGATGCCGACCCCGCCGAACATGGCCAGGGAATTGACCGGCAGATGCTTGCCGTAGGTGCGGACGCTTTCCTCGACCTGCATGGCCAGTTCCCGGGTGGGGACCAGGACCAGCACCCGGGGGGCCCGGGAGATGCGGGACAGGCGGTCATTGGCGGCCTCGGTGAGGCGGTGGAGGATGGGCAGGGTGAAGCCTGCGGTCTTGCCGGTGCCGGTCTGGGCCGAGGCCATCAGGTCATGGCCGGCCAGGACCGCCGGGATGGCGTTCTGCTGGATGGGGGTGGGAACGGTATAGCCCTGCTCGCTGACGGCGCGCAGAAGCTCGGCCCTTAGGCCGAGAGCGGAAAAACCCATGAAAACTCCGGGAGTGTCGCCTTTGGCCTTGCGTGCGGGCACGAACCAGTCGAGGTAAAGGCGGGGATTTCGGTCGCTGGGACCGATTGAAGGCGCCGAGACTGATTGCGGCGCGAAAGAAGGCACGGATAGTACCACGCAACGGGGAGCCGTGCGCGGCGGGCGGGGCCTTCCGGCCCGCGCCGTGCGTTGCTACAGGGAGGACAGGCCCCGATCCAGATCGGCCTGCAGGTCCTCCACCGCCTCCAGGCCCACCGCGATGCGCAGCAGGCTTTCCTTGATGCCGGCGGCGGCCCGGGTTTCCGGGCTGACCCGGCCGTGGGTGGTGGAGGCGGGATGGGTGATGGTGGTCTTGGTGTCGCCCAGGTTGGCGGTGATCGACAGCAGCCGGCAGGAATCCACCACCTGCCAGGCCTCCGCCCGCTCGCCCTTGACCTCGAACGAGACGATGGCGCCGCCCATCTTCTGCTGGCCCATGGCCAACTCGTGCTGGGGATGGGAAGGCAGGCCGGGGTAGTAGACCCGCGCCACCTTCGGGTGGGCTTCCAGCCACTGGGCCAGCCTGAGGGCATTGGCCGACTGGGCTTCCATGCGGATCTTGAGGGTTTCCAGGCCCTTCAGGAGCACCCAGGCGTTGAAGGCGGAGAGGGTCGGGCCGGCGGTGCGCAGGTACTTGAAGACATCCTCGGTGAGCTTGCGGGGGCCGCAGACGGCTCCCCCCAGGACCCGCCCCTGGCCGTCCAGGAACTTGGTGGCCGAATGGACCACGAGGTCGGCGCCCAGCTCCAGGGGACGCTGGACGATGGGGGTGCAGAAGCAGTTGTCCACCGCCACCAGGATGTTCCGGCCATGGGCGATGGCCGACAGGCGCCGGATGTCGGCGATCTCGGTGAGGGGATTGGAGGGCGTCTCCAGGAAGAACAGTTTGGTCTCAGGCCGGATGGCCGCCTCCCATGCCGCCGGATCGGTCTGGGGCACGAAGGTGGTGACGATGCCGGTGCGGGACAGGATGTTGTTGAAGAGCTGGACGGTCGCGCCGAACAGGCCGCTGGAGGCGACGATATGGTCGCCGGCCTTGAGGTGGGACAGGCACACCGCCATGATGGCCGCCATGCCGCTGGAGAAGGCGACGCAGTCCTCGGCTCCCTCCAGGGCCGCCAGGCGCTCCTCGAACATGGCGACGGTGGGGTTGGAAAAGCGCGAGTAGACATTGCCCTCCTCCTCGCCGGAGAAGCGGCGGGCCGCCTGGGCGGCGCTCTCGAACACGAAGCTGGAGGTCAGGTAGAGGGCCTCGGCGTGCTCGTTGAACTGGCTGCGCTCCTGGCCGGCGCGCACCGCCAGGGTCTCGGGGCGGTAATTCTTGGCGTCCATCAGTCCTGCACCCCACTCTCGGCCAGCTGCAGCACGAGTTGCTGGCTGGCCTTGCCGTCGCCGTCCTCGTCGCCCTTGCCGGAGGCCTTGCCGCCGCGCTTGCCCTCGACGGCGTCCAGGTAGCCCGCATCCACATCGCCGGTGATGTAGCAACCGTCGAAGCAGGAGGCGTCGAAGACGGTGAGCCTGGGGTTCATGGAGGTCACCGCCGCCTTGAGGGCTTCCAGGTCCTGGTACACCAGGGCGTCGGCCCCGATTTCCCGGGCGATGCCTTCATCGGTGCGGCCGGTGGCGATCAGCTCGGAACGGGTCGGCATGTCGATGCCGTAGACATTGGGGAAGCGCACCGGGGGCGCGGCCGAGGCGAAATAGACCTTGACGGCGCCAGCCGCCCGGGCCATCTCGACGATTTCCCGGCTGGTGGTGCCGCGGACGATGGAGTCGTCCACCAGCAGCACCCGCTTGCCCTTGAACTCGTGGCCGCAGGTGTTGAGCTTCTGGCGCACCGACTTCCTGCGCATTGCCTGGCCGGGCATGATGAAGGTGCGGCCGACGTAGCGGTTCTTGACGAAGCCTTCCCGGAAGGGGATGCCCAGCACCTGGGCCAGCTGCATGGCGGCCGGCCGGCTGGAATCGGGAATGGGGATGACGACGTCGATCTCGTCCACCGGGATGTGCTTCTTCACCTTCTCGGCCAGGTGCTCGCCCATGGCCAGCCGGGCCTCGTAGACCGAGACGCCGTCGATGACGGAGTCCGGACGGGCCAGGTAGACGTGCTCGAAGATGCAGGGTGCGGTGATCGGCTGCTGGGCGCACTGCCGGCTGTGGAACTGGTGATTGAGGTCGATGAAGATGGCCTCCCCCGGCTCCACGTCCCGGATCATCTGGAAGCCCAGGGTGTCGAGGGCGACGGACTCCGAGGAAACCAGGTATTCGGTGCCTTCCGGGGTTTCGTTCTGGCCGTAGACCAGGGGCCGGATGCCATGAGGATCGCGGAAGGCCAGGAGGCCGTAGCCGGCGATCAGGGCGACGACGGCGTAGGCGCCGCGGCAGCGGCGATGGACGCCGGCCACCGCGTCGAAGATGCTGTCCACGTCCAGCTCGTAGCCATGGGCGCTGTTCTGCAACTCGTGGGCGAGGACGTTGAGGAGCACTTCCGAGTCGGAATTGGTATTGATGTGGCGGCGGTCGAGCCGGAACATCTCATCCTTCAGCTGCTCGGCATTGGTCAGGTTGCCGTTGTGTCCGAGGACGATGCCGAAGGGGGAATTGACGTAGAAGGGCTGGGCCTCGGCGAAGTTGTAGGCCGAACCGGCGGTCGGATAGCGCACGTGGCCGATGCCCCAGTTGCCCGGCAGGGCGCGCATGTTGCGGGTCCGGAAGACATCCCGCACCAGGCCGGGGCCCTTGTGCAGGTGGAAGGTATTGCCCTCGGCAGTGGCGATCCCAGCTGCATCCTGCCCCCGGTGCTGGAGCACCATGAGGCCATCGTAAAGGAGCTGGTTCACCGGTGTCGTTGCAACTACGCCCAGAATCCCGCACATAAATTCATCCTACCTATTTGAATCGAATCCGTTTAGCCAAATCCGGCGGCAACCAGGGCTTGGCCGCCATTACCGCCGTTTCGAGAGGCCCCGACAGGGTCGCCTCCCGCCACCAGTCCTGCTGGGGCGCCGACGTCAGGCCGCCCACCGCCACCAGGACCATAGCAATCATCGCGCCCCGCGCCACGCCGAAGACCAGCCCCAGCAGGCGGTCCGAAAGCCCGAGCCCGAGGGCCTTGACCAGGCCGCTCGCGGCGAGGCGCACCAGGGCCATCACCACCAGCACCCCGATGAACACCGCAGCGAAACCAGCGAGGGCCCGCAGCCCCTTGTCCCCGACGCCGGAGAACAGCGACTGGGCAATGTCGCCGCCGAACTGGACGGCGGCGAAAAAGGCCAATACCCAGGCCGCCAGGGCGATCAGCTCGCCGACGACGCCCCGCCAGAGTCCCAGCAACAGCGAGGCCCCGACGATGCCGATCACGACATAGTCGAAGGTGGTCATGGCTGCCGGGTCATTGCTTCGCAGCGACCACCCCGGACACGCCGATGCGCTTCATCCTGTCCAGGGCCTTCTCTGCCGCCTCCCGGTTGGGGAAGGGGCCGGCGCGTACTCGCGTCTTACGACCCTGGGGAGAGTCGAGGGGTTCCGTGTAGGTGCGAATACTCAGTTCACCCAGCTTGCTCTTGATGGTCTTGACGTTGGCCTCGTTGGCAAAGGCGCCGATGAGGATGACGTGCTCGCTCCCCTTGGCGGCGGGCTCGGCGCCCTTGCCGGCCAGGATGGCGGCGGCGCGCTTGGCATCCCCTTCCTCCTTGGCCGCCGGCTTGGCGGCCGGCTTCTCGGGCGCCTTGTCGACCGGCTTTTCCGGCTTGGCGGGAGTTTTCTCCGGGGCCTTCTCCACCGGCTTCTCGGCGGGCTTCTCAGCCGGCTTGTCCACCAGCTTGGCGGTGGGCTCCACTTTGGGCGCTGCCTGCGGCTGCTTCGGGGCGGGCGCGGGCGCCTCCTCCGGCTCGGCCGGCGGCACCACGGGCTTTTCCACGGGGGCGGTGGCGAACTTGGGGGCGAAGGGCTTCTCGTCCTGGCCGGGAATGCGGATCTCGACGTCCTGCACCGCCTGCTTCGGCTCATGGTCCATGATCATGGGCAGGGCCACCGCCACGAAAACCACGAAGGCTACAGCCCCCACCAGGCGCCGCCGGGCGCGTTTCTTGAGGTGCAACTGGACGTCGGTGTCTTCCATGGGCTAACGGCTCGACCTGAGCGCTTCTAGGGCTCCGGCGACCGTGTAGAACGATCCAAAAACCAGAATTCTATCACTTTCGGCGGCTCTTCCCCGCGCCGCCTGCATGGCTTCGAGAGGTGAACCGTAACAGGCCACGTCGCCGCCGAGCTTTTCCGCCGCCACGATCGCGGCCAGGCTCTCGGCGCTGGTGCCCCGGGGACCGCCCAGGCTGACGGCCAGCCAGTGATCCACCTTGCCCTTGAGGGGCGCCAGGGCGCCGGCGATGTCCTTGTCGGCCAGCATCCCCACCACCGCGTAGGTGTGGTCGAAGAAGCCCATGGTGCCGAGGTTGTCGGCCAGCACCTTGACGGCCTGGGGATTGTGGCCCACGTCCAGGACGATGGCCGGCTTGCCCGGCACCACCTGGAAGCGGCCCGGCAGCTCGGTTTCGATGAGGCCGGTGCGGATGGCCTGCATGGTCACCGGCAGGCGGTTGCCGAGGCTGTCCAGGGCGGCCAGGGCGACGGCGGCGTTGTAGAGCTGGGTCATGCCCCGCAGGCCGGGAAAGGCCAGGGAGCGCCTCACCAGGCGCTCGCCGGACTTGCACCACCAGCGCCATTGCAGGCGGTTCTCGGTGTCCCGCTCGAAGCCGAAGTCGCGGCCGACCAGCCTGAGATCGGCGCCGATGGCGGCGGCGTGGTCGAAGAGGGACTGGGGCGGCGCCGGGTCGGCGCACAGGGCCGGCTTGCCGGGGCGGTAGATGCCCGCCTTCTCGAAGCCGATGTGTTCCCGGGTGGGGCCCAGCCAGTCGGTGTGGTCCAGGGCCACCGTGGTGACCACCGAGACGTCCGGCTCATAGACGTTGACGGCGTCCAACCGCCCACCCAGGCCGACTTCCAGGACGGCAGCCTCGACTTGGGCCTCGGCGAAGACTTCCCAGGCGGCCAGGGTGCCGAATTCGAAATAGGTGAGAGAGACGCCGCCGGCCGTCTGGCGGGCCGCCTCCACCCGGGCGAAGGCGCGGCACAGGGCCTCGTCGTCCACCGGCTCGCCGCCGATGCGCACCCGCTCGTTGTAGGCCAGCAGGTGGGGCGAGGTGTAGCAGCCCACCCGGTAGCCGGCCTTGGCGATGATCTTTTCCAGGTAGGCGCAGGTGGAGCCCTTGCCGTTGGTGCCGCCCACCACGATCACCGGGCAGTGCTGCACCTGGCCGAGGGCGTCCTTGACCTGCCGGATGCGGTCGAGGCCGAGCTCTATGCCGGCCTGCCCCTTGGGGTGCAGGCCTTCGAGATGGGCCAGCCAGTCGGAAAGGGTTTTCAAGCGGCGGCTGGCAGTTTTTGCAGGAGGGCGAGGAGCTGGGCAACCTTGTCCCGCAGCTCGCGACGGTCGACGATGAGGTCGACGGCGCCCTTCTCGAGGAGGAATTCGGAACGCTGGAAGCCCTCCGGCAGGGTTTCCCGCACCGTCTGCTCGATCACCCGGGGGCCGGCGAAGCCGATGAGGGCGCCGGGCTCGGCGATCACCACGTCACCGACGAAGGCGAAGGAGGCGGAGACGCCGCCCATGGTGGGATCGGTAAGGATGGAGATGTAGGGCTGGCCGGCGGCGGCGAGCTTGGTGAGGGCGGCGGTGGTCTTGGCCATTTGCATCAGGGAGAAGAGGCCCTCCTGCATGCGGGCGCCGCCCGAGGCGGAAATGGAAATGAAGGGCTGGCCGTTCTCGATGGCCGTCTGGACGCCCCGCACAAAGCGCTCGCCCAGCACCGAGCCCATGGAGCCGCCCATGAATTCGAATTCGAAGGCGGCGGCGACCACCGGCAGGGTCTTGATGGCGCCCTGCATCACCACCAGGGAATCGGTCTCCTCGGTGGCGGCATTGGCGTCCATGAGACGGTCCGGATAACGCTTGCTGTCCTTGAACTTGAGGGTATCCACCGGCACCACCTCGGCGCCGATCTCGAAGCGCCCTTCCGGGTCGAGGAGCAGGTCGAGGCGCTGGCGGGCCCGCAGGCGGTTGTGGTGGCCGCACTTGGGGCAGACCTGGAGATTCTTCTCGAGGTCGGTGGCGTAGAGCACCGCCTCGCAGGACGGGCACTTGCTCCACAGGCCTTCGGGCAGGCTGGTGCGCCGCTGGACACCCTGTTCGCGCTTGATTTTGGGGGGAAGAAGTTTGTTCAGCCAGCTCACAGTTTCGCTCCGTCAATGCCGCGGCGGATGTCGGCCACCAGGGCCCGGACGTTGGCACAGGCCGTTTCCGCCGTGGATTTCTCGATTTCCTCGATGATGCGGCTGCCCACCACCACCGCGTCGGCCACCCCGGCGATGCGCGCCGCGGTGGCCGCGTCGCGGATGCCGAAGCCGACCCCGACCGGCAGGCCGGTCTTTTCGCGGATGGCGGGGAGGCGCTCGGCCACCGCATCGATGTTCAAATGCCCCGCGCCGGTGACGCCGGCCAGGGAAACGTAATAGACATAGCCGCTCGCCACTTCCGCCACCTGGCCGATGCGGGCTTCGGTGGAGGTGGGGGCCAGCAGGAAGATGGGATCCATGCCCCGGGCCTTCATGGTGCGCCCGAATTCAACCGACTCCTCAGGGGGGTAATCCACCACCAGCACACCGTCCACGCCGGCCGTGGCGGCGGCGGCGGCGAAGGCTTCCTGGCCCATGGCTTCGATCGGGTTGGCGTAGCCCATGAGGACCACCGGCGTCTCGCCGTTGCTCTGGCGGAAGGCGGCCACCAGCTCCAGGACCTTCTTCAGGCTCATGCCCTTCAGGAGGGCGCGCTCGGAGGCCCGCTGGATGGTGGGGCCGTCGGCCATGGGGTCGGAGAAGGGCACGCCCAGCTCGATGACGTCGGCCCCGGCCTCGACCAGGGCATGCATCAGGGGCACGGTCAGGGCGGCGTCGGGATCGCCGGCGGTGATGAAGGGAATGAGAGCCTTGCGGCCTTGCGCCTCCAGGCGCTTGAAGGTGGCTTGGATACGCGACATGTCAGAACTGGATACCGGATTTCTCGGCCACGGTATGCATGTCCTTGTCACCCCGGCCGGAGAGGTTGACCAGCAGAATCTTGTCCCTGGAGAGAGTCGGGGCCAGCTTGGCGGCATAGGCCAGGGCGTGGCTCGATTCCAGGGCGGGAATGATGCCTTCGAAGCGGCAGAGGTCGTGAAAGGCCTGCAGCGCCTCGGCGTCGGTCACGGGCACGTACTCGGCCCGGCCGCTGTCCTTGAGCCAGGCGTGCTCGGGGCCGACCCCCGGGTAGTCGAGGCCGGCGGACACCGAATGGGTGTCGATGATCTGGCCGTTCTCGTCCTGGAGCAGGTAGGTGCGGTTGCCGTGCAGGACGCCGGGCACCCCGGCGGTCAGGGAAGCGGCGTGACGGCCGGTCTCGACCCCCTCGCCGGCAGCCTCGACGCCGATGAGCTTGACGCCCTCCACCGGGATATAGGGATAGAAGATGCCCATGGCGTTGGAGCCGCCGCCGACGCAGGCGATCACCGCGTCGGGCTGGCGCCCGGCCACTTCCGGCATCTGGATCTTGCACTCCTCGCCGATGACCTTCTGGAAGTCCCGAACCATCATGGGATAGGGATGGGGCCCGGCGACGGTGCCGATGATGTAGAAGGTGTCGGCGACATTGGTCACCCAGTCCCGCATGGCCTCGTTGAGAGCGTCCTTGAGAGTCTTGGAGCCGGACTCCACCGGCACCACCTTGGCTCCCAGGAGCTTCATGCGATAGACGTTGGCAGCCTGGCGCTTGACGTCCTCGCTGCCCATGTAGACCACGCATTCCATGCCGTAGCGGGCGGCCACCGTGGCGGTAGCGACGCCGTGCTGGCCGGCGCCGGTCTCGGCGATGACCCGGGGCTTGCCCATGCGCCGCGCCAGGAGGGCCTGGCCGATGCAGTTGTTCACCTTGTGGGCGCCGGTGTGGTTGAGGTCTTCCCGCTTCAGGTAGATCTGGGCGCCGCCCAGCAGCTCCGACCAGCGCTTGGCATGGTAGATGGGCGACGGCCGTCCGACGTAGTGCTTGAGGTCGTATTCCAACTCGGCCATGAAGGCCGGATCCCGGCGTGCCTCTTCGTAGGCGACCTTGAGCTCCTCCAGGGCGGCGATCAGGGTCTCGGCCACGAACACGCCACCGTAGGGGCCGAAATGGCCGCGGCTGTCGGGCAGGTTATAAGCTTGCATCAGGCATCCTTTGCTGGTTGGTCGGCCGCCCGGACGGCCGCGACGAAGGCGGCGATCTTGGCTGCATCCTTGATTCCCTTTGCGCTTTCCACGCCGCTCGACACATCCACCGCCGGGGGCCGCAGGCGGCGCACCGCCTCGCCCACATTGTCCGCCGTCAGACCGCCCGAAAGGACGATGGGCAGCGGCATGGTTGCCGGAATCATCGACCAGTCGAAGGTCTGGCCGCCGCCGCCGAAGCCCTCGACGAAGGCGTCCAGCAGAATTCCCCGGGCCGAGCTGAAATCAATCGCATATTGTACCAAATCCATCCCCGGCCTTACCCGCGCCGCCCGGATATAGGGAATCGGCCAGGCCCGGCACTGGGCTTCGTCCTCGCCGCCGTGGAACTGGAGGAGATTGACCGGCACCCGCTCCAGGACGGCCCGGATGTCCTCGGCCGACGCATTGACGAAGAGGCCGACGATGGTGACGAAGGGCGGCACCCGGCGCGCCAGCTCGGCCGCCCGCTCGGGGCTGACGTAACGCGGGCTCTTGGGGTAGAAGACGAGGCCGATGGCGTCGGCGCCGGCGGCCACTGCCGCATCCACGTCCTGTTCCCGGGTCAGGCCGCAGATCTTGATACGGGTTCTCACAATAGGGCTCCTGTCAGGAAGTCGTCGCCAGGCTGGGGCAGTCCCCAGTGGGCTTCGTAGATGGGGCCGCCGAAATAGAGGCCGTCGGGGGAGAAGGTGGGCGCCGCCAGCTTGCGGTCCCGGCCGATCAGCAGTTCATCCATCCAGGCCGCCTGCTGGACGCCCTTGCCGATATAGACCAGGCTCCCCACCAGGTTGCGGACCATGTGGTGCAGGAAGGCGCTGGCCTCGAAATCGAAGACGAAGAGCCCGCCTTCCTGGCGCACCTCGGCCTTCCACAGGGTCTTGACCGGGGACTTGGCCTGGCACTCCGCCGCCCGGAAGGAGGAGAAATCGTGCTCCCCCAGGAGCCGCGAGGCACCGTCCCGCATGGCCTCGAGGTCGAGGGGCAGATGGAACCAGCCTACCCTGCCCTGCCACAGCCCCGGCCGCTGGGGCCGGTTCAGGAGCAGATAGCGGTAGCGCCGGCCCCGGGCGCTGAAACGGGCATGGAAATCCTCCGGCACCGGCCGGGCCCAACGCACCGCCACCCCGTCCGGGAGGTGGGAATTGACGCCCCGCACCCAGGCGGTCAGGGGCCGTTCGGCTCCCGTGTCGAAATGGACCACCTGGTGCATGGCGTGGACGCCAGCATCGGTACGGCCGGCGCAGACGGTACTCACCGGCTCGGCAGCGATGGCGGAGAGGGCGGCTTCCAGTGCGTCCTGGACGGTGCCGCCGCCGGCCTGGCTCTGCCAGCCCCGGAAGGCGGTGCCGCAGTATTCGAGACCGAGGGCGAATCTCATGGCAGCCACATCCCCAGGCCCATGGCCAGGGCGACCCCCGCCACCAGGGCGGTATCGGTACCGCTCCAGCGGGGCAGTTCGATGCGCACCACGTCCGGCCCGCCCTCCCCGTAGCCGGCCTCGTCCAAGAGATGGCGCCAGGCGCCCTTGGGGGGTGCTTTCTCCAGGTAGTCGAAAACCAGGGCGAGCCGCACCACGACGCGATCGGCGTCGACTCCCAGCCGGCGCAGGGGCTGGACCAGGGACCACAGTCCCGCCATCAGCCGGTCCCGGGGCAGGGTCTCGAAGAGCCAGCCCAGACTGCCCAGCATGAGGATGAGGCGGACGGCGTGCAGGGTGGCTTCGTAGAGGCCGGATTCGGTCGGTGCCCAGGGCTGATCGAGCCAGGCGTCCCCCGGGGTACCGTAGGCCAGGATGAGCCACAGGGTGAGCAGCAGCCAGCGGGCTCGCCGCACCAGGACCCACCAGCGCCGGCGCACCCCCGAGCCGGCCAGGGCGAGAGCCAGGGCGAAAGAGGCCAGGGCCAGCCACCCCAGATACTGGAGGGCGACGATGGCGGTGAGCCAGGACAGCAGGCGGGCGGCGGGATGGGACATGGGGTTCCAGAAAAGAACATAGCCCCGCGGGGGGGCTATGCTTGTTCCGCAAAGGGGGGATTTTACGCTTCGAGACGTTCCAGCATACCCTTGGCCTGCTGCACCAGGTCCTCGCTGCCCTCGCCCAGGACTTCCTGCAGGAGCTCCCGGGCCCCTTCCAGGTCGCCCATTTCCTCGTAGGCCTTGGCCAGGTCGAGCTTGGTGTTGACCTCCTCCCAGTGGGCATCCTTGGGCACTTCGACCTCGAATCTCGGCTCCTCCATCTCGGGCTCGGGCTCCAGGACCGCCACTTCCGCCTCGGCGGCCGGGGCTTCGGGAGCCGCTGCCGGCTCGATGGTGTCGAGATCGAGGCTGATGGAGTTCATGTCGAAGGTGGGCGCCTCGACGGTTTCACCGGCGAGGCTGGAGTCGGGCAGCTGGATGTCGAAATCCAGGCCACCGGTATCGACGGCGCTGATGTCGATCACTTCCTCCCCGGCAGCCGCTTCGGGCTCCGGGCTTTCCAGGGTCGGGGTGCCGATGTCGAAGTCGAAATCCAGCAGGTTCTCGGTCACCGCTACCTCGGATGCGGTGGCGGCAGGCTCGGTTTCGGCGCCAGCCACTTCTTCCAGCATGGGCGCCGGGACCTCGGCCACGGCCGGCTCCAGGGGAGCGGCTTCGACAGCGGGTGCCGGCGCTTCGGCGGGCAGGCCGATGTCGAGGTCGAAATCCAGGGAAACCACATCCTCCGGCTTGGCCGGCTCGACGGCTGCCGGCGCCTCGGCTGCAGGCTCCGGCTCGGCGGGGGAGACGAGGTCCAGATCGAAATCCAGGGCATTCACTTCCGGCACCGCGGCGACGGGCGCCGGCTCCTCGATGGCCGGGGCCGCCTCGGGCTCGGGCGCTTCGGGGGCTGCCAGGCCGAGGTCGAAGTCCAGGCTCATGAGATCGGCTTCGGGCGCCTTGGGCTCCTCCGCCGCTGCCGGGGGAGCGACGCTGTCCATGGCCAGGGTGTCCGGCGCCTGGGTGGCCAGGTCGAGATCCAGGGCAGGCGCCTCGGGTTCGGGAGGGGCTTCTTCCGGCTGGGCCTCGGCCCGGGCCTGGGCGGCCACTTCCGGCGAGACGACCAGGGTGGCATCGGCATCGAAGGGCTCGGCCGCCTTGCCCTTGCCACCGGCGGCATAGAGGGGGTTGGCCGGGTCGAGGCGGACGCCCATGGCCACCACCTTTTCCCATTCGGGGCCGACGCCGCCGGTCTGGGCATAGAGTTCGCTGGCCAGGGTCTCGAACTGCTTGAGGCTCTTCCGGCCGGCGTAGATCTCCAGCAGCTTGACATGGATGGCGGTGCGCTGGGGATCCTTCTGGAGGGCTTCGAGGAGGATTTCCTCGGCCTGGGCATCCCGGCCGTAGGCCATATAAACATCGGCTTCCGCCACCGGATCGACCTCGTCGGTGTCGATGGTGCCGGGGCCGGTCTGGCTGAAATCGGTGGTCTGGGGCGTGGTGTTGCCGGTATCGACGCTCTGGCCGCCGGTGGCCCGGAACACGGAGTTGGGTCCGAGGCTGACAGCGCTCGGGGAGGCCATGGACAGGCTTTCGGCCGGCTTGCGGCGGCGCTTGGCCACGAAATAGCCGGCCAGCAGCGCCAGGATGCCGCCCGCCCCGGCCAGGGTCAGGGGATTGCCAAGAAGTTCTTCGACGAAGTCGGGCTCGGGTTCCGGCTCGGGGATGACCACCGGCTTCTTGACGGGCTTAGGCGCCTCGACCGGCTTCGGTGCCTCGGCAGGCTTGGGAGGCTCTTCAGCCTTGGTGGCCTCGGGGGCCTTCGCAGGTTCTTCCGCCTTGGGCGGCTCCACCGGTTTCGGTGCTTCCGCCGGCTTGGCGGCTTCCGGCGCCTTGGCGGGTTCCGTCGCCTTGGGCGGCTCGACGGGCTTGGCCGGCGCCGGCTGCTCCGCGGGCTTCTTGGCAGCCGCCGCCTGTTTCTGCATTTCGGCCAGGGTCTGGGTCTTCAGCTCGACCATTTTCTGCAGGTCGGAGACGTTCTTCTCCAGGTGGGCGAGACGCTCCTGGGCTTCCTTGAGGGCCTTTTCCTTGGCAATCTGGTCCTCGGTCGAGGCCGGCTTGCCGCCGCCGACGGCCGCCAGCTTGGTGGCGGCTTCGGTGCGGGAGACCTTGACCTGGTCCTTGGCGGTTTCAGCCGGGGCGGCCGGCTCTTCGACCTTGGCGGTGATCTTGCCGCCGGCGCTCTGGGCGCCGCCCTCTGCCCGGGCCGGGCCCTGGGCCGCGGCAGCCGCCAGCTTGTTGCGATAGGCGTTCCAGTCGGCGGCCTGGGCGACATAGATCTTCCGGGCCTCGGCCGGGGGAATGGCGGCAACCGCGTCCCGGTCCGGCAGATTGAGGATGGCCCCGGCCTTCATGCGGTTGATGTTGTTGCCCATGAAGGCATCGGAGTTGGCGCGGTAGAGGCCGACCAGCATCTGCTCGAGGAAAACCCCTTCGTACTGGGTCTCGCCGGCGATCTTGCGCAGGGTTTCACCCCGCTTGACGACCCGCACGCCGGTGGCTTCCTGCTTCTTGGCCTCGAGGGGAGCGGCTTCGCTCTCCGCCGCCTTCGGCTTCGCTTCAGCCCGGGCCGCAGCCTGTTCCTTGGCGGCCGGCCGGGCGGCGGGAACTGGTGCGGGCTCCTGCCCGCCGGGGACGCCGGTGACCGGCTTGGCTTCGACCACCGATACCGCCTTGCCGGCGGACTTGGCCGCCACCTCGGGCGGATCGAGGAGGAAGGTGTATTCGCGGACCAAACGGCCGGCGGGCCAGTTCAGCTCGACCAGGAAATCGAGGAAGGGCTCGCTGACCGGCCGGGAAGAGGTGATGCGGACGACGGAGGTGCCGTTGGAACGCTTGTCCAGGGCGAAGCGCAGGTCCGACAGGGTGGAAATGTAATCGACCCCGGCTTGCCGGAAGGCGTCCTGGGGGGCCAGATGGGCGGTCATGCCGGCCAGTTCGTCGCGGGTGGCGCCGATTTCGACTTCAGCCCGGAGGGGCTGCCCGAGGTTGGACAGAACGGTGATCCTGCCGAGGCTCGCAGCTTCGGCAAACCACGGCGCCATGGACAGGCAGGAGGCCACGGCGAGCGCCGCGGTACGCATTCTGAATCGAGAAACTGATTTTTCGTTCACGCCGCCACCCTGAGCGTCGAATCGGGGCTTTGAAAATAACATCATGTACTTAGCTATGCAAGCTAAACCCAGTTGTGAATTAGGGCCGTTTTTGCGGTTTTCCAACAAAAAACCGGGGTTATGAACCCCGGTTTTTCTGTCATTCATGCATTTTTGATCAGGCTTCGATCAGGATGCGCAGCATCCGGCGCAACGGCTCGGCCGCGCCCCACAGCAACTGGTCGCCGCAGGTGAAGGCACCCAGGTAGTCGTTGCCCATGGCCAGCTTGTGCAGGCGACCGACCGGAACGGTCAGGGTGCCGGTAACGGCGGCCGGAGTCAGTTCCCGTTCGGAGATTTCACGCTCGTTCGGGACGACCTTGGCCCACTGGTTGTTCTTGGCGATGATGTCGCTGATCTCGTCCAGGGGCACATCCTTCTTGAGCTTGATGGTCAGGCCCTGGGAGTGGCAGCGCATGGCGCCGATGCGGACGCACAGGCCATCGATGGGGATGGAGCCGGCGCTGCGGAAAGCCGGCTTGCCGAGGATCTTGTTGCACTCGGCGCCGCCCTTCCACTCTTCCTTGGACTGGCCGTTCTCCACCGGCACGTCGATCCAGGGGATGAGGCTGCCGGCCAGGGGAGTGTTGCGGAAGTTCTTCTTGGGGAAGCGGTCGGAGCGGATGGTCTCGGCCACCTTGCGGTCGATGTCCAGGATGGCGGAGGCCGGGTCGGCCAGCAGGTCGGCGACGGAAGCGTGGATGGCGCCCATCTGGGAAATCAGCTCGCGCATGTTCTGGGCGCCGGCGCCGGAGGCGGCCTGGTAGGTCATGGAGGAGACCCACTCCACCAGGTCGTGCTGGAAGAGGCCGCCGATACCCATGAGCATCAGGGAGACGGTGCAGTTGCCGCCGATCCAGTTCTTGCCGCCCTTGGCCAGGGCGTCCTTGATGACGTGCATGTTGACCGGATCGAGGACGATCACGGCGTCGTCGGCCATGCGCAGGGAGGAGGCGGCGTCGATCCAGTGGCCGTTCCAGCCGGTGGCGCGCAGCTGCGGGAAGATTTCCTTGGTGTAGTCGCCGCCCTGGCAGGTGATGATGATGTCCATCTGCTTCAGGTCGGCGATGGAAGCGGCGTCCTTCAGGGTGCCGCCTTCCTTGCCGCCGAAGGCCGGGGCCTTGCCGCCGGCTGCGGAGGTGGAGAAATACACCGGTTCGATATGGGCGAAATCGCCCTCTTCCACCATGCGCTGCATGAGGACCGAACCCACCATACCGCGCCAACCAACCAGACCAACCTTCTTCATTACATCAATCTCCGAATAAATCCTTGTTTCTTTCTACAGCGCTGCCAGGACGGCGTCGCCCATTTGCGTGGTGCCCACCTTGTTGGTGCCCGGCTCGTAAATGTCGCCGGTCCGGTACCCTTGCGCAAGCACTTTCTTGACCGCATTCTCGACGCGCACCGCCTGCTCCTCCAGGCCAAAGCTGTAACGGAGCATCATCGCCGCCGACAGGATGGTGGCGAGGGGATTGGCCACGCCCTTGCCGGCGATATCCGGGGCCGAGCCGTGGGACGGCTCGTAGAGGCCCTTCTGCTTGTCATCCAGGGAGGCCGACGGCAGCATGCCGATGGAGCCGGTGAGCATGGAGGCCTCGTCCGACAGGATGTCGCCGAACATGTTGCCGGTCACCATCACGTCGAACTGCTTGGGGGCCTTGACCAGTTGCATGGCGGCGTTGTCCACCAGCATGTGGGTCAGTTCCACGTCCGGGTATTCCGGCGCCAGCTCGGTCATGACGTCACGCCAGAGCTGGGTGCATTCCAGGACGTTCATCTTGTCCACCGAGCACACCCGCTTGTTGCGCTTCCTGGCGGCCTCGAAGGCGACCCGGCCGATGCGGCGGATTTCGCTTTCGGTGTAGTGCATGGTGTTGAAGCCGAAGCGCTCGCCGTTGCGCTGCTCGATGCCGCGCGGCTGGCCGAAGTAGATGTCGCCGGTAAGTTCGCGCACGATCAGGATGTCGAGCCCGGCCACCACTTCCGCCTTGAGGGTCGAGGCATTGGCCAGCTCCGGGTAGAGGATGGCCGGACGCAGGTTGGCGAACAGGTTGAGGCCCTTGCGGATGCCCAGCAGGCCGCGCTCGGGGCGCTGCTCCCGGGGCAGGACATCCCATTTCGGGCCGCCGACGGCACCGAGGAGGACCGCGTCGGCTTCCCGGGCCAGCTTCTGGGTGGCCTCGGGATAGGGATTGCCGGTGGCATCCACGGCGCTACCGCCCAGGAGGGCCTCTTCCATCTCCATCTTGAGATCGAGGGCCTTGAGGACACGGACCGCTTCGGCGGTGATTTCGGGACCGATGCCGTCACCCGGCAAAACACAAATCTTCATCTTGTCTTCCTTGTTATGCGAAGAGCCACGGTTGCTCGATGCGGCGCTTCTCTTCGAATTCCTTGATCTTGTCGGCATGGCGCAGGGTCAGGCCGATGTCGTCCCAGCCGTTCAGGAGGCATTCCTTGCGGAAGGCGTCCACCTGGAAGGGGATGCCGTAGCCGTCGGGCCGGATCACCGCCTGGGCCGCCAGGTCCACCACCAGTTTGTAGCCCGGGGTGGCTTCCACCTGCTTGAACAGGGCGTCCACCTCGGCCGCCGGCAGGACGATGGGCAGGATGCCGTTCTTGAAGCAGTTGTTGAAGAAGATGTCGGCGAAGGACTCGGCGATGATGGCCCGGAAGCCATAGTCGAGCAGGGCCCAGGGCGCGTGCTCCCGGGAGGAGCCGCAACCGAAGTTCTGGCGGGTGAGCAGGATCTGGGCGCCCTGGTAGCGGGGCTGGTTGAGGACGAAATTGGGATTCTTCGGCCGCTGGGAGCAATCCTGCCCCGGCTGGCCGACGTCCATGTAGCGCCACTCGTCGAAGGCATTGGGGCCGAAGCCCGAGCGCTTGATCGACTTCAGGAACTGCTTGGGGATGATGGCATCGGTATCGACGTTGTTGCGGTCGAGGGGGGCCACCAGCCCGTCCAAACGTACAAACTTTTCCATTGGCCCTTACCTACCTGCTTTCTGGATGGCTTCGCCACCCTTCTCGATGTCCTTGCCGATGCCCTGCACGGTATTGCAGGCAGACAGGGAGATGACGGAAGCGATGGCGAAAAGCACGCAAGCGATTTTCTTCATGGATTTCCTCCCGGGCTCAGATTAGTTCACGGACGTCGGCGAAGTGGCCCGCGATGGCCGCTGCGGCGGCCATGGCCGGGCTGACGAGATGGGTCCTGCCGCCGGGGCCCTGGCGGCCCTCGAAATTGCGGTTGGAGGTGGAAGCGCAGCGCTCCCCCGGCTCCAGGCGGTCGGCGTTCATGGCCAGGCACATGGAGCAGCCGGGTTCCCGCCACTCGAAGCCGGCGGCGACGAAAATCTTGTCCAGCCCCTCTTCCTCGGCCTGGCGCTTGACCAGGCCGGAGCCGGGCACCACCAGGGCGAGCTTGACGTTGGCCGCGACGTGGCGGCCCTTGGCAACGGAAGCCGCCTCCCGCAGGTCTTCGATGCGGGAATTGGTGCAGGAGCCGATGAAGATCTTGTCGACCTGGATGTCCTTGATCGGGGTATTGGGATTGAGGCCCATGTACTGGAGGGCCCGCTCCATGCCTTCCCGCTTGACCGGATCGGCCTGCTTGGCGGGATCGGGAACGACGGCGCCGACCGCCACCACCATCTCCGGCGAGGTACCCCAGGTGACCTGGGGCTGGATGTCCTCGGCCTTGAGGCTGACGACTCGGTCGAACCTCGCGCCCTCGTCCGACTTGAGGGTGCGCCAGTAGGCCACGGCCCTGTCCCAGTTCTCGCCCTTGGGGGAGAAGGAGCGGCCACGCAGGTAGTCGATGGTGATGTCGTCCACCGCCACGAAGCCCATCCGGGCGCCGCCCTCGATGGCCATGTTGCAGAGGGTCATGCGGCCCTCCATGGAGAGGCCGCGGATGGCGGTGCCGCCGAACTCGATGGCGTAGCCGGTGCCGCCGGCAGTGCCGATGGTGGCGATGACGGCCAGGGCGATGTCCTTGGCGGTGACGCCCTTGCCCAGGCGGCCGTCTACGCTGACCAGCATGGTCTTGGACTTCTTCTGCACCAGGCACTGGGTGGCCAGCACGTGCTCCACCTCGGAGGTGCCGATGCCATGGGCCATGCAGGCGAAGGCGCCGTGGGTGGAGGTGTGGGAATCGCCGCAGACGACGGTCATCCCCGGCAGGGTGGCGCCGTTCTCGGGGCCCACCACGTGGACGATGCCTTGGCGCGCATCCTTGAAGGGGAAGTAGGCCAGGGCGCCGACCTCGCGGATGTTGGCGTCCAGGGTTTCCACCTGGAGGCGGGAGATGGGGTCCTTGATGCCCTCGTCCCAATGGTCGGTGGGCGTATTGTGGTCGGCGGTGGCGACGATGCTGGAAATGCGCCAGGGCTTGCGGCCGGCCAGTTTCAGGCCTTCGAAGGCCTGGGGGCTGGTCACTTCGTGGATGAGGTGACGGTCGATATAGATGAGCGCGGTGCCGTCATCCTCCTGATGGACAACGTGGCTCTCCCAAAGCTTGTCGTAAAGAGTCTTCGGCATGATCCGAACAAAGGCCGTAAAGCTTTGAATTATGGCACAGGGACGGCATCTTTAGTGCTTATGCGCAGCCTCGTACAGGGGCATGACCCGCTCGGAGTAGTCCTTGAGGTCCTTTTGGCGGTTCTCGTGGGAGGGGTGGGTGGACAGCCACTGGGGCGGCGCGCCGCCGCTATCGGCCTTGGTCATCTTCTGCCACAGGCTAAGCGCCGCCCGGGGATCGTAGCCGGCCCGGGCCGCCAGTTCGACACCAATGCGGTCGGCCTCGGTCTCGAAGCCGCGGCTGTTGGGCAGGCTGATGGTGAGGTCCGTCATCAGCTTGGCCAGATCGAGCTGCCCCTGGCTGGCGCCGACGGCGGCGCCCAGCACCGACAGGCCGAGGCCGGTGGCCATGGCCTGGGAGGCGCGCTCGCGGCCGTGCTCCCGCAGGGCGTGGGCGATTTCGTGGCCCATCACCGCCGCCAGCTCATCGTCGGTGAGGTTGAGCTTTTCGATGAGGCCGGAATAGACGGCGATCTTGCCCCCCGGCATGCACCAGGCGTTCATCTCGTCGGAATTGATGACATGGACCTCCCACTTCCAGCCCGGGGCGTCGGGCCGGAAGGCGGCGGTGGCGGGGATGAGGCGCTGGGCGATGGCCTTGACCCGCGCCACTTCCCGGGGATTGCGGTCCAGTTCCTGGCCCTGACCGGCCTTCTGGAGGACCTCCCGATAGGCCTGGAGGGAGGCCTGGTTCACCTCGTCAGCCGACACCCACAGGGTCTGCTTGCGCTCGATCCCGACCGTGCCGGGCTGGGTGGAGCGCTCGGTGGCGCAGCCCGAGAGGAAAAGGGCCAGCACCAGGCCATATCCCCAGCGCCGCAGAATATGAAAATCTTGCATGGCAGGCTTCATTTTTCACTCCTTACCGGCATCGACGCCTTGTTCATTCCGCACCCAGACCAGGATCAGCAGCAGCCCTGCCAGGGCGAAGGCCGAACTCAAAGTGTAGGTCCATGCCGCGCCGATCCGGTCCCAGGTCCACCCGCTCACCAATCCGCCCAGCAGGCCGCCCGCCCCGAAGCTGAGGCTCGAGTACATGGCCTGGCCCCGCCCTTGGACCCGTCCCGGAAACCACTGGTTCACCGCGGCGATGGCGGCCGCATGGTAGGAGCCGAAGGTCAGGCCGTGCATGAGCTGGGCAAGGACAGTGAGCAATATCGATTCCACCCCCCAGCCGATCAGCAGGAAGCGCACCACCGCCGCCCCGAAACTGGCCAGGAGGATGGCGCGCAGGGAGTAGCGGCTGGACAGGCGGGCCATGAACAGGAAGACGAAGATTTCCGCCACCACCCCCAGGGACCACAGGAGGCCGACGCCGGTCTTGTTGTAGCCGTGGTCGGCGAGATGGATGGAGTAGAAGACGTAGAGGGCGCCGTGGGCCGCCGACATGGCGAAGCAGGCCGCCAGCAGGGCCCGCACCCGGGGCTGGCGCAGGATATGGCCGATGCCCGGGGTGTCCTCGTGGGGCTTGAGGGCCGCCACCTCCGGCACGGTGAGGGCGACCGCCAGGATGCCGGCCAATACACCCCAGCAGACCCACAGCACGCTGGACAGGGGCGCCCAGTCCAGGAGCCGGCCGGTACCCATGACCGCCAGGATGAAGCCGATGGACCCCCACAGCCGGATGCGGCTGTAGCGCCCCTTCTCGTCCCGCAGATGGTCGAAGGTGAGGGTCTCCATGAGCGGCAGGGCGGCACTCCAGAAGAAGGCCATGACGGTCATGGCCACCATCATGCCGGCGAGGCCCTGCAGCCAGAAGAAAGTGGTGAAGCCCAGGAGGCTCACCGCCCCGGCCAGGCGGACGATGGGAATGCGCCGATGCCCGCGGTCCGCCAGCCAGCCCCAGACGTTGGGGCCTACCAGGCGCATGAGCTGCATCTGGGACATCAGCAGGCCGATGTCCCAGGCGGAGAAGTTCAGGGATTGGAGATAGAGCCCGAAATAGGGCGAGAAGGCGCCGACGAAGGCGAAGTAGAAGAAGTAATAGCCCGAGAGGCGCCAGTAGGGCAGAGGATGCATCCGGCAATTCTACCGGATGCGTCCATGGGGCCGGCCTATGCCGCCGCGCCCGGAATCCTGGGAGTCGAACAGACCACGTCGCCGCACTGGGCGCGGTGGCGCAGCGCGTGGTCCATGAGGACCAGGGCCAGCATGGCCTCGGCGATGGGGGTGGCCCGGATGCCGACACAGGGATCATGGCGCCCCTGGGTCGCCACCTCGATGGCATTGCCCTGGCGGTCGATGGAACGGCGGGGCTGGGCGATGGAGGAAGTCGGCTTGATGGCCAGATTGACCACGACCTGCTGGCCGGTGGATATGCCGCCCAGGATGCCGCCGGCGTGGTTGCTGGCGAAGCCCAGGGGCGTCATCTCGTCGCCGTGCTCGCTGCCCTTCTGGGCCACGGAAGCGAAGCCGGCGCCGATCTCGACCCCCTTGACGGCATTGATGCCCATCATGGCATAGGCAATCTCAGCATCGAGGCGGTCGAAGACGGGCTCGCCCCAGCCCGGCGGCACGCCGTCGGCGGTCACCGTGATGCGTGCGCCGACCGAATCCAGGGACTTGCGCAGCTCGTCCATGTAGGCCTCCAGCTGCGGCACGATGCCGGCGTTGGGGGCGAAGAAGGCATTGCCGTCGATGTCGGCGGCGGCGACGAAGGGAATGTCGATGGGCCCCAGGGCGCTCATCCAGCCGCGCACCGTGACGCCGTAGCGCTCCTGCAGCCACTTGCGGGCGATGGCCCCGGCCGCCACCCGGACGGCGGTTTCCCGGGCCGAGGAGCGGCCGCCACCCCGGTAGTCCCGGAAGCCGTATTTCTGGGTGTAGGTGTAGTCGGCGTGCCCCGGCCGGAAGGTGTCGGCGATGTTGCCGTAGTCCTTGCTGCGCTGGTCCTGGTTGCGGATCAGGAGGGCGATGGGGGTGCCGGTGGTGCGGCCTTCGAATACCCCGGAGAGGATCTCCACCGTGTCCGGCTCCCGGCGCTGGGTCACGTGCCGGGAAGTACCGGGCTTGCGCCGGTCCAGGTCGGCCTGGATGTCGGCCTCGGAAATCTCCAGCCCCGGAGGACAGCCATCCACCACGCAGCCGATGGCGGGGCCGTGGGATTCGCCGAAGGAAGTAACGGAAAAAAGGGTACCGAAGGTATTGCCGGACATGGCTGCACAGGGTCTAGAATGGGCTCAGGAGTTTATCATGCCGAAAACCCGCAAGAAGCCCGTCCCGCCCTCGCCGGCCCCGCCTCGGAACCGCCCCGGCCCATCCCAGGGGCCCGCCACCGGCAAGGCCGATCCGCGTCTGCAGGCCGACCAGCGCTGGCAGCGCACCAAGCGCTACGGCTGGGACAGCCGCTGAAAGGCCCTCAGGCCTTTTCCGATTCGTCGGGCCAGTTCTTGATGTAGCTCTTCAGCATCTTGTTCTCGAAGCTCTGCTCTTCGAGAACCGCCTTGGCCACATCGAGGAAGGAAATCACGCCCATCAGGGTGGTGCCGTCCATCACCGGCAGGTAGCGGGAGTGCTTGTCGATCATGAGGCGGCGCAGCTCGTTGGCCTCCATGTCGGGATAGGCGGTAACCGGGTCGGCCACCATGACGTCGCCGACGGTGAGCGAGCCGAGATTGCCGCCGTGCTTCTTCACCGCCTTCAGGACTTCGCGGAAGGTCAGCATGCCAACCATCTTGCCGGACCCCATGACCACCAGGGAACCGACATCGTGCTCCGCCATGGTGTCCACCGCATCGGCCAGCGACTGCTGCGGCGAGGAGGTAAACAGCGCCTCGCCCTTGATACGAACAATCTCCCTCACCTGCATTCAATCTCTCCCGTTTCCGACGTTCGAAACCGATATTAGAGCATCCCGTGGCTTTGGAAAAGACACCGGCTAGCGCCGCAAAATTCGTCGCGCATAGCCGGCCGGGTCATTCCGAATGGCCGCATCAAAGCACATTTCGACGCATATACAGCGACTTAGAAGCACCCGGGCGGCGCAGGAAATTCCAAGCATATTTTTCAATGCCACTTGCAAATATTGCCGATTGAACTATACAATTCGTTGTATGACCTAAGTCATACGCCCATAGGATGCGTGGGTATTCACAAACCGCTCGCGTATGGAGATTGAATGATGAGCACCATGAAGACTATCGAGAAGATCGACCCGCGTGAAATTCGTCGCAAGCTGGGTCTGAACCAGCAACAATTCTGGTCCACCATCGGCGTCACCCAGAGTGGCGGTTCCCGCTACGAGAGCGGCCGCAACATGCCGAAGCCGGTACGTGAGCTGCTGCGCCTGGTTCACGTCGAGCAGATCGACATCAAGAACATCAAGCGGGAAGACCAGGAAGTCATCGACTACCTGAAGAGCCAGGAACCCGAGCTTTACAAGACCCTGAAGAAGTCCGCCCGCTCCAAGGCCAAGAAGGCCGCCTGACGGGCAAGCCCCACGGGGTCGTTGGGCACGAACAGCGGGAGGCCCATGGGCAGCCCGGGGAGAGCGGCCGCTCAATCGATGCGGCAAGCGCCCGGGGCCGGCGGAAGTGGGTTGAGCCAAGCTTCGGCCATGGACTCCCCAGGCATCAGGGGCTGACCAGCACCCTGATGCCTGTCTTATCCTCTATCTCGGCGGCGAAGGCTTCCAGCACTCCGGCATCGAGCCGGCCGAGCCGCTCGGCGCCGGGCTGCAGGGATGGCCGCGCCAGACCGTAGAGGTGGATGCCGGCCAGGCGGGCACCCAACGGCTTCAGGAAGTCGCAATAGGCATCCCGATCGGCCTGGGATGGAGCTTCGCCGTCCATGGCGAGCCAGCAGGTCTGCACCCAGGTGGGGGCAAGGCCCGCGCAGATTTCAAGATTGCGCTGCGCCGTAGCCGGCGCCACGGGAACGCCGTTGACCGCGCGGGTGGCTTCCTCGCCGACCCGGTCCACCTTGAACCAGACCTCGCCGCCGGCCGCGCCGATCGCCCGCACACCCTCCTGCACCGCCTGGCGGTGCATCAGGCTGCCGTTGGTGATGAGGCGGATCTTCACTTCCGGCAACAAGCCCCGGGCCGCCAGGGCATCCCGCACGATGCGGACCGCATCGGGAAACTCCGGCGCACTGGTGGGCTCGCCATTGCCCGAAAACGCGACATCCATGAGGCGCCGGGACTCCGGCGGCACCGCCCTGGCCATGAAATCGCCGTGGATGGCATCGTCCAAGAAGCGGCCGAGTTCGTCCGCCAAGCGGCCCAGGTCGATGGGCGGCGGCCCGCCCTTGGTCAGCCCCTCTACCTGGCAATAGGCGCAGGCCCAATTGCAGGCGTTGTTCACATTGAGGTTCACGCCGACCGACACCCCCCGGGCGCGGCGGGAAATTACTGGATAGACGTAGGTCATGCCGGCGCTGTCGCGCCGATGGTCTTCGGTGGTGAGCATGGGGCCATTGTATAATCGCCGGTTCCTTTCATCACCTGCCCCGCCCCGATGTTCATCACCCGCCGCCTCGAATTCGACGCCGGCCATCGCATTCCCGACCACAAGAGCCAGTGCCGCCATCTGCACGGGCACCGCTACGCCATCGAAATCACCCTCTCGGGGGAGGTCATCGAGAAGGACGGCGATGCCGCCAACGGCATGGTCATGGACTTCTCCCAGGTGAAGGACATCGCCAAGGAACACGTGGTGGACCAGTGGGACCACGCCTTCCTCGCCTACGCCGGAGACAAGGCCATCGTCGATTTCCTGGCCGCCCTGCCGGGCCACAAGACGGTCATCCTGGATCGGGTGCCGACGGCCGAGAACCTCGCCCGCATCGCCTTCCGCATCCTTGACGCGGTTTACCGGGATACCTACGGCAACCATCTGCGCCTCGACCGGGTCCGTCTGTACGAGACCCCGAACTGCTGGGCCGACGCCGTACGTTCTGGCTCTGATTGAGCCGCGGCGCGGACTCCCCTTATACTCCCGGCCTACATCCCGCGGCCATGACCGCTGGAACACCTAGCAAGGGGGTTCAACAAGAATATGGCGAGGGAGATCAAACCGCAGATCGATGCCCTGTGGGCTTCGGCGGATCGCTTTCGCAGCCTGCTCAACCTCTCCACGGACTGGTACTGGGAGCAGGACGCCGAGTTCCGCTACACCTATTACCAGGCCAACCGCCTCGACATCTCCTATGACGACACCTTCCTCATGGGCAAGCGGCGCTGGGAGCTGCCGACCACCCTGTCCGAGGCGGAATGGGCCGCCCACCGGGCCCTGCTGGAAGCGCACGAGAGCTTCCGGGATCTGGAATACGGCATGGCCATGCCCGATGGCGACATCCGCTACTTCGCCATCCACGGCGAGCCGGTCTTCGGCCCGGATGGCGAATTCGCCGGCTACCACGGCACGTCCTCCGACATAACCGAGCGCAAGCGGGCGGAAGCCTCCCTGCGCCTGGCGGCCAGCGTTTTCGACCAGGCCAGCGAAGGCATCATCATCACCGACAGCCAGTGGCGGATCGTGGACTGCAACCCGACCATCAGCCAGTGGACCGGCTTCGAGCACGACGAACTGCTGGGCCGCGACCTGCGGCAGCACTTCGCCGACAGCGGCGGCGACCTCGACCTGATGGAGACCGCCCTCTGGGCCCTGGCCGAAAACGGCTACTGGCGGGGTGAAACCCGGGCCCGGCGCAAGAACGGCGAGCACCTGCAGGAAATGCTCACCGCCACCGCCGTGGTGGACGAGAGCGGCGTCACCTCCCACTACACCTTCATCTTCTCGGACATCACCGCCCTCAAGGAACACCAGCAGCGGCTGGAATACCTGGCCCACTACGACCCCCTCACCCGCCTGCCCAACCGCGTGCTGCTCGGCGACCGCATCCAGCAGGCCCTCAACCAGGCCCAGCGTTCCGGCGAGGTGGTGGCGGTGGCCTACCTGGACCTGGATGGCTTCAAGCCCATCAACGACAACCTCGGCCACGCCGCCGGCGACCTTCTCCTGGTGGAAGTGGCCCGGCGCCTGCGGGCCTGCGTCCGGTCGGCCGACACCGTGGCCCGCCTGGGGGGCGACGAATTCGTCCTCATCATCAAGGCCCAGGATTTCGGGGATTGCGAGGCAGCCACCCTGCGGGTCCTGGCCACCCTGTCGGCGCCCTACGCCATCGACGGCATCGAGATCGAGCTGTCCGCCAGCATCGGCCTCACCCTCTACCCCAACGACGGCGCCGACCCCGACGTCCTGCTGCGCCACGCCGACCAGGCCATGTACGTGGCCAAGCAAGGCGGCCGCAACCGCTACCACCTGTTCGACTCGGAGCATGACCGCCAGCTCAGCGCCCACCGGGAGCGCCTGTCCCGCATCGAGACCGCCCTATCCGCCGGCGAACTGCTCCTCTTCTACCAGCCCAAGGTGGATATGCGCCGGGGCAAGGTGATCGGCGCCGAGGCCCTCCTGCGCTGGAAGCATCCCGACGAGGGGCTGATGTCGCCGGCGGAATTCCTGCCCCTGGTGGAGGAGACCGACTTCTCCATCGTCCTTGGGGAATGGGTCATCGCCACGGCCCTGGCCCAGATGCGGACCTGGCAGCTGGCCGGGCTGGAACTGCCGGTGAGCGTCAATATTTCGGCCAAGCAGCTGCAGTCCGACGGTTTCGTGGACCGGCTCCAGACCTTCCTCTCCGCCCAGCCCCAGGTGCCGCCCCAGTGGCTGGAACTGGAAATCCTCGAGACCGCCGCCCTCGACGACATCCACTACGTCGGCCAGGTCATCAAGCGCTGCCAGTCCCTCGGGCTGTCCTTCGCCCTGGACGACTTCGGCACCGGCTACTCGTCCCTCGCCTACTTCAAGCGCCTTCCCGCCCGCCTCCTCAAGATCGACCAGTCCTTCATCCGCGACATGCTGGAGGACCCGGAGGACCTGGCCATCGTGGATGGCGTCATCAGCCTGGCCCGGGCCTTCCGCCGCGAGGTCATCGCCGAGGGGGTGGAGACCGTGGAGCACGGCCTCCGGCTCCTGGAGATGGGCTGCCATCTCGCCCAGGGCTACGGCATCGCCCGCCCCATGCCGGCCGAATCCATCCCGGCCTGGGTCAGGGATTACCGGCCCGACCACCGCTGGCTGTCCTTTTCAGCCTCCTGACCCGGCGCGCCGTCAGTCATCGTCGTCATCGCCGTGGCGATGCTTGTGATGGCCGTGGCCCCCTCCCCCGCCGTATCCCCGGCCGTAGCGTTCGACCACGTAGCCGTGGCGCTGATAGGGATAGCCGGTGTCGAGCATCAGGGACACCCCGGGGGCGCCGCCGATGAACATGCCGGCGGGCAGGCTGACCCCGGTCCGCCACTGGCCGCCGCCGAACCAGAACCAGAGCTGGGTCTCGGGGGCGTAGTAGACCTGGTATTCCGGGTAGTAGATGTAGCGGTGCTGCTTGGCCCGGTAACCGTGGGCCGGCGCCCAGGGCGGCGGATCGGCGAAGGCGGGAGCGGCCGGCAGGGCGCAGCCGGCGGCGAGGGCGGCAGCCATCAGCAACTTGGGAAGGCTGGTCATGGTTCTTTTCCTTGTGCTCGTTTCCATGCCCCGAATCTAGCCGGGATGCGGTAACGCGTCTGTTCCCGAGTGTTTCAGGATGTTAGAGACCGGAGAACCAGTTGTAGCCCTGATCTTCCCAATAGCCGCCGGGATAGGTGTTGGTGACCTCGATGGCCATGATGTGCTTGGGATTCTTGAAGCCCAGCTTGGTGGGCATGCGCAGCTTCATGGGGAAGCCGTAGGAGCGGGGCAGGACCTCGTCGCCGAAGCGCAGGGCGAGGAGGGTCTGGGGATGGAGGGCGGTGGCCATGTCGATGCTGGTGTAGTAGTCGTCGGCACACTCGAAAGCCACGTACTTGGCCGTCAGGTCCGCCCCAACCCGCTCCAGGAAGGTCCGGAAGCGTACCCCGCCCCAACGGCCGATGGCGCTCCAGCCTTCGACGCAGACGTGGCGGGTGATCTGGGATTCCTGGGGCAAGGCGGCCAGTTCCTCCAGGCTCCAGGGCCGACGGTCCCGGATGAGGCCCGCCAGCTCCAGGCGGAACGTGCCGCCATCCACCTCCGGCGCCTCGTCCTCCCGGTAGAAGGCGTTGAAGGGGAAAGGCCGGGTGATGGCGCTCTCCGGGTAGGTGGGCGCCAGCCGATCGGGGTCGAAAAGGGTGGCCTGGACCCGATCGTTCCAGCGGGACATGGCCAGCAGCACCTTCTGCACTCCCTCGTCGTTGGTGAGATTGCAGCCGGAAAGGAGGCTCACCGCCCCCAGGCTCAGGGATTTCTTCAGGAACAGGCGCCGCTCCAGGACCTGCAGCTCGCGGCCGGGGACAACCAGGGAGGTGCGGCGGCTCACGGCCTGCTCCGGGCCGAGCGGCCCGTCCACATGGGCAGGAAAGTGCTGGGCACGATGGCCACCATGACGACATGGATGGCGACGAACAGGACGATGGCCGCCATGGCCCCGAAATGCACCAGCCGCGCCCCCTCGTAGCCCCCAAACAGACCCGCCAGTACCTGGAACTGCACCGGCTTCCAGATGGACAGCCCGGAGAGGACCATGAGGACCAGAAGCACGACTGCTCCCACGTAGGCCAGGCGCTGCAGCGGGTTGTACTCCCCCACCCGATGGCGCAGGCGGCCATGGACCGCATTGGCGAAGGCGTCCCCCAGCGCCCGGGGCCGGATGGGGAGGAAGCTCCGCCGATAGTGGCCTGACAGGAGGCCGTAGGCCACATAAGCCAGGCCGTTGACCGCCAGCAGCCACATGGCGGCGAAGTGCCATTGCAGCGCCCCCGCCAGCCAGCCGCCCAGGGTCAGGCTGTCGGGAAAGCGGAAGGGGAAGAGGGGCGAAGCGTTGTAGATGCGCCAGCCGGACAGGACCATGATGGCCACGGCCACCACGTTGATCCAGTGGGCCACCCGCACCGGCAGCGGATGGATCTCGAGCCGCCCGACGTCAGGGCCGGCCGCAGCAGCCATGGCTTTCTCCGTTCCTGCATGAAGGCCTGCGCCTTCGATCCTGCTAAGACAGGAAAGAGGGCGGAAAGATCAGCGGCCCGGCACCCTGCCCTGTTTCCCCAGGCGCTCCATGATCGCCTCCATGGCCGCCGCCGCCCCCAGGGGCAGGCGGTATTCGACAATGTCGCTCAGCACGGTGCGGGCCGGATTGATCTCCACCGTCGGGATGCCGGCCTGGGCCGCCCACACCACCGGCTGGGCGATGTAGGGGAAGATGCTGGAGGTGCCGATGCTGAAGACCAGGTCGAAGCCCCGGTCCAGCTCGTCGTAGAGCCGGGTCACGGCCGCCATCGGCAGGGCCTCGCCGAACAGCACCACCTGGGGCCGCACCACCTCGCCGCACTCCGGGCAGGTGGGCGGGATGGGCCAGCCCTCCAGGCTGTCCACCGTCGCCCGCCAGTCGCAGGCGGTGCAGGCCAGGTGGTGGAGGTCGCCGTGGATCTCGATGACGTTGCGGCTGCCGGCCCGCCGGTGCAGGCCATCCACGTTCTGGGTGAGGACCAGCACCCCGGGGCGCTCCTCCTCCAGCCGGGCGATGGCGTAGTGGGCGCCGTTGGGACCGGCATCCCGGCAGTTGTGCTCGATCTGGGCCAGGTACTTCCAGGTGATGTCCGGGCGCTGGGCGAAGACCTCGCCGGACAGGGCGTCCTCGATGCGCAGGCCGTCCTCGGTGGCCTGGCCGTTGTAAAGGCCGCCGATGCCCCGGTAGGTGGGCAGGCCGGAATCCGCCGAGATCCCGGCCCCGGTGATGAACAATACCCGCCCGGCGCCGGCGAGGTGGGCCGCCACCGCCGCCAGGGCCGCTTCCGTTTCCGCTGAAAATCCCATGGCCTGCTCCTGTGTCACAGGCCCGGATTTTACCGCGCCGGTGGCGGCGGGCCTCAGCCGAACTTGAAGAGGATGCCGAAGCCGGCCCGGGGGTAGTTCCAGTCCACGTTCTTGTGCTGGTCGCACACCACCCGGCAGGTGCCGCACTCCAGGCAGCCGTCGGTGATGAGCCCGATCTTGCCGTCCTCGAAGGACCAGCAGCCGGCCGGGCAACAGACGGTGCAGGACTGGGTCTGGCAGCGCTCGTTGCAGACGGACTCGTCCTTGATGCGGATATGGGGCCGGTCCGCGTCCACCCGGTAGCGGTTCTGGTAAAGCTTCTCTTCGACTTTCATCATTTCCAATGCTCCTAGCGGGTCGCCCGCCACAGGCGGTAGGCGTCACCCAGCAGCCCCAGGAGGCTGCGGCGCTCCCGGAAGGCGCCGATGATTTCCTTCTCCTTGCTCTGCTTGTCGCGGCCATCCACGGAGAAGAAGTTGTAGGCGGCCTGGTTGAACAGGGCCGGGTAGTCGGACACGAACTGGCGCTGGCGATCCAGGGTTTCCGGCACCTTGCGGTACTTCTTGAGGTCTTTCATGACGAAGCTGTCGTCCAGCTTCTGCTTGTAGCGGGCCAGGTTGGCGGCGCTGGCCGGCTGGCCGGCGGCGGACAGCTCGATCAGGGTCTCGGCCGCCAGGCGGCCGCTGGTCATGGCCAGGTTGGAGCCCTCCCGGTGCACGGCATTGACGAAGCCGGCGGAATCCCCCACCAGCAGCCAGCCGTCGCCGTAAAGCTGCGGCGGCAGGGCATCGTAGCCGCCCTCGGGGATGAGGTGGGCGGCGTATTCCCGGGTCTCGCCGCCGGCGATCAGGGGCGCCACCGAGGGATGGGCCTTGAGCTTCTCCAGCAGTTCGGCCGGAGTGGTGCGCTGGGCCTTCATGTCGGACAGCATGCAGCCGATGCCCACCGACACGGAGTCCTTGTTGGTGTACAGGAAGCCGGTGCCCACCATGCCTTCGGTGATGGCGCCCAGCATCTCGATCACCACGCCCTCCGAGCCTTTGAGGTTGAAGCGGGCCTCGATGGTGTCCTTGGGCAGGAAGATGACCTCCTTCACCGCCAGGGCCACGGCTCCGGGCTTGATGTCCTGGCGCAGGCCGGCGCGGCTGGCCACCAGGGAATTCACCCCGTCGGCGAGGACCACCGCGTCGGCGTAGATCTGGCCGTTCTCCCGGTCCACGTTGACGCCGATGACCCGGCCGCTGCCGTCCCGCAGCAGCTCGGTGACGGTCATTTCGCACACCACCAGGGCGCCGGCCTTCTGCACCTGGTCGGAGAACCACTTGTCGAAGCGGGCCCGGATGATGGAATAGCGGTTGCCCGGCTGCTGGTTGTACTGGTCGGAGCGGAAATGGGTACCCAGGTGGGAATCCTTTTCCATCAGCCACATGCGCTGCTCGACCACGTGCCGCTCCAGGGGGGCGGAGTCCCGGAAGTCGGGGATGATCTTCTCCAGGGCATTGGCGTAGAGGATGGCGCCCTGGACGTTCTTGGAGCCCGGGTACTCGCCCCGCTCCAGCTGCAGCACCTTCTTCCCGGCCTTGGCCAGGGTGTAGGCGGCGGCGTTGCCGGCCGGGCCGGCGCCGACCACGATGACGTCGAATTTCTCTTTGGCTTGCTGAGTCATGGAATGTCCTTAATGCCGGCCCAGGTAGGTGCCGAAATTGCGGGCCAGGGCCGGCAGGATCTGCTGGCAGTCGCCGACGATGGCGTAGTGGGCGAAATCGAAAATGGGCGCGTTGGGGTCGTTATTGACCGCGATGATGCAATCCGAAGCCTCCATCCCCACCCGGTGCTGGATGGCACCGGAAATGCCGGCGGCGATGTAGAGGGCCGGGCGCACCGTCTTGCCGGTCTGCCCCACCTGGCGGTCGGCGGAAATCCAGCCGGCGTGGATGGCGGCCCGGGAAGCCCCGACCTCCGCCCCCAGGACGTGGGCCAGGTCCCACACCAGCTTGAAATTCTCGGCCTTGCCCAGGCCCTTGCCGCCGGAGACGATGATCTCCGCGTAGGGTAGCTGGGGCTTGTCCCGCTGCTCGTCGGGAATGAATTCCAGGACCTTGGTGACGATGTCGGTCTCGATCAGGCCCGGGTCGAAGTCGATGATGAGGCCGCTGCGCTCCGGCTGGGGCTCCGGCATGGGCATGACCCGGTGGCGCACGGTGGCCATCTGGGGCCGGTAGTTGAGGGTGACGATGGTGCACAGCAGGCTGCCGCCGAAGGTCGGGCGGGTGGACAGCAGGCAGCGGTCCTCCGGGTCGATGGCCAGCTCGGTGCAGTCGGCGGTGAGGCCGGTCTTCAGGGTGGTGGCCACCGAGCCCGCCAGGTCCCGGCCCAGGGTGGTGGCGCCGAGGAGCAGGATTTCCGGCTTGTGGGCATTCACCAGGTCGGTGAGGGCCTGGGTGTAGGGGACGTTGCGGTAGTCGGCCAGCACCGGGCTCGCCACCCGGTAGCAGCGGTCGGCGCCGTAGGCGAAGGCAGCCTGGCACTGGGCCTCCAGGGCCGGCCCCGGGGCGCCCATGACGACGCCGCAGACCTCGACCCCGAGCTGGTCGGCGAGCTGCCGGGCCTGGCCCATGAGTTCCCAGGAGACGGGATGGACATGGCCCCGCTCGCTCTCGACAAAGACCCAGACTCCCCGGTAGGCCAGCAGGGCCTCGTCCAGCTTGATCTTGCGCTTCTTGATCGGCTTGTCGGTCTTGGCATTACTCATGGCTGGCTCCTTCGGTCGCGGCGTTCTTCCTTCCGTCCAGTTCCTTCTTCACCTTGGGCACTTCGGCCAGCACCTGCTCCAGGAGAGCCTGGGCGGCGGCCTCCGGGGTCTGGGGGTCGAAGGGTATCTGCTTAGCCTTCTCGGCCCGGGGGGTGGGTCCGAAAACCCGGCTGACGATGGTGGGGCTGCCCTTCAGGCCCACCTTCTTGATGTCGTCGATGCCGGCGGCGTTGCGGTCCCAAACGCGGATTTCGGCCCGCGCGGCCCGGAACATGTCGGGGGCGGAGCCGAAGCGGATTTCGTTGCTGCCCTCCAGCATGGTGATGAGGGCGGGCAGCCGGGTCTCCAGCACCTGGACGCCGCCTTCGGCCCGGCGCTCGACCCTGATCCTGCGGGCTTGCCGGTCCACCGAGACGATGCGGGAGACGTAGGTCAGGAGCTCCATCTCGAGGCGCTTGGCGATGCCCGGGCCAACCTGGGCGGTATCGCCGTCGATGGTCTGCTTGCCGGTGAACACCAGGTCCACCGGGCTTTCGGCATCTAGGGTGCGGATGGCGCAGGCCAGCACGTAGGAGGTGGCCAGGGTGTCGGCGCCGGCGAAAACCTTGTCGGTCACCAGCACCGCCTCGTCGCAGCCGTAGGACATGGCCTTGCGCAGGGCGGGCTCGGCCTGGGGCGGCCCCATGGTCAGCACGGTGACCTTGCCGCCGAACTGGTCCTTGAGGCGCAGGGCCTCCTCGATGGCGAAGAGGTCATAGGGGTTGATGATGGCAGGAACCCCCTGGCGCATGATGGTGTTGGTCACCGGATGGACCCGGATGTGGGTGCTGTCCGGAACCTGCTTGATGCAGACGACGATGTTCATGGTGGCTGGCGACGCTTGGGTGGGATGGATCAGGGTTGAAAGCGGTAGCCGACGCCGATCTCCGTCAGGATGTGGCGCGGCTGGGTTGGGTTGTCTTCGATCTTCTGGCGCAGGTGGCCCACATAGACCCGCAGGTACTGGTGGTTTTCCACTCCCCGCCCGCCCCAGACCTGGAGGAGGAGCTGGCGATGTGTCAGCACCCGGCCGGGGTTGGAGGCCAGGAAAAGCAGCAGGCGGTATTCGATCTGGGTCAGGTGCAGGGGCTCGCCCCGGCGCTCCACCACCCGCCGCACGCAGTCGACGGCGATGTCGCCGAAGCGGATGACCGGCTCGGGGGCGTCCCGGTCGGCCTGGCGGCGGCGCAGCAGGGCCCGCACCCGGGCCAGCAGCTCGGCCACCCCGAAGGGCTTGGTCAGGTAGTCGTCGGCGCCGGCATCGAGGGCGGCCACCTTGTTGGCCTCCTGAGCCCGGGCCGAGAGGATGAGGATGGGGATGGCGGACCAGGCCCGGTAGTCGCGGATGAAGTCGATGCCGTCCCGATCCGGCAGGCCCAGGTCCAGCACCACCAGGTCGGGGCGCCGGGCCCCGGCCTCGACGGCGGCGTGGGCGGCGGTGCCGGCCTCGACGATGCGGTAGCCCTCCCCTTCCAGGGCGGAGGCCACGAATTCCCGGATGGGCCGGTCGTCTTCCACCAGGAGGATGGTCTGCTCTTCGCTCACGCCGTCTCCTCCAGGTCTTCCAGGCTGGGGGGCGAGCCCACCGGCAGGCGCAGCCGGAAGCAGGCGCCGCCGCCGGGCCGGCTGTCCGCCAGGATCTGGCCGCCGTGGGCCTCGGCGATGGTGCGGGCGATGGCCAGCCCGAGGCCGACGCCGGGGATGGTCGACTCCACCTGGCCGCGGCGGAAGAGCCCGAACAGCTCGTCGACGCCACCCGGAGGCAGGCCGGGGCCGCGGTCGCAGACCATCACATCCACCTGGTCGCCGGCAGGGCGCACCACGATGTCCACCGGCATCTCCGCCGGCGAGTACTTGATGGCGTTCTCCAGGAGATTCCACAGCACCCGCTCGATGAGCACCGCGTCGAAGCGCAGGGGCGGCAGCCCCATCGGGATATCGACGTTGATCTCCCGGTCGCTCCACTGGCTCTTCACGAGCTGGACGGTGGCGCCGACCACCTCCTCCACCGGCTGCCAGGCCTCGTTCAGTTCGATGGCGCCGGAGCGCAGGCGGGCCATGTCCAGGAGGTTGGTGACCTGCTGGCTGATGGCCAGGGCCTGGCCGCGCAGGGCGTGGAGCATGGCCTGCTGGCGCTCTGGGGTGGCCTTGCCCAGGGTCAGGGTGTCGGCCATGCCGACCAGGGCGGTGAGGGGGGTGCGCAGGTCGTGGGAGAGGGCCGACAGGATGGAATTGCGCAGGGCCTCCGCCGACATCCTGACCTCGGTCTCCCGGGCCACCTGGGCGAAATGGGCCCGCTCCAGGGCCACCGCCACCACCGAGGCGACGGTCTTGAGGAGCCCCCAGGTGGATTCGAGGCAGGCCACCGACGGCGTGATCTCGAAGCCCAGGACGATGCGGGAGCCGGCGGAGCCCTGCAGGGGCAGCAGGACCATGGTCAGTTTCCGCGCCGGGTCGGGCACCACCAGGGGCTCGCCCCGCTCGACGGCCGCGTGCAGGATGGCGGGGGAAGCCGGCCTGGGGGGATGGGGAAAGTCGGCCTCGGCGATGAGGCGGGCCTCGGTCGCCTGGAGGACCTCGCCCAGGAAGCGCCCCGCCGTTTCCTCCACCTCCTCGTGGGTCAAGGTGGCGGTGAGGCGGCGGGCCAGGTCGTAGAGGGCCCGTGAATGCTTCTCCTTGGCCTGAATCTCCTCGGCCCGGCCCTTGAGGGAGGCGGTGAGGTGCCCCACCAGCAGGGCCACCACGAAGAGGATGAGGGCCGAAAGGAGGTACTGGATCTCGGTGATGGCCAGGGAGAAGTGGGGCGGGACGAAGACGTAGGCGTAGAGGAGCGAGCCCGCCAGGGCGGCGAGGAGCGCCGGGCCGCGGCCGTAGCGGGCGCCGCTGAGGACCACCACCAGGACATAGAGGAGCGCGACGTTGGACAGGTCGAGGAGGGCCCGCAGGGGGGCCACGACCAGGGTGAGTCCGATGCTGGCCAGTAAGGCCGGCACATAGTCGCGAATGCGCACGAGTGGAATCCGGTGCCGAGGGGTTGCTTTGACTTGGGAAGGCATCCTATCCGAGACGGTATAAAAAACCTCTAAAAACCACCGGCCGGCGGCCCCGGCGGCGGGCGAAAAAAAAAGCGAGCCATCCCGGGATGGCTCGCCTTCGGGGGCCCGCGCCGCTCAGTGGGCCGCGGCAGCCTGGGCCGGCTGGGCCGGCTCCTTGTGGCCGGCGTCGGGATGCCAGCCGAGGACCGCCAGCATCACCAGGAAGCCGACCACGTAGGCGGCGGTGACGTGCCAGCCGTGGCGGAGCCATTTGCCGGCGGACTTGGCCTCCGGGTACATGTTGGACAGGGCCACCCCGGCGGAGGAGCCGAACCACAGCATGGAGCCGCCGAAGCCCACGGCATAGGCCAGGAAGCCCCAGTCGTAGCCCCCCTGGCGCAAGGCCAGGGCGGTGAGGGGGATGTTGTCGAAGACGGCGGAGACGAAGCCCAGAGCCATGGCGCTCTGCCAGGAAGCCTGGGGCAGGGTCTCCACCGGCATCATGGAGGCGATGGTCACCAGGGAGAGCAGGAAGATGGAGCCCTTGACCGTGTCCGGCAGCACTTCCCAATCGTGGCGGCGCACCGGGATGGTGAGGAGGATGGCGGCCCAGACGGCGACGCCGATGAAGGGGAAGTGGTCCGCCAGCTCGGGGGCGTTCACGTTGATGGTGACGTTGGCGGCGATGGCGAACACCAGCATGGTGCCGACGATGAAGATGCGGCCCCAGTCCACATGGGTGTGGTCGTGGGCGTGCTTGAGGATCGGGGAGTAGGCGTGCTGCTGCTTGGCGGCGAAGTAGCCGGTGATGAGGAGCGCCACCCCGGCCGCCACGTAGGCGTCGAGGACGATGGCCGGGCTGATGCCGTCGATCCACATCATGGTGGTGGTGGTGTCCCCCACCACCGAGCCCGAGCCGCCGGCGTTGGAGGCGGCGACGATGGCGGCCAGGTAGCCGATGTGGACCCGGGCCTTGAAGAGCTGGTGGGCCATGGCGCCGCCGATGAGGGCGGCAGCGATGTTGTCCAGGAAGGACGAGATGACGAAGACCATCACCAGCAGCACGAAGCAGCCCTTCCAGTCGTCGGGCAGGAACTTGGGCAGCACCACCGGCACGTGGCTCTTCTCGAAGTGACGGGCCAGGATGGCGAAGCCCGTGAGGAGGCAGAAGAGGTTGGCCAGGGTCACCCACTCGTGGCCCAGGTGGCCGGCCAGGCCGGCCAGCCCGGCGCCGGTCTTGAAGCCGGTGAAGGCGAGCTTGTAGAGGGTGACGGTGACGAGGCCGGTGAGGGCCACGTAGAGGGTGTAGTTGTGGAAGAGTGCCACCCCCAGCAGGGTCAGGGCGAAGAGGATGAAATCCACCGGAATGCCCGCCACCATGGGCAACGAATCGGCGGCGAAGGCCGGCGCGGCGGCGAAGCTGAGGCAGAAGGCGGCAAGGCGAAGGACGGGCGTCATGGCTGGCAGAGAGCGAGTGTGGATGGTTGTTCTGGTTGTCACCCGGGGCGGCAATCTTCCGGGGTAGCGGATTATTGCATGGCCCATCCGGGCTGCCGGAATTTCCCGGTCGGCCGCCACTCTATCCCGACCGGAATAGTCGGGAAATTGTGGATTTCCCTCAGGGATTTCCCGGCTTCCCTCCGCGGCTCCCGAATGAAAAGAGGCCGGGGACCCGCCCCGGCCTCTGTCCGCAGCCTTGCGCCCCTTACAGCTTGTTGGGGTCGAAGTTGGTTTCCCGGTAGATGGCTTCGATCAGCTCCTTGCCGACCTTGGGCTCGAATTCCCGGTGCACCTTGATGAGGGCCCGCTTCAGGGCCAGCTTCTCGTCGGGGGTGAGGGTGACGAACTGGGTCTTGCCGGAGGCCTTGATACGGGCCAGGGAATCCTGCTCGTCCTTCTGGGCTTCCTTGTAGAAGAACTCGGTGGTCTCCTTGACGGCGCCGTCCAGGATCTGCCGGATGTCGGGGGGCAAGCCGTCCCAGAACTTCTTGTTGGCGATGAGGACGTAGCCGTGGTACCCGTGGTCGGTCATGGTCAGGTACTTCTGGACCTCGTGGAAGCGCTGGGTGTAGATGTTGGAGCCGGGATTCTCCTGGCCGTCCACCACCCCGGTCTGCAGGGCCTGGTACACCTCGGAGAAGGCCATCACCTGGGGCATGGCGCCCAGGGCCCGCATCTGGGAGTCGAGCACCTTGGAGGACTGGATGCGCAGCTTCAGGCCGCGGAAGTCCTCCGGCTTGCGCAGGGGGACGTTGGCGGTCATCTGCTTGAAGGCGTTGTCCCAGAAGGCAAGGCCGGCGACACCCCGGCTGGAGAGCTTGGCCAGCAGGTTCTGGCCGATGGGGCCCTGGGTGACCCGGCGGGCCTCCTCCAGGTTGTCGAACAGGTAGGGCAGGTCGAAGACCTCGAATTCCCGGATGCCCAGGGGGCCGAACTTGGAGAAGGTCGGCGCCAGCATCTGCACCGTCCCCATCTGCAGGCCCTCCAGCTCCTCCTTGTCCTTGTAGAGCTGGCTGTTGGGGTAGATCTGCACCTGGACGCGGCCCTTGGTGCGCTCCTCGGCCAGCTTCTTGAAGTACTCCGCCGCCTGGCCCTTGGGGGTGTTCACCGCCACCACGTGGCTGAACTTGATGACGATGGGGTCGGCCCAGGCGGTGGCGGCCACGACGCAGGCGGAGATGGCGAGAATCCAGCTTTTGAGTTTCATGGTTGTCTCCTGTGGTTATTGGTGGTCAGAGGGCGGCGGCGATGGCCTTCCCGACATCGGCGGTATTGGCCGTGCCGCCCATGTCCGGGGTGCGCGGGCCGGTGGCCAGGGCGGTCTCGATGGCGTCGACGATGGCGTCGTGGGCGGCCGTGTAGCGCGCCTCGCCGTTGCCCAGGAAGTCCAGCATCATGGCCCCGGACCAGATCATGCCGATGGGGTTGGCGATGTTCTTGCCGTAGATGTCCGGGGCGGAGCCGTGCACCGGCTCGAACAGGGACGGGAAGCTGCGGTCCGGGTTGAGGTTGGCCGAGGGGGCGATGGCGATGGTGCCGGCGCAGGCGGGGCCCAGGTCGGAGAGGATGTCGCCGAACAGGTTGGAGGCCACCACCACGTCGAAACGCTCGGGGCTGAGGACGAAGCGGGCGGTGAGGATGTCGATGTGGTACTTGTCCCAGCGCACGTCCGGGTAGGAGGCGGCCATGGCCTCCACCCGCTCGTCCCAGTAGGGCATGCTGATGGCCATGCCGTTGGACTTGGTGGCGGAGGTGAGGTGCTTCTTGGGGCGCTTCTGGGCCAGGTCGAAGGCGTATTTCAGGATGCGGTCCACCCCCTTGCGGGTGAACACGGATTCCTGCAGCACGGTCTCCCGCTCGGTGCCCTCGAACAGGCGGCCGCCGATGGCCGAGTACTCGCCCTCGGTGTTCTCTCGCACCACGTAGAAGTCGATGTCGCCGACCTGGCGGTTGGCCAGGGGGCACGGCACCCCGGGCATGAGGCGGACCGGGCGCAGGTTCGCGTACTGGTCGAAGTCGCGGCGGAACCTGAGGAGCGAGCCCCACAGGGAGATGTGGTCGGGTACCTTTTCCGGCCAGCCGACGGCGCCGAAGTAGATGGCGTCGAAGCCCTTGAGCTGCTCGAACCAGTCGGCGGGCATCATCCGCCCGTGCTTCAGGTAGTAGTCGCAGTGGGCCCAGTCGAAGGTGGTGAACTCGAGGGGAATGTTGAATTTGCGGGCGGCGGCTTCCACCACCCGCAGGCCCTCGGGCATGACTTCGTTGCCGATGCCGTCACCGGCGATGACGGCGATTCTGTGTGCTTTCATCCTTGTTCTCTCAATGGCTCGGGGTAATGGCATTCGCGGAATGCCTCGGGCAAGAATAAAGCAACGACTTCTCGGTACAATCACCCGATCCGTGACACCAATGGCCACAGATCGTGAACAATAAGCCCCTCCTCGAAGACCTCCGCCTCTACTGCGCCGTGGTCAGGAACCACGGCTTCGCCGCCTGCGCCCGGGACCAGGGGATGTCCAAGGCCTTCGTCAGCAAGCGCATCAACCTCCTGGAGGAGGCCCTGCAGGTGAAGCTCCTGCACCGCACCACCCGCAGCGTCACCGTCACCGAGCAGGGGGACATCGTGCACCAGTGGGCCCAGCGCATCCTGGAGGACGTGGACCAGATGACCGAGGCGGTGTCCACCGCCCGGGCGGCCCCCAGCGGCCTGCTGCGGCTGTGCACCAGCTCGGGCTTCGGCCGCAACCGGGTGGCCCCGGCCCTGTCGGCCCTGGCCCTGCGCTACCCGGACCTGGAAATCCAGCTCGAATTGCTGGACCGTCCGGTGGACCTGGTGGGGGAAGGCTTCCAGCTCGACATCCGGGTCGGCGCCGTGCGCGAGCCCAACCTGATCACCCGGCGCATCGCCGGCAATCGCCGGGTGCTGTGCGCCTCCCCCGCCTACCTGGCGCGCTGGGGCACCCCGGCCACCCTGGAGGAGCTGGCACGGCACCGCTGCATCGTCATCCGGGAACGGGACCAGGACTTCGGGCGCTGGAGCCTCAAGGGCCCCGACGGCCTGGAGACGGTAAAGATCAACGGCCCCCTCTCCGCCAACAACGGCGAGATCGTGCACCGCTGGGCCATCGACGGCCACGGCATCATCCTGCGCTCCATCTGGGACGTGGGACCGAGCATGGAAAGCGGCGAACTCGTCCGGGTCCTGCCCGAGTACGCCCAGGAAGCCGACGTCTGGGCGGTCTATCCCTCCCGCCTGTCCACTTCCGCCAAGGTGCGGGTGTGCGTCGAGTTCCTGGAGGAGTGGCTCAACCGGCCGTAGGGGTAGCGGCCACGTCAGTGCTGACGGGCAGGGAAAAATAGAAGACGCTGCCCTGCCCCGGCGCCGACTCCACCCACATGCGGCCGCCGTGGCGCTCGACGATGCGCCGGCAGAGGGCGAGGCCGATGCCCGTCCCCGGCACCTGGGAATAGCTGTGGAGGCGGCGGAATATCTCGAAGATGCGCTCGTGGTGGCGGGGATCGATGCCGATGCCGTTGTCCGCCACCGAGAACACCCAGTCGTCCTCCTGGCGCGAGCAGTCCACCGTCACCCGGGGCGGCTCCGACTTGTTGTACTTGATGCCGTTCTCCACCAGCTTCTGCAGCACCTGGGCGAGCTGGGTGCGGTCCGCCGCCACCGTCGGCAGCTCGCCGCAGCTGACCTCGGCGCCGGTTTCCCCGATCAGCACCGCCAGGGAAGCCGCCACCTCGTCGAACACCTTCCTTGCATCCACCCGCTCGAAGGGCCGCCCCAGGACATCCAGCCGGGTGTAGGTGAGGAGGGCCTGGATGAGGTCCTGCAGGCGCTTGGTGTTGTCGATGACCAGGGCGGACCACTCGTCCACCCGCCGGTCCACCCGGCCGTGGACTTCCTGCTGCACCAGGTGAGTGAAGCCGGCGATGGAGCGCAGGGGAGTCTGCAGGTCGTGGGCGGTGGCGTGGGCGAAGTGCTGGAGCTCGGCGTTGGTGTGGAGCAGGGCGTCGTTGGCCCGCCGCAGTTCGGCGGTCCTTTCCTGCACCTGCTGCTCCAGCTCGGCGTTGAGGCGCTGGATCTCGGTCTCGGCCCGCTTGCGATCGGTGATGTCCAGGACCGTTCCCCGCAGGGCGACCACCCGGCCGGCGGCGTCCCGGATCGCGGCCCCCTTGGCGTTGATCCAGAGGGTGCCGCCGCTGCCGTGGTTCACCTCCACGTCCAGGTCGAAGCCTCCCGTCTCGGCCACATGGCGGACGGCCTCGGCGGCCCGCTCCCAGGATTCGACGGTGAGCAGGGTTCCCCGCTGTTCCGCGAAGGGCGGAATGTCGCGCCCGCAAAGCTCACGGATGGAATCGGAGGCGATGACCTCGGCGGTCTGGAGGTCCCAGTGCCAGCTGCCGAATTTGGCCAGGCTGTGGGCCTCGTTCAGCTCCCGCTCCTTCTCGATCAGGGAGCGGTTGATGTCCTGGAGCCGGGCGGTGCGCTCCTGCAGGAGGTCGGCGGCCCTGGCCATGGCTTTGGCCAGTTCGTCGGCCTCCCGGACCGTCGCCGGCGGCGCCACGAATTTCTCGCCGGCCCCAACCGCGGCAGCCGGACGCACCAGCCCCCGGAAGGAGCCGGCGATCCTGCCGCCCATGAGCCACGCCAACCCGATGCCGATGGCGAACAGGGCGCTGACCCCCAAGGCCAGCAGGAAGAGCCGGCGAACCAGCTGGTCGGAAAGGCTGTCCCTGGGTATGGAGATCGCCACCCGCCAGTTGGTGACGGCGGAACGGCTGTAGGCCGAAATGACGGGAACACCGTCCTTCATGGTGGCCTCCATGACCCCCTCGTCGGACTCCATGAACTGCCGGAGGAAGGCGTCCGCCGGCTTCTGGCCGACGTACTCTTCCGCGGCGCGGCTGCGGGCAACGATGGTGCCCTTGCCGTCCAGGATGGTGGCGACCCAGCCGGGGGGCAGGCCCTGGGTGCTCAGGATGCCGTTGAACCGTTCCGGCAGGACGCTGATGGCCAGGGCATAGATCACCTTGCCCTCCTGGGTGACGGGCACGGCGACGGCGATGAGCGGGCGCTTCAGCACCCGCCCGCGGTAGAGGTTGGAAACCGCCGGCTCGCCGGTCTCGAACACCCGGTTGGCGATGTCAGCCGCGCCGTAGGGCGGCAGGGAAGCGCCGAAATTCTCCGCCGCATTGAGAATCTGCTGCCCCAGGCGATCCGCCAGGACCACGGTGATCCCCAGATGGGACTCCGCCAGGGTCCGGCGCGCCTGCTCGTGGAACTTGGCGAGTTCGCCCTCGGCCAGGGAGTCGGCACTGGCCAGCCCCTCGGCCAGGGCCTGGGCCTGCAGGATCTGGTTATCCACCGCCTGGACCAGGGCCCGGGCCGTCTGGATGGTGTCCTTTTCCAGCTGGGCGCGGCCCTCCCGGTACTCGTAGAAGAACAAGGCCACGGCGCCGAGGATGCCGGGAAGCAGGCAGGCGAGGACCAGCCAGATCAGGAGGGTGCGCACGGACCAATGGGAAGCAACGGCCCTCGTCGGGGTGGAAGTACCGGCCTGGTTCACGTCGGGCAGGGAGTTCACGAGGGTCTGGCTCAGGGGAGGGGCTCCGGTGGTAACACTGGACATAGACACCAAATTGGAAAATACGTACTCGCACCTAGCCGCCTTTTGGCCAGGGAATTTCGTGGTAACTTGCCGGTAGGCTTCCTTAGAGGTTCGCAAGATCATGGCCCGAGCGGGCTGGCGCAGCACAGGCAACATCCCCGGCCGCAGATGGCTGCGGCGGCTGCTCATCTGCCTCGCCGCCCTGGCCGCCCTGGCCGCCCAGGCCCAGCCCGCCATCCCCATCCTGGTCTATCACCGCTTCGGCCCCGCCATCGCCGACAGCATGACCACCCGCACCGCCGTCTTCGAGGCCCAGCTCGACCGGCTCCAGGCCGAGGGCTACACCGCCGTGCCCCTGTCCACCGCCGTCGCCGGCCTGCGGGGGCGGTCCGCCCTGCCGGCCAGGCCCCTGGCCATCACGGTGGACGACGGCCACCGCACGGTCTATACGGACCTGCTGCCCATCATCCGCCGCCGGCATCTGCCGGTGGCCCTCTTCATCTACCCCTCAGCCATTTCCAACGCCGCCTACGCCATGACCTGGGAACAGCTGGCCGAAGTGGCCGCCACCGGCCTGGTGGAGATCCATTCCCACACCTACTGGCACCCGGATTTCCGCGTCGAGAAGCGGCGCCTGGAGCCGGAGGCCTACCGCCGTTTCGTCCGCAGCCAGCTGGAGAAGCCGCGCCAGGTCCTGAAGGCGCGGCTGGGGGCCGATGCTCCCTTCCTGGCCTGGCCCTTCGGCATCCACGACCCGGAACTGGAGGCGGCCGCCGCCGCGGCCGGCTACACCGCCGCCTTCACCCTCGGGGACCGCCACGCCACCGCCGCCGATCCCCTCCTCGCCCTGCCCCGCTACCTGATTGTCGACAGCCACGGCGTCGCCGGCCTCCTGGGGCTGCTGCGGGCCGGGGAGAAGCGCGCCGCCGGAGCCCGGCCATGAGGGCCTGGCTGCTCCTCGCCACCCTCCTCGCCTGGCTGCCAACCGCCTGGGGCCTCACCGGCCGGGTGGTGGACGAGGCCAGCGGCCGGCCCCTGGCCGGTGCCGTCGTCACCCGGGGCGGCGAAATCGCCGGCACCGACGGCGATGGGCGCTACACCCTGGCCCCCGGCAGCGGCCCGGTCACCGTGCGGGCCATCGGCTACCGGCGCGGCCGCATCGTCCCCGACGGCGACGCGGCGCCGCCCCTGCGCCTTACCCCCATCCGCCCCAAGGCCCTCTACCTGTCGGCCTGGGGCATCGGCGACCGGGGCCTGCGCCAGGCCGCCCTCGGCCTCATCGACGGCAGCGAGCTCAACGCCCTGGTCATCGACGTCAAAGGCGACCGGGGCCTCGTCCCCTACCCGAGCCGGGTGGCCCTGGCCGAGGCGGTGGGCGCCCGCCGCTACACCACGGTGAGGGACATGCCCGCCCTCCTCGCCGAGCTCCACAAGCGGGGTGTGTACCTGATCGCCCGCATCGTCGTCTTCAAGGACGATCCCCTCGCCACCGCTCACCCGGAATGGGCGGTGAAGACGGCCCGGGGCGTCCTCTTCCGGGATCGGGAGGGCCTGGCCTGGGTCGACGCCTCCCGGCCGGAGGTCTGGGCCTACAACCTGGACATCGCCGAGGAGGCGGCGGCCATGGGCTTCGACGAGATCCAGTTCGACTACCTGCGCTTCCCCGACGCCACCGGCCTGGTCTTCGCCGTCCCCAACACCGAGGAACGGCGGGTGGCGTCCATCTCCGGCTTCCTGGCGGCGGCCAGGAAGCGGCTGGCGCCCCACAACGTCTTCATCGCCGCCGACATCTTCGGCTACGTGTCCTGGAACCAGAACGACACCTTCATCGGCCAGCGCATCGAATCCCTGGCCCGGGAGGTGGATTACCTCTGCCTCATGCTCTACCCCTCCGGCTTCCACCTCGGCATCCCGGGTTACACCAACCCGGTGCAGCATCCCTTCGAGATCGTCCAGCTCACCCTGAAGCACGCCGCCCACCGCAGCGGCCTGTCGCCCCTGCGTTTCCGCCCCTGGCTGCAGGCCTTCCGGGACTACGCCTTCGACCATCGCCCCTTCGGCGGGCCGGAAATCCGCCAGCAGATCGATGCCGCCGAAGGCTTCGGGTCGGACGGCTGGATGCTGTGGAATCCCCGCAACGTCTATAGCGGCGAAGGGCTGCGCCAGGAATGAATCGACTCGGGCTCCGCCTTCTCGTGCTCCTTGCGGTCCTGGCCGCACCCCTGGCCGGCCGGGCGGCCGAGGCCCTCGAACTCCAGCGCCTGGCTCCCATCGCCGCCATCGTCGAGGCCGAGATCGCCGCCGGCCGCATCCCCGGCGCCGTGGTCCTGGTAGGCCAGGGGGAACGCATCGTCTACGGCCAGGCCTTCGGCCTGCGGGCCCGGGTGCCGGAACCGGAGGCCATGACCCTGGACACCGTCTTCGATCTCGCCTCCCTGACCAAGGCGGTGGCCACCGCCCCCGCCGTGCTGCGCCTGGCCGAACGGGGCGCCCTGTCCCTCGACGCCCCCGCCGCCCGCTACTGGCCCGAGTTCGCCGCCCAGGGCAAGGCCGGTATTACCGTCCGCCAGCTCCTGGCCCACACCTCCGGCCTCCCGCCAGGCCTCGACCTGCGGGGCGTCTCCCGGCCGGAGCAGGTGCGCAGCCGCCTGGCTGTCGTCAAGCCGGCGACCCGCCCCGGCGGCGATCCGGTCTACAGCGACGTCAATTTCGCCGTCCTCGGGGAAGTGGTGCGCCGGGTCTCCGGCCGTCCCCTGGAGGCCTTCGTCGAGCGGGAAGTGCTGAAGCCCCTCCACATGGACGACAGCGGCTTCCTGCCGCCGGCCACCCTGGTCCCCCGCATCGCCCCCACCACCTGGGACGGCGTGGGGATACGCCGGGGCCGGGTCCATGATCCCCTGGCCGAGCTCCTCGGGGGCGTCGCCGGCAACGCCGGGCTGTTCGGCACCGCCGCCGACCTCGCCCGCTTCGCCCGGGCGCTCCTGGCCGGCGGCGGCCCCATCCTCTCCCCCGCCTCGGTCACCGCCCTCTTTTCGCCCCAGACCTATCCGGCGGCCCCGCCCCGGGGCCTGGGCTGGCGCCTCGACCCGCCGCTGGCCGCCAACCGGGCCGCCCTGCCGCCGGTGGGGGCCGCCAGCCACCTGGGCTACACCGGCACCGGCCTGTGGATCGACCCGGTGACCGGGGTCTATGTGGTCATCCTCAGCAACCGGGTCCATCCCGACGGCGGGGGTGATGCCGGCCCCCTGCGGGCCCGGGTGGTGGCCACGGTAGCGGAAGCCCTGGGGCCCCTGCCGCCCGATGCCATCGCCGCCCGCCGTCCGGAGCTGGCCGAGCGGGTGGCGCCCTACCTGCCGAAGCCCGTGGCCCGGCCGGTGAAGGCCGGCATCGACGTCCTCGCCGCCCGGGGCTTCGCGCCCCTCCTGGGCCGGCGCGTCGGGCTGGTGACCAACCGCAGCGGCGTGGACGGGGCCGGCCGGCGCACCATCGACGTACTGTTCCAGGCCCCAGGACTCACCCTGGCCGCCCTCTTCAGCCCCGAGCACGGCCTGGCCGCCAGCCGGGAAGGCCGCGTCGGCGACGACAGCGACCCGGCCACCGGCCTTCCCGTCTACAGCCTCTACGGCGCCAGCCGGCGGCCGACCCCGGCCATGCTGGCGGGGCTGGATGCCCTGGTGGTGGATCTCCAGGACGCCGGGGTGCGCTTCTACACCTACGCCAGCACCCTGGCCATGGTCATGGAGGCGGCGGCGGAGAAGGGCATCCCGGTCTTCGTCCTGGACCGGCCGGACCCGCTGAACGGCGCCGCCGTCCAGGGCCCCGTCCTCGATCCCGAACTGCGCTCCTTCACCGGCTACTGGCCGCTGCCCCTGCGCCACGGCCTCACCCTGGGGGAATTCGCCCGCCTCTTCAAGGCCGAGGCCGGCCTGGCGGTGGACCTGACGGTGATCCCCATGGAGCACTATCGCCGGAACCTCTGGTACGACGACACCGGCCTGCCCTGGCTGGCGCCCTCCCCCAACCTGACCAGCCTGGCAGCGGCCGTCCTCTACCCCGGCGTCGGCCTGGTGGAGGGGGCCGAGGTGTCGGTCGGGCGCGGCACGGCCAGCCCCTTCGAGGTGGTGGGCGCCCCCTGGATCGACGGCCAGCGCCTGGCCGGCGAACTGGAGGCCCTGGGGCTGGCGGGGGTGCGCTTTGTCCCCGCCGAGTTCGACCCGGCGGTGTCCCGCTACGCCGGCGAACACTGCCACGGGGTGCGCATCCGGGTGACCGACCGGGACGCCCTCGATGCACCGGGCCTGGGCGTGGCCCTGGCGGCGACCCTGTACCGGCTGTATCCCGGCCATTTTTCCCTGGACAAGCTCCTCGGCAACCTGGGCAGCCGGGCCACCCTGGAGGCCATCCGGGCCGGCCGCGGCGTAAACGAGATCGCCGCCGGCTGGCGTCCGGCCCTGGAGCAGTTCCGCGCCCGGCGGAAGCCCTACCTGCTCTACGACTGAGGGTTCAACGCCCGAGCCAGCTCAGGGTGCGGGGCGGCCGGCGATGGGTCGGGGGCGCCTCCTCGGCCGGGAAGCCGACGATGATGGGGGCGACCGCCCGGGCCCCCGCCGGCATGCCGATCTCGGTCCGGATGTCCGGGCTGTTGAGCCCTTCCACCGCCGAGCCGATGACGCAGGTGCCGAGCCCCTGGGAGCGGGCGGCCAGCATCAGGTTCTCCGCCGCCAGCCAGCAGTCGGCATCCACGAAGGGACCGGCCTCGGTGGCGCAGATGACGATCAGGGTGCCGGCGTTGTAGAAGACGTTGAATTCCGGGCTTTCGAAGACGTCCAGGGCGTGGCCGCCCCGGTCCAGGTGCTCCCGCCGCACCTCGGCGGCGAACAGGTCCTTGGCCCGGTCGGAGATGCGGCGCAGCAGCTCCCGGTCCTGGATGACGATGAAGCCCCAGGGCTCCAGGTGGATGGCGGTGGGTGCCCGCACGGCGGCGGCCAGCAGGGTCTCGACGGTGTCGTCGTCCACCTCCTCGGCGGTGAAATTGCGTACCGAACGGCGCAGCCGGATGGCTTCCGCCGTGGTGAGGGGGGTCTGGGTCATGGGTCGTCTCCTTGTCGACAGGGGGTCCGCCGGCCTGGCGCGCTGCCCGGATCGAACCAGTCTGCATGACGGCGGGCTGGATCTGAACCCGGGCTGACACCTATAGGTATTCGCCCGTATGGCCGGGGTGGCGGGCGCCTCACTTGAGGACCCGCAAGAGATTGTTGAAGTCGTCGGTCCACACCCCGAGGCCGGGGATGCGCTCGATGGGGGTGGTGAAGCCGGCGATGCCGGGGCGTTCCAGGACATCCCGCCCCCGGGCCACCAGCACCCAGTCGCTGCGGAAGAGGCCGCTCGCCACCGGGTCGTCCTGGACGAGGACGGCGGCCAGCCGGGCGTCGTCGGCGATGCCCCCGACCACCGGCGCCAGCCGCAGGTAGCGGTTGCTGACATGGAAGGCGACGATGCCCCCCGGCTTCATGTGGCGCCAATAGACCGCCATGGCCTCCCGGGTGATGAGGTGGACGGGGATGGAGTCGCTGGCGAAGGCGTCCACCACCAGGAGGTCGTAGCCCTGGGGCGGCTCCCGCTCCAGGGCCAGGCGGGCGTCCCCCAGCACCTGCTCGATGCGGGCGCCGCTGGCCTCGAGATAGCGGAAATCCCGGCTCGCCACCGCGGCCACCAGGGGATCGATGTCGTAGAACCGGTAGACGTCCCCGGGCCGGCCGTAGGCCGCCAGGGTGCCGGTGCCGAGGCCGATGACGCCGACCCGGCTGCCCGGCCCCATGCCCTTGAGGACGCGGCCGACCCCGGAGGTGGGGCCGTAGTAGGTGGTGGGCTCGCCCTGGCGGTCCGCAGCCAGGTACTGCTCGCCGTGGATGGTGGCGCCGTGGAGGAGCCGCAGCCGGGCGTGGCGGGGCTTGTCCGCGTCAACTTCCTTGACCCGCAGGGTGCCGTAGAAGTCCCGGGCCATGGTCCGGGTATCGCGGCCCAGGTAGTCCATGTGCTCGAAGACGTGAAAGGTCCCCAGGCCGGCGGCGGCCACGGCCGCCAGGGAGGCCGGCAGGGCCCAGCGGCGCACGGCCCAGGCGGCCAGGGCGAGGGTCGCCATCAGGCCGAGGCCGAATTCGTAATTGGCCTGGAAGACCCGCACCGCCACCAGGGCCACCGCCATGCCGCCGAGGACGCCGCCCAGGGAAACCATCAGGTAGAAGCGGGTGAGGTGGCGGGGGGCGGGCTTCCTGGCAGCCAGTTCGCCATGGAAGAACATGCACATGACGAAGAGCCCGATCAGGTTGAGGGCGATGGCGACGGCGGCGCCCAGGTTGCCGAGGTTGAGGGTCCACGCCAGGGCCACCACGGTGACCAGGAGCAGCCAGATGAAGGCCTCCCGCCGGTACCAGCCGCGGCCCTCGAAGCACAGGATGAAGGTGAGCAGATAGATGGCCAGGGGCAGGATCCACAGGAAGGGCACCGAGGCCAGGTCCTGGGTCAGGCGGTTGGTCACGGCCAGCAGCATGAGGGTGCCCATGGCCGCCAGCAGCAGCCAGGCTGCCTGCTCCCGCCAGCCGGGGGACGGCGCTGCCGCCGCCTCCTCCGCTCCCGGCGCCGGCTTGGCCCGCAGGCTATAGAGGGCGGCGGCGCCGCACAGGAGGGCGAAGGCCCCGTAGCCCCAGCTCCAGGCCCGGGACTGCAGACGGGTAGTCCACCAGGGCTCGATCAGCAGCGGGTAGGCCAGGAGGGCCAGGAGGGAGGCCAGGTTGGAGAGGGCGAAGAGGCGGTACACCGTGGCGGCGGGAAAGCTGCGGGCGAACCAGGCCTGGACCAGGGGGCCGGTGGTGGCGAGGAGGAAATAGGGCAGGCCGACGGTGGCGGCCAGCAGCCCGAGGATGCGCCCCCCCGGGTCTTCGGGGCCGGCCGGCTTCCAGCCCGGGTCGGGGATGATGGGCAGGCAGGCCAGGCTGGCCAGGAGCAGCGCCCCGTGCAGCGCCGCCTGGCGCCGGGCCGGCAGGCGGCGGACGGTCCAGTCGGCGTAGGCATAGCCGGCGAAGAGCAGGCCCTGGAAGAACACCAGGCAGGTGGTCCACACCGCCGCCGTGCCCCCGAACCAGGGCAGGATCTGCTTGGCGATGATGGGCTGCAGCAGGAAGAGCAGGAAGGCGCCGGCCCAGAGGGTGAGGGCGTAGAGGAGCATGTCCCGCGGCGCCTGTCCTAGACGCTGCCGGGCAGGGTGGCGACGGTGAACCAGTACTGGGCGATGACCTGGATGATGCGCTGGAACTCCTCGAAATCCAGGGGCTTGACGATGTAGGTGCTGCAGCGCAGCTCGTACATTTCCTGGATGTCCTGCTCGTTGGCCGAGGTGGTGAGCACCACCACCGGGTAATGGCGGAAGCGCTGGTCCGCCACCAGGGTCTTCATCACCTCGCGGCCGTCCATCACCGGCATGTTGAGGTCGAGGAGGATGAGGTCGGGGGTGGGGACGTCGATGAAGGCACCTTCCTTGCGCAGGAAGGCCAGGCAGTCCTCGCCGTTTTCCACGTGGTGGAGATTGACCGGGAAATTGCTGCGCTTGAAGCCCTCCCGGGTGAGCAGGATGTCCCCCATGTTGTCTTCCACCAACAGGACTTCCGCCGCCCGCCTGGCCGCGAGAGATGAGTTCATGCCGCCTCCCCGTGGCGATCCGGCAGGGTGAACAGGAAGGTGCTGCCCCTGCCGGGTTGGGACTCCACCCAGATGCGCCCGCCGTGGCGATGGATCACCCGGCGGCAGATGGCCAGCCCGATGCCCGTGCCCGGATATTCCTGCTGGGTATGCAGGCGCCGGAAAATGTCGAAGATGTTCTCCCGGTGCTTCTCGGCGATGCCGATGCCGTTGTCCCGCACCGCGAAGACCCACTCCCCGCCGTCCCGGCGGGCCGAGACATGGACCCGGGGCGCTTCCTCACCGTGGTACTTGAGGGCGTTGTCGATGAGGTTCTGCAGCACCTGGGCGAGCTGGGTGCGGTCCCCGAGGAGGGTGGGCAGGTCGCCCCGGCTGACCCGGGCGCCGGTCTCCCGGATGGGGGCGTCCAGGGTGGCCAGGACGTCGTCGACCAGTTCGTTGAAGTCGGTGGGCCGGAAGACGTTGCCCCGGGACTCGACCCGGGAATAGGCCAGGATGTCGTGGATGATGTCCCGCATGCGGTGGGCCGAGCGCACCAGCTGCTCCAGCCAGGCTTCGGCCCGGGGATCGAGGCGGCCCTCGTAGTCTTTCTGCAGGAGCTGGGCGAAGCCGCTGATGGAGCGCAGGGGGGTCTGCAGGTCGTGGGCGGCGACGAAGGCGAACTGCTGCAGCTCCAGGTTGCTGCGCTCGAGGGCCTCGTTGGCCCGGACCAGCTCGGCGGTGCGTTCCTGGATGCGGGTCTCCAGCTGCCGGGTCCACTCCGCCCGGGCCTCCTCGTGGCGCTTGCGCTCGGTGATGTCGAGGCCGATGCCCCGCATGCCCACCGGCCGGCCGCTGCCGGCTTCGTAGAGGTCCCGGCCGATGGCGGCGATCCAGTGGACGCCGCCATCGGGCCAGACCACCCGGAATTCGACGTTGTATTCCTCGCCACTCTCCAGGGTGCGGCCGATGGCGGCGACGATGCGTTCCCGGTCGTCGGAATGGACCCGGGACAGCATCTCGTCGAAGGTGGAGACGCAATCCCGTTCCAGGCCGAAAAGCTGGCTGCAGCGGTCCGAGCACATCACCTTGCCGGTGCGCACGTCCCAGCTCCAGACGCCGACGGCGGCGCCACGCACCGCCAGCTCCAGGTCTTCCTTGCTCTGGCGCAGGGCTTCCTCGGCTTGCTTGCGCTCGGTGATGTCCCGCAGGAAGACCGTAAGCTGCCGCCGGTTCCCGACCTGCACCTTGGCGATGGTGGCCTCGATGGGGAATTCCTCGCCATCCGCCCGCAGGCCGGAAAAGACCCCGGGCATGCCCATGGTGCGGGAGGTGACGCCACCTTGGGCGAAGCGCCCAACGTCCCGGCGGTGGGCGGCCCGCTGGCGTTCGGGGATGAAGCGCTCGATGGGGGAGCCGATGGCGTCCTCGGCGGTGCACCGGAACACCCGGCTGGCCGACTGGTTGAAGCGCACGACGCGCTGGTCGTCGTCGATGCTGATGATGGCGTCGATGGCCGCATCCAGCAGGCCGGACAGCTCGGCCTGGCTGTCCAGGACCTCCTGCTGGGCCTGCCGGCTGGCGGTGATGTCCACGACGATGCCGGTGGCCGCCAGGGGGCGCCGCTCTTCCCCCGCGCCGGTGAAGAAGGTGCGGCCCCGCATCCTCACCCAGCGCACCGTGCCGTCCGGCCGCACCAGGCGGCGCTCGTCGTCGATGTCGCCGCTGCTGCGCGGCTCCAGGGAGTCCCGGAGCTTCTCCAGGACGCGCTCCCGGTCGTCGGGGTGGATGAGGGATGCCACCTGCTCCATCGGCACCGTATCCGGTTCCGGCGGCAGGCCGGCGATGGCTTTCAGCTCCGGGGACCAGTGGTTGTGGCCGGTGAGGCAGTCCAGGTCGTAGGTGCCGAATCCCGCCGCCTGGGCGGCGAAGCGCAGGCGTTGCTCCCGGTCGTAGAAGGGAAAGATGTTCCCCCGGCGCTCGGTCTTCCTTCTTTCGCCGTGGAGCCGCCGGTTTTCGGGCGCCGGCGGCGGCGTTTCGCTTTCTCCGGCGTGCAGGCGGGAGAAAATCGCCTTCAGGGCTGACATGCTAACCTTCCGACCTAGCTGTGGCTCGCGGTTCCGTTCCTGGCGGGAAAATCACAATGTTCTTCCCCGGGCCGGGCCGGACGCGAATGGACCCGTTCCACCGGCCCCAGGCGGGCCCGGCGGACGTGCTGGACAGTCGGGACGGCACTGGGGCGGCGGTTGCGGCCCCTTCTGCCGGCTCTCGGGGTACGGTGTTGCTAGGACGTTTCGGCGGGGCGCAAAGTTCGCGCCGGGGCCGGACCGGCAAGCGTCTGGTCATGGGCAAGGCTCCGTGAATGGCTGGCCTTTCTGCCGGGGGACGCGACCCCACCGGGGAAAGGCTATGACATATGCCATTGGACCATCGGCCGGAAACGAGCTGCCATGGGCAAAACCCCGCTTTCTGCCGGTAGGGTTGCCCTTACCGGCCTGGATTCATGGAAGGGACGGCCTGGGAGGCCTGGGTGCGGGAATCGGTCAGGGTGAAATAGAAGGTGCAACCCTGGTCCACCTTGGCGTCGGCCCAGACCCGGCCGCCGTGGCGTTCGACGATGCGCTCGACGATGGCCAGGCCGACCCCGGTGCCCTCGAACTGGGCGACCGAGTGGAGGCGCTGGAAGACCTTGAAGAGTTTGCCCGCGTAGGCCATGTCGAAGCCGACCCCGTTGTCCCGCACGAAGTAGGCGCCCTGCTCCGGCGACCAGCCCAGTTCGATGCGGGCCACCTCCCGGGGCCGGGAGTATTTCCAGGCGTTGCCCAGCAGGTTCTCCAGGACCGCCGCCAGCAGGACGGGGTCGCCCCGGGCCGGCAGGGTGGCGGGGACGCTGAATTCCAGCCGGCGCTCCGGCTGCTCCTGGCGCACCCGCCCCATCACCTCCCGGGCGACGGTGGCCAGATCGACGGGCTCGAAGTGCATTTCGGCCCGGGAATAGCGGGCCAGGTTGAGCATGTCCTCCAGGAGGTGGCCCATGCGCTGGGCCGATTCCCGCACCAGCCCCAGGTATTCCCGGCCGGACTCGTCGAGTTGGTCGGCGTTGTCCCGCAGAAGGATGCGGGAAAAGCCGTCGATGCTGCGCAGAGGGGCCCGCAGATCGTGGGCCACGGAGTAGCTGAAGGCTTCCAGCTCCCGGTTGGCCCGGCTGATCTCGTCGTTCTTCTCCTGCAGCACCTCGTTCATGCGGCGCAGGCTCTGGTTCGCCTCCCGATAGCCCCGCTGGCTCATCTCGAAGGGGCTCAGGCACTCGCTGAGGAATTCCCCGGCCCGGGACAGCCAGATCTTGCTGATCCGGCCGTGGTTGTGGCCGATGAAGGAGCCCAGGGCGAGGTGGTGGATGGTGACCAGGTCCAGGAGCCCGACGCCCTCCGCCAGGGCCTGGCGCCCCAGCTCATAGGCCTGCAGCCGGGCGTTCTCGTCGAACTTGACCAGGAAGTCGCCCAGCGCCTTGCTGTAGTTCTGGGAGAGGAGGGCTAGGCCGGTTTCCGTCATGGCTCGGCCTCGCCGAAACGGGCGGCCAGCACCAGGGCGTCGTCAGTGCCCTTGCCGTAGCGCTCCATGATGTAGCCGGCCAGGCGCCGGGGCTCGAGGAAGGCCGGCGTCTTCTCGACGAAGGCGGAGGCGATGCCGTCGGTGGCCAGGCAGAAGACGTCCCCCGCCGCCACGTCGAGGGTGGCGACGTGGAGGGTCGGCAGCTGGTAGCCGACCACGCCCCCCCGCGGGGTGACGCACTGGCGCCGACCCTCGGGATGCCCCGGCCGCTGCCAGAGGACGGCCTCCACATTGCCGACGCTGACCCACTGCAGGCGTCCCTGGGCGGGATGGTAGAGGGCGGCGGTCAGGGCCACGCCGCGGGTTCCCCGCAGGACCTCGTGGCACTCCCGGATGGCGCCGGCGAGATCGCTGGCCGGGCGCTCCCCGGCCAGGCAGCCGGTGGCGGCGCGGGCCGCCCGGGCGGCCTCCTCGCCGTGGCCGAGGCCGTCCATGGCGGCCAGGAGGATGCCGCCGCCCCAGGGCCGGACCAGGCAGCGGTCGCCGCTGACCGTCTCGCCCGGCATCGGGCGCTGGGCCACGGTCCACTCCAGGCCGGGAAGGGTGTCGCTCATCGTTTCCATTTTTTCATGGTCACTGTCGTGCCCTGGCCCACCGTCGACACGATCTCGAAGTCATCCATCAGGCGCTTGGCGCCGGGCAGGCCGAGGCCCAGGCTACCGCCGGTGGAGTAGCCGTCCATCATGGCCTGGGCCACGTCCGGGATGCCCGGCCCCCGGTCCCGGGCGACGATGAGAATGCCGGACCGCCCGCCGTTGTGGATCGCTTCCAGGATCAGCTCGCCGGACTGGGCGTAGACCACGATGTTGCGCACCACTTCCGAAATGGCGGTGGCGATGACCGTGAGGTCGCTGCCGGCGAAGCCGATGCGGCCGGCCATTTCCCGTCCGAGCTGGCGGGCCGTGACGATGTCCATGTCCTGCCGGATGGAAATCCTGACCTCGTCAGCCATGGGGGCCATCCCCCTTAAGACGCCGGGAGAGCATTTCCATTCCCTCCTCGAGGTCGAGGGCGGTCTCGATCCCTTCCAGTTGCAGGCCCAGCTGCACCATGGCGAAGGCCACTTCCGGCTGGATGCCGACCACCACCGTGGTCGCCCCACGGAGCTGGGTGACGTGGGCGATGCCCCGCAGGGTGCGGACGGCGAAGGAATCGAGGACATCGAGGGCGGTGACATCCACCACCACCCCCCGGGAGCGGTAGCGCCCGACCTTGGCCACCAGCTCGTCCCGCAATTCGATGAGGTCGCGGTCACCGAGGGCGGCCTGGATGGAAGCGATGAGCATGTCGCCCTGCTTCAGGATAGGAATCGCCATGTTCCCTCCCGGGGGTCAGGGTGCGGGCGGCGCCTCGCGGGTATTGATGACCTTGTAGCCGAGCATCCGCTCGGCTTCCTCGATGCCGCCCTGGAGGTCGCCGACGGTGTTGAGGGTCGACAGGTCCACGCCCAGGGTGACCAGGGTCTGGGCCACTTCGGCGGAGAGGCCGGTGATGATCACTGTCGCCCCCATTAGTTTGGCGGCGGCGACGGTCTGCAGCAGATGATTGGCGACCCGGGAATCCACCGCCGCCACGCCGGTGATGTCCATGACCACCACCTTGGCCCGGTTGTCGCGGATGGCCTTGAGCAGGTTCTCGGTGAGCTGGCGGGCCCGGAAGGTGTCGATGATGCCGATGATGGGCAGGATGAGGAGCCGCTCCCGCACCTGCAGCACCGGGGTCGACAGCTCCCGGATGGCCTCCTGCTGCTGGCGGATGGTCCGTTCCCGCTGGTAGATGTAGGTATCCACCTGGATGCCGATATCGAAAAAGATAATCTTGGCCAGGGACATGAGGGTGTCGAGCACCCGCTGCGGCTCGTCGGGGTGAGCCTCGGTGAGCCGGCTGGACACCGCCCGCAGGTAGAAGCTGAACATCCCCAGGTACCACTTGATGGCCAGGTTGATGCGCTGGTGGATGACGCCGAGGCGAACCCGGTTGGCGGTGTACTCCCGCCCGAACTCGCCGCTGGTGAGGTCGAGGAAGTAGCGCTTCTGCAGTTCCTTGACCCGCCGCAGGGTGGCGGGGTCGCGGAAGAAGTCCGCCGTCTCCTTGAAGGACAGGATATGCCCGTAGAAATCCTCGATCACCGGATCGGCATACTGCCGGGCCAAGCTGTCCATGCGCTGGAGAGTGGCGATGTCTTCGGGGCCGAGTTCGAGGAAGGCCTTGCGCAGCTCGATCTCCTCGTCGGAGAGGTCCATTTCCTGCAGCAGTGCCTGGTCGTTGGTGGAAAGTGCCATGGGAACCTCCTTTTCTCCGGCGGCCGCATATGCTCGATGCCACCTGCGACCTTCATATTCGACCGGAGTAGGGTAAAAAGTATCCCGTTTGATGTAGTTCTTTTGGGGAAGCCCCCCTGGCGGAGTGAGGAGTCGCCCTCACGCGCTGTTCAGTACTGGACCTGACGCCCTCCTACAGGAGGCCCGTAAACGAAAAAAGCCCGGCTAGGCCGGGCTTCTTCACAATGTCAGGCTAGTGACTTATTCGGCGGGGCGAATGTTGGCAGCCTGCTTGCCCTTGGGGCCGGTGACGATGTCGAAGGTCACCTTCTGGTTTTCGGACAGGGTCTTGAAACCGTTGCCTTGAATGGCGGAGAAATGGGCAAAAAGGTCTTCACCACCGTCGGACGGGGAAATGAATCCGAAACCCTTGGCGTCGTTGAACCACTTAACAGTACCAGTTGCCATGTTCTATAGCTTCCTTACTAAAACAGATAAAAATTGGGCTGAGCCCGATGATACGAGAATCAAGACGGAGGAGCTGACGAACTGGAGTACCGCTGAGAAGGGGGGCACAACCGGAGGGAGCTAATTCACTGCTTGGATATCCCGATTAAGCCAATATAGACTGCTCCTGCACTTGATGCAAGCTTTATTTCACGAGCCCGACACATCCCCATTCCCGGCCCCGGCGGCGGCTCCGAAAGGCCGATCCGACTCCTGGCGTATAGGGCAGTAATACCCGGATGAGCTATATTTGGCGCCACCATGAAAAGCTCCTTCATCCAGCGCCTGCTCGCCGTCGCCCTCCTCGCCGCTGCCGCCGCCCGGGCGGATGAAGTGCAGGTTGCGGTAGCCGCCAATTTCACCGCCCCCATGCAGCAGATTGCCGCCGAGTTCGCCCGGGATACCGGCCACCGGGCGGCCCTCGCCTTCGGCGCCACCGGCAAGTTCTACGCCCAGATCAGGAATGGCGCTCCCTTCGAGGTCTTCCTGGCGGCCGACGACGAGACCCCGGCCAAGCTCGAGCAGGAAGGAATCGGCGTCCCCGGCAGCCGCTTCACCTACGCCGTCGGCCGGCTGGTGCTGTGGTCGGCCCAGCCAGGCTATGTGGATAGCCGCGGCGAGGTGCTGAAGCGGACCGATTTCCGCCACCTCGCCCTGGCCAACCCGAAGACCGCCCCCTACGGCGCCGCCGCCGTCCAGGCGATGGCCCGGCTGGGCGTCCTGCCCGCCCTGGAGCCCCGCTTCGTCCAGGGGGAGAACATTTCCCAGGCCTACCAGTTCGTCGCCACCGGCAATGCCGAGTTGGGCTTCGTCGCCCTCTCTCAGGTCCAGCGGGACGGTCGGATCACGGCCGGCTCCGCGTGGATCGTGCCGGCCGGCCTCCACGACTCCATCCGCCAGGATGCGCAGCTGCTGGCCAAGGGCCGCGAGCGGCCGGCAGCGGCGGCCCTGGTTCAATATCTGAAGGGCGACAAGGCCCGGGCCATCATCCGCTCCTACGGCTACGATCAGTGATGGAAGCCGCCGACCTCGCGGCCGTCCGGCTCACCCTCGAGCTCGCCACCGTGGTGACGGCCCTGCTCCTGGTCATCGGCACCCCCATCGCCTGGTGGCTGGCCCGCACCGGCTCCCGCCTGAAAGGAGTGGTGGGCGCCGTCGTCGCCCTGCCCCTGGTGCTGCCCCCCACCGTGCTCGGCTTCTACCTGCTGGTCGCCCTCGGCCCCCAGGGCCCGGTGGGGCGGATGACCGAGGCCCTGGGGCTGGGCACCCTGCCCTTCACCTTCCCGGGCCTGGTGGTGGCCTCGGTGTTCTACTCCCTGCCCTTCGTCGTGCAGCCCCTGCAGAACGCCTTCGAGGCCATCGGCGAGCGCCCCCTGGAGGCGGCGGCCACCCTGCGGGCCAGCCCCTGGGACGCCTTCTGGTCGGTGGCGGTGCCCCTGGCCCGGCCCGGCTTCCTGTCCGGCGCCGTCCTTGGCTTTGCCCACACGGTGGGGGAATTCGGGGTGGTGCTCATGATCGGCGGCAACATCCCGGACCGCACCCGGGTGGTATCGGTGCAGATCTACGACCACGTCGAGGCCCTGGAATACGCCCAGGCCCATTGGCTGGCGGCGGGCATGCTGGCCTTCAGCTTCCTGGTGCTCTTCGCCCTCTACACCTTCAGTCCCCAGGACCGCCGGGGGCAACGGTGAGCGGCGGCATCCGCGCCCGCTTCCGCCTGCCCCGGGGGGATTTCACCTTGGACGTGGACCTGGCGCTGCCCAGCCGGGGAGTGAGCGCCCTCTTCGGCCACTCCGGTTCCGGCAAGACCACCTGCCTGCGGGCCATGGCCGGCCTCGAACGGGCTCCCGGCGGCCTCTTCGCCATCGACGGCGAAACCTGGCAGGACGACGGCCGGGGCATCTTCGTCCCGACCCACCGGCGGGCCCTGGGCTACGTCTTCCAGGAGGCGAGCCTGTTCCCCCACCTGTCGGTGCGGGGCAATCTGGAATTCGGGCAGAAACGGGCGCCGGCGGCAGAGCGGCGTTTCGAGCTGCCGGCCGTGGCGGAGCTCCTGGGCCTGGGGGGCCTCCTGGAGCGGCGGCCGGACAGCCTTTCCGGTGGCGAGCGCCAGCGGGTGGCCATCGCCCGGGCGCTCCTGGCGGCGCCGCGGCTCCTCCTCATGGACGAGCCCCTGGCCGCCCTCGACTTGAAGCGCAAGCTGGAAATCCTCCCTTACCTGGAACGCCTCCACGACGAGCTTTCGATCCCAATCATCTACGTCAGCCACGCCCCTGACGAGGTGGCGCGCCTGGCCGACCACCTGGTGCTCCTGGACAACGGCCGGGTGGCGGCGAGCGGGCCGCTCATGGAGACCCTGGCCCGGGCCGACCTGCCGCCGGCCTTCGCCGACGATGCGGGGGTGGTGCTGGAGACCACCCTGGCGGGCCACGAGGAGGACAACCTGTCCCGCCTGGACTTTCCCGGCGGCTGCCTGCGGGTCGGCCGCCGGCCGGAGGCGCTGGGCAGCCGGCTGCGCTGCCGCATCCATGCCCGGGACGTGAGCCTCGCCCTTGAGCGTCCCCATACTTCCAGCATCCTCAACATCCTGGCCGCCACCATCACCGCCGTCGCTCCCACCGATACGCCGGGGCACGTCCTGGTCCAGGTCCAGGTCGGACCGACGCCGCTCCTCGCCCGCATCACCGAACGCTCCCGCCGGGAACTGGCCATCGAACCGGGACTGCCGGTGTGGACCCAGGTGAAGGCGGTGGCCCTGCTGGCCTGAAAAGCCGGCTGGCATAGACCGTGGGCATCGGCCGAAAGCCATAATCCGGCTATCATGCGGGGTCGGCCGGCCTTCCCGGCCCTCCTGCCGGGAGTTGCGATGATCGAAGAACTGGGACGCCTCCTGATCCAGAACGGCTTCCTGCCCCACGGCTACTGCATCAGCTGGTCAGCGCCGCTGATCGGCACCTACGTGGTCAGCGACCTGCTCATCGGCGTTTCCTATTTCTCCATGCCGGTGGCCATCGGCTACTTCGCCCGGCGGCGGCCGGATTTCCCCTACCCGTGGCTGCTCTGGATGTTCGCCGCCTTCATCCTGGCCTGCGGCACTACCCACCTGGTGGGCACCCTGATCCTCTGGCAGCCGCTCTACTGGCTCGACGCCGGACTCAAGGCCCTCACCGCCCTGATTTCGGTCGCCACCGCCGTCACCCTCTGGCCGATGCTGCCCCGGGCCCTCGGCATTCCCAGTCCGCGCCAGCTGCAGGCGGTCAATGAGGAGCTGCGCAGCGAGATCGCCGAGCGCCTGCGGGTGGAGGAGGAACTGCGCCTGGCCAACGAGGCGCTCCTGAGGAGCAACCTGGACCTGCAGCACTTCGCCCATGTGGCGGCCCATGACCTGCAGACGCCGCTCCGTTCCATCTCCCTGTTCACCCAGCTCCTGCGCCGCAACATGGCGGGCCGGCTGGACCCGGAGGCCGAGGAATGGATGGCCCGGGTCGCCGAGGGCACGAACCGCATGCAGTCCCTCATCGACGACCTCCTGGCCTACGCCCGCCTGGACTCCCAGGCCCGCCCCTTCGAGGCTACCGACTGCCAGCGCCTGTTCGAGGAGGTCAAGGCCAACCTCGCCGAACGGATCCGGGAACGGTGGGCCGAAGTGGCCTGCAGCCGGCTGCCCACCGTCGGAGCGGACCGCATTCAGCTCGCCCAGGTGCTGCAGAACCTGATCGAGAACGGCATCAAGTACAACACCGCCGAGACGCCCCGGATCGTCGTGGCGGCGGAGCGCCAGGGGGAGGAGTGGGTTTTTTCCGTCGCCGACAACGGCATCGGCATCGATCCCAAGTACCACCAGCGGGTGTTCGAAATCTTCCGCCGCCTCCACACCCAGCAGGAATACCCGGGCAGCGGCATCGGCCTGGCCATCTGCACCCGCATCATGGAGCGCCACGGCGGGCGTCTCTGGGTCGATTCCCGGGAAGGCGCCGGCAGCACCTTCTACTTCACCCTGCCCGCCACGGCCGCCGCCGACCGCGAACTGGCGCCTACGGCTGAAGAATGGCGTACGTAGCCGAGAAGTGCTCGACGGGCGGCAGCATCTCTTCCGGCGGCGCCGCGAAGCGGTCGTCGAGCATGCGCAGGTTGGAAATCCCGGCCAGGTAGAACAGGCGCCAGCCCTCGCCGTCCGCCGCCAGGGGCTGCAGCTGCCGGCACAGCAGGGCTTCCCGCCGATCCTTGGTGAGTCCGAGGACGTGGGGCTCGATGGTTCTGGCCTGGTATTGATAGGTCAGCCGCAGCAAACGGCCTTCCCTGATGGCCTGGGTGATCAGTACGTTCATGGCGCCTCCCCGCTTGGATAATGCAGGCCCTAATTGGAATGCATCGCCAGCGCCAAGCCCATGGGGCGTCATGCGCATGTTGCAGGGGTGGTTTCCGGCAGGGGGCGGAGGAAAAAGCCGGCATGGCGCCTTGCCTGCACAAGCGCGGGAGTACAGGCAAGTCCGCCACGGCCGGGATCAGGTCAGCCCGTGCTCCAGGCCCGCGGCCGCTTCATGCCGGCGATCTTGCAGGCCTGGGCGACGTAGCCGTAGGGAAAGAGCTCGAACATGCGGTTGCGGGCCTCGGGACCGACCCGGGCCTGCAGGTGCTTGATGGCGTGGCGGGCGTCCGGCGCGATCTGGTGCTCCTCGTAGTAGGCCCGCATGAAACGGAGGACTTCCCAATGATCGTCCTCCAGCTCGATGTTCTCCCGGGCGGCCAGGGCGCGGGCCACGTCCTCGTCCCATTCCTTCGGTTCGATGAGATAGCCCTCGCCATCCATGGCCGGCAGTGTCGTCGTCATGTTCGTTCCTTTCTCCCGAAATACGGGGATTAGATGTCCATGAGCTGTATAGCACGCGCCACTCCGGCGGTTAATCGGACAAGTGGGGTAGTACTAGTGGGGTGTATCCCCCGTCCTGCTACCGTTCACTTGTGCTCGAGGCGCAGAATGCCCAGGGCCTTGAGGATGTACTTCTCATAGACGGGCTCCGAGGAGCCGGCCTTGACCTTGTGCAGGAAGTACTTTTCGAAGGCGATCTTGGCCAGGTGCACCCACTTGCCCTTCTTGAACCAGTTCACGTTGCGGGGCGGGATCTGGGGCAGGGCCACGAAGGCAGCGCCGGTATCGCCCATGTCGGCCAGGCAGATGGCGTTCCAGGTGCCCTGGCTCGTCGCCTCCTTCCCTTCCAGGTCGGCGGCGATGTTTTCCACCAGGGCCGAGATCATGGTTTCGATCATGTAGCCCGTCTTGGGGGCGCCGGTGGGCACCGGGGTGGCCTCGACCGGCGGGATGGCCACGCAGACCCCGGCCGAGAAGATGTTGCGGTATTTCTTGCTGCGCTGGTGCTCGTCGATCAGCACGAAGCCCCGGGGATTGCACAGCCCCTCCACGTTGGCCACGGCCTCCACGCCCTTGAAGGCGGGCAGCATCATGGCGAACTTGAAGGGGACCTCATGTTCCCGCAGGGTCTGGCCCAGGGCATCCAGCTCGGTGGCATGGAGCAGGCCGGGGTCGATCTTGTGGGTCTTGGCATTGACGATCCACTTCACGTCGTGGGCGCGGAACTCGCTTTCCAGCATGGATTTGGAGTCGCCCACGCCGCCCAGGCCCAGGTGGCCGATATAGGGCTCGCTGGTGACGAAGGTGATGGGCACCTTGTGACGCAGCTTGCGGCGCCGCAGGTCGGCATCGATGATGAAGGCGAATTCGTAGGCGGGTCCGAAGCAGCTGGCGCCGGGCAGCGCACCGATGATGACGGGCCCGGGGTCGCGGAGGAATTCCTCGTAGGCGGCATGGGCCCGCTCGGCATGGTCCAGGGTGCAGACCGACTGGGTGAACCCCGGGCCGGGCCCGGCCCCCGGCACCTCGTCGAAGGCCAGGCGGGGGCCGGTGGTCAGCACCAGGTAGTCGTAGTCCACGCCGCCGCCGTCGGCCAGGGTGAGCCGCTTCTGCTCGGGGTCGATGGCGTCGACCTGGCCGACGATGAAGTGGATGCCCTTCTTCTCGAGATGGGAGCGCAGGGGCACCGTGATGTCCTTGCGCTCCCGGGATCCGGCAGCCACCCAGGGATTCGACGGCACGAACTGGAAATCCTCCCGGGCATTCACCACCGTGACTTCGTGGCCCTTGCCCAGCCGGGCCTTCATTTCATAGGCGGCGGGCACCCCTCCCAGACCGGCCCCAACGATAACGACGTGTGCCATGGCTTGTCTCCTTGAATAGGTGTCGTGCGGACTATTCTATCCCCAAGTTTAGACGATCCTAATATAGCTGCAGCAGCGCCCGAAACGCCCTGACGATATACTCCCGGCGGGCTGGCACACAACCATTCACAGGAGTATTCATGAACATTCGATCCATCGCCTTCGCCGGACTCGTCGGCACCCTGGGGCTCGCCTGCTTCGGCGCCCTGGCCGCCGACGCCGAACTGAAGAGCGTCGCGGAACTGAACAACAACAAGGCCGCCCTGGCGGGCCAGACCATCCGGGCCGAAGGCAAGGTGGTGAAGGTGAACAACGGCATCATGCGGCGTAACTTCGTCCATGTGCAGGACGGCACCGGCGCCGAAGGCAGCAATAACCTGGTGGTCACCAGCCAGCAGACCGCCGCCGTCGGCGATCAGGTTTCCGTCACCGGCGTGGTGGTGGTCAACCGGGACTTCGGCATGGGCTACTCCTACCCCCTGCTGATCGAAGAGGCCACCATCACCAAGAAGTGAGGGAGCGGCCCGCCGCGGCCGTCCCGGGAGGCCATCTTGCTTCCCGATCCGGACCTGCGGGCGCCCAATCCCGGGTGCCCGCCTGCCGAATCGGAGGAAATCATGGCCCATCAGCAATTCCAATCCTGCATCGACGCCTGCCAGGCCTGCGCCACCGCCTGCGACCATTGCGCCACGGCCTGCCTGGCCGAGCCCGATGTCCAGGCGATGGCCCGCTGCATCGCCCTCGACATGGACTGCGCCGACATTTGCCGGCTGGCCGCCGCCTGTATGGCCCGGGGCAGCGAAGCCGCCAATGCGGTCTGCGACACCTGCGCCCATCTCTGCGACCTGTGCGGCGAGGAGTGCGCCAAGCACAAGCACGACCACTGCCAGGAATGTGCCGCCGCTTGCCGGCGCTGCGCCGAGGAGTGCCGCCGCATGGCGGGGAGCGGCCGGACAACGGCCCGCAGTTCCGGCAAGGGCGCCACCGCCCACCACTGAAGCCCCGCTCCCCCCGCAACGGGTAGGTAGCCGGCGCCGGCAGGCCCGGCTCCTGCCGGGCGTTTCCCCCCCAAGGCATTACCCCCTTTTCCGCCGCGTGTCTGGGGACCGCAGCCGATGTCTGCGGCCCCGGCCGGGAACTATGCTGATTCATCGCGCCGTGGAGGGAAACGCCATGCACAAGCCCATTCTCGCCTGCCTTTTGCCGCTTGCTCTGGCGGCCTGCCAGGGGGTGGGCGAACGAGCCTCGGTGGCCGCCGTCTTTCCCATCTACGGCAACGACGGCAAGCCGGACCTGGCGGTGGACCCGGAACGCTTCAAATCCACCCTCGGCATCGTGGACCGGGATTTCGGCCGGGAAAGCTGCGCCCTGCGGGAAGGCGTGGTGGGGGCGGCCGGCACCCGCCGCCTCCTGCAGTTCGACACGGTGGTCATGAACGCCGGCGACGGCGACCTGGTGATCGGCCGCCTGTCGGACCCCAACAACCTCTACGCCCAACTGCTGGAGTACGCCCCCTGCCACGGCCATTTCCACATCAACGACTTCTCCGCCTACGAGCTGCTGCGGGCCGACGACCGGAGCGTGGCGGTGGCCGGCCACAAGCTGGGATTCTGCTTCCGGGACTCCCTGGCCTACAGCGGCACCGCCAGCAACGGCTACCTGTGCTCCAACCAGGGCATCACCTCGGGCTGGGGCGACCTCTACGACCGGCAGCTGGACGGCCAGTGGATCGACATCACCGGCATTCCCGAGGGGGACTACATCGTCCGGGTCACCATCAATGCCGCCGGCAGCGTCGACGAGGGATCGAACCGCTATCCGAACGTGGTCGAGGCCCCCATCCACGTCCCCGATCCGGGCCGGAAACTCGCCCCGCCCCTGGCCGATACAGGCCGCTGACATAGGAGCAGCGGCCCTCCCGGGGCCCCCGCGCGTCGACAAATTTCCCGACAGGCCTTACAGTCCGGCCGCCGCCGACCGGTTTTGTGGTCGCCGGCACGGGGTTTCATGACACAGATACACAAGCAGGAAAACGCGGGACACGGCTATGCCCGCTTGCGGCGCCAGCTGTCCATCCGGCACTGGTTCACCATCGCCATCGGCCTGATCTGCCTGATCGGCTATTCGGCTTACGACTACTACGCCCAGTGGCGCCGGTCGGAGGAGTACCTCCAGGGAATGGTGCGGCTGGCGGACGAGCACCTTTCCAAGACGGTGTCCGAGACCCAGCTGGCCTTGAGCCACTTGGCGATCCATATCGGCCGCCGGGAGGAGCCCAGTTTCGCCGACCAGGCCGCCCTGCGCGCCCTGCTCGCCCAGGAGATGCCCAAGCTTCCGTACCTGCGCACGGTCTCGGTAGTCAACGCCAAGGGAAAGCTGGTGGCCTCGACCCGCCGCCCGTTACTGGCCCCCGTGGATGTCGGAGACCGTGATTACTTCCGCAACTGGATGGCCGACCGCACGTCCGGCGGAATGTATGTGGGCAGCCCGATCAAACCCCGTCTGGCGGGCAGTCAGGAACCGGAATGGCTGATGCCCTTCAGCCTGCCCATCCGGTCCCCCGGTGGCGCCATCCTGGGGGTCGTGGTGGCGACCATCGACCCCGACTACTTCGGCCGCCTCTATATTTCGGTCGACCCCGACCGCCGGACCCAGATCGCCGTCATGCGCAGCGACGGCATCGTCATGGCCCGGGTGCCCTACGTGGAGGGCCAGGTGGGCAACTCGGTGGCCCACGGCGCCCTCTTCCGGGACGGCCTCAGCCGCTCGAGCGAAGGCGTGCTGCGCCACCGCTCGGTGGTGGACGGCAGCGACCGCCTGTCGGCCTTCCGCCGCCTGGACGAGTGGCCCCTGGTGCTGATGGTGGGCCTGGGAGGCAACGACATCAACCGGGAATGGGTCAGGGGAACCGCCTACTTCGCCATCCTGCCCCTGCTCTTCATGGCCATCCTGACCCGCATGCACTTCCGCCACCGCCGCCAGCTCCAGCTGGCGGACGCGTCCAACCAGGCCCTGAAGGAAAACGAGCAGCGCTTCCGTTCCCTGTTCGACGAAGCGCCGGTCGGGCATATCGTGAACCGTTTGTCCGATGGCCGCTTCGTCGCGGCCAACCCGGCCTTTTGCGCCATCACCGGCTACACGGCGGCGGAGCTGGCCCGCCTCACCTACCAGGACATCACCCCCGCCAGCCACGCCGAGGACGACAGCGGGCAGCTGGAGGCCGTCGGGAGCACCGGGCGTTACGGCCCGTACCGGAAGCAGTTCATCCGCAAGGACGGCAGCCGGGTGGCGGTGCGCCTGTCCGGCTCCCTGATCAGCTCCCCGGACGGCGAGCCGCAGGCCCTCTCCGTGGTCGAGGACATTTCCGGATACCAGCAGGCGGAGAACCGCATCCGGCTGCTGGCCAGCGTCTTCGACCACAGCGGCGAGTGCCTGATGGTGACGGATCACGAGAACCGCATCGTCGAAGTCAACCACGCCTTCACCACCGTCACCGGCTATACCCCGGAAGAGGTCATCGGCCAGAACCCCAGGATTCTCGCCTCCGGCCGCAGCTGCCCGGCGGAATACCGGAACATGTGGGAATCGATCAAGCGCAAGGGCAGCTGGCAGGGCGAGGTCTGGGACCGCCACAAGGACGGCCATGTCTATCCCAAGTGGCTCACCATTTCCGTGGTGCGGGATGAGGAAGGCCGCGTCACCCACCACATCGGCAGCTTCACCGACATCACCGAGCGCAAGGCGGCCGAGGAGCGCATCCACTACCTGGCCCACCACGACGCCCTCACCCAGCTGCCCAACCGCTTCCATCTCCACGGCCGCCTCGACCAGGCCCTGGCCATGGCCCACCGGGAGGCCCGGCAGGCGGCGGTGATGTTCATCGACATGGACCGCTTCAAGGACATCAACGATACCCTGGGCCACCACGTCGGCGACTTCCTGCTGGTGGAAGTAGCCCAGCGCCTGCGGGAATCGGTCCGGGAGAGCGACATCGTCGCCCGCCTGGGAGGCGACGAGTTCGTGGTGGTGCTGAGCCAGGTGGATGACGCCGCCGTCCCGGTGCTGGCTGACAAGCTGCTGCACCGCCTGGGAGAGCCCTACCGGGTGGCGGACCAGGCACTGCACTCCACTCCCAGCATCGGCATCAGCCTCTATCCCAAGGACGGGGAAAGCGTCGAGGAACTGATGAAGAATGCCGACACGGCCATGTACCACGCCAAGGCCATGGGGCGGAACAACTACCAGTTCTTCGCCGCCGCCATGAACGAGGCCACCGCCGAGCGGCTGGCCCTGGAAGGTGGGCTGCGGCGCGCCCTGGAGCGGGGGGAGTTCCAGCTCCATTACCAGCCCCAGGTGGATGTGGCCAGCGGCCGCGTCGTCGGCGTCGAGGCCCTGGTGCGCTGGCGGCACCCGGACAAGGGCCTGGTCCCGCCCATGAAATTCGTGCCGGTGGCCGAAGACACCGGCCTCATCCTGCCCCTGGGCCGCTGGGTCATCGGGGAAGCCCTGGCCCAGCTGGCGGCTTGGCGCCGGGATGGCATCGCCCTGGAGCGCATGGCGGTGAACCTGTCCGCCCACCAGCTGCGGGACGCCTCCCTGCAGGAATTCATCATCTCCCAGCTGGCCCGCCACGGGCTGGACGGCAGGAGCCTGGAGCTCGAGATCACCGAGAGCGTCGCCATGCAGCATCCGGAGTGCACCATCGCCTTCCTCAACGCCCTGCGGGCCGAGGGCATCGAGCTCGCCATCGACGACTTCGGCACCGGCTATTCGTCCCTGGCCTACCTGAAGCGGCTGCCCCTGGACCGCCTGAAGCTGGACCGCTCCTTCGTCATGGACATCGAGCACGACAGCAACGACGCCACCATCAGCGCCGCCACCATCTCCCTCGCCCACAGCCTGGGCCTGGCGGTGGTGGCCGAAGGGGTGGAGACCACCGCCCAGCTCGATTTCCTGCGCGGCCTGGAGTGCGACTTCGCCCAGGGTTACCACTTCAGCCGCCCGCTGCCGGCGGCGGAGTGCACCGCCTTCATGCGGCGGGAAATGGCGGACGCGGGTGGGGAAAGAGGTTAGGGGCGAGCCTTGAGCCAGGCCGCCAGGGCGGCGTCCACGATCGCCCGGTGGTTGGCGAACCAGATGGGCAGCCCCTCGACGTAGGCCTGGGCCATGGCGATCCGGCCGGCGGCCACCCGCCGGGTAAGGTGGCCCATTTCCTCAAGGATGCGGCGGTGCTCGTATTCGTGCTCTTCCCAGGCGGGATAGGCGCTGGCCCGCATCAGCTCGCCCTCGCGGTCGAAGCGGCGGCGGGTGTCCTCCACCAGGGCGTCGAAGAGGGCCGGGAAGTCGGTGTCGCCGGCCCGGGCCAGGGCCGCGGCCTGCTCCAGGAAGCGCGCCTGGGCAGCATCCAATTCCGCCACGCCGAGGGCCAGCCGATCTGCGTCCCGGACCGCTTCGGTCATGGCGTCATCCCCGGGCGCAGCCGGTGCTGGCGGCGCCGGCTGCCTGGCTGGTTGCGGGATCGAGGGGCGGAACGTGCCGTCCGTAGCGGCGGAAATGCATTTTTCTCCTTTCCGGGAAAGTGGATATTAGGCCGGCAGGCCCCGCCCTATCAAGTCGCTCCGCTCCTGCGGCGCCGCCTCAGCCCTGGGACAGGGCCCGGGTCGCCAGCCACAGCTCGGTGATATCGGCCGCCTCGGGACGGGCGAAGAGAAAGCCCTGGGCCACGGGGCAGCCCGTCTTCCACAGGGCTTGGGCCTGTTCCCGGGTCTCGACTCCCTCGGCCACCAGCTCGAAGCCCAGGATCTGGGCGATGGCCACGGTGGCGCGGACGATCTGGGCCGCCGGCTCGCTGGCGATGGCGGCCACCAGGGAACGGTCGATCTTGAGGGTGTCGACGGCCAGCCGGCGCAGATGGGCGAGGCCGGAACGGCCGGTGCCGAAATTATCCACCGCCACGGCGACGCCGATCTCCCGCAACCCGCCCAGGACTTTGCCGTACTTTTCCGGGTCGGACATGAGCAGGGTTTCCGCCACCTCGACCTGGAGGCCGCCGGGAGCGATGCCGTGCTCCTCGGCGAGGGCGGCGATGCGCCCGGGCAGGTCGCCCTGCTGCAGCCGCCGGGCCGAGAGGTTGACGGCGATGCTGGTGTCGATGCCCCGCCGGCGCCACTCCGCCAGCTGCCGGCAGGCCTGGGTCAGGACCCAGTCGTCGATGCCGGCCACGATGCCGGTTTCCTCGGCCAGGAGGATGAAATCGCCGGGGGCCAAGAGGCCCCGCTCGGGATGGCGCCAGCGCACCAGGGCCTCGACCCCGCCGGGCAGCCGGGTGTCCAGGCGCACCAGGGGCTGGTAATGGAGTTCCAGCTCGCCTTCCCGGACGGCCCGGCGCAGATCGTTTTCCAGTTCGAGGCGGCGGGCGGCCCGTTCGGTCATGGCAGCGTGGAAGAAGCGGAAGACCCCCTTGCCCTCCTCCTTGGCCGCGTACATGGCGGTGTCGGCAGCCTTCATCAGCTCGACGGCCCGGCCGCCGTCCTCGGGGTAGAGGGCGATGCCGACGGAGACGCCCACCTGGAGCGCATGGCCGGCGATTTCCTGGGGCAGGGAAATGACGTCGATGAGATTGGCGGCGACGCCGGCAGCGTGTTCCGGCTCCGCCAGATCCTCCAGGAGGACGACGAATTCGTCGCCGCCGATGCGGGCCACCGTGTCGGTACCCCGTAGACAGGTGCTGAGCCGCTTGGCCACCTCCTGGAGCAGGAGGTCGCCGACCTCGTGGCCCAGGGTGTCGTTGATGCCCTTGAAGCCGTCCACATCGACGAACATCACCGCCAGCCGCCGCTTTTCCCGCTCGGCCTTGAGCATGGCGTGCTGGAGCCGGTCGAACAGCAGGGAGCGGTTGGGGAGCCCGGTGAGGGCGTCATGGAAGGCCAGGTGGCGGGTGCGCTCCTCCTTCTCCCGCTGCTCGCTGATGTCGGTGAACAGCCCCACGTAGCAGGTCCCGATGCCGTCGCCGGCGGGAATCCGGTTGATGGTCAGCCACTCGGGATAGATCTCGCCGTTCTTGCGCCGATTCCAGATCTCCCCCTGCCAGCGGCCGGTGGATTGCAGGGTTTCCCACAGGGAGCGGAAGAAGGCCTCGTCGTGGCGGTCGGAGCGCAGCAGCCTGGGGCTGCGACCCAGCGCCTCGTCGGCGCCGTAGCCGGTGATCTCGGTGAAGGCCCGATTGACGGCCAGGATGATGTCGCTCTCGTCTACCACCATCATCCCTTCGCTGGTGTTCTCCATGGCGCTGGCCGCCAGGCGCAGGGTATCGGCCGCGACCGCCGCCTTGCCTGCCCCGGCCGCCTCGGCCAGCCGTCCCAGGGCGAGCTGCAGGCGGCGCACCAGGAAGGCGAGAGGCAGGCCGACGGCCAGGGCCGCCAGCAGCCCGACCAGGAGCAGCCCGCCGGCGGCCTCGCCGGTCTCGTAGGGGGTCTCGTCCGCCAGGCCATAGGCCAGCAGGACATAGACCACGACCGGCAGCGCGGCCGCCACCAGAACTATGGCACCGAACTGCAGATAGCTGCGGAGGCGGGGCGAGGGGCGAGGCATCTTGCCCGGATGGTCGAACCCGCTGCCGCCCCGGTCAATGCAGCAAAAGCTCCATATGGCCGGGGAAACGGAGTGGATGGGAGGCCGGGCGGAGTCCGCCTAGCTGCCGCGGAAACGGCTGAGCTGCCGGCGATCCCGCTTGGTCGGGCGGCCCTTGTGGTCGCCGTCCGTGGTTGGGGCGAGGCGCCGCAGCTCCGCCGCCTGGGCGCGCTGCTCCCGGCTCTCCGGGGTTTCCTCGTAGAGCAGCTGGGCCTCGGGGGCCGGCCGGCGCTGCTCGTTGAGGCCCTTGATGACGATTTCCCAGTCCTGCTCCCCGGCCCGGACCTGGAGGCGGTCTCCGGGTTTGACTTCCTTGGCCGGCTTGGCGGCGGCTCCATTGACCTTCACCTTGCCGCCGTCCACCGCCTCGGTGGCGATGCTGCGGGTCTTGTAGAAGCGGGCGGCCCAAAGCCATTTGTCGAGACGCACTGCACTTGCTCCAGGGACGAAAGCCCCCATTATCGCCCGCCGATCACTCCGGCTTCATTGGCAGCGACATTGCCCTGGCCCGAAGCCACGGCGGTGGCGCCGCTCTGGCTGGCGGTGATGGTGGTGTTGCCCTGGATCTGGGTGCCGGCCCGGATGACCCCGGTGCTGTTGCGGACCTCGTTGCGTACCCCGCTTCCCCGGGCGCTGGCGTCCTTGTGGCTGGCCGAGAAGTTGGCGCCACCCTGGATCCGGGTGACCTGATGGTGCTGGGGCACGACGGCGGCCATGGCAGGGGCGGCGAGGAGGGCGGCCCCAATGGCCAACAGGGTGTTTCGCATCGGATTCTCCAGGTCAGGGATGGCGGATCGGGGCGCCTAGCCGGCGCGCAGCAGGGTCAGGCGGCGCCGCAGCACCTCGAAGGCGGCAACCAGGGCATTGGGAGCCACGGCGATGGCAGCTGCGCCAAGCAGCATTTCAACCAGATCGGTTTCCATGGGGCACTCCTGTCCAGCATTTCGACGCCCTATTACCGCACGGATTCCCCCGCCAAATCGCCCCGGAAAATGTAAAGCCGGGCCGGAGATTGTAAGAAGATGTGTCGGCCATGCCGCGGCCATGGGGCCGACGACAGATGCATGGAACGCTGCCGGCATTTTTCCGGTCTAGGCAATTGCGTGCGGATGTCATCCCATGTACCGTTGGACAAACGGGTTCATCTCTCTGGCAATCGGCACCGGGCATGGCTACAAGGCAATCATCCGCTCGTCGTTGCATCTTCGCCGCCGGCCTGGCGCTGCTGGCTACCGCGGCGGACGCCCAGACCGTGGCGGCCTGCCGGCACGAGGCCGACAGCACCCGGCGGCTGGCCTGCTACGACCGCCTGTTCGGCGAACCCGAGCACGCCGTCGGCAGCGAGATCCTGCCCCCCGACGTCAGCGGGGCACCTGCCGGAAGCGGGTTGCTGCCGCCCGATGCCTCGACCCCCTTGAGCGTCTTCTGGGAACTGGAGCCCGGGGACAAGCGCGGCCCCTTCATCGTCCGCACCTACCAGCCCAATTTCCTGCTGCCGGTGCACTACACGTCGAACATCAACCGCCACCCCTTCAGCCCGACCCATCCGGGAACGGACGGCCAGAACCATTACCGCCGCCAGGAGGCCAAGCTTCAGATATCCCTGCGGGCCAAGATGGCCGAGAACGTGCTCCTGCCCCACGCCGACCTGTGGTTCGCCTACACCCAGCGCTCCCTCTGGCAGGTGTGGAACCGGCGGGATTCGGCGCCGTTCAGGAGCACCGACTACCAGCCCGAAGCCATCTACGTGGTGCCGGTGCCCCGCTCCCTCGGCACCCTGCCGGCGGATTGGCGGCTGCGCATGGTGCAGTTGGGACTGGCCCACCAATCCAATGGCCAGAGCGACCCCCTGTCCCGCAGTTGGAATTACGTCTACGCCGGCGCCGCCTTCGAGCGGGGCGACTTCCTGCTCCAGGTACGGGGCAATCACCGCCTGCAGGAAGGCAACGGCGACGACAACCCGGACCTCACCCGCTACATCGGCGACACGGAAATCACCGCCTCCTGGCTGCCCGGGCCGTCCACCGCCTCCCTCACCTGGCGCAGCAACCGGAAATCCCTGTCCCGGGGGTCCCTGCAGGCGGACTGGACCTACCCGGTGAGCCGCGAGCAGCCCACCGGCCTGCGCTGGTATGTCCAGCTATTCGCCGGCTATGGGGAAACCCTGCTCGACTACAACCGCCGCCAGGCGAGCATCGGGCTGGGCCTGACCCTGTTCCAGTTCTAGGCTTGCGGATCTAGCGCCGACGCAAGGCCATGTGGCCGGCGATCATCGCCGGGACCTGGACATCCCGCCCGTCGATGGCCTTGGAACTGAGCAGCAGATGCAGCAGGCCGGTGGTGAAGGCCCAGGTGTCCCGGGCCGTGGCCAGGGGATCGAGGCCCTGGCGCAGGGTCCCCTTGGCCACCGCCTGCAGGTACACCCGTTCCAGCTTGTCGAGGAAAACCTGGGCAGGGCGGCACACCTCCTCCTGCACAGCTGCGAATTCGTCCACGTATTCGCAGCGCGACAGCATGATCTCGAAGACCTCCCGCACCACCGAGCATTCGTCCAGCACCCGGAAAAACTCCTTGAGGGAGGCTTCGATGGCGTCCAGGGGATCGGCGAAGCGGTTCGACAGGAGGGGCTCGTCGGTGCGTTCGATCATGGGCACGAAGACGTCCTCCCGCATGGCGAAGAAGAGGTCGGCCTTGTTCTCGAAGTGCCAATACACCGCCCCCCGGGTCACTCCCGCCTCCTTGGCGATCACCTCCAGGGTCGAGCGGGCGACGCCGTGCTCGTGGAAGACGCGGCGCGCCGCATCAATGATGTCCTTGCGGGTCTTCTCCGCCTCTTCCTTGGTTTTCCTGACCATACAACCCTGCTTCCCGATCTCGTCTCTAAGCCCCGGTGCGACATCCGGACGCATCCGCCGCTCGTTTTTATGCACTATTACAAACATCCGTGCATGTATATAATCCTACCAGAGATCGTATCCACAGGAAAACCGCCGTGACTGCCGCCTTCTTGCCCCGCCGACCCGCCATCGCCCTGCTCTTCACCTCCGCCCTTCTGGGTGCCACCCTGGCCGGATGTTCCTCCGAAAAGCCGGCGGTGCCCGCCCAGGGCCCGATGCCGGTGACCGTCCTCGAAATGCAGCCCAAGAAGGTGCCGACCTCCATCGAGATCATGGCCCAGACCGAAGGCGCCCGGGAAACCGAGGTGCGCGCCCGGGTCGGCGGCATCCTCATGAAGCGGCTGTTCCAGGAAGGCGAAACGGTCAAGGCCGGCCAGCCCCTGTTCCAGATCGACCGCGCCCCCTACGAGATCGCCCTGGCCGAGGCCAAGGCCAAGGCCGAGCAGACGGCCCGGGAAGCCGCCCGCCTGAAGGGCCTGGCCGAAGCCAAGGCCATCGCCCAGAAGGACTACGACGACGCCGCCTCGGCCAATGCCGTGGCCCAGGCCGCCCTGCGCCAGGCCGAACTCAACCTGGCGTGGACCACGGTCACCGCGCCGGTGGCCGGCACCAGCGGCCGGGCCGTCAAGTCGGAAGGCAACCTCATCTCCACCGGCGCCGACAGCCTGCTCACTTCCATCTACCAGACCAATCCCATCTGGGTGCGCTTCTCCCTGGGGGAAAGCGATCTCGCCAAGTTCCCGAGCAAGCGGGTAACCGCCAAGGACGTCAGCGGCGTCGAGGTAGTGCTGCCGGACGGCTCCTCCTATGCCCAGCGCGGCAAGCTCAATTTCCTCGCCTCCAACATCGATCCCACCCTCGGCACCCAGCAGCTCCGGGCCGAATTCCCCAACCCGGCCCAGGGCCTGCTGCCCGGCCAGTTCGTGCGGGTGCGGCTCCTCACCGGCGAGCAGGACGGCGTCTTCCTGGTGCCCCAGTCGGCGGTGCTGCAGACCGAGCAGGGCACCCTGGTGATGACCGTCGATGGCCAGCAGAAAGTGGCCCCGCGCCCGGTCAAGGCCGGCGAATGGCTGGGCAAGGACTGGGTCATCCAGGGCGGCCTCAAGGCCGGCGACAAGGTCATCGTCGACAACCTGATCAAGCTGCGCCCGGGCATGCCCGTCAATCCCCATCCGCCGGTGGCTCCCGGCGCCGCCCCGGCGGCCGGCGCACCGGCCAAGCAGGGCTGAGGAGCGGAATAAATGTCGAGATTCTTCATCAACCGGCCCATTTTCGCGTCGGTCATCTCCATCATCATCGTCATCGCCGGGCTAGTCGCCGCCCAGGTGCTGCCGGTGGCCCAGTATCCCCAGATCGCGCCGCCGACGGTGCTGATCACCGCCACCTACCCCGGCGCCTCCGCCGAGACCCTGGCCAAGACCGTCGCCGCCCCCATCGAGGAGCAGCTGAACGGGGTGGAGAACATGCTCTACTTCACCTCGTCGGCCACCGCCAACGGCACGGTCACCATCACCGCCACCTTCGAGGTGGGCTCCAACGTGGACATGGCGGCGGTGAACGTGAACAACCGGGTCAAGGCCGCCGAGCCGCGCCTGCCGGAAACCGTGCGGCGCAACGGCGTGATCGTGCAGAAACGCTCCAACGACATCCTGCAGGTGGTGGCGCTGAAGTCGGAACAGGGCCGCTACAACACCCTCTTCCTGTCCAACTACGCCAGCCTCAACATCGTGGATGAGCTGAAGCGGGTCAAGGGCGTCGGCGACGTCACCATCTTCGGCGCCCAGGACTACTCCATGCGCATCTGGCTGCGGCCCGACCGCATGGCCCAGCTGCGCCTCACCACGGCCGAGGTGGCCAACGCCATCAACGCCCAGAACGCCCAGAACGCCGCCGGCAAGATCGGCCAGGAGCCGGCCCCCAACGACCAGATGCTGGTCTACACGGTGACTGCCAAGGGCCGTCTGCTCACCGAGGCGGAGTTCGGCAACATCGTCATCCGCGCCAGCGGCCCCGGCGGCCTGCTGCGCCTGAAGGACATCGCCCGCATCGAGCTGGGGGCCTACAGCTACGACCAGCGGGTCACCCTGGACGGCCAGCCCACCATCGCCATGGGCGTCTTCCTGCAGACCGGCGCCAACGCCCTGGAAGTGGCCGACGCCGTGCGCACCAAGATCGCCGAGCTCAAGGCCAAGTTCCCCGAGGGCATGGACTACGTCATCCCCTTCGACACCACCCGCTTCGTGTCGGCCTCCATCCACGAGGTCATGCACACCCTGATCGAGGCCATGATCCTGGTGCTGGCGGTGGTCTTCGTCTTCCTCCAGAGCTGGCGGGCGACCCTGATCCCCATGGTGGCCGTGCCCATCTCCCTGATCGGCACCTTCGCCGGCCTCTGGTTGTTCGGCTTCTCCATCAACACCCTGACCCTGTTCGCCATGGTGCTGGCCATCGGCATCGTGGTGGACGACGCCATCGTCGTGCTGGAGAACGTCGAGCGCCTGATGGCCGAGGAGAAGCTGCCGCCCAAGCAGGCCGCCATCAAGGCCATGCACCAGGTGCAGAGCGCCCTGGTGGCCATCGTCCTGGTGCTGTGCGCGGTGTTCATCCCGGTCGCCTTCCTGGGGGGCATCGCCGGCCAGCTCTACAAGCAGTTCGCCGTCACCGTGGCGGTGGCCGTGGTCCTCTCCGGCGTGGTGGCCCTGACCCTCACCCCGGCCCTCTGCGCCATCCTGCTCAAGGCCCAGCACACCGAGAACAAGTGGTTCGCGCCCTTCAACCGCACCTTCGAGCGCCTGACCCACAACTACACCCGCACCGTCGGCTTCACCATGAAGCACGGCATCGTCGGCGGCCTCGTCTTCCTGCTGGTGGTGGGCGCCACCGCCGCCTTTTTCCGCTTCATCCCCGGCGCCTTCGTGCCGGCGGAGGACCAGGGCTACCTCATCTCGGCCCTCATGCTGCCCGACGGCGCCACCCTGAAGCGCACCGAGAAGACCGGCGAAGGCATGCGCCAGATGATCGCCCAGGACCAATCGGTGATGCACACCTTCATCGTTTCCGGCTTCGACCTCATCGGCGGCGGCAACAAGCCCAATGCCGGCACCATGTTCATTCCCTTGAAGGACTGGAGCGAGCGCCCGAGCAAGGCCCAGGACCTGGTGGGCAAGTTCATGGGCATCGGCATGATGCAGCCCGACGGCATGGGCCTGGTTTTCAACCCGCCCCCCATCATGGGCCTGGGCAGCGCCGGCGGCTTCGAGGTCTATGTCCAGAACCGCGTGGACGGCGATGCCCGCAAGCTCAACGAGGTCACCCAGACCTTCATGGAGGCCTTGAAGAAGCATCCGGAGTTCACCCGCATCTCGACCTTCTTCCGGCCCACCGTGCCCCAGCTCTTCGTCGAGGTGGACGAGCAGAAGGCCCTGGCCCTGGGCATTCCCATCGCCGACATCTACTCGACCCTGCAGAGCACCATGGGCGCCCTCTACGTCAATGACTTCAACAAGTCGGGACGGGTGTACCGGGTCCAGCTCCAGGCCGAGGCCAACTACCGCATGAAGCCCCAGGATATCGGCAAGGTCTATGTGAAGAGCGCCACCACCGACGCCATGATCCCCCTCTCCGCTATCAGCCGGGTCCGCGACATTGTCGGCCCGGAGCAGGTGGAGCGCTTCAACGGCTTCATCGCCGCCAAGGTCATGGGTGACAGCCGCCCCGGCATCAGCTCCGGCGACGCCATCAAGATCGTCGAGCAGGTAGCCGCCGAGACGCTGCCCACCGGCTACAGCATCTCGTGGACCGGCCAGGCCTTCCAGGAGAAGCGCACCTCCGGCTCCTCCCTGCAGGCCTTCGGCTTCGCCATCGTCATGGTCTTCCTGATCCTGGCTGCCCAGTACGAGAAGTGGTCCCTGCCCGTCGCCGTGGTCATGGCCGTGCCCTTCGCCCTGATGGGGGCCCTGACCGCCATCTGGCTGCGGGGCATGCCCAACGACATCTACTTCCAGATCGGCCTGGTGGTGCTGATCGGCCTGGCCTCCAAGAACGCCATCCTGATCGTCGAGTTCGCCGCCCAGAAGTACTCGGAAGGGATGAAGGTGGCCGATGCCGCCATCGAAGCGGCGCGCCTGCGCCTGCGGCCCATCGTCATGACCTCCCTGGCCTTCGTCCTCGGGGTCTTCCCCCTGGTCAAGGCCACCGGCGCCGGTGCCGCCGCCCGCCAGTCCATGGGCACCGGCGTCTTTGGCGGCATGCTGGCCGCCACCTTCATCGCCACCCTGTTCGTGCCCCTGTTCTTCAAGTGGCTGGAGCGGGGCAAGCAGATCGACCCATCCCGCGTCGACTACGACGCCGAGGAGGACAAAGAATGATGTTCCGTCTGACCCCCATCCTCGCCGCCCTGGCCCTGGCCGGCTGCGCCGTCGGCCCCGACTACGTGCGCCCCGCCTCGCCCCTGCCGGCCGCCTACGGTGAAGCCCAGCCCGCCGGCCAGCCGGCGGCGGCGGTGAATGCCCGCTGGTGGACCCTGTTCCAGGACGCCACCCTCGACGGCCTGGTGGACCAGGCCCTGAAGAACAACGCCGACCTGCGCCAGGCCATCGCCCGGGTGGACCAGGCCGAGGCCGCCGCCCGGGAGGCCGGCGCCGCCTTCTTCCCGGAAATCGACGCCAGCGCCGGCGCCACCAATTCCAAGGCCAGCACCAAGAGCGCTTCCTTCTTCCCCGGGCTGCCCACCATCCGCCGCTCCCGCAGCGCCGCCCTCACCACTTCCTACGAAGCGGACGTCTGGGGCCGGGTGCGGCGCGGCACCGAAGCCAGCCAGGCGACCCTGCTGGCCAGCGAGTATTCCCGGGACGCCATCCGGCTCAGCGTCGCCGGCCTGGTGGCCAGCGGCTACCTGTCCCTGCGGGCCTACGACGCCATGCTGGCGGTGAATGCCGAGACCCTGCGGACCCGGGAGGAGAGCCTCAAACTGGTGCGCACCCGCACCGACGCCGGGCTGACCTCTTCCCTCGACTCCTACCAGGCCGAGGGCGCCCTGGCCGCCGCCCAGGCCCAGCTCTCCGACCTGCGCCGCCTGCGCGCCCTGGCCGAGCACCAGCTGGCCCTGCTCACCGGCAACCCGGACCTCAAGGTTCCGGCCGGCGACCTCGCCCAGCTGCCCCTGCCGCCCCTGCCGCCGGCCGGGCTGCCCTCCGACCTCATCGAGGCGCGGCCGGACGTGCGCCAGGCCGAGGCCGAGCTGATCGCCGCCAATGCCCAGATTGGCATCGCCAAGGCCGGCTACTACCCCCGCTTCACCCTCACCGGCAGCCTGGGCAGCGAGAGCAGGACCCTGGCCGACCTGTTCAGCGCCGGCTCCAGCACCTGGGCCCTCGGCCTCGGCCTGCTCATGCCCGTCCTCGACTTCGGCCGCACCGCCGCCCGGGTGGACCAGGCCAAGGCCCTCAACCAGCAATCCCTGGTGACCTGGCAGAACGCCCTGCAGGTGGCCTACAAGGAAGTCCGGGACGCCCTGGTCAGCCTGCGGGAGAACGGCGAGGCGGAAGCCGCCCAGGCCACCCGGGTGGACCGGGCGCGCAAGGGTCTCGAACTCTCCCGCATCCGCTACGAGGCCGGCTACGTCGGCTACCTGGAAGTGCTGGACGCCCAGCGCACCCTCAACGACGCCGAGCAGGCCGCCATCGCCGTCCGTCAGGACCGCCTGGCCTCCGCCGTCGGCCTCTTCAAGGCCCTGGGAGGCGGCTGGAAATGAGCCCCCGGCGCCTCCGGATTCACAGCTACCCGTCCGCCACCGGGATGAGCCGGGGCGCCATCCTCTTCGTCCATGGCGCCTACGTCGATTCCACCTGCTGGGAGTATGCCTTCGTGCCCTTTTTCCTGGCCCAGGGCTACGACTGCTTCGCCCTGGACCTGTCGGGACACGGCGCCAGCGAGGGCCGGGAGCGCCTCCACGAGTTCGGCATCGACGACTATGCCGACGATGTCGCCCATGCCATGGCCCTAATCGGCCGGCCGGCCATCGTCGTCGGCCACTCCATGGGCTCCCTGGTGCTCCAGCGCTACCTGGAGCGGGGCGAGGCCCAGGCGGCCGTCTTCCTGGCCCCTGTCCCCGCCACCGGCACGGCAGGGAGCGCCATGCAGCTGGCGCTGCGCCACCCGAGCTTCTTCCAGAGCCTCGAACAGGCGGTGCAGGGCAAGGTGTCGGAGGAAGTCACCGACCTCATGGCCAGGATCTATTTTTCACCCGGCGCGACGGGCAGCGAGATCCTGCGCTTCCTGCCCATGGTCGGGCCCGAGTCGGACCGGGCGGTGGCCGAGATGGCCCTCCTCCATGCCCGCCCGCCGCGCCGTCGCCGCCGGCTGCCGGCCCTGGTGGTCGGGGGCGCCGAGGATGCCGTCTTCCCGGCCTCCATGCTCTTCTTCACCGCCCTGCCCTGGCAGGCCGATATCTACCGGGTCCCCGGCGCCGGGCACATGTTCCTCATCGACCACCACTGGAAGGAGGCCGCCGACCACATCCTCCGCTGGATCGACGCCAAGGCCGTCGTCGAGGCCGCCTGAGGAAACAAGCCGCCCCGCCAGTACGTACGGGCGGGGCAATGTCGTCCGAATAGGGGCAATGCTCCTATAATGGTTTTGCCGCCCGCCGGCCTCCGGGCCCGGGCTCCGGGAGTCCAACAAAAATGCCATCCCGCAACCTCCGTCTTCTCCTTGCCCTCGCGGCGCTGCTCCTCCTGGGAGGGGCCGCCTTCCTCCTCGTCCGCTACCATTCCCGGCCCGCCCTGCCGCCGGACATCGCCTGGGGCAACGGCCGCCTGGAAGCCACCGAAGTGGATGTGGCGACCAAGGTGCCGGGCCGGCTCCTTGCCGTGGCAGCGCAGGAGGGGGACGACGTCGGCCGCGGCCAGGTGCTGGCCGAGCTCGACGCCGACGACCTCAGGGCCCAGCTGCGCGCCGCCGAGGCCCAGGTGGTGCAGGCCCGTCGGGGCCTGGATGAGAACCGGGCAGGCGTCGCCCAGTCCGGCACCGACCTGGCCCTGGCCCGCAAGGCCCTGCAGCGCTCCCGGGAGCTGGTGGACCGGGGCTTCGTCACCCGCGACCGGCTGGACCGCGACCAGACCGCCATGGAAGGCGCCGCCGCCGGCCTCGACCAGGCCCGCAGCCGGGTAGCGGCGGCCGAGGCCGCCCTGGCGGCGAGCCAGGCCCGGGTCGACAGCATCCGGGCGACCCTCGACGACACCCGCCTCCAGTCCCCCATTGCCGGCCGCGTCCTCTACCGCCTGGCCGAGCCCGGCGAGGTCCTGGCGGCGGGGGGCAAGGTCCTCACCCTGCTGGACCTGGCCGACGTCTACATGTCCGTCTACCTGCCGGCCGGCGAGGCCGGAAAGGTGCGGGTCGGCGACGGCGCCCGCCTCCTCCTCGACGCGCTGCCTGACCAGCCTATCCCGGCCAAGGTGGTGTTCGTGGCGCCCCGCTCCCAGTTCACCCCGAAGGAGGTGGAGACCCGCAACGAGCGCGAAAAGCTCATGTTCCGGGTCAAGCTCCAGGTGGCGCCCGACTGGCTGGCCGCCCACGCCACCCTGGCCAAGCCCGGCATGCCCGGCGTCGGCTACGTCCTCACCGCCCCCGACGGGACCTGGCCGGCCAACCTGATCCCCAGGTAAGCCATGGCCGCCGCCCCGACGCCCGCCCCCGTCGCCCGCCTCACCGGGGTGAGCCTGGGCTACGGCGGGGTCGCCGCCCTTACCGACATCACCCTGGAGCTGCCGGCCGGGGTCATGGTCGGCCTTATCGGCCCGGACGGAGTCGGCAAGTCCTCCCTCCTGGCCCTGGTGGCCGGTGCCCGCAAGCTGCAGCAGGGCCGGGTCGAGGTCTTCGGCGGCGACCTGGGGGACCGGCGCTACCGGTCCCGGGTCCAGCCCCGCATCGCCTACATGCCCCAGGGCCTCGGGCGCAATCTCTACCCCACCCTGTCAGTGGCGGAAAATGTCGACTCCTTCGGCCGCCTCTTCGCCCAGGGGGGCGCCGAGCGGACCGCCCGCATCGACGAGCTGCTGGCCGCCACCGGCCTGGCGCCCTTCCGCGACCGGCCGGCCGCCAAGCTGTCCGGCGGCATGAAGCAGAAGCTCGGCCTGTGCTGCGCCCTGGTCCACGACCCCGACCTGCTGATCCTGGACGAGCCCACCACCGGCGTCGATCCCCTCTCCCGCCGCCAGTTCTGGGAGCTGATCGGTACCATCCGGGCCCGCCGGCCGGGCATGAGCGTCCTGGTGGCGACCGCCTACATGGAAGAAGCCGAGGCCTTCGACTGGCTGGTGGCCATGGACGGCGGCCAGGTGGTCGGCACCGGCAGCGCCGCCGACCTCAAGGCCCGCGCCGGCAGCGCCAGCCTGGAGGAAGCCTTCATCGCCCTGTTGCCCGAGGAGCGCCGCCGCGGCCACCAGGCTCTGGCCATTCCGCCCCGCCCGGATGACGGCCATGGCTGGGCCATCGAGGCCGATGGCCTGACCCAGCGCTTCGGCGACTTCACGGCCGTGGACCGGGTGAGCTTCGCCATCGAGGCCGGGGAAATCTTCGGCTTCCTCGGCTCCAACGGCTGCGGCAAGACCACCACCATGAAGATGCTCACCGGCCTGCTGCCGCCCAGCGAAGGCCGGGCCCGCCTGTTCGGCCGGGAGGTGGACGCCGGCAATCTGGAGACCCGCAAGCAGGTGGGCTACATGTCCCAGTCCTTCTCCCTCTACGGTGAGCTGACGGTGGCTCAGAACCTGGTGCTCCATGCCCGCCTCTTCCAGCTGCCGGCGGAGCGCATCGCTCCCCGGATCGCCGCCCTGAGCGAGCGCTTCGGCCTCAGCCCCTACAGCGACGTGGCCGCCGCCGAGCTGCCCCTGGGCATCCGCCAGCGCCTCTCCCTGGCGGTGGCCGTGGTGCACGAGCCCAAGCTCCTCATCCTCGACGAACCCACTTCCGGGGTCGATCCGGTGGCCCGGGACCAGTTCTGGGCCCTGCTGGTGGAATTGTCCCGGGAGCAGGGGGTGACCATCTTCATCTCAACCCATTTCATGAACGAGGCCGAGCGCTGCGACCGCATCTCCCTCATGCACGCCGGCCGCGTCCTGGCCAGCGACCGCCCCGCCGCCCTCAAGGCGGCCAAGGGGGCGGCCAGCCTGGAGGAGGCCTTCATCGCCTACCTGGAGGCGGCGGCAGCGCCCCAGGCCGCCGCTGCCGCCCCGCCTCCGGCCCGGCCTGCGACGATGCCGGCCGACCGGGCGCCACCGGTCTTCAGCCTGGCCCGGCTCCTGGGCATCGCCTACCGGGAAACCCTGGAGCTGCTGCGCGACCCCATCCGCCTCACCGTCGCCCTGGCCGGCTCCGTCCTGCTCATGGCCGTGCTCGGCTTCGGCATTTCCATGGACGTGGAGAACCTGCGCTTCGCCGTCCTCGACCGCGACCACTCCCCCGAATCCCGGGACTACGTCCGCAACATCGCCGGCTCCCGCTACTTCATCCAGCGCCCGGCCATCCAGGACGGAGCCGAGCTGGAGAAGCGCATGGCCAGCGGCGAGCTGACCCTGGCCCTGGAGATTCCGCCCAATTACGGCCGCGACCTGCGCCTGGGGCGGCGGCCCGAGATCGGCGCCTGGGTGGACGGCGCCCTACCCTTCCGGGGGGAGACCGCCCGGGGCTACCTGCTGGGCATGCACAGCCAGTACGTCGCCACCCTGGTGACCGAGGCCACCGGCACCGCGCCCCCGGGGCTGCCCACGGAAATCGCCCTGCGCTACCGCTACAACCAGGACTTCCGCAGCCTCAACGCCATGGTGCCCGCGGTGATCCCCCTGCTGCTGGTCTTCCTGCCGGCCATCCTCATGGCCCTGGGGGTGGTGCGGGAGAAGGAGCTGGGCTCCATCACCAACCTCTACGTGACCCCGGTCAGCCGCCTGGAATTCCTCCTCGGCAAGCAGCTGCCCTACGTGGTCCTGGCCATGGTCAGCTTCTTCGCCCTGGTGCTCCAGGCCGTCCTCCTCTTCGGGGTGCCGGTCAAGGGCAGCCTGGCCGCCCTCAGCCTCGGCACCCTGCTCTACGTGGTGACCACCACCGGCCTCGGGCTCCTCATGTCCACCTTCACCCGCACCCAGATCGCCGCCCTCTTCGGCACCGCCCTGCTCACCATGCTGCCCACCGTGCAGTTCTCGGGCCTGACCACGCCGGTGACCTCCCTGGAGGGGCCGGCCTACTGGATCGGCCAGTTCTTCCCCGCCTCCTACTACCTGGTGATGTGCCGGGGCGTGTTCACCAAGGCCCTCGGCTTTGCCGACCTGACCGCCCAGTTCGCCGCCCTGGCGGCCTTCATTCCCGTGCTGACGGGACTGGCGGTGGCCCTGCTGCCCAAGCAGGAGAAGTGAGATGGCCATCGGCAACGGCACCCTCGCCAAGATCCTCGAACTGGGCCGCAAGGAGCTGCGCAGCCTGTGGGCCGACAAGGTGCTGCTGGTGTTCATCGTCTGGGCCTTCACCGGGGCCATCTATACCTCGGCCAAGGGCGTCTCCCAGGAGCTGAGGAACGCCCCGGTGGCGGTGGTGGACGAGGACCGCTCGCCCCTCTCGGAGCGCCTCGCCGGCGCCCTGACGCCGCCCTACTTCAAGCCGGCCGAACGCATCGCCCTCAAGGATCTGGATCCCGCCATGGACCAGGGGCGCATCACCTTCGGCATCGTCATCCCCGCCGGCTTCCAGCGCGACCTCGCCGCCGGCCGGCGGCCGGCCATCCAGGTCAATATCGACGCCACCATCATGGGCCAGTCCTTCATCGGCGCCGGCTACATCCAGAACATCTTCGCGGCCGAGATCAACGAGTACCTGAGCGGCCGGCGCGACAGCGCCGAGGCGCCCATCCGCATCGCCACCCGGGTGCGCTACAACCCCAACCTGATCGGCTACTGGTTCGGCGGGGTCATGGAGGCGATCAACATGGTGAACATGTTGACCATCATCCTGGTGGGCGCCGCCTTCATCCGGGAGCGGGAGCACGGCACCCTGGAGCACCTGCTGGTCATGCCCCTGTCTCCCTTCCAGATCATGATGGCCAAGATCTGGGCCAACGGCCTGATGGTGCTGATCGGCGTCACGGTGGCCCTGCTGGCCGTCGTGCGGGGGGTGCTGGAGGTGCCCATCGCCGGCTCCATTCCCCTCTTCCTGGGCGGCGCCTCGATCTACCTTTTCTCCGCCGCCTCCATGGGCATCTTCCTGGGCACCATCGCCCGCTCCATGCCCCAGTTCGGGCTGCTCTTCATCCTCACCGTCCTGCCCCTGCAGCTCCTCTCCGGCGGCATCACCCCCCGGGAGAGCATGCCGGGCATAGTCCAGGACATCATGCTGGCCGCCCCCACCACCTACTTCGTCCGCCTGGCCCAGGGCATCCTCTACCGGGGGGCTGGGCTGGAGGTGGTTTGGCGGGACTTCCTGGCCATCGCCGGCATCGGCGCCGTCTTCTTCCTCCTGGCCCTGGCGCGCTTCCGCCGCTCGGTCACCCAGACCCAGGTATGAACGTCGTCAGGCCGGGTCGAATTCCAGGAAGAAGGTGGCCCCCCGCCCGGGCTCGCTCTCGGCCCAGACCCGGCCGCCCATCTTCTCCATGGCCCGCTTGACCAGGGCCAGCCCGACGCCGCTGCCGGCGTATTCGGAATAGGTGTGGAGACGGCGGAACATCTCGAAGATCTTGTCGTGGTAGGCCATGTCGAAGCCGATGCCGTTGTCCCGTACCCACAGGCGGAAGCGCCCGGCGCTCTCGGCGCCGCCGATCTCGATGGCCGGCCCGACCATCGCCGTCGAGTACTTGAGGGCATTTTCCAGGAGGTTATGGAGCACCTGGGAGAGGCCCCAGGGATCGGCCAGGACCCGGGCCGCCGGCAGGTCCACCCGGAGGGTGACGCCGCGTTCCCGGATGTCCTCGGCGCTGGCCTGGAGGGCCGCCTTGACCGCCGCCTGCACGTCCACCGGCTCCAGTTCCGCTACCTGCTGGTCGATCTGGGCATGGTGCAGGAGGTCGTCGATGAGCCGGGTGAGGCGGGTCGAGTTGTCCCGGATGAAGTCGAGGAAGACCAGGCCGTCGCCCTCCAGCCGGTCGCGGTACTTCCGTTCCAGCAGGGTGCTGAAGCTGTTGATGCGGCCCAGGGGACCCTTGAGGTCGTGGGAGGAGGCGTAGACGAAGCCCTCCAGCTGGCGGTTGGCGGCCTGCAGCTCGGCCGTCCGCTTCTCCACCTGCTGCTCCAGGATGGCGTGGCGGGCCTCCCGCTCCTGGGCCAGGGCCTGCTCCGCTTGCTTGCGCTGCTGGATGTCCTCGATCACCGACAGGAAGTAGTCGGGCTCGCCGGAGGGCTTGCGGACCAGGGCGATGGAGAGGTTGGTCCACACCACCGCGCCGTCCTTGCGGACGTAGCGCTTCTCCATGCCGAAGCTCTTGACCGCGCCGGCCATGAGCCGGGCCCGGCCTTCCAGGTTAGTGCCGACATCCTCCGGGTAGGTGATGTCCTGGAATCGCAGGCTCAGCAACTCGTCCCGACCATAGCCCAGGATGGCGCAATACTTGTCGTTGACCCGCAGGAAGTGCCCGTCGACGCCGGCGTGGCAGACGCCGACCCCGGCCTGCTCGAAGGTCGCTCGGAACAGGCTTTCGCTTTCCATCAGCCGCCGCTCCACCAGCTTGCGGGCCGTGATGTCCTGCTGGGCGCCGACCATGGCGATGGGCCTGCCGGCGGGGTCGAAGATGACTTCGCCGGATTCCTGGATGACCCGCTCCTTGCCGTCGGGCCGGATGAGGCGGTATTCCTGGTGCCAGGGGCGCCCATCCTCCAGTGCCCGCTGGGCGGCTCCCATGAGGGGCCGGAGGTCGTCGGGATGGACACGGGCGAAGAAGGCCGCGGCGCTGGGGACGGGAACGGTCGCCGGCGTGTAGCCCAGCAGCCGGTACATTTCGGTGGACCAGGTGAGGGGATTGCGGCTGAAGTCGTGGATGTCGTTCAAGGCCATGGACCAGGTGCCGAGGCGGGCGATGCGCACTCCCTGCTGGAGCAGCAGCTGGCTTTGCCGCAGGTCCTCCATCGCCTCCCGCCGGTCCCGCTGCAGGTCGCTGAACCGCCGGGCGAGAAGCCAGGCCATGGCCCCCCCTCCGAGGAGGAACAGGGCGACGGCGAGCACGGCGACGGCCACGACCCCCTGGAACATTTCATGGAAGAAGATGGCACCGGCCACGATCCCGGCGATCGCGGCCGCGGCGAACAGCCCTGCCATGCCCGGGCGGCGGGCGACCAGCGTGGACCGCTGGCGCCGAATCAAGGAAAGCAACGATATCCCCCGCGAATTTTCTTTTCCAGGACGCCGTCCGGAAGCCCGCCGCACCGCAGCGCCGCGGCCGGCAGGCTGTCCACATCCGATTAATGCCAGCGAACTATAGCCGCTGCGGCATCATGCCGCATTAACCTAGATCAGCCGGGCCGGGAGGCGACCAGGGAGCGGGCCCGCAGCTGGCCGCAGCCGCCGTCGATGTCCTGCCCGGCCGAATTGCGCAGCTTGGTGAGGATGCCCCGCCGGTGCAGCTCCCGGGCCAGGGCGTCGGCCCGCTCCGCCGCCGGGCGGCTGAAGCCGGTGCCGTCCACCGCGTTGTAGGGGATCATGTTCATGATGGCGTACTTGCCGGTGAGGAGCCGGACGATGCCGTCCACTTCCTCGGGGCCGTCGTTGATCCCTTCCAGCAGGGTCCATTGGTACTGGACCGGGTAGCCCGTGGCCCGGGCGTACGCCTCGGCCAGGTCCACCAGTTCCGCCGGATCGATGGGGGGCGCCTTGGGCAGCAGCCGGACCCGCAGGTCGGCCCGGGTGGTGTGGAGGGAGAGGGCCAGGGCGGGCTTCACCGGGCCCCGGGGCAGGCGCTCGAACACCCGCCGGTCGCCGACGGTGGAGAACACCAGGTTCTTGTGGCCGATGGCCCCGGCGGTGCCGAGGAGGTCGATGGCTTCGAGGACGTTGTCCAGGTTGTGGGCCGGCTCCCCCATGCCCATGAACACCACCTTCTTGACGATGCGCCGGGCCCGGGCCAGGACCACCTGGGCGACGATCTCGGCGCTCCCCAGCTGGCGCAGGAGGCCGTCCTTGCCGGTCATGCAGAAGACGCAGCCGACGGCGCAGCCCACCTGGGTGGAGACGCAGAGGCCGTCCCGGGGCAGGAGCACGCTTTCCACCGTCTGGCCATCGGCCAGGGCCACCAGCAGGCGGGCGGAACCGTCCTCGCCGGGATGCTCGGAGGAGACGCGGGCCAGGCCACTGAGGTCGGCGGCCAGGGCCGGCAGGGCCTCCCGCAAAGGCAGGGGCAGGAAATCCTCGGGCCGGCTGCGGCGGGCGCCGCTATCCAGGGGCCGGGCCTGGGTCCAGGCCCGCAGGATGCGCTCTTCGTGGCAGGTCTTGGCGCCCAGGGCCCGCAGGCGCTGGCGGATGTGTTCGATACGCATGGAGGGGGCGAATGCTAGCACCGCCCGCCCCCGCCGAACAGGCCGCCGGTCAGGCCAGGGCGTTGCTCAAGGCCAGGTCCAGGGCCCCGGTGCTCACCGGCTTGATGAGGAAGTCGTTGAAGCCGGCCATCCGCATGCGGGCGAGGCTGGTGACGTCACCCCGGGCCGTGTAGCCGATGATGGGCAGGTCGACCATGCCCAGTTCGTGGCGGACCTTCTGGCACAGGGCGGTGCCGGGCATGCCCGGCAGGCCGGCGTCGAGGAGGACCAGATCGAAGCTTTCCGCCTGCAGGCGGTCCAGGGCGGACTCGGCATCCCCCGCCTCGACCACCTCGAAGTCCCGCTCGGCGAGCATCATGGCCGCCAGCATGCGGCCGACCATGCTGCCATCCACCACCAGTACCCGCCGCCGTCCCGAAGCCTGCGTTCCGCTTTCCCGTAGCATGTCGATGCCCTCCTAGAGTCGTCCGCATCCGGCCACCGTCGCCGCCGGGATCGCCGTGCCGTCCCCGGGTCTCCGATGACGCATTAATATTAACCCTACTCCCTGGGCGGTAATTTTCAACCTACCTTGCGGCCCGGCAAGGCTGTATCCGGCGCCTGCCGGCACCGGAAATTCCTGAACCGAGGCCGGCGGCTCCGGTCTGAACAGGGAATTTTCGTCGCCCTGCCGCCGGGTCGGGAGGGGGACGGGATCCGATCCAACCTTGGTCCAGCATGTCCAGACCGCGATTCTTTGCCAATCAGGAGCCGCCATGAGAACGGCAAACTTGTTGCTGGCGGCTGTGCTTGCCCTGTCGGGCGCCGCCGCCCGCGGGGACGGCAACGACGATGCCGAGAAATGCGCCGAGCTTTCCGCCAGCCATTCCAGCGGCCTCGCAAATGTCTATTCCGACGATTCGGCCGCCATCTTCTTTTCCGCCCAGGCCGTCGGCTACTGTACCCGGGCCATCGACTCGGGCGAGCTGTCGCCGGGGGTCCTCGCCAACACCCTGGTGCTGCGGGGCCTGTGGGCGCGCCATAAGTCGCCGGACCAGGCCATCGCCGATTTCGACGCCGCCCTCAAGCTCAACCCCAATTTCGCCCAGGTGTATTCCCTGCGGGGCCTGACCCTGGCCCAACTGGGCAACCTGGACCGGGCCATCAGCGATTTCGACAGCGCCATCAAGCTCAATCCCGAGGATGCCGCCACCTATTCCATGCGCGGCTTCACCTGGCAGCAGAAGGGCGACTTCGGGCGGGCGGTGGCGGATTTCGACGCCGCCCTCAAGCTCAACCCCCAGGATGCCGAGGCCTACACCCTGCGCGGCACCGCCCGTCTCCAGAAGGGCGACCTCGACCTCGCCCTGGCCGACTTCAACCAGTCGGTGCGCCTGCGGCCCCAGGACGTCCATGCCTTCTTCAATCGCGGCGTGGTGTGGGCCCAGAAGGGCGACTTCGACCAGGCCATCGCCGACTTCGACACCGTGATCCGGCTCGATCCCCAGCATGCCCAGGCCTATTTCAACCGGGGCATCACCTGGGACCAGAAGGACGACCTCGACCGGGCCATGGCCGACTACGACGCCGCCATCCGGCTCGATGCCAGCTTCGCCGAGGCCTACACCAACCGGGGCATCATCCTGGGCAAGCGGGGCAACATCGACCGGGCCATCGTCGATTTCGACGCCGCCATCCGGGCCAATCCCCGCTACGCCGACGCCTATTACAACCGGGGCATCGCCTTCGAGAAGAAGGGGGACATGGACCGGGCCATCACCGACTACGACGCCACCATCCGCCTCAGCCCCGACAGCCCCCTGGCCTACTACCACCGTGGCATCGTCTGGGACAAGAAGGGCGACGTGGACCGGGCCATCGCCGACTACGACGCCGCCATCCGCCTCAATCCCCAGTACGCCCTGGCCTACTTCAACCGGGGCGCGGCCTGGCGGCGCAAGGGCGACACCGCCCGGGCCAATTCCGACTTCGACGCTGCCAGCCGCCTCAGTCCCCGGGGCGCGGCCGGCCCGGTGCGGGGCTCGCAGGGCAGCCCTTAGCAGTCCAAGACGTTATCATCGCGGCTCGATCAATCCGATGATGCGGGCCCCGGCGAGCCAGGGCAGCCCGACGCCATGCCCATGCGCCTCGCCCTCTGCCTGACCGCACTCCTTCTCCTGGCCGGCTGCGCCGCACCGCGCCTCGTCCTCACCGAACATCCCCTGGCCGGCAGGGTCTGGGACGTGGCCCAGGGCCGCTTCATCTCCCCCCTCGAGGCGGAGGACCGCGTCGCCGCCGCCGACATCGCCCTCCTGGGCGAAACCCACGACAACCCGGCCCACCACCAGGTCCAGGCCTACCTCCTGCGCAAGCTGGTGGCCGGCGGCAAGCGGCCGGCCCTGGCCATGGAGCAGTTCGACACCGAATGGCAGGGGGCCATCGACGCCGCCAACAGCCCCGGGGTGCCGTCCACCGCCGTCGCCCAGGCCGGCCACATGGCCAGCGGCTGGGAATGGCCTCTCTACAAGCCCTTGGTGGTGGTGGCCGTGAAGGAGCGGCTGCCTATCGTCGCCGCCAACCTGTCCCGCCCCCGGGCCCGGGGCATCGCCGCCGGCGGCATGGACGCCCTCGGCCCGGGCGAAGTCCAGCGCCTGGCCCTCGACCAGGAATGGAGCGCCGTTCAGAACGCCACCCTGCGCCGGATGCTGGTGGAGGGCCACTGCGGCGAAGACGGGCCGATGATCGACAAGCTCATCCCGGTGCAGCGCAGCAAGGATGCCACCATGGCCGACCGCATCCTGGCCCAGCCAGGCGGCGCGGTGGCCACCATCGGCCGCAGCCATGCCCGGGCCGACGTCGGCGTGCCCCTCTACCTGAAGGAGCGGGCGCCGGAGAGGCGCCTGATTTCCGTCGGGCTGGTGGAAGTGGAGCCCGATCTGCTCGATCCCGCCCGCTACCCGGATGCGGCGCCGGGCATCCACGATCTCATCTGGTTCACCCCCCGCTCCCGGCGCGGTGATCCCTGCGCCAGCTTCCACGCGGCCGCCGGCTCTTCAAGCCCCGGGCGCAATGGGGTATCGTCCGCCACCCGATAGCATTCTTCAATCCAACCACCCGAAGGCAGCCCGATGGCCGAACTGATTTTCTACGACAAGGTAGTGTCCCTCAATTCCGAGACCCACAAGGACCTGCGGATCAAGCCCCAGAGCGGCTACGGCTATGCCGCCAAGACCAATTCCGTACCCCTGGTGGCGCTGGAGTTCGCCGATGCCGGCCGCGATCTTCCGATCGCTTTCGTCAAGTCCAGCGACGGCGCCTTCTTGCCGGTGGCCCTCCTCGGCCTGCGTGAGGACGAAAACCTGTTCGTGGACGGCGACGGCCGCTGGGATGCCCGCTACATCCCCGCCTTCGTCCGCCGCTATCCCTTCGTCCCGGCCGATGTCGGCCAGGGGGAAGTGGTGATCTGCATCGACGAGGCGGCCCAGTGCCTGAGCCGGGACGAGGGCGACCTCGTTTTCCAGGGCGGCAAGCCCGGCCCCCACCTGGAGAACATGCTCAACCTGATGCGGGACTACCAGGCTCAGGCCCAGCGCACCCAGGAATTCTGCAAGCGCCTCGAGGAATACGGCCTGCTGGTGGAATCCAATGCCCAGGCCCAGTTGCCCGATGGCTCCAGCTTCCGCCTCAACGGCCTGTTCGCGGTGGATGAGAAGCGCCTGCAGGGCCTGGACAAGGACAAGGCCTACGCCCTGTTCTCCACTGGCGAGCTCGGGCTGGTCTACGCCCACCTGCTGTCCCTGGGCAACCTCCAGCGCCTGGCGGACAAGCTGGGAGCGCGGCTGGCCAAGTAGGCCGGCCACAAAAGAATTGCGCCGGCGGGTTGCCCTCGCCGGCGCTTCTCTGTGGGGCTGGAGCGCCCTTATTGGACTTGTTGGATACCGGCCAGGATCCAGCCGCGGCTACCGTCCCGGGGCTTGGTCAGGTGCCAGATCTCGTCGAAGGGTTCGGCCGCAGCCTCCTTGCCTTCCCGGATGAGGCCGTTGAAGCGCACGCTCACCACGTAGCGGCCGGCTTCCTCGACGACGTCGAGGACCTCGGCGTTGAGGCTGACCACGTCGGTCTCCTGGGTGCCCTGGCTGCGCTCGGAGAAGCCCAGTTTGATCTCGGCGAACATCTCCGGGCTGGTGAATTCCCGGATGTCCTCCAGGTTGCCGGCGTCGTTGGCGGCCTGCAGGCGCAGGAAATTGACCTTGGCGTTGCGCAGGAAGCCTTCCACGTCGAAGTCGGCCGGAATGTGGGCCGCCGGGCTGGCGGCACCGGCCGAGCCGGCGGGATACTCGGGGGCGACCGGCTGGGCGCTGGCGCTGCCATAGTCATGGGCGGCGTAGCGCATGCCTTGGGCTCCGGCCAGGGCCGGCTGCTGACCGCCGGCGCGGCGGCGCATGATGAAGCCGACCACCGCCAGGACGACCATGATCAGCAGGCCGATCATCAGCATGGAAGCCAAACCCTCGCCGAAGCCGAAGTGGGAAGCCAGGGCGGCGAGGCCGAGGCCGGCGGCCAGACCGGCCAGGGGACCCATCCAGGAGCGCTTGGGCTGGGCCTGGGGCGCCGGGGCGCCGGGCTGGGCCCGGTTGGCCATGGGGGCGGTCGCCTGGTTGGGAGCCGGAGCCGTCGGCCCCGGCGTCACGGATTTCTGCGGCACGGTCATTTCGCGCTGCATGCCGGAAGACCTGCCGCCGCCCAGGCGCCGGGCGGCTTCGGCATCGCCGACCACGAGCGTGAAGCCGAGGGCCAGCACGGCAGACCATAGAGCTAAGGTTTTCATCGATTTCTCCATAGGGGAAAAGAAGCATCCAGAAGGATAGCCCCGGGCCGCCACAGAAAAAACAATAATAAAGCTAAGCCTTCATCCGAAAAATCATGATGATTTTTGTTCGGGCTCCGGCTTGGGCAGGCGGCTGGCCAGGACCTTGTCCACCCGCTTGCCGTCCAGGTCCATGATCTCCAGGCGCCAGTCCTCCCATTCCGCCACGTCGCCGGTGCGGGGCAGGCGGCCCAGGAGCCACATCATCATGCCGCTCAGGGTGTGGTAGCGGCCCCGGTTCTCCTCCGGCGCCGATTTGAGGTCAAGGCGGTCCTTCAGTTCCGGGATCGGGATCATGCCGTCCAGCAGCCAGGAGCCGTCCTCGCGCTGCACGGCCCAGGCGTCTTCGTTGCCCTGGGTGGGGAATTCCCCGGTCACGGCTTCCAGCACGTCCTGGAGAGTCACCAGCCCCAGCACCTCGCCGTACTCGTCGATGACGAAAACCATCTGGGTGGAGGAAGCCCGGAATTGCTCCAGCAACTCCATGCCGGTGAGGGATTCGGGCACGAACACCGCCGGCTGGAGCTGGGCCGTGAGATCCGGCTTGCCGCTTTTGCGCATCTGGTTGAGGAGCTGCTTGGTGCCGATGATGCCCAGGATGTCGTAGAGGCCGCCCCGGCACACCGGGAAGCGGGAGTGCTCGGACTCGGCGATGCGCTCCAGGTTGGCGTCCAGGGACTGGCTGACGTCCAGGTACACGATGTCGGCCCGGGGCACCATGAGGGAGGCGATCTGCCGCTCGTCCAGGCGGAAGACGTTGCGCACCATCGCGTGCTCGCTCTTCTCGATGATGCCGGCGTCGGAGCCCTCCTCCAGCATGGCGTTGATCTCGTCCTCGGTGATGCTGGCCGGCCCCCGGTCGCGGATGCCGATGAGCTGCAGAAGGGCATCGGTGGACAGGCCCAGAAAGCGGCCGAAGGGCCGGGAGATGGCCGCCAGCCCCTCCATGGGCCGGGCCACCATCAGGGAGATGCCTTCGGGGTTGAACTGGCCGATGCGCTTGGGGACCAGCTCGCCGACGACGATGGAGGCATAGGTCACCACCACCACGACCAGGACCGTGGCGCCGGCTTCGCTCGGCCCCCGCTCCACCCCCAGGCTCTCCAGCCAACGGGCCAGGGGGGCGGCCAGGGCGGCCTCGCCAACGATGCCGTTGAGGATGCCGATGGAGGTGATGCCGATCTGGATGGTGGACAGGAAGCGGGTGGGGTTCTCCCCCAGGCGCATGGCCACCTCCGCCGAGGGATGGCCTTCTTCCGCCATGCGCGCCAGCCGCGAGCGCCGGGCGGTGACCAGGGCCATTTCCGACATGGCGAATATGCCGTTGAGGAGGATCAGGATGATGAGGACGAGGACTTCCATGGGCTGGCCCCGAGAGGGCGGGAATGCCCCGCCGACCCGGGAAGTGTAATCCGAGAATCATCAGACTCCCCCCTGCCGGGAGGAATTCCGGCATGCCGATGGATTTATGCCGGAAGCGGGCCGGGCAGGCGCCGGAGGGCCGGCCTCACGGGCTCGCTTCCTTCTCGTCCGGCGGCTGGACGGGCTCGTTCTGCCTGGGCAGCTCGGCCGGGACGCAGGCGGCGCCGGCGGCCACTCCCTGCTCCGTGGCGTCGGTGCATTCCCCGAGCCGGTCCTCGATGTAGAGCATCTTGATGAGGACCATGCCGACCGCCGTCAGGGGCGTGGCGATGAACACCCCCAGCAGCCCCAGGGACGAGAAGCCCAGGAGCAGCTGGGCGGCGATGGCGAGGGCGGGAGGCAGCTTGACGCTGCGCTGGTCCACCAGGGGGGAGACGATGTAGCCCTCCAGGGTCTGGATTCCCAGGTAGAGGAGCGCAATGTAGGCCATCTCGGTGGGACTCACCGCCAGGGCCACCAGGAGGGCGGGCACCGCCGCCATGATGGGACCGACGTAGGGCACGAACTCGAACAGGAAGGCCAGGATGCCCAGGGCCAGGGCCAGGGGCATGTCGAGGAGGACCAGGCCGGCGGTGGTGGCGGCGCCGACCACGGTCATCTTCACGAAGGTGCCGATCAGCCACCAGTGCAGGGTGGCGCCGATGGCGTCGAGGACTTCCTTGGCCCGCTGCCGCCCTGCCGCCGGCACCAGGCGCAGGAGGCCGTTCAGGTAGGTGCGGGGCGCCGCGGCGGCGTAGAGGCCGATGAAGATGACCACCAGCAGGCTGGCCACCGCCCCCAGGGTGGTGGAGAAGAGGCCGCCGGTGATCCGGGTCAGGAATTCCTTGTCCTTGGCCAGGTTCTTGAAGCTGGCGTTGGCGAGGAGGATGCGGCCCCACTCGTACTGCCGGATCTGGTTCCTTATCTCGCCCCAGGCCTTGTGCAGGCGGGGAATCAATTCATCCAGCTGGCTGATGATCTCAGCGCCGAGCAGCCAGCCCACCAGGAACAGGAAAATGCCCAGAAGGCCCAACACCAGCGCCAGGGACCAGCCCTCCGACAGGCCCGTGAGCTTGCCCACGGCGTCCCGCAGGCCATGCAGGAAGACGGCCACCAGGATGCCGGCGAAGGCCAGCAGCAGCACGTCGGCCACCCACCAGACGACGAAGGCGATGGCGGCGATGAGCACCACCCACGCCAGGATGACGAGGGAAACGTCTGCCCGCGGCGGCAGGGACGGTGGCCTGGGGGAAGCGCTCAATTGGCTTCCGCCGGGCCGGTGGGCGCCTTGGCGGCAAGTTCCATGGCGGCGGCTCCCCGAGAAATGCTTGTGGACCCGCAGCAATCCTTGTTCCCGCCGCGGCGCCCGTCCGGTGCCTGCCACCCTCTCCCTGCCGCTTCCTGGTCCGGCTGCTCGCCGATGCCGGCGTGCAGCGGCCGTGCCGGAGAATCTTTGCCGGCACGGGGCACCTAACCAAGCTGGGACCTTGCAAGTCTTACACCATGGCTGCATCTGTCACCCTTTGTCATCCCCCGAACCCGCGGCAACGGACCGGTGCTCGTGCCGTCGCGGCCGCCCTGCTTGCCGTCTGCCTGGCCGCCTGCTCCGGCGGCGAGGGCAAGCAGGACGCCAAGGCTTCCCAGGCACCCCCGGTCGTGCCGGTGATCGCCAGCCAGGCGGCGGTGAAGACGGTCCCCGTCCAGATGACGGCCGTCGGCACCGTGCAGCCCTACGTGTCGGTGGCGGTGAAGGCGCGCATCGACGGCCAGGTGGACGCGGTGCATTTCCGGGAGGGCGACACGGTGCGCCCGGGCCAGCGCCTGTTCAGCCTCGACCCCCGCCCCCTTCAGGCCCAGCTCGCCCAGGCCGAGGCCAACCTGGCCAAGGACCGGGCCGTGCTCGCCAACGCCCTGCGCCAGAGCGAGCGCTACGCCGACCTGCTGCAGCGCAACTTCATTTCCCGGGAAGCCTTCAACCAGATCCGCACCAACGAAGCGACGGCCCGGGCCACCGTCGAGGCCGACGCGGCCACGGTGCGCAACGCCCGGGTCCAGCTCGCCTACGCCACCATCGCCTCCCCCATCGGCGGCATCGCCGGCCGGGTGCTGATCCAGCAGGGCAACATGGTCAAGGCCAACGACACCAATGCCCTGGTGGTCATCAACCAGGTGACCCCCATCTACGTCGAGTTCTCCCTGCCCGAGCAGAGCCTGGACGCCGTCCGCCAGGCCATGGGGCAGGGTCCGGTGTTGGTGGAGCTGGCCAAGGGCCCGGCCCCCGGGAAATTGAGCTTCGTGGACAACACCGTGGACCCGGCCACCGGCATGATCCGCCTGCGCGCCACCTTCCCCAACCAGGACCGGGCCCTGTGGCCGGGCCAGTTCGTGAACGCCCGGGTGGTCCTGGGGGAACAGCGGGACGCCTTGGTGGTGCCGGCCCAGGCCGTGCAGAGCGGCCCCGAGGGGCCCTTCGTCTATGTGGTCAAGCCTGACTCCACCGCCGAGGTGAGGAAGGTGAAGCCCCTGCGCACGGTGGCCAACGACACGGTGATCGGCCAGGGGGTGGCGGCCGGCGAGCTGGTGGTGATCGACGGCCAGAGCCGCCTGGCCCCCGGCGCCCGGGTCCGCACCCAGGACCGGCTGGCCGGGGGCGCCGCCGGGTGAGCATCGCGGGGATCTTCATCCGCCGGCCGGTGATGACCACCCTGGTCATGCTGGCCATCCTGGTGACCGGCCTGGTGGGCTTCAAGCTGCTGCCGGTGTCGGCCCTGCCCAATGTGGATTTCCCCACCATCCAGGTGACCGCCTCCCTGCCCGGGGCCAACCCGGAGACCATGGCCTCCGCCGTGGCGACGCCCCTGGAAAAGCAGTTCGCGACCATCGCCGGCCTCGACACCATGAATTCCCAGAACGGCCAGGGAGTCTCCCAGATCACCCTGCAGTTCTCCCTCGACCGGGACATCGACGCCGCCGCCCAGGACGTCCAGGCGGCCATCGCCGCGGCGGCCCGCCAGCTACCGAGCGACATGCCGAGCCCGCCGTCCTTCCGCAAGGTGAACCCGGCGGAGGCGCCCATCTACTACCTGGCCTTCACCTCCCAGGTGATGCCCCTGTCGCGCCTGGACGAGTACGCCGAGACCCTGGTGGCCCAGCGCCTGTCCATGGTCAGCGGGGTCGCCCAGGTGCAGGTGTTCGGCTCCCAGCAGTACGCCGTCCGGGTCCAGCTCGACCCCAACCGCCTGGCCGCCAAGGGCATCGGCCTGGACGAGGTGCAGGGAGCCATCGCCAGCCACAACGTGAACCTGCCCGCCGGCAATCTCTACGGCGCCGCCCGGGGCTTCACCGTCCAGGCCACCGGCCAGCTCTACCAGGCGGAGCAGTACCAGCCCCTGGTGGTGGCCTGGAAGAACGGCGCCCCGGTGCGCATCGCCGACCTCGGGGTGGCGCGGGACAGCGTCGCCAACGACAAGCTGGCCGCCTGGTACAACGGCGAGCGGGGCATCGTCCTGGCCATCCAGAAGCAGCCGGGGGTCAATACCATCGCCGTGGTGGACGGCATCAAGGCCCTGCTGCCCAAGCTGCAGGCCCAGATTCCCGCCGGCATCAGGGTGGACGTGCTCTACGACCGCTCCCTCTCCATCCGGGAATCGGTGGCCGACGTCGAGCACACCCTGCTCATCGCCCTGGTGCTGGTGGTGCTGGTGATCTTCCTCTTCCTCCGCAACCTGTCGGCCACCCTCATCCCCAGCCTGGCCCTGCCCCTGTCCGTCATCGGCACCTTCGGGGTCATGCATTTCCTGGGCTACAGCCTGGACAATCTTTCCCTGCTGGCCCTCACCCTCTGCGTCGGCTTCGTGGTGGACGACGCCATCGTCGTCCTGGAGAACATCGCCCGCCACCTGGAGATGGGCAAGGACCGGCGGCAGGCGGCCGTGGACGGGGCCGGCGAGGTGGGCTTCACCATCGTCTCCATGACCCTCTCCCTGGTGGCGGTGTTCATCCCGGTGCTGTTCATGGGCGGCATCGTCGGCCGCCTGCTCCACGAGTTCGCCATGACCATCGTCATCGCCGTGCTCATTTCCGGCTTCGTCTCCCTTTCCCTCACCCCCATGCTGGCGAGCCGCTACCTGCGCCCGCCGGAACCGGGCCGCCAGAGCCGCCTCTATGCCGCCTCCGAACGGGCCTTCGAGGCCTGGCGCAACGGCTACGAGCGCACCCTGGACCTGGCCCTGGGCCACCGCCTCGCCACCTTCCTCTTCTTCCTCCTGCCCCTGGCCGGCAGCGCCTGGCTGTTCGTGGCCATGCCCAAGGGGCTGCTGCCCAACGAGGACACCGGCCAGCTCTTCGGCTTCGTCGAGGCGTCCCAGGACATTTCCTTCGGGGCCATGGTGGAGCACCAGAAGGTGGCCATGGACATCGTCCGCCAGGACCCCAGCGTGGCCGGCTTCATGTCCTTCGTCGGGGCCAGCACCTTCAGCCCGGCGCCCAACGTCGGCCGCATCTTCATCCGCCTGAAGCCGCGCCAGGACAGGCCGGCGGCCGCCCGGGTGCTGGCCGAACTGGCCGGCAAGCTGGCCCAGGTGCCGGGTATCCGCCCCTTCCTGCAGATCGTCCAGACCATCCAGGTCGGCGGGCAGCTGACCAAGGCCCAGTACCAGTTCACCCTCCAGGACGCGGACCTCAGGGAGCTCTACGAGTGGGCGCCCCGGATGGAGGAGCGGCTCAGGAAGATAGCCGGCCTGCAGGACGTGACCAGCGACCTGCAGATCAGGAATCCCCAGGTCCGGGTGGACATCGACCGGGACCGGGCGGCGACGGTGGGGGTGACCCCGGAGGCCATCGAGAACACCCTCTACAACGCCTACGGCTCCCGCCAGGTATCCACCATCTATGCCCCCACCAACCAGTACCCGGTGCTGATGGAGGTGCTGCCCCAGTACCAGCTCGATCCTCAGGCCCTGTCGCTCCTCTACGTCCGCGCCGCCGGCGGCGCCCTGGTGCCCCTGCACGGCATCGCCAACCTGACCACGACAGTGGCGCCCCTGACGGTGAACCATGTCGGCCAGCTGCCGTCGGTGACCCTGTCCTTCAACCTGCGGCCCGGCACCTCCCTATCCGACGCCATTTCCGAGATCGACCGGGCCACCGGCGAGATGCGCCTGCCCGGCGGCATCAGCACCACCTTCCAGGGCGCCGCCCAGGTCTTCCAGTCATCCCTCCAGGGCATGGGCTTCCTGCTGCTGGCGGCGGTACTGGTCATCTACCTGGTGCTGGGCATCCTCTACGAGAGTTTCATCCACCCCCTCACCATCCTCTCCGGCCTGCCGGCGGCGGGCTTCGGGGCGCTGGCCACCCTGCTCCTGTTCGGCCACGAGCTGGACCTCTACGGCTTCGTGGGGGTGATCATGCTGGTCGGCATCGTCAAGAAGAACGCCATCATGATGATCGACTTCGCCATCGAGGCCCAACGCGGCGGCAAGACGGCCTTCGACGCCATCCGCCAGGCCTGCCTGATCCGTTTCCGGCCCATCATGATGACCACCATGGCAGCCCTCATGGGCACCCTGCCCATCGCCCTGGGCTGGGGCGCCGGCGCCGAGGTCCGCCGCCCCCTGGGCCTGGCCGTGGTGGGTGGCCTGCTGGTGTCCCAGGTGCTGACCCTGTACATCACGCCGGTCATCTACATCTATCTGGAGCGACTGCAGGAGCGCCTGTCCCGGCCCGCGGTCCAAGGGACGGAGACCGCTCGACAATGAGGACATTGACCATGGCCAAGCCAGAAATGCCCGGGCCCGAAGTGCCCAAACCCGACCTGCCCGAACCGGAGATCCCCGTTCCCGACCGCCCTGGGCCGGAAGTGCCGAAGCCGGACCTGCCCGAACCCGAGATCCCCAACCCGGATCTGCCCGGGCCGGACGAGATTCCCGGTCCCGACGTGCCCGGCCCCGAGATTCCCGAGCCCGACCTGCCGCCGCCGGACACTCCGGACACGCCCCCGGACGTGGTGGACTGAGAAGCCGTCCGTCCCTGTCATCTATCATGGACGGCCCCCCGACCAAACAAGGAGAAGAACATGGCCCGCCGCATCCTGCGTTTCCTGCTTGCCGCCGGTCTGGCCCTGCTCGGCCAGGCCGCCCTCGCCGACGGCAAGGTGGAGGTCCTGTGGCTGGGGCAGTCCGCCACCCGCATCACCTCGCCGGAGGGCAAGGTGATCCTGATCGATCCCTTCATCACCCAGAATCCCAAGACCCCGGCCAAGTGGAAGAACCTGGACGAGCTGGGACGAATCGACCTCATCCTCGTCACCCACGGCCACGTCGACCACCTGGGCGACGGCCCCGAGCTGGCGAAGAAGCTCAAGGTCCCCCTGCTGGCCCCCGCCGGCCTCAACCAATCCCTGACCGCCCTCGGGGTGCTGCCCGCCGACCTGGCGCCGCGCATGAACAAGGGCGGCACGGTGATGCCCCTGGGGGACAAGATCAGGATCACCATGGTCCGGGCCGAGCACAGCTCGGAACTGGTGTGGAAGAATGCCGCCTCCGGCAAGGAGGAGGTCCACGTGGGCGGCGAGCCGGTGGGCTACGTCATCGAGCTGGAAAACGGCTTCCGCATCTACCACATGGGCGACACTGGCCTGTTCGGCGACATGAAGCTGATCGGCGAGATGTACCGCCCCGACCTGGTGATGATCCCCATCGGCGGCCATTTCGTCATGGACCCCCGGGACGCCGCCTACGCCACCGCCACCTGGCTGAAGCCCAGGCACGCCATCCCCATGCACTACGGCACCACGCCCCTCCTCAAGGGAACCCCCCAGGAGTACATCGGTGCCCTGGGCAAGGCCCCGGTCAAGGTGCACGCCCTGCAACCGGGTGAAGCCGTCACTTTCTAGGCGCCATCGGCCGCCGGAAGGGGTCCGGCACGCCCTGCTCCCCCGTCCATGACTGCGGTGTATGCTGTAGCGCTTAACTACAACAACCCGTGGGGAGGAGACCTGCCATGGCCGATTTCATGCCGGCGTTCGAACGCATGATTCAAAACGAGGGGGGATTCAAGCTGGTTGCCGTCCCGGCGGACCGGGGCGGCCAGACCTATGCCGGAATCGCCCGCAACTATCATCCCGGCTGGCCGGGATGGCGCCTGATCGATGGCGGTGACCTGCAGAACCCGTCCCTGTCCTCCCTGGTGGCGAACTTCTACCGCACCCGTTTCTGGGACCGACTGGCCGGCGACCGGATCGAGAGCCAGATGGTGGCCGAATCCATCTTCGATTTCGGGGTGAACGCAGGCGTCGCCACGGCGGCCAAGCTGGCCCAGATCGTGGTCGGCGCCCTGCCCGACGGCAGCATCGGCCCGGTGACCCTGGAAAAGCTCAACGCCATGGACGGGGCCCAGTTCGCCCTCAAGTACGCCCTGGCCAAGATCGCCCGCTACGCCGAGATATGCAATAAGGACCGCAACCAGTCCAGGTTCCTCCTGGGCTGGATCAACCGCACCATGAAGGAGCTGGCATGACCTGGAACCTGCTTGGTGTGGGCAGCATCGTCGAGGGCGTGGGCAAGATCGCCGACGACCTGTTCACCTCCGACGAGGAGCGCCTCAGGATCGCCCTCCAGGAGAAGGCCCTGGAGGCCCAGTTGGTGACCGGCCAGCTCGACATCGACAAGGCCGAGGCCCAGCATGCCAGCGTCTTCGTGGCCGGCTGGCGGCCCTTCATCGGCTGGGTCGGGGGCGCCGCCCTGGCCTACCAGTTCCTGCTCTACCCCCTGCTGACCTGGCTGTGGGCCCTCTTCCAGGCCAAGGGCTGGGTCCCCGACGGCGTCAAGCCGCCGCCGGTGCTGGCGGCCGACGAGCTGTGGGTGATCCTGACCGGCATGCTGGGCATCGCCGGCCTGCGCAGCTTCGACAAGCTGAAGGGAGTCGACACGCTGCAGGTGAAGAGCGGCAAGTAGGGTTCCGGCCGGGCGGAGAACATTGGGGCGGCGGGAATGTCTATGGAAAGTCGATAACCGGGGCCGGCCGTGCCCCGAGCCCAGGAGAACGCCATGAAGGTAGCCGTCTGTCTCGCCCTCGCCGCCCTCTCCGCCCCGGCCCTGGCCGAGCCGGAAACCTACGTCATCGACGGCAAGCACACCTTCCCGCGCTTCGAGTACAGCCACTTCGGCTTCACCAACCAGATCCACCGCTTCGACCGGACCTCGGGCAAGATCGTCATCGACCGCGCCGCCCGCACCGGCACCATGGACGTGACCATCGACGTGACCTCGGTGGATACCGGCAATTCCCTTCTGAACGAGCATCTCCAGGGGGAGGATTTCTTCGACGCCAAGAAATTCCCCAATATCACCTTCAAGTCCAGGACCATGAAATTCGAGGGCGACCGGGTGGCCGAGGTGGATGGCAACCTGACCATCAAGGGCATCACCAAGCCCGTCACCCTCACCGTCACCTCCTTCAAGTGCATGCCCCATCCCCTGGTCAAGAAGGACGCCTGCGGCGCCAATGCCGTAACCAAGGTGAACCGCACCGACTTCAATCTGGGCAAGTACGCCCCGGCGGTCAGCGACGAGGTGACCCTCAGCATCGCCGTCGAGGCCATCAAGGAATAGGCGCCCGGCCGAGGCCGCCGAAACTTCATAGCCGCCCGCCGAAAAATGCGGCATTCGCCCTATCGCGGCCGGTACACCGGGGATGTCAAATCATATCGGCCGGCCCTGTACTTTGCGGGCTTTTCGCGACGCCGCCGGCCGTTTGAGCCCCCGATCAACGAACCCCATGGCATCGACGACGATGGAAAGCAATTCTTCGATTAGTCCCCGGCTCATCATCCAGCGTATTGCCGACCGCAGGAAGGCCACCTACCTGAACGGCCCGCCGTTCATCAACGGGGAAGGGCTGATCCTGGTGAATCGCCGCGGCACCGAAGATCGGCGGAAGAAGCCCGGGCCTCGCTCGGAAATCTGCGCCCTGCTGCGCAGCCGGCATTAGGATCCCCGGACAGGGGCGGACTGATTCGACCATAGGAGGCATTCACCCGAGCGCTGGCCGGCTTCACTCCAAGGGGACTTCACCAGAAGGGAGGGGACGCGATGACAGGGGAACTGACGACCATCATCATCCATCTGACCAGCGCCGTGCTCGCCGGCGGCGTCATCGGCCTGGAGCGGAGCTTCCATGCGCGGCCGGCGGGCTTCCGGACCCATACCCTGGTGTGCCTGGCGTCCAGCCTGCTGATGCTGGTCACCCTCTACCAGTGGAAATGGCTTCCCGGCGTTCCCATGGATACCATCAGGACGGACCCGACCCGCATGGCCCAGGGCATCATGACGGGCATCGGCTTTCTCGGCGCAGGCGTGATCTTCAAGGAAGGCCTCAGCGTGCGCGGCCTCACCACGGCTGCGTCGATCTGGATTACCGCCGCCATCGGCATACTGTTCGGGATCGGCTTCTATGAACCGGCCGTGCTGGCCACGGTGCTGACCCTGGGGGTGCTGTCGGCGTTCCGCTGGATCGAGGCCAGGCTGCCCTCCCATGCCTATGCCCACCACTACGTCCGCTTCAACCGGGACGATGTCATGCCCGAAAAGGAGGTCCGCGACTTCCTGGGCCGACACGGCTTCAGCGTCGCGAACATGAGCTACCGGATCACCGAGGACGGCTCGTCCTTCGAATACAAGATGGTCATCCGGACCACCAATGCCAACAATACGGTCAGGCTGGTGGAGGCGCTGAGGGACATGAAGCGGCTGCGCGCTTTCCGGGTGTCGCCGACGGGGGACTGAATCCGACCCCGTCTTCCACCCTGGGTAAAACTGCGGCCCCATGAAGAACGGCCCCTGGCGGGGCCGTTCAAATCCTGGCGGGGGCTGTGAGATTCGAACTCACGGACGCCGTAAGACGTCGGCAGTTTTCAAGACTGCTGGTTTAAACCGCTCACCCAAACCCCCTATTTACCCTCAGGCTGCAGAAGCAACCACGGTCTACGGCCCTGCCGCGCCTCCCGGGAAGGCGGCATGATAGCACAGGCGGCCCGGCGGCCGTCCGGCCGGCCCGTTGGGCTGCGGTTGCAACTTCAAAACCCGTCCATTAGTCTTATGTGCTGCAAAATTTCCAATCCAAGGAGCACAGATTCATGCAAACCGACTTCCAGATGACCGGGCAAGGCACCCGCGAGCTCGCTCTTCGACAGAATCGCGTTCTGCGTAACACCTACCTGCTGCTGGCCCTGTCCATGGTGCCGACCCTGTTCGGCGCGCTGGCGGGCATCCAGATGGGCTTCACCTTCCTCGCCGGCAGCCCGTTCATGGGCTTCATGCTCTTCCTGGGCATCGCCTGGGGCTTCATGTACGGCATCGAGCGGACCAAGGACAACGGCTGGGGCGTCGCGCTGCTGCTGGGCTTCACCTTCTTCATGGGGCTGATGCTCTCCCGCACCCTGCAGGTGGCCCTGGGCTTTAGCAACGGCGGTTCCCTCATCGCCATGGCGGCGGGTGGCACGGGCGCCATCTTCTTCACCCTATCCGCCGTCGCCACGGTCAGCAAGCGGGATTTCAGCGGCCTGGGCAAGTTCCTGTTCGTCGGCATGGTCGTGGTCCTGCTGGCGGCGGTGGCGAATATCTTCCTGCAGATCCCCGCCCTGGCCCTGGCCGTCTCGGCGGCGGTGGTGATGGTCTTCTCCGCCTATATCCTCCACGACGTCAGCCGCATCGTCCACGGCGGCGAGACCAACTACATCGTCGCCACCCTGGCGGTGTATCTGGACCTCTACAACGTCTTCGTCGGCCTTCTCAACCTGCTGATGGCCTTGAGCGGCGACCGGGACTGACCAGTCACGGCAACGACCGGCAAAGGGCGGCCTCGGCCGCCCTTGTCGTTTCTACTTCTCGAAGAGGGCGATGGATTCCACGTGGGCCGTCTGGGGGAACATGTTGACCGCCCCCGCCGCCACGAAGCGGTAGCCCTTGACCGTCGTCAGCACCGCCGCATCCCGGGCCAGGGTCGCCGGATTGCAGGACACGTACACGATGCGCCGCGGCCCATCCTCCCCCAGGGCCTTCACCACCTCGATGGCGCCCTCCCGGGGCGGGTCGATGAGCATCTTGTCGAAGGGCCCCAGGGCCGCCAGGGACTCCGGCGTGCAGTCGAACAGGTTGGCGACGCCGAACTCGACCCGGTCACCCAGGCCGTTGGCGACGGCGCCTTCCTTACCGCGCTGGACCAGGGCGGCGCTGCCCTCGATGCCCACCACCTGCGCGCCCCGCCGGGCGATGGGCAGTGTGAAATTGCCGAGGCCGCAGAACAGGTCGGCAATGCGCTCTCCCGGCCGCGGATCCAGGAGCCGGATGGCCCGGCGCACCAGCATGCGATTCACCGCATGGTTGACCTGGGTGAAGTCGGTGGGGCGGAACTCCATCTCCAGGTCGAACTCCGGCAGGCTGTAGGACAGCTTGGGACCCGGGATGGGATGGAAGCGGTAAGCGCTGTCCGGCCCCTTCGGCTGCAGATAGAGCACGACGCCGTGGCGGTCGGCGAATTCCCGCAGGAGCCGTTCATCGTTGTCGTTCAGGGACTCCAGGATGCGCAGCACCAGGGCGGTGCACCACTCCCCCACCGCCACTTCCACCTGGGGCAGGCGATCGGCGATGGAAAGGGCGCCGAACAGCTCCCGCAGGGGCACCAGCAGGTCCGAGACATGGGGCACCAGGATCGGGCAGGTGCGGATGTCGGCGATGTAGCTGCTCTTCCTCTCATGGAAGCCGACCAGCATGCCCCCCTTCTTAGGCACCTTGCGCACCCCGAGCCGGGCCCGGTGGCGGTAGCCCCAGGGAGCGCCCTGGATGGGCGGCAGCATGTGCTCGGGACGGACCCGGCCGATATGCCACAGGCTGTCTTCCAGCACCCGCTGCTTGATCGCCACTTGGGCCGCCGCATCGAGGTGCTGCATGGCGCAGCCGCCGCAGATGCCGAAATGGGGACACTCGGGCTGGACCCGGGCCGGCGAGGCCGACACCACCCTGACCAGCTGGGCCAGCTCGTAATTGGGCTTCTTGCGGTAGCTGGCATACTCGACCACTTCGCCCGGCAGGGCGCCATCCACGAAGATGGTCTTGCCTTCCAGACGGGTGATGCCGCGTCCTTCGTGGTCCACTGATTCAATGCGCCCGGTTGGCATACCCAGCTACTCCGAGAAAAAACCTTAATTTTAACAATGCACTAAACTACAGGCTATGGCACGCGAACTACTGACCTCCTGGGGCGACTTCCAACTGGCCGTCGACCGGCTCCTGGCCCTGGCCGAGCGGGAAATCCTCGTCTATGACGACGACCTCGCCCGTTTCAACCTGGAGGGCGGCCCGCGGCTGGATTGCCTGAAGCGCCTGCTCCAGCCCCGGCGCCAGGACTGCCTGCGCATCGCCCTGCAGAAGCCATCTACGCTGCACCGCAGCAGTCCCCGCCTGATGCGGCTCCTGGCGGATTACTCAGGCAGCATGACAGTGCTCGAAACCCCGGAACATCTCAACCATTTGCGGGACAGCATGCTGCTGGTCGACGGCCGCCATGGAGTCGTCCTTTTCGACCGGAACCAACCCAGATCGAAGCTTCTTATCGACGAAACCCGGGAGCTGGAGCCCTATCTGCAGCGTTTCGAGCAACTATGGCTGGAAGGCGGAACCCCTCTTTCCGGAACCATATTGGGTTTGTGATTGAAGTTTTTTTGATCTTCCGCAATGCAGCATCGTTCTAGCACAATCCAGGAATCTTGATATAATCGGAATCCGGCTGCCTAGCCGGCCTCCAAAAATTTTTGGCAAGTATAAGTTTTTAAGTCTGCTAGTTTCTTTATCGATAAGGGAATTACACCAATGAATAAGTCTATTCTCGCTGCTGCTTTGATCGCCCTGGCCCTGACCGCCTGTGGCAAGAAGGAAGAGCCGAAGGAAGCCGCTCCGGCCCCCGCTCCCGCTGCCGCTCCGGCTGCTCCGGCTCCCGCCGCCCCGACCGAAGCCGCTCCGGCTGCTCCGGCTGCCGCTTCCCCGACCGAAGCTGCTCCCGCTGCTCCCGCTGCTCCGGAAGAGAAGAAGTAATTCCGTTTCGGCCCATGCCGAACGAAAGCGGGACTTCGGTCCCGCTTTT
>DATFAA010000033.1:0-34580 GCA_035255045.1 Rhodocyclaceae bacterium | reverse complement strand
CGGTCAGGGTCCGGTCCTCGGCTGCGGTGCCGGCCACCAGGGGCTGGCCGGTCGGGGCATCGTTGACGCTGGCGACCGGGGCGGTCGGGGCGCTGGTCAGGGACTCGTCCCAGCCCTGGCCGTCGGTGTAGGTGACCCGCACGCTGATGGCGTGGCCGACGTCGGCGTCGTCCAGGGTGTAGGTGCTGCCGGTCGCGCCGGCGATGGCGACCCCGTTCCTCAGCCACTGGTAGGCGAAGGTGCCCAAGCCGTCAGCGTCGGCGATGGCGTGGGTGTCGGCGGTCAGCGTCCGGTCCTCGGTCGGGGTGCCGGTGACGACCGGCAGTCCCGTGGCGTCGTTGTTGTACCCGACCTTGAAGGCCAGGTCCTGGCCGCCCTGGGGATTGCCGTTGGAGTTGAGGTGATCGCCGCGGGGATAGTTGCCGGTGGTGTCGTAGCCCAGGTACACCCCGCCGGACGAGGCGCTGGTGCTGATCCGGATGGTGTAGGTGGTGCCGTACTGGAGCGCCACCGTGGGCAGGCGGAAATTGACGAAGGAAAGGCCGGTCCCCAGGCTGCTGGAGGAGATGGTCGAGCTGGCCAGTATGCTGCCGTCCCAGCTGTCGCGCAGGGTGACGGTGATGTCCTGGTCCACCACGTCGCTGTCCCGGCGCAATACCAGGCTGATTTCGTTGACGTCGTAGGTGCCGCTGCCGCCGGTATGCCGGAAGGTCTGGCCGCGCTCGAGATTGGACTTGAGCTGCTGGTCCTTGGAGTAGTCGGTGTATTGCTCGTAGACGGGCAGCGTGCCGACCCATTGGTCGCGGAAGCTCTGGCTCGGGGCCATGTCGGCGTCCACCTGGCCGACACGGTATTCCAGGTCCCAGTCGGCCCCCAGAGAAGCGTGCCCGGTGGGATCGCTGCTGGCCGCCACGTCGGCGCCGGTGAGGGCCGACAGCCCATCCAGCAGCGCCTGGCCGTCCGGGTTGCCGGCGACGTTGCAGCCGTAGATCAGGAGATCGCCGCTGGCGCTCATGGCATCGCCCCAGGCACCGATCTGGTCGGCCCGCTCGAGCAGGGTCCTCAGGTCCAGGGCGCCGTTGCCGAGGCCGATGACGCCCTCCGTGCCGTGGCCGACGAGATGGATGGCGCTGAGGTCCTGGCGTCCCTGGAGCGCCTCGCTGATCTGGTCCACCCCGTCCCGGCCGGGGTCGAGCAGGAGCACCTCGATCTGGCGCGTGCCGTCGCCCTGGCGGACGAGATCGTCCACCAGCTCCTGGTAGCCGGTCATGCGGGTATCGACGATCACCAGCTCGTGGCTGCGGGAGTCCTGGGCGGAGTCCCGGGCCGTCGGCGCCGAGGCATCCCCGGCCCCGTCCAGGAGCCGCACCTCGGCCGGGCCTTGCCAGTCGTCGGGGCTGATCACTCCGGCGGCTGCGTCGGCGGAATACAGGATGCGCGGTTCCAGCTCTTCCACGGTGGGAGCCTGGTGCGGCGGATAGCGGCGGTGTGAGCTCATGATGCCTCCTGGACTTCTTTTCCTACCAGCTTGGCTTGGGGGCGCCGGAGACGCTCGGCGGCTTGTCCGGCGGCGTGGATTCGACCTTCAGCAGCGCCGGGCGGATGGCCGGGGCCGGCGCCGTCGGGCCGCCGTCCGCCGCCATGGGAAGCCCGAGGTCGGTGCGGCAGCGCAGCCCCGCCGGCAGCGCATTGCTGGGGTTGGGCAGCTCCAGCTGGACCCGGAAGGTGTTGCTGGGGCCGTCGATGAGCTTGTCCACCAGGGTCACCCGGGCCTGGGCCGGAGCGGCGTCGGGCAGCTGGGGCTGGACGGTCGCCACCATTCCCGTCCGCACCTTGCCGTAGAAGGCGGCCGGGACCACCACCTGGACCTTCAGGGGGTCGATCTTGGCGACCCGGAAAAGCGGCTTCTCCTCCACCCGCTCGCCCACGGCCAGATAGCGTTCCGCCACGATGCCGTCGAAGGGGCTGCGGATGACATGCTGGGAGAGCTGGGCCTGGGCGAAGCCCAGTTCCCGCACCGTGGTGCGCTTCTGTTCCGCCGCCTGGGCAGCCTTCTGCCTGGCCAGCTCATACTCGGTCCGGGCCTGGTCGAGACCCTGCTGGGAAATGAATTTCCGCTCCAGCAGGTTCCTGGCCCGCTCCAGCTTCTGGCGCGCGAATTCGAGGCTGGCCTGGGCCGACTGCTCGTCGGCCTCGGCCCGGGCGCGGCTGTCGGCCACCGCCACCGCGGCGCGCTCCACGTCGCTGTGCAGGCGGGCCAGGACCTGGCCCTTGGTGACTCGATCGCCCCGGTCCACCAGCACCGTCTCGATCACGCCGATGATGGGCGACCCCACGTCGGCCACCAACTGGGGCTCGATCAGGCAGCCCATCTGCTGGGCGCCGAGGGCCGGGCCGCCGGCCAGCAGCCAGGCAGCCAGCCCGCCGCCCAGAGCGAATGCCTTGTTCTTCATTTTGGTCCCCTTTCCGCAAGGCGAGACGAGGGGGGGCCGGGCCTCTCAGGCGGCGGTGTGCGCCGGCGCCATGATCGGCAAGCCCCCCCTGGTCAGGATTGCACCGAAATCCGCGGCCGGCAGCGGCCGGCTGTAGAGATAACCCTGGCACACCTCGCAGCCCAGGTGCTGCAGGAAGGCGAGCTCGGGGCCGGTTTCGACCCCCTCCGCCACCACCTCCAGCCCCAGGCTGTGGGCCATGGCGATGATGGCGGTGACGATGGCGGCGTTGTCGATATCGCGCTCCACGCCGCTGATGAAGGAGCGGTCGACCTTCAGTTCGTCGATGGGAAAGCGCTTCAGGTAGCTGAGGGACGAGTAGCCGGTGCCGAAGTCGTCTATGGAGAGGGCGATGCCGCCGGCCTTGAGTTCGTCCAGGGTGAGGATGAATTCCTGGGCGTTCTCCATGATGGCGCTCTCGGTGATCTCCAGGCACAGGTAGGCCGGCGAAATCCGGGCTTCGGCGACGGCCGCCCGCACGTTGTCGGCGAAGCTCGGCTGCCGGAACTGGTGACTGGACACGTTCACCGATATCCGGGGCACTTCCAGGCCCGCCGCCAGCCAGGTGGCCACCTGCCCGCAGGCCGTGTGCAGCGCCCACTGCCCCAGGGGCAGGATGAGGCCGGTCTCCTCGGCCAGGGAAATGAACTCCCCCGGGTTCAGCATGCCGTGCTGGGGATGGCGCCAGCGCACCAGGGCCTCGGCGCCGACCAGCCGATTGCTCTGCAGGTCCACCTTGGGCTGGTAGAAGAGCTCCAGCTCGCTGCGCTCGATGGCCTTGTGCAGCTCGGTCTCCAGGCTCAGCCGGAGGCGGGACTTGGCGCTCAGGTCCTTGAGGAAGAAGCGGTAACCGTCGTGGCCTTCCCGCTTGGCCTGGTGCATGGCGAAGGAAGCCGCCTTCAGGATGGCGTCCCGGGCCGTCCCGTCGGCCGGGAAGAGGGCGATGCCGATGCAGCAGGTGACGAACAGCTCGTGGCCGTCCACGTGGAAGGAATCCTCGAAGATGGAAAGGATGCGCTGGGCGACCCGCACCGCGTCGGCGCTGGCGTCCACCACCGACAGGAGGACGGTGAATTCGTCGCCCCCCATCCTCGACAGCATGGGCTGCTGGGCTTCGTCGGTGGAGCACATGAGGACATCCGAGTCGCGCAGGGAATCGCGCAGGCGCTGGGCCACGGCCCACAGCAGGCGGTCGCCGACGGTGGGCCCGAGGGCCTCGTTGATCTGCTTGAAGCGGTCCAGGCCGACGTGGAGCACGGCGCCGATGGTGCCGTAGCGGCGGGCGAAGCGAATGGTCCAGTCGAGCCTTTCCAGGAAGCGCTCCCGGTTGGGGAGGCCGGTGAGGATGTCCGAATAGGCGAGCTTGTCCTGGTAGCTCTTGACCACCAGGGTGTTGCGCAGGCGTACCACCAGTTCGCTCGAGTCCACCGGCTTGGTCAGGAAGTCGGTGGCGCCGCGCTCCAGGGCCTGGAGCTTGGTGGCCGCATCGGTGGCGGTGGTCAGCACGATGACGGGGATGCGCTTGAGGAAACGGTCGCCCTGCATGTGGGCCAGGATCTCGAATCCCGATACCCCGGGCATGACCAGGTCGAGGAGGAGCACGTCCGGCCGCTCGTAGTTGAGCATGTCCAGCACTTCCTCGGGCTGGCAGGTGCCGACCACATTCGGGTAGCCCACCTGCTGGAGGAAGGCTTTCAGGATCTCCAGGCTCAGTTCCTCGCCGTCCACCAGCATGATCTTGGCCGGCTGCTGCGGGTCGCGGTCCGCCAGGGAGAGGGGCGGCGGGGAGCCGATGTCCTCCGACAGCAGCCACTCGCGGGCGTCCGGCGGGGACTTGTCGGACGGCTGCAGGGGGATGGGGTTCGGTAGGTCGATCTTCATGACGGGGCTTCCTCGTACAGGGTCATTCCGGCGAATCGCCGAAGCGCAGGCGGCGGTCCATGGCGCGGTCGTGCTCCAGGAGCCGTCTGCGTTCCAGCAGGTGGCGGCGCTCGATGAGCCGTTGCGCCGAGGTGGCCAGGGTCCGCACCAGCGGGTCCGGCAGGGATGCGGCCAGGGCCCCGATCAGGCGGCAGGCGAGGCGGGAGAAGATGTCCCGGAACAGGGGGGCGTCAGCCGCCAGCCAGGTCTCGACGCTGCCGGGATCGCCCTGGCGGGCGCAGCGCCCGGTCAGCTGGCGGTCGATGCGCCGCGCCAGGTTGAGCTGGCAGCAGATGACATGGAGGCCGCCCAGTTCGGCGATGCCCTCTTCGAGCAGGATGTCGGTGCCGCGGCCGGCCATGTTGGTGGCCACCGTGACGGCGCCGCGCCGTCCGGCCTGGGCGACGATTTCCGCCTCGTGGCGGTCGTTGCGGGCGTTGAGGACGCTGTGCCCGACGCCGATCGCCGCCAGGCGCGCCGACAGGGCCTCCGACTCGGCCACCGAGGCGGTGCCGACCAGGACCGGCCGGCCGCTGCGCCGTACTTCGGCGACGCGCCGGGCCACCGCCGGCCACAGGCTGGCGCTGGTGGGGAACAGGCGGCTGGGATAGGCGATGCGACGGTCCGGGCAGCGCAGGGGCACCCGCCGCACGGAGAGGCCATAGATGGCGCGCAGCTCGCCGGCGGATTCCCAGAGGGTGCCGCTCAGGCCACCCAGGCGCAGGTAGCGGGGGAAGAAGCGCTGGTAGGTGATCTGGGCGACGATTTCCTGGGCGCCGCTGGTGTCGCAGCCTTCCTTGAGTTCGATGAGCTGGTGCAGGCCATGGGACCAGGCGCGGCCGTCGGCCACCCGGCCGGTGGTCTCGTCGATGATGAGGATGCGGCCGTCGCGCACCAGGTAATGGCGGTCCCGCCGGTACAGGTGCAGGGCGGCCAGGGCGGTGCAGATGGTCTCTTCGCGGTGGATGCGGTTGCGCCAGATGGCGGCGAAGCGCCGCACCAGTTCGTCCACCCGGTCGGTGCCCGCCTCCGTCAGGTCCACCCGGTGGCCCGCCGCGTCGACGCGGTAATGCACGTCGGCCCGCAGCTGGCGGGCGATGTCGAGGGACTGGCTGAGATAGAGGAGCTCCTGGTCGTTCTGCAGGGGGCGGGACAGGATGAGGGGGACCCGGGCCTCGTCGATCAGGATGCTGTCGGCCTCGTCGATGATGGCCATGCACAGGCCATGGAGGAGGGGCGGGACGGCGGCCTCGCCGGTGAGGTCGCTGAGCCGCTGGTGGAAGGGATTGCGGCTGCGGCCGAGGCTGTCGCGCAGATAGTCGAAGACCAGCTCCTTGGCCGTGCAGTAGACGATGTCGCAGCCGTAGGCCGTGCGCCGCTCGGGGGCCGCCTGTCCGGCCGTGGCCGTGCCCACGGTCAGCCCCAGGAGCCCGTACATCGGGCGCAGGAGGTCGGCATCGCGGGCCGCCAGGTAATCGTTGGCCGTGATCACATGCACCGGGATCCCGGAGAGGGCGGCGGCCGCCGCCGCCAGCCCGACGGCGTGGGTCTTGCCTTCGCCGGTGGCCATTTCGGCCAGCTGGTTGCGGAGGACGATCTCGGCGGCGATGACCTGGGTGTCGAAGATGCAGATGCCGAGGGTGCGTTCGTAGGCCACCCCGGCGATGGCAAAGGCGGCGGCCACGTGCAGGTCCTGCAGGCCGTCGTTCTGCAGGGTCAGCCGGATATCGCGCAGGGCGGCCACCAGCTGGGGCCCGCTCATGCGCCGGAAGGCGGCGCGCCGGGCCGCGAAGGCCGCCAGCAGCGCCGACGGGGATTCGGCCAGGAGGCGCGTCGCATGGTCCCAGAGCGTCCGCAGCGGCACCGGCAGGACGGGTTCGCCGGCTTCGAGGGCGGCGCCGGTGCGCTCCGGATAGTCTCCCCAGAGCAGGCCAGGCGTCGGGTGGTCGGTGGAGATCATGGCCGGCGGCTCATTCGGTCGGGTCGAAGTGCTTGAGGAAGAGCTGGCTGGTGCGTCGCAACGCCTGGAAGGCGAGGGGCTCGGAGCCGTGGTCGAAGCGGACCCAGGAGCGGCTGCCCACCCGGGCCAGGGTGACGCCCGGCAGGGTCACGTCCACCAGGAAGACGGGGGTCAGGCTGCGCCGGCCCTGGGGATCGGCCGGGTCGGTGGGGTAGGGGCCGTGGCCCCGCTCGCCGAGGGCGGCGCTCGGCAACAGGTAGGAGGCCGCCGGTTCGTCCTGGACCAGGCGGGCCGGCAGGGGCGTCTCCGGGGCATCGGCCAGGCGGGCTTCCACGCCGCGGGTGCGGTTGCGGACGAGGTGGGCATCCATTTCCGGAACGGCGGCCCGCAGCCGCAGGGTGGCCGGATTGAGCACGTAGCCCAGATCCTCGCCCTGGTGGCCGAACCGACCCGGCATGTCCGCCTGGCGGGGCATGACCAGCCGGCCGGCGACCTGGGCGCGGATTTCCAGCTGGCCTATGCGCTGCTCGCTGCGCCGCAGTTCAGCCTCGGTACGGTCCACCTGCTCCATGAGGTTGCGGGCGCCGACGGGATCCCGCAGCAGGAGCTGGTAGAGCTCGGCCTGGAGGCCGTCGAGGCGGCTCAGAAGCTGGTCCCGGGCCGCCTTGAGGTCGGGGTTTTCTAGGACCACCAGGAGATCGCCGGGCTGCACCATGTCGCCGTCGCGCCGGGGAAGCTCGGCGATGAACCCGTCCACCTCCGGGCGCACATGGGCGTTCTCGGGCAGCCAGACCACCGCCGGCGCCACCGTCGTCAGGGGGGCCGGGACGACGAACAGGAGCAGGCCCGGAACGGCGGCCAGGAGGGCGATGCCGAAACGGGTGCGCCTGAGCTCCCGGCCCGGGGCGGCGGCCGCCAGGGCGCCCTTGCACCAGAGGGTGAGCGGCCGCAGGAGCATCGACACGGCGACATAGACGGCGGCGAAGAGCCCGAGCAGGAACCATTTCGAGCCGAACCAGAGGATGATCGCCACCGAGACCCCGAGCCGGTAGGCGAAGGACAGGGGGGCGTAGAGGAGCAGCCAGGGCGTCTCGCCCCGGGCCGCCTGGGGCGCTTCCGTCGGCACCCGCAGCAGGTGGCGGTAGACCAGGTGGCTCCAGTGGCCGGCGCTGCGCGCCGCCAGGTTGGGCAGGTCCAGGAGGTCGCAGAGGACGAAGTAGGCATCGAAGCGCAGCAGGGGGTTGCCGTTGAAGACGAGGGTGGAGATGCCGCCGATGGCCATCACCACGAAGGTGACATCCCGCACCAGCCCCGGTTGGACGTTGAGGCACACGAGCAGGGCGGCGACGGCGAGGGTCGTCTCGACCATGACGCCGGCGCCGGCCACGGCGGCGCGCCGGGAGCGCTGGGCGAAGCCGGCCGAGGCCGAGGCATCGACGTAGGGGGCCGGCACCAGGACCAGCAGGGTGATGCCCACCTCATGGACCTCGCCGCCCCAGCGCCGCACCGCCAGGGCGTGGCCGAGCTCGTGGACGGACTTGACCAGCGGGAAGACCAGCCAGGCGATGGCGAGGTTGCCGGGGGCGGCCAGGCTGGCCCGGGCCTGGGCCTGGAGCTCGCCCCAGTTGGCCGCCGCCAGGAGGGCGCCGAGGGCGACCAGCGCGAGCCACAGCCAGAACATGACGGGACGGAACAGGAAGGCGGCCAGGGAATCGAGCCGCGGCAGCCAGCCCGACGGGTCACCCAGGGGAAAGCGGAAGGCGAAGGGATTGACCAGGCGGCGGCGCTTCTCCCGGCTGCGTTCCTCGCTGCGCTGGAAGAGGCCCTCGGTGTCCGTGGCGTGGTCGCACTGCAGCAATTCGTGCTCGTTCAGGCGGGCCAGGAGCTGGACGATCTCCTCCTGGGTCGGGGCCGTATCCCCCTGGTTCTCGAGGACGGCGTCCCAGACCCGCTGGACGTCGTGGTGGCCGTCGCAGCGGCCGATGAACTGGTAGGCCGACTCGTTGACGATGTGCTGGCGGCCGGTGCTGGCGTCCGACAGGACGTACCAGTGCTCACCCCGCCGGTGCAGGCGCTGTATCCGCACCTGGGGCCGCAGCCGCGGCTGCAGCCGGGCGACCCTGTTCCACTCGGCGCTGAACAGCGACTGGGTCATGTCAGACGCCCCACGACCAGAGGAGCATCTGCAGCCACTCGCCGGCGCGGTGGGTGGCGATCCACAGAGTCGAGCGCGTGCCGGCCTCGATCTTGGCCACGCCTTGCAGGCCCGGACGCAGCCCGGCCGGCGGGTGGTCGACGGCCGCCTCGACCTCGAAGGCGTTGCGGCCGTCCCGGGTGACGGCGATCGGTATGACCCGGTTGACGGTGAAGGCCAGGCGCTCGCTGGGCAGCGCCGAGAGGGCCAGCAGGCCCCGCTGCCCGAGGGCGACGTTGCCGATCTCCCGCTCATCCACTTCGATCACCAGGCGCAGGGCGTCGCGGGGGGCGAGGGTGAGGAGGACGTCGCCCCGCTTCACCGGCGCCCCCAGGGACTGGGCGAGGTCGCCCTGGATGACGATGCCGTCGATGGGGGCGGTGATTTCGGCCCGGGCCAGTTCGGCGCGGGCCAGCTCCAGCTGGGCTTCGGCTTCCCCGGCCCGGGCCCGGGCCAGGGCGTACTGGCCGCGGTCCGCCCGGGCCAGCGCCGCCGCCGCACTGTTCTCGTGCTGATTGAGCTCGGCCTCCCACTTGCGGCTCTGCAGCAGAAGGTCCTGCTGGGCGAGGGAAACCAGGACCTGGCCGGCCTTGACCTCGTCGCCGGGGCGCACCTGGACGGCCTGCAGATAGCCGTCGGTCGGCGCCGCCAGCACCCGCTGCACCGCTCCTTCCAGGCGGGCGGGGGAGCCGATGTGGTAGCTCAGGGGGCTGAAGGCGAAGAGCATCGCCGCCCCCAGTCCCACCACCCGGTTGAGCCGCCGCCTACGCCGGCTGCGCCTGTTCCAGTAGCCGCGCAGCGTCTCGCCGGCGCGGACATGCCAGGGCTGTTCGGCGCGCTGCTTCAGGTCGATGAGGGGGGCCAGCAGGCAGGCGGACTGTTCGATGCCATGCCAGGTTTCCGGCGCGATGGGGTCGGCGCGCTCGAAGCACAGCGCCCCGATGGTCTCGCCGGCGTTGATGAGGGGGATGGTCAGCACCGTGGCCCGGCCGTGGGCGGTCAGCGCCGCATGGGCCTGGACGATGCGCGGCGGGGCGTTGGGCGGCTGGGGATAGAGGATGGAGGCCTTCTGGTCGATGGCCTCCTGCATGGCGCCGGCCAGGGCCCGGATGAGGGTCTGGCGCTGGGTGAATTCGCCGCTGTGGGAGAGGGCGACGACGTTGAGTTCGGTGCGCTGCAGAAGTCCCAGGCTGACCCGTTCGAATTCCAGGCTGCCGGCCAGGGCGCTGGCCAGGGCGCTGGCGGCCTGGGCCAGGGGCTGCTGGTCGAGGAGCAGGGCCTGCAGATGGAGCAGGCGGGTGCTGGCCGCCTGGGGCGGGGCGTTGGCTCCCTGCAGGGCTTCCACCAGCTTGGCGGACGCTTCTTCCAGGTCGCCCAGCAGGCTTTCGTCGGTGTTCGGCAGTCCGGCCCGCACGGCCAGTGCCACTGCGCCGAGGGCACCCTGGCCGCCGGCGAGGGGCAGGGCCAGGATGCGCCCGGGCCAGTCGCTGGAAACGACCGGTGGGGTGAGGGCGATGGGGCGGCGGCGCTGGAATGCGGCGCGGGCGGCGGAGGCCAGGGCCGAGGCGGTGGTGGAGGAGTCCGGCCAGCGGGCAACCTCGTGCAAACCATGCTCGCCGTCGAGCAGCGCAACCGCCGATTGCATCCAGGAGCGGCGCTCACAGTAGCGAAGCAGCCAGGTCTGGACGACTTCCGAGTGACTTGCGGTCGTAGTCATTGACGTAGTTCTTCCGAATGCGCGTTTCGAGACTTCACTCCCCGTCACGCGCGGCGTACCGACGCAGGCATGTCAAGCGGGCCGGCCTTGGCATCCACCCTGCATGCGGTATGGGCGCACCGTCATGGCGGGTCGTGTTCGCCCCAGGGGAAAGCTGGGCTCGGACAGCGTTGGAACGGTACATCCACCCAGCTATATTTAGCTCCCAACGACCCGCCTGGCATATACGAGAAAACACGGATGCCTGCATTGGCGGGCCGCCGGGCCGCCCTTCCGACCGGGAAGGGGGCAAGTCGACGTAGAATCACGGGTCGCGCATCCGTCCATCGACCATTACAGGTGAGTGCCCCGGTGGCCTTCTTCGACAACCTTTCCGAAATCATCGTCCTGCTCCTCGGGGCGGCTGCCGTCTGGTTCTGGCTGGACAGCCTGAAGGCGCGAGAAATCGCCGTCCGGGCCGCCCAGTCGGCCTGCCAGGAGGAGGGGCTGCAGTTCCTCGACGAGACCGCCGCCGTCCGCTCCCTGCGCCCGGCCCGGGACGAGGCCGGCCGGCTGCGGCTGCGCCGCATCTACGGCTTCGAATTCAGCGACACCGGCGACAACCGCCGGGCCGGCAGCATCGCCCTCCTCGGCCAGGACATCGAATGGCTGAACCTGCGGCCGCAACTCTATCTGGTGCCCAAGGCATCCAACGACCATGAAACCAAGCATTGAAACCATCGATTTCCACGGCCTCGAAGCCCTCAGGCTCACCGCCGGCAGCGGCGCCAGCGCCGTGGTCAGCCGCCTGGGCGGCCAGGTCCTGTCCTGGGTCACCCGGGACGGCCGGGAGCGGCTGTTCCTGAGCGAGAAGGCCCGCTTCGACGGCAGCACGCCCATCCGCGGCGGCATGCCGGTCTGCTTTCCTCAGTTCTCCGGCCTCGGCCAGCTGCCCAAGCACGGCTTCCTGCGCACCCGGCAATGGGAAGTGGCCGGCCAGTCCACCGCCGAGGGCTACGCCATGGCTACCCTCGGCGTCGGCGACGACGACGCCACCCGGGCCCTCTGGCCTCACGCCTTCCGGGTGGAGGTGACGGTGGTGCTGGAGGACGATCGGCTGGACGTGGAGCTCAGCATCGACAACCCGGGCTCCGAGCCTTTTTCCTTCACCGGCGCCCTGCACACCTACCTGCGGGTAGTGGAGGTGGAGGACATCGCCCTCGCGGGGCTCTACGGCTTGGAATACCGGGACGCCGCCGACGGCGACAAGATCAAGTGGGACAAGAGTCCCGAGCTCATCGTCGAGGCCGAGATCGACCGGGTCTACCATGGCGCCAACCGGCCGCTGCTTCTCCAGGCCGGCAACCTCAGCCTGGGCATCCACCAGGAGGGCTTTCCGGACGTGGTGGTGTGGAATCCCTGGGTGGATCTCTGCGCCCGCCTGCCGGACATGGCGCCCACCGGCTTCCGCCACATGCTCTGCGTCGAGGCCGCCGCCGCCCGCCGGCCGGTGACCGTGGCCCCCGGCGACAACTGGTCCGGGCGCCAGAGCCTGGTGGCCCTCTGACGGCGGCCCCCCCGCCGTCCGGCCTATTCCGGGGTGCTATGATGCGCGCCCCTCGATCCCGGAGACGACCATGAAATTCGGAACCCCCCTGTCCCCCTCCGCCCTGCGGGTCATGCTCCTGGGCGCCGGCGAACTCGGCAAGGAGGTGATCATCGCCCTGCAGCGCCTGGGGGTCGAAGTCATCGCCGTGGACCGCTACGCCAACGCCCCCGGCCACCAGGTGGCCCACCGCGCCCACGTCGTTTCCATGACCGACGGCGCCGCCCTGCGGGCCGTCATCGAACAGGAGCGGCCGCATCTGGTGGTGCCGGAGATCGAGGCCATCGCCACCGACACCCTGGTGGAGATCGAGGCCGAGGGCCTGGCCGAGGTCATCCCCACCGCCCGGGCCGCCAAGCTCACCATGCACCGGGAAGGCATCCGCCGCCTGGCGGCGGAGGAACTCGGGGTGCCTACCTCCCCCTACCGCTTCGCCGACTCCCTGGCCGAGCTCCAGGCCGCCATCGACGAGGCCATCGGCTATCCCTGCGTGGTGAAGCCGGTCATGTCCTCCTCCGGCAAGGGCCAGTCCACCGTGAAAGGCCCGGAGGACGTGGCCAAGGCCTGGGAATACGCCGCCGCCGGCAGCCGGGTGAACCAGGGCCGGGTCATCGTCGAGGGTTTCATCGACTTCGATTACGAGATCACCCAGCTCACCGTCCGGGCCTGCGACGCCAACGGCGTGGTGCAGACCTATTTCTGCGAGCCTATCGGCCACGTCCAGGTGGCGGGGGACTACGTGGAATCCTGGCAGCCCCAGGCCATGAGCCCGGAGGCCCTGCGCAAGTCCCGGGAAATCGCCGCGGCGGTGACCGGCAACCTGGGCGGGCGGGGCATCTTCGGGGTGGAGCTCTTCATCAAGGGCGACGAGGTGTGGTTCTCGGAGGTCAGCCCCCGGCCCCACGACACCGGCCTGGTGACCCTCTGCTCCCAGCGCTTCTCCGAGTTCGAGCTGCACGCCCGGGCCATCCTCGGCCTGCCGGTGGACACGGCGCTGCGGGAGCCGGGCGCCTCGGCGGTGATCTACGGCGGCATGGAAGCCGCCGGCGTCGCCTTCGAGGGCGTGGCCGAGGCCCTGGCCGTGCCCCGCACCGACCTGCGCCTGTTCGGCAAGCCGGAAGCCTTCAAGAAGCGCCGCATGGGGGTGGCGGTGGCCAACGGCGCCGACGTGGACGAGGCCCGGGAGCGGGCCAAGCTGGCGGCCAGCCGGGTCAAGCCGGTAACTGGCTGATTTCCGGAAGGAAAGGGCGAAAAGCGGGAGGCGAGGGCGTATAATCGCGCCCTTTCCGCTTTTCCCTTTCTTCTGCCGTGACCCTCCTCGACAACGAAATCTCCCGCCGCCGCACCTTTGCCATCATCTCCCACCCGGACGCCGGCAAGACGACGCTGACCGAAAAGCTCCTGTGGTTCGGCGGCGCCATCCAGGTGGCCGGCGAGGTGCGGGCCCGCAAGGCCAGCCGCCATGCCACCTCCGACTGGATGGAACTGGAAAAGCAGCGGGGCATCTCGGTGACTTCCTCGGTCATGCAGTTCCCCTACCGGGAGTGCATGATCAACCTCCTGGACACCCCGGGCCACGAGGACTTCTCCGAGGACACCTACCGCACCCTGACCGCCGTGGACTCGGCGGTCATGGTCATCGACTCGGTGAACGGCGTCGAAGCCCAGACCATCAAGCTCCTGAACGTCTGTCGCATGCGGGACACCCCCATCCTGACCTTCATCAACAAGCTGGACCGGGAGGGCAAGAACCCCGTCGACCTGCTGGACGAGATCGAGTCGGTGCTGCAGATCCAGTGCGCTCCCATGACTTGGCCCATCGGCATGGGCAAGCGCTTCCGGGGCGTCTACCACCTCTACGACGACACCATCAGCTTCTTCGACCCCCAGGCCGAGAAGGGCACCGCCGAGATCATCCAGGGCCTCGACAACCCCCGCCTGGACGAGCTCATCGGCGACCAGGCCGAGGAGCTGCGCATGGACGTGGAGCTGGTGCGGGGCGCTTCCCACCCCTTCGATGCCAAGGACTACCTGGCCGGCAAGCAGTGCCCGGTGTTCTTCGGCTCGGCGGTGAACAACTTTGGCGTCCAGTCCCTGCTGGACGCGGTGGTGGATCTGTCGCCGGCACCGCTGCCCCGGCCCGCCGCCACCCGCCAGGTGGCGCCCAGCGAGCCCAAGTTCTCGGGCTTCGTCTTCAAGATCCAGGCCAACATGGACCCCAAGCACCGGGACCGCATCGCCTTCCTGCGGGTCTGCTCCGGCCGCTTCGAGCGCGGCATGAAGGTCAAGCAGGTGGCCGGCGGCAAGCAGATCGCGGTGAATAACGCCATCACCTTCATGGCCCGGGACCGCAGCACCACCGACGAGGCCTATCCCGGCGACATCATCGGCATCCCCAACCACGGCACCATCCGCCTGGGGGAGACCTTCACCGAGGGAGAGGACCTGCGCTTCACCGGCATCCCGTCCTTTGCGCCGGAGCATTTCCGACTGGCCCGCATCGCCAACCCGCTCAAGATCAAGCAGCTCCAGAAGGGCCTGCAGCAACTGGCGGAGGAGGGGCAGACCCAGCTTTTCCGGCCCCTGTCCGGCACCGACCTTATCCTCGGCGCCGTCGGCATCCTGCAGTTCGACGTGGTGGCTTCCCGCCTGGAGAACGAGTACGGGGTGAAGGTGATCTTCGAGTCCTACAACTGCTCCACCGCCCGCTGGATCAAGGGGGACGATGGCGAGCTGCGCCAGCTCTCCGACCGCTACAGCGCCAACGTCGCCCTGGACGGCGCCGACGACCCGGTGTACCTGGCCCCCAACAACGTCTACCTCAACATGATGCGGGAGAAGTACCCCAAGCTGCAGTTCCTGGAAGCCCGGGAAGTGGTCTGATCGGCTTCAGAGCCGGGCCAGCAGCCGGTCGAGCTGGTTGGCGAAGGCCTGGCGGTCGGCGTGGCTGAAGGCGGCCGGGCCGCCGGTGTCGATGCCGCTGCTGCGCAGGGTGTCCATGAAATTGCGCATGTCCAGGGCCTGGCGGATGTTCTCCCGGCTGTAGAGCTCGCCCCGGGGATTGAGCGCCAGGGCGCCCTTGTCGATGGCCGCCGCCGCCAGGGGGATGTCGGCGGTCACCACCAGGTCGCCGGCCTCCGCCTTGTCGGCGATGTAGTTGTCGGCCACGTCGAAGCCCTTGGGTACCTGCACCGACCGGATGTTGGGGTAGGGCGGGGTCTTCAGCCACTGGTTGGCGACCAGGACGAGGGGCAGGCCGGTGCGCTGGGCTGCCCGGTAGAGGATTTCCTTGATGACGCCCGGGCAGGCGTCGGCATCGACCCAGATTTGCATGAGAGTGTCCGGAAGCGGGACCTGCGATAATAACCCCCTTGATTCGAAGATAAGCTGAAAATGTCCATCCAATGGTTCCCCGGTCACATGACTTCGGCCCGCAAGAAGGCGGCCGAGACCATGGCCATGACCGACGTCGTCGTCGAGGTGCTCGACGCCCGCCTGCCGGAGGCGAGCAGCAACCCGATGATCCACGAGCTGCGGGCCTTCCGTCAGCGCCCCTGCCTCAAGCTCCTCAACAAGTCGGACCTGGCCGACCCTGCCGCCACCAAGGCCTGGCTGGATTTCTTCAACGCCCAGCCCGGGGTCAAGGCGGTGGCCATCTCCTGCAAGAAGGCCGGCGAGGTGGCGCGTATCCCCAGCTACTGCCAGTCCCTGGCGCCCCACCGGAATGACAACATCAAGCCTCTGCGCCTGATGATCATGGGCATCCCCAATGTCGGCAAATCCACCCTCATGAACGCCCTGGTGAAGAAGAAGGTGGCGGCGGTGGGGGACGAGCCGGCGGTGACCAAGAGCCAGCAGCGCATCGACCTGGGGCCGCGCCTCACCATCTTCGACACCCCGGGCATGCTGTGGCCCAAGATCGCGCATCCCACCGACGGCCTCATGCTGGCCGCCAGCCATGCCGTCGGCACCAACGCCTACCATGAGCTGGAGGTCGCCACTTTCCTGGCGGCCTACCTGCTGGAGCACTATCCGGCCCTGCTGGCCGCCCGCTACGGCTTCCCCGTCGACGGCCGGGACGCGGTCGGCGTCATCGAGGGCATTGCCCGCAAGCGCGGCTGCCTGGTCAAGGGCCGGGGCGGCGAGCCCGACCTGGAGAAGGCTTCCCTCATCCTCCTCACCGACTACCGTAGCGGCGCCCTCGGCCGCATCAGCCTGGAGACGCCGGAGAGCAGGGCCGCCATGCTGCGCCAGGCCGCCACCGAGAAAAGTCCCGAAAACCCCGCCTGACGGGCCCTGGCGGCTTGTGGCCGGCCGCCCGGGTCGTATATGCTGTGGGCAACAAGGGCGGACCACCGCCCGCCGCAGGGAGCCGGGATTCATGGATTATCGCGTCAGGTATCTGCCGCTGTCTGAAGTCACCGAAGGCATGGTGCTGGGGTGCCAGCTGGTCCTCGCCGAACGGGGCGTCGTCCGTTTCAGCCTGCCAGCCGGCCATCCGCTCACCGAGGCCAACCTCCGCCAGCTGGCCATCCACCACGCCGAATTCGTCTGCATCCGGGAAGAGGACCGCCGCAGCGACGAGGAGCGGGCCCAGGCCGTGGCGGCCCACGAGCGCCGGCTGGCCCACATCTTCCGCTCCGCCGACCTCGGCGACCCAACCCTGACCGGGCTCTACAACGCCGTCCTGGCCTACCGGAGATCGTGATGCCGGGGCATGTGAACCGCAACCAGATCATCGAGCGCGCCGGCCGCCTGCCGGTCTTTCCCCGGGTGGTGACCGACATCCTGGCGACCCTGGACGACGACAACGCCACCATGGGCAACCTGGCCCACCATGTGGAGCAGGACCCGGTGGTCACGGCCCGCATCCTTTCCCTGGCCAACGGGGCGGCCCACGCCCATGGGGGAGGGCTGGTCAGGGACATGGTGACCGCCACCTCGATGGTGGGCATCGCCAAGGTCCGGGAACTGGTCCTCTCCCTCAGCCTGGCCCGCTTCGCCGGCGACAGCCGGGTCTCGTCCTACTTCTGGGAGCACAGCGTGGCGGTGGGGGTATGCGCCCAGGAACTGTCCCGGCAGGTGGCGGTATGCCCGGACCACGCCCTGGTGGCCGGCCTGCTCCATGACATCGGGCAGCTGTGGATGGCCAAGTTCTATCCCCTGGAAGTGCAGCAGGTGCGCATGGCGGTCTCCGCCGGCACCGTGCCGATCCGGGAGGCCGAGAAGCAGTATTTCGGCCTCGACCATTGCGAAATCGGCTACATCCTCGCCGACCACTGGAATCTGCCCGAGTCGGTGGCGGTGGCCATCTACCACCACCACGGCCCCGCCCCGGGGCTGGGGCAGCCCCTGGCCGACGTCACCCATGTGGCCGAGGTGCTGGCCAACGCCCTTGATCTGACCCGGCGCGACGACAACCAGGTCGCCTACCTGTCGCCCGCTTCCTGCGCCGTCCTGGACCTCGACTGGAGCGAGGATCAGAGCCAGCTCTTCGGGCGCATCGAGGCGCGGGCCCAGTACGCCTGCGCCGCCTTCCGCTAGACCCTGAGCAGGGCCATCTTCAGGGGCGGCTGGCCGTCGTAGCTGGGGAAGTCGGCTTCCGGCTCGATCCACTCCATTTCCCGGATGGGGCGGCCGGCCTTCCTGGCGCAGCGTTCCATCTGGTCGGCCCAGGCTTCGCGAGCCACCTGGGCGACGTTGTTGCAGCACAGCAGGGTGCCGCCCTCGGCGGTGCACAGCAGGGCCAGCTTCAAAAGGGCAGGGTAGTCGTTCACCAGGTCCACCACCCCGAACAGGCTCTTGGCATAGCGGGGCGGGTCGAGGGCCACCAGGTCGAAGGTGCGGGGTTCGAGCTTGGGGAAGGGGGGCATGCGCTTGCCGCGCACCACCTCGGGCTGGCCGACCCCGGCCAGCTGGCGCATGGCGGCGAAGGCGTCGCTCTTGACGAAGCGCAGGCGGATGGGCAGGTCGTTGAGGCGGGCGTTCTCCTTGCCCACCTTGAGGCTGGACTCCGAGAAATCCACATTGACCACATGGCGGGCGCCGGCCTTGGCCGCCGCCACCCCGATGCCGCAGGTGTAGGCGAAGAGGTTGAGGACCGACTTGCCCTCCGCCTCCTGCATCACCCGCCGCCGGCCGGCCCGCAGGTCGAGGAAGAGCCAGGGGTCCTGGCCGTCGTGGCGGGCCTGGATGCGGTAATTGACCCCCATCTCCTGGACTTCACGGGGCTCATAGGCGGCGGCCCGCTTCTCCGGCGGCAGCTCGTTGCCGATGCGGGAATTGGCGCGGCTGCGGTCGTTGTAGATGGCGGTCAGCCCGGGCAGGGCTTGGCCATAGAAGGCCTCGATGGCGGCAAGCTGGGAATCTTCCAGGGGGTTGTGGAAGGTCTGCACCAGCACGAGGTCGCCGTAGCGGTCCACCGTCAGGCCGGGGTGGCCCTCGACGCTGCCGTGGAAGAGACGGTAGGCGTTGGTCTGCTCGGCGGCCAGGCGTTCCAGCAGGTCCCGGCGGGAAGCGAAGGCGGCGGCCAGGTGGCCGGTGAGGGTGTCGGACATGGAGACTCCAAGGGAAAGTTGAAGCGATCACCTGGGAGGGCCACCGCCTGAGGGCAACCGCCCATTCTACAGGAGGTCGGGCGGCGGTGCCGGCGGGTTCTCCGCCGTGAGGGCATCCCAGCGGATCCAGCGCCCGCAGGCCGAGCGGGCCCGGCGCTCGGAGCCGTCCCAGGGGCCGCCTTGGCAGAGGCCGACGGCAGTGTCGCCCTCGATGTCCACCGTCTCAGGCTCGGCGCCCGGTCGGCGGACGCCGCTCCAGCGCTGGCAGGAGGCGCAGCGTTTGAGGGCGACGGCTTGGAGCGGCATGGCGGAGTCCGGCGAAAAAAGAGGGGAGTGTAGCCGCAATCGCGGGTTTGGCCCGATTCATGGCGGCGGCATGGCCGCTGTAAGATGCTGCTTTCCCTACGGATTCCGACATCGCCATGGCCATCCTGATCCTCGGATTGATCCTCTTCCTCGGCGTCCATTCCGTGCGAATCATTGCCCCCGCCTGGCGCGACGCTCAGGTCGCCCGCTTGGGGCTCACTCCCTGGAAGGCCCTGTTTTCCCTGGCATCGGCGGTGGGCTTCGTCCTGGTGATCTGGGGCTACGGGCTGAGCCGGGAAGCCCCGGTGGACCTCTGGAATCCGCCCCGGTGGACCATGCATGTCACTGCCCTCCTGACCCTGCCGGCCTTCATCCTGGTGGTGGCGGGCTACGTGCCGGGCAACCATCTCAAGGCCGCCATCGGCCATCCCATGGTGGCGGGGGTGAAGCTCTGGGCCCTGGCCCACCTGTTCTCCAACGGCCGTCTCGGGGATGTGGTTCTGTTCGGTGCCTTCCTGGCCTGGGCCGTCGTGGATTTCGCCTCGGCCCGGCGCCGGGACCGGGAGGCGGGGGTCACCTACCCGGCCCGGGGAACGGCCAAGGACGTCATCACCGTGGTGATCGGAGTCGCCGCCTGGGCGCTCTTCGCGGCCTTCCTGCACGTCCGGCTGATCGGCGTGCGGCCGTACTGATGAATTCCTAGCGCGCCTGGCGCTGGCGTTTCATCATCTCCTGCATCTGGGCGCTGTTCATCATCTGCTGCATGTTCACGCCACCCGCCATGCCGGGCATGACGATGTCGCCGGCCTTCTGGCCCGGCTTGCAGGGGCCCAACCACTTGGCTTCCTGGACGACGTGCATGTCCTTCATGCCCTCCTGGGCCGGGCTGTAGCGCATCTTCATGTCGCTCCTGTAGCCCGAGGCGAAGTCGCCGGTGATGATGCCGTCGGTGGTCACCGTCGTGCCCTCGTGCTTGCACACTGAATGGATGGTGGTCCTGTCCCCCGCCTGCTTGACGTCCATGGCGCTGCAATTCACCTTCTCCGCCCGGGCCTTGTCCTGCATGAGGTTGTCGGTGTTCTGGTCCACGCACATCTGCATGGGGCCCGGGGAGGGCATGCCCTCCATCTGGGTCTTCATCTCCCAGAGGCCGGATTTGCGCTTGGGCATGTCGGCGGCCAGGGCGGCGCCGGCGACCAGGCCGCCGAGGAGGAAAAGGGAGAGGGCAGTCAGGGGCTTGCGGGGTGCGGGCATGATGTCTCCTTGTCGGGTGATTTGCGTCTGGCATGCTAATCCCGATCGCAAGATCCGTCAGCAGCTTTCCGCCAACGGGCCCGAAGGGGCGATAATCGCGCTTTTGCCCGATTGCAGCCCATGGCCCTCAAAGCGACCATCTACAAGGCGGAACTCCAGGTTTCGGACCTCGACCGCCATTACTACCAGGAACATTCCCTGACCCTGGCCCGCCACCCCTCGGAGACCGATGAGCGCGTCATGGTGCGCCTGCTGGCCTTCGCCCTTCATGCCAGCGAGACCCTGGCCTTCGGACGGGGCATCTCGAGCGAGGGCGAGGCCACCCTGTGGGACATCGACCCCACCGGCAACATTGATCTCTGGATCGACGTCGGCCTCCCGGACGAGCGGGATATCCGCCGGGCCTGCCACCGCTCCCGGCGCATGGTGCTGCTGACCTACGGCGGGCGGGCCGCCGATGTCTGGTGGCAGCAGAATGCCGACAAGCTGAAGGACTTCGCCAACCTGACGGTCCTCAACCTCTCCGCCGCCGACAGCCAGGCCCTGGCTGCCCTGGCCGGGCGCAACATGAAGCTGCAATGCACCATCCAGGAGGGCCACGTCTGGATCGGCGACGAGACCCGCAACCTGGAGCTGGCGCCCCAGCGGCTGCAGGGCTGAGCGCCTAGCGCTTCAGGAGATTCCAGACCAGTTCGACCCCGGACACCACCAGGTCGCCCACATCCCGCTCCAGCAGGAAATCCCGGTCCCGCTGGCGGCGGCTGCGGTCCTTTTCGGCCAGGAGGATGGCGTCGGCCAGGGCTTCCGGATTCGGCGTGGTGCGCTTCACTTCGGCCTGGTGGTAGCTGGCCAGGGCCTGTTCCACCGCCTCCGGGTCGAGGATGGAGATGGGGGAGCGGCAGTGGCCGCAGGCATTGTCCTGGCTGATGTCCACCGGCGCCCCGCAGCTGGCGCAGCGCACCACCTGGACCCGGGCCTTCAATTCGTCGATTTCCCGGGGGCTGAGCTGGCGCACGAAGCCCTTCTCGATCATGAGCTGGGAGAAGGTGGTGAAGCGGCCGTGGCGCTGCAGGCAGCGGTGGTAGTTGAAGCGCCCGCCCTTGGCCACGTCGAGGCCGTGGAGCAGAGGCTCGTCGCAGCGCGGGCACTGCAGCACGTCCCGCAGGGGCAGGCGCTGGTCGTCCCGGTGCTCGTGGATGAGCTTGAACAGCTCGATGACTCCGCCGGGGGTGATCTGCACGCTTTCGAACTCGTCGAACCAGATACCCTGACAGGAGAAGCACAGGTCCAGCTCCACCGTGCCCAGGGGCCGGCGCTCGAAGCGGCTGGCCCGCATGGGGTGGCGGCAGGAAGGGCAGAGGGTGGGATAGTCCATGGGTCATTTCCTCCCGAACAGTTTGCCGAGGCTGGCCCCGATGCCCTGGGTGGTGCCGCTCACCGATTTGGCCACGCTTTCCAGGCTGATCCCCAGGCCCTCGGCCATGGAGGCGCCGATGCGCTTCATGAGGGCCTCGTTGAGGGAGAAGCGGGGATCGTCCAGGCGCCCCTCGAGGACGAATTTGAGGGCGATCTGGTTGTTGGCATTCTTGAGGAGGCTGATGACCAGGTCCCGGGGCATGCCCATGAAGGTGCCCATGGCGCCCTTGCCGGGCAGCAGCTCCAGCTGGGTCAGGGTGAGGGTGCCAGGGGCGTGGAGGCGCTGCTGCCTGACGCTGGATTCCAGGTCCAGGTCCAGGCTGCCGCGCTTCACGCCGGTTTCCGACGCCTTGACGAGGTAGGGCTGGAGGGCGACCAGGTCCACGCCCCGCAGCCGGGTGGCGATTTCCGAGTCCCGGCTGGCCAGCTGGATCTGGCCCTGGATGGTGAAGCGGCCGTCCCGCTGCACGCCCTTGATCACCCCTTCGAGGTGGAGCCGGGTGCGGGTGTCCAGCTCCGGCAGGCGCAGGTCCTCCACCCGGGCTTCCAGGTTTTCCAGGCGGATCCTGTGGGCCGGGCGGGCCACCGAGGCGTCGAACAGCTCCAGGGCCGAGCCGTGGAGCTCGACCATGTCGATGGTCACCGGCACGGCGGCCGACTCCTGGGCAGCGGCCGGGGCCACCGGCTTCCTTTCCACGATCCCGGGCAGCAGGCGCAGCTTGCCGTCCCGGGTGCGGAAGACCGACAGGTAGGCGTCCTGGACTTCGATGCGGTTGATGCGCACCTGGCGCTGGGAGAAGAGGGCCTTGAAATCCGGCGTGACGGTGATGCGCTCGGCCCGCAGGGCGTCGTCTGCCGGCCAGTCCTTGGGGCCGGGCACCCGCACGCTCCGCACTTCCACTGCCGACCAGCCGAGGGTGATGTCGCCCACCTGGCTCTCCGGCCCCAGGGCCATCCGCACCTGCTCCTTCAGGGTGGCGGCGGCGAAGTGCAGGCCGACCGCCGCTCCCGTCGCCAGGACTATCAACAACGCCAGGGTGATGAGGGCGACCCGTTTGGCCATCTCAGAACCGGATTCCTGGCCGCGTCGGTTATCCACCGGATGCCGGGGTGGGGGGAGGCAGCGGCGGGCCTACCTCGAGATGGTTCTGTACGCAGCGGATACCTTCCATTTCATTGGCGACGGCAACCGCGGTCCTGATCATGCCGGGGGAGCTGACGCGGCCGGAAAGCATCGCCACGCCGCCGCTCACCTTGACGGAAATCTGCTCACCGTAGAGCACCTTGTTGAACTGGAGTTTCGCACCGAGCTTCATGGTCAGCCCCTGGTCGCGAAAGAAGTTCACGTCCTCTGTGCGTACCTCGCAGGCACTGGCCGGCTTCCTGGCTCCCGCTTTTCCGGCCGCAGCAGCGGGCACGGCCAGGCAGAGCACCGTGGTGCAGACGAAGGCGCTCATGGCGCGGCGGCTCGATTTCATTTTCTTCTCCCTGATTTCCGTGAGCAGGCACCTTTTACCAAGCCTTGGGAATGACGGCAACAGGTCGGGTGTCCAGGCATCGGCAAGCGCGCGGCCCATTGATCTCATCCGCCCGCGAATGCGCCGTCGCCCCGGGGAATGGATCAGCAAATAAAATACGGGCTACCGTCACCGCCTCCTGTACATCACCGAATGAAAATCACCCTCGTCCATCCTGCCGGCTTCAACTTCGTCCCCGGGCAACCGGATTTCTCCGTGCTGGCGAACCGGATGGCACCCATCGGCATCCTCCAGTTGGCCGCATGGCTCGACAAGCATGGCCACGAGAGTGCGGTCCACGATTGCCTCGGGCCCGGCGCCCCGCGCGGCATAGAGGCCAACGCCAGGGCCATCCTGGATACCGATCCCGACCTGGTCGGCTTCTCGGCCACGACCCCGGCATTCATGGACGGCGTGGAGATGGCTGCCTACATCAAGGCGGAGCGCCCCGACATCAAGATCATCTTCGGCAACGTCCATGTATCCTCCATCGGCGCGCCCATCCTGGAGCACTTTCCCGAAATAGATTACCTCTGCATCGGAGAAGGGGAGGGCTGTTTGCTGGACCTGGCGGAGGGAAAGGCAGCGGCCCACATTCCCAATCTGGTCTATCGGGACAATGGAAAGATAATCGCCAATCCCCGCCGCGATCGCATTCTCAACCTGGATGAACTGCCCTTTCCGGCCTACGAGAAACTGGCCGGTTTTCCCGAGGGCTACCACCTGCCCCTGTTCGCCTACGAGAAGCGCCCCGGGGCGACCATGATCACTTCCCGGGGCTGCCCCTATACCTGCTCCTTCTGTGACCGCACGGTTTTCGAGCGTCTCTACAAGACCAATTCGGCCCGGTACGTCTACGAGCACATGAAGCATCTGCGGGACCGGTTCGGGGTCCGTCACATCAATTTCTACGACGACCTCTTCACCGCCCAGCAGAAACGGGTCGCCGAGCTTTGCCGGTTGCTCGTCGAAAAGCCCCTGGGCATGAATTTCAATTGCGCCATCCGCACCGGCCACACGTCCGACGAGATGCTGCAGATGCTGAAACAGGCGGGAGCCTTCATGGTATCCATGGGAATCGAGTCCGCCGATCCGGGAATGATGGAGCGCCACAAGGCCGGGGTCAGCCTGGAGGCGGTGAAGAGGACGGTCGAGCAGATTCACGCCGCCGGCCTCAGAGCCAAGGGGCTGTTCATTTTCGGACTTCCCGGCGAGACGCCGGAAACGGTCAGGACAACCAGCGACTTCATCCTTTCCCTGGACCTGGACGAGATGAATATGACCAAGTTCAGCCCGATGTACGGGGCCCCGATCTGGAAGGAGTGCATCAGCGGCGAAGGCGGCGAGTTCAACGAGGACTGGCGCCTCATGAATTGCCTCAATTTCGTCTACAAGCCGGCGGGCTTCTCCTCCCGGGAAGAAATGGACGCCCTCTACAACTGGCATGTCCGCCGCTTCTACGACAGCAAGGGATACCGGAGGCGCTTCGCGAAGCGGCTGTGGGCCCACCGCTGGAGCCTGTGGCATGTGGTCAAGCATCTGCCGAAGATCGTCCAGGCCGCCCGCTATTTCAGTGCCAACCAGGAACAACTGCTGCGCCAGGCCCAGGACTTCGCTTCCCATCCCCGCCAGCCCCGGGGCCTGGAGCCCTATCTCAGCCCGGAACTGCAAGCCGATGCCCTGGCCTCCCTGTCTCCGGTCAAGATATCCCGGCGGCCCGTGGCGCCCCTTCCTGCCGCCAGCACCGTGGAGGCGGCCGCCGAGGTTAAAGTATAATTGCGGGTTGTCTTTCGTCGGCCGCGTGCGGCGGCCGGCTCCAAGCCATGAATAAAAACATCACGTCTGGCAGGCCATTTCGGACTGCCTTAGCGTATTTCCAGAGAGTCGAGGGGAGCGGGGAATGCATCAGGGCTTTCAAGGCGGCCCGGGTGGAGGCGGCGCAATGAGCGCCTTTGCACCGGTGGAGTACGCCCGGTTGTCCCCGGCCCGGCTGTCCGCGCTGTCCGACGCCCAGCGGAATCGACTCCTCGGCCTGTCCTGGGTCGGCGACTCCTTCGGCGATTGGCCAGGGGAGCTGCCCGTCCAGCAGGTGCTCGCACCGGTTCTCGGGGGCACGGAGAACGTCCGCGGGGAAGCCTGGCAAAGTTCCAGCGCCTGCCACTCAAGCGAAGCCTTCGGTATCCGCTATCGCCGGGACGGGCACGTGCTCTTCGGCGTCATCGATGTGGATGAGGCTGATTTCCCGTTGACGGCGGAGGCTACTCCCCTGCAGCGGGCGACGGAGGAGGCCTACCGGCGCATCTTCCGGCTGCTGGACCGGGAGGGCTATTCCAACCTGTGGCGCGTCTGGAACTATCTCGCGGACATCAATGGCGCCAGCCATGGCCTGGAGCGCTATCGTCAGTTCAATATCGGCCGGCAGCAGGCCTTTGTGGGCAGCGGCCGGCTGGCGGAGGGCAACGTGCCGGCGGCCTGCGCCCTGGGGGTTCGAAGCGGCCCCCTCACCATCGCCTTCCTGGCCGGCCGGACGCCTCCCGTGCCCCTGGAAAACCCGCGACAGGTGAGCGCCTACCGGTATCCGGCCCAGTATGGCCCCCGCAGTCCGGTCTTCTCCCGGGCCGCCATGGTCCACCTGCCGGGTCAGGAAATGCTGCTCATCTCGGGCACCGCCAGCATCGTCGGACACCGGACCGTCCATGTCGGGGACGTGGCCGGACAGACCCGGGAAACGGTCGCCAACATCGAGGCTCTGCTGGCCGAGGCCGGCAAGGTTTCCCGCACAGGCCCCTTCACCCTGCCAGAGCTCAATTGTCGGGCCTACATCCGCGACGCCGCCGATTTCCCGGTGGTGCGCCAAGTCGTGGAGGAGGCCCTGGGGGGGGCGGCCGTGGTCTATGTCGAGGCCGACGTCTGCCGGGCAGACCTGCTGGTCGAAATAGAAGCGGTGGCATCCCATCGCCTGGAGGCCGTCTGAATGAAGATTCATAGTTTTGGAGCAGCTGTTTTCCTGGTCACGCTGTCCCTGCCGGGGCTGGCGGGGGAAACGGTTCCCAAATGGGAGGCCGGCATCGGAGTTGCAGCCTTCAGTTTTCCCGCCTACCGGGGCTCCGACAAGGTCCACAATTTCGCCTTGCCGGTGCCCTATTTCACCTATCACGGTGATTTCCTCAAGGCAGACCGCCAGGGCATCCGGGGCAGCCTGTTCGACTCCGACCGGGTGGATTTCACCCTCAGCCTCTCCGCTTCACCCCCCACCAAGAGCGACGATGTGGCTGTCCGCTCCGGCATGCCCGACCTCAAGCCCACCGCGGAATTCGGCCCCCAAGTGGACCTGACCCTGTGGCGCAGCGCAGACCGGGAGCGTTTCCTCAAGCTGCGGCTGCCTGCCCGGGCCGCCTTCACGGTCGAAGGCTCTCCCAGGGATGTGGGCTGGGTCTTCTCCCCCAACCTGAACATGGACATCCGGAATCCGGCGGGCCTGCCGGGCTGGAATCTTGGCTTGGTGGTCGGCCCCATCTATGCCAGCAAGAAGCAGCACGAGTATTTCTACGGCGTCGCGCCCCGGTTCGCCACGGCCGAGCGGCCAGCCTACGAAGCCCGGGGGGGCTACAGCGGCAGCCAGTTCCTGGTGGCGGTCACCAGGCGTTTCGAACGGACCTGGGTGGGCGCCTTCCTGCGCCACGACTCATTGCACGGCGCCGTCTTCGAGGACAGCCCCCTGGTGGCCAAGCACGGTTTCACGGCCGCCGGTGTCTCAGTGTCCTGGATTCTGGGAGCTTCCCGAGACCGCGTGACCCTGGATGACTGATTTGCTGCGCTACCCTCGGCGGGCGCTCTTCCATGCCTATGAGCATGTGGCCATGGTTGTGGGCCTGGGCTTCCTGGCCCAGCTCTGCCTTCTCTGGCTGCCCTTTGCCCTGGTTCTGCAGCCCCTGTTGCCCCGGCGCTGGGGCCAGCCCCTGGGGCGGCGCACGATCGCGGCCGGATTCCGTTTCTACCTGTGGTTCCTCGGGGTTTTCTGCGCCTGCCGCTTCGATCTTTCGGCCCTGGACCGGCTGCGGGAGGAAAGAGGCCTGGTCGTCGTGGCCAACCATCCCTCCCTGCTGGATGCGGTCATGATCGTCTCCCGCCTGCCCAATGCGGTCTGCGTCATGAAGGCGGCCCTGATGGACAACATCCTCGTCGGGGCGGCGGCCCGCCTGGCCCGCTATATCCGCAACGACGCGCCGCTGGAAATGATTCTCGGGGCCCGGGAGGAGCTGCGCCAGGGCGCCCATCTGGTAATCTTTCCCGAAGGCTCCCGTACCACCCGTTTCCCCCTGGATGGCTTGAGCGCCAGCGCCGGCCTCATCGCCGCCAAATCGAAGGCACCGGTCCAGACCGTCTTCATCCATTTCAATTCCCCTTACCTGGGGAAGGTCTGGCCCCTCTTCAGGAAGCCGGACCTGCCCCTGTACTTTTCGGTTCGTCTCGGCCGCCGCTTCGAGCCGCCGGCCAATGTCGCCGCCTTCACGGAGGAGCTGGAGGCCTATTACCGCAGGGAACTGACTTCCGGCCCCCAATCCGTCTCCTGAAAATCCTTACCCCATGGCAGCCACGAGTCCTTCATCCGCGACCCATCTCGTCCTCATCCCCAGCTACAACCCGGGGGAAAAGGTCTATGAAACGGTTCGGAGCGCCCGCGCCCAGTGGTCGCCGGTATGGGTCGTGGTGGACGGCAGCACCGACGGCAGCGCTGAAGGATTGCAGCGCATGGCGGAAGACGATCCGGGGCTCAGGATCATTCGCCTGCCGGAAAACCGGGGCAAGGGGGCGGCAGTCCTGGAGGGGATCTCCCGGGCCGCCGCCGAAGGCTACACCCATGTGCTGACCATGGATTCCGACGGCCAGCACCCGGCCCATCTGATCCCGGAGTTCATGGCCGCCTCCCGGGAGGCGGCCGGCTCGATGGTCCTCGGGATGCCGGTATTCGATGCCGATGCACCCCGGCTGCGGGTCAATGGCCGCAAGGTGTCGAACTGGTGGGCCAACCTGGAGACCCTGTGGATGGGCATCGGGGATTCCCTCTATGGCTTCCGGGTCTATCCCATTGCGCCCCTCCGCCGGGTCATGGCGGGCCAGAAATGGATGCGCCGCTTCGATTTCGACCCTGAGGCCGTGGTGCGCCTTTGCTGGCAGGGTGTGAGGCCGGTGAATCTCCAGGCGCCGGTGCGCTATTTCCGGGCCGACGAGGGAGGCGTGTCCCACTTCAGATACCTGCGGGACAACACCCTGCTGACCTGGATGCACACCCGGCTTTTCCTGGGCTTCCTGGCCCGCCTGCCGCTCCTCGCCTGGCGCCGGCTGGCGGGCAGGTCCAAGCCGGCCGGCCCTGCCTGAGCCCGGTGGCTGCCTACAGCATGCCGCCGTTGATGGAAATGATCTGGCCGGAAATGTAGGCCGCCCGGTCGGAGGCAAGGAAGGCCACCAGGTCGGCCACTTCCTCCGGCTTGCCGGCCCGCTTCATGGGCACCATCTGCTTGATGGCTTCCGGGTCGAAGGCGTTCTCGATCATGGCGGTGTCGATGATCCCCGGGGCAACGGCATTGACCGTGATCCCGCGGCTGGCCAGCTCGAGGGAGAGAGACTTGGTCGCGGAATGGAGGGCGCCCTTGGCGGCGGAATAATTCACCTGCCCCCGGTTGCCGGCCAGGGCCGCTACCGAGGAAATGTTGATGATCCGCCCCCAGCGGCTGCGGATCATCGGCATGGTGAGGGGATGAGTGACGTTGAAAAAGCCGTGCAGGGAAACGTCGATGACGCTGTGCCATTGGCTCGGGGACATGCCCGGGAAAACCGCGTCGGCGTGGATGCCGGCGTTATTGACCAGCACCTGGATGGGGCCGGCGAGCAGGGCGGTTTCCAGGGCGGCCTGGGTGGCTTCCCGGTCGGTCACGTCGAAGGCCAGGGCCTGGGCCTCACCCCCGGCAGCACGGATTTCGGCGGCCACGGCTTCGGCCTTGTCGAGGGAACGGTTGGCGTGGACCAGGACATGCAGACCATCCTTTGCCAGTTGGCGGCAGATGGCGGCGCCGATGCCGCCGCTGCCCCCGGTCACCAGGGCTAGCTTCATCGGGAATCCCCATTGAGGATGACCGCGGCGCGGCCGGAAAGAAGGAGTCGGTCGCCCGCCCGGACGGAGAACTGGTAAAGGACGTTGTTGCCGTCCCCGGCCAGGCGCTCGGCTCGGATATCCAGATCCTCGGCCACGTCGTCCAGGCGGTCCACCGCGAGATCCACATTGCGGACGCTGGCCAGGAAACCCTGGCGGGGACAGTCTGCGGCCGAGGCGAGGATGGCTCCATGGACGGCCATGGCCTGGGCGGCGTACTCGATGCCGCAGGCGGCGCCCAGCCGCCCCTCGGCCCGCAGGGGATTGTCCGGATTGCGGTGGCTGGAAGCCAGGCAGCGGATACTGCCCTCGGACCACTCGATAGCTGCATCCAGGAGGCACATGGTCCCCTGATGGGGAATGCGGGCCGCGATCCAGTTGCGGTCCAGGGTCATGATCCAGGGAATTCCACCTGGACCGCCAGCCGGGTGGGCGGCAGGTATTCCAGGCTGGTGGCGCCGTTGCTTCCCCGTGCCAGGATTTCCAGAAGGGGCAGTCCCCGCAGGGCCGGAATGTCGGTGCGCAGCTTTTCCAGGGCCGGATCGGCCAGGGGCGCAGCCTGCCCTTGCTCCAGGGCGGCCGAAATGCGGGCCAGGGACCCAGCAGCCCCTTCCGGCGACAGGAGCAGCGCGATGCCGCCGGCGTCCGGAACGGGCCGTGTCGAGCGGATGGGCTCCGGGTATTCCGCGTCGTAGGCAATGAGGAGCACCGGGGTCTTTTCTACGTCGACCTGCACCAGGGCCTCCAGCAGGCCGGCGCTGAAGCTCCCGTCGTAGGCGCAGAGCACCTGGCAGGGAGGCGTTGCGCCGGTGGCGATGCCCCAATAGCCGGCCGAGGTGTTGTGCACGGAATTATGGAAGCGGGTGGGTGAAACCTGGCGGTCGTCGGAGGCCAGGGTCTCGCAGAGGGCGTGGCAATTATGGCCGTCGCCGCTGGAAGCCGAGAAGACCGTGGCCAGGGTGGCCGGGTCGGCATCGGCCTGGGCGGCCGCTTCCAGCCCCACGGCCAGGGCCAGCTTGACCAGGCGGCTGGCGCGGCGCCGCTCCGCCGGGGGCAGGATGCCGGGGGCGGGAAGATTGGTGGGCGCGGCTTCATAGCTCCGTTCGCCCTTCAGGATGGCTTGGCCGGCAGTCCAGCCACCGAGGCCCGGCGCGAGAAGGCCAATGCCCCGGACCCACGCGGAGAGGGCGGATTGGGGAAGGCTCATTGGCTTCTCCCGAGCACCAGGCTGCAGTTGCTGCCACCGAAGCCGAAGGAATTGCTCAGCACCCGGGAGGGACGGCCGCTGCGATTTTCCAGCAGATAGTCGAGATCGAGGGTTGGGTCCAGCCGGCGGGTATGGACGCCGCCGGGCAGCAGGCCGTCTTCCAGGGCCAGGGCACCGAAAATGGCCTCCACGGCGCCGGCGGCCCCCAGGGTATGGCCCGTCGCTCCCTTGGTCGAACTGCAGGGCACCGCATTCCCGAAGAGGGCAGCCACGGCCTTGCCCTCCGCCGCGTCATTGCTGGGCGTGGCGGTGCCGTGGAGGTTGATGTAGTCGATGTCCGCCGGCGTCAGCCCGGCAGACCTCAGGGCCGCCTCCATGGCCTGGCGGGCGCCCCGGCCCTCGGGGTGGGGCGCCGACATGTGATAGGCATCGCTGGATTCGCCGTAGCCCAGGAGCAGGACGGCGTCTTCGGACGGGCGGGCAGTCGGCCGTTCCAGCAGGGCATAGGCCGCGCCTTCTCCGACGGAAATGCCCTTCCGCTCGGCGTCGTAGGGACGGCAGGGCTCCGGCGATGTGAGCTCCAGGGAATTGAAGCCGTAGAGGGTGGTGAGGCAGAGGGAATCGACGCCGCCCACCAGGGCAGCATCGATGAGGCCGCATTCGATGTAGCGGGCCCCGGCGGCAAAGGCCTTGGCGGAGGAGGAGCAGGCAGTGGAGACCGCCATGGCCGGACCTTCCAGCCCGAAATACTCGCGAACGAAGCCCGCCACCGAATAGGAATTGTGGGTGGTGTGGTAGACGTAATCCGGCGGCAGGGCGCCGGTGGCCGGATCCCGGCGCCGGTAGGCCAGCTCGGTCTGCAGGATGCCCGCCGTGCTGGTGCCCAGGAACAGCCCGACCCGCCGGGGGCCGAAGCGCCCGACGGCGGCCCGCACCGCGTCGGCAAAGCCATCCGCCTCCAGGGCCAGCAAGGCCAGGCGGTTGTTGCGGCAGTCGTGGTGGGCGAGCCGGGCGGGAAGCTGGACATCGTCTATGCCGGCCACTTCTCCGATCCAGGTGGGCAGATCCACGGTCTCGAAGTCGCAGGGCTTCAGGCCGCTGGTCCTTTGAGCCAGGGCCCGGCGCTGGGCTTCGAGGCCACGCCCGAGGCAGGTGCTGGCGGTGTAGCTGGAGAGTTGTAGGGGCGTCACGTTCGGAGACTGCGGAGATGGCGCAAAGGCCGGCAGTCTACCAGAAGGGATGCCCGGCCGTTACGGCAAGGGGAGGTCCCTGGCCGAGGCGTCTCCATGCTGTTGGCAAGGAGCCGTATCCCGCTCAGGGGCCGGCAGGATCGACAGCCGAGTGGAGGGGCACCGACCGCAGGCCGGCTGCTTCCAGCGTGGCGAGAAGCCGGGGTAGCGTTGCCAGGATCACGGGCTGTCCGGAGGCCGTGGGTGCGCCGTTTCCGTCGTGCAGCAGGAGGATGTCGCCGGATGCCAGATTGGTGGTGAGAATCCGATGGACCCGGTCCGGGTCGCCCTGGCGGGTGTCGTAGGCCCGCCGGGTCCAGCTTGCGAGCTGCAGGTCCAGGCGGCAGAGAATCGGTTCCAGGAAGGGGCTGCGCAGGCCGGCGGTGGGGCGGAAAAAGGCAGGGAGGCGGCCGGCGATGTCCCCCAGGCAGGCCTGGGCAGCACTTACTTCCTCGGCCATGGCCCGAGGGCCCAGGGCGGCGAAGCGCTTCAGGTGGCGCATGCTGTGATTCTCCACCCCGTGGCCCCGGGCCGCGATCTCCCGCACCAGGGCAGGGTGCCGCCGGGCCTCGGCGCCGACGCAGAAGAAGCTGGCACGGGCGCCGGCAGCGTCCAGCATGTCCAGCACCCGGGGAGTGACTTCCGGATCAGGGCCGTCGTCGATGGTGAGGGATACTTCCCTCCGGGCCCTGGCGGGCTCGGGCAGCCGGGTGAGGTTGGGGCCCAGGATCGCCGTGCGGGGCAGGAGGCCGGCGGCGGTGAGGAAGCCGTGGTTCACAACCACGGCGCCCAGAGCCAGGGGCCAGGCCTCGGGGGCAGCCAGGAGGCCCGCGCCGGCAACCGCGTGGAGAGCGAAGCTGGCCTTCAGGGCGGGACTGGGTTTCCAGGGGCGGCTCACGATTCCTCGACTCCGGAGGGCAGCCAGTTGCCTTGCAGGAACGTCTGCCACAGGCCGCGCCACACCTGCCAGTCATGGCCGCCGGGGATGGTACGGACCGACGCCCCGGGCAGGGTCGCAGCCAGCATCGCCATGCCGGCGGCGAAGCGGTCGTCCCGGCCGTAGCCGCAAAAGACCGGCAGTTCGGCCGGCCGGGACTGGAGCCAGCGCCACACCCGGAACTCCGGGTCTTCCAGCTGCTCTTCCGTGGCCTCCCAGGAGCCGACGCCGCCGGCGGCGGCGATCGCGCCCGTGGTGATCCGGCTGCCCGGGTAGGGGGCCAGGAGGCAGAGGCCGTCGATTTCCCCGGGATACCGGTCGGCATAGGCCAGGGCCATGAACCCGCCCAGGGAGATGCCCCCTAGCCAGATGGATTCGTAGCCCTGCCGGCGCGCCGGTTCAATGATCTCTTCCCGCAGGCGGGGCAGGGCGGAGCCGTTGGTGATGGCGGCCAGGTCGATGGCGGGAAGCGCCAGGTCGGCATCGGCCCGGCTGGCCTCCAGGACTGCAGCAAAGCCGGCTTCCAGGAAATGGCCGGACGTCATGTAGGCGCCCGGCAGGAGGACCACCAGGATCGAAGCCCGGCGTGATCGGCCAGGGGGGAGAATTTCAGGGGGAAGGCTCGCAGTCATGCCTTCTCCCGGCGGGCCAGGATGGCCGAAAGGACCAGGGCCAGGACCGCGCCGGGGCCGACCGTGATGCCGATGGCCTTCAGCACCGGCACCTGGGAAAAGGCCAGGGCGCCAAAGCCGATGACCGTGGTGGCGTTGGCCAGGGCGAGGGAGGCCAGGGTGTGGGGCTCTTCGGCCTGGCCGCCATTGCCCCGGTCGAAAAACAGGGCGTAGTTGGAGCCTATGGCGACGGTGAGGAGCAGGCCGACCAGATGAAGCAGGGTCATCTTCTCTCCCGTCAGGGCAAGGCCGGCTATCACCAGGGCCACGGCCAGCACCAGGGGTGCCAGGACCCGCAGGAGCCGGACCGGGGAGCGCAGGGTCAGCCCCAGGACCAGGACAATGGCGACGAAGCCCAGGAGGGACAGCAGAATGGCCTCTTTCAGGTAGGCCGCGTAGAGCTGGTCGAACTCCCCCTTCAAATCCACGAAATAAACGCCGGAAAGGCCGGCGGAGGCCAGTTCCGCCCGAACCGCTCCGGGATCGATGTCCATCAGCGAGGAGCCCCGGGTCGGGGCCCGCAGGGGCAAGAGGGCGGTCCAGCCGTTGCTGCCCTGGAACAGCAGGGCATCCACCGCCAGGACCAGGGAAGTGCCCTCCAGGGACTTGCGGGTAAGGAGGGGCAGATGACGGGCGTTCTCGGCGTCGGCCACGAAGGGGGCCAGCCGTTCCGGCTTCAGGGGCAGGCCCGCCAGGGCGGCGGTCAGGCGGCGTTCCAGCTCGAGCTTCTCCGGAATGGCCCGTTGGCGCTCCTGCTGGCTTGCATGGCTGGGTAGGAAACGGGTGGGGCTCTCGAAGCCGGCGATGACCTCCTTGTCCACCAGAAGCTGCAAATGGCGGCTGATCCTTTCGGTGGCGGCCAAGGTGGTCTCCTGAGCCGGGGAGGTCACCACCACCAGGTAACGCAGGTCGGGGGCACCCAGGTCGCTGCGGAGGGAGGCGTCCAGTTGCTGCGCCTCCCGGGAGACGGGATTGAGGCCGGAAAGCCCCGGGTTCCAGAGGCGGTCATGTTGGGTCGCCACCACGATGACCGCGGCCGAGGCCAGGAGAGCCACCGGCCAGCGCAGTTTCTGAACCCGGGCAAGGCCGGCGGCCAGCTTGCGGCCGACATCGTCCAGTTCCCGGATGCGGAAGCCGGCGGGCAGGAGGTGGGGCAGCACGAAGCGGGTCACCAGGGCCGCTGCCAGTAGGCCGGCGATGGAATAGAGGCCCAGTTGGGCGAGCCCCGGGAAGCCCGAGAACAGGAGCGAGGCGAAGCCGCAAATGGAGGTGACGACCCCCAGCCGGACGGTGGGCCAGAAACGCTTCAGCCAATCCTCTCTTCCCTTCCTCTCCCGCTGGGACTGGACGAAGTAATAGATGGTGTAATCCACGGCCTCCCCGATGAGGGTGGTGCCGAAACCGACGGTGAGGCCGTGGACCATGCCGAATCCCAGGCTGACGGCGGCGATGCCGGCCAGGGCGCCG
>DATFAA010000032.1:0-49160 GCA_035255045.1 Rhodocyclaceae bacterium | reverse complement strand
GTGCCGAAGGGGCTGGTGCCCCCCACCAGGAAGCCGGTGTGGCGGTTGGCCACCTCGGGCTTGCAGGGCTCCACCTTCTTGCAGCCCACCTGGCGGGCGAGCTCCTTGGCCGACACCTTGCAGTCCCCGTGCATGAGGACGATGAGGGGGGCGGCATCCTCGTTCTCGAACACCAGGGTCTTCACCACGGCATGCTCGTCCACTCCCAGCTCCCGGGAGGAGACCCGGGTGCCGCCATGCTCCTCGTAGTCGTACAGGTGGCTGGTGAAGGCGACGCGGTTGGCGCGCAGGAATTTGGTGGCCAGGGTCTCCGGCGCCTTGTCGTTCTTGCTCATGTGTTATCCGCGGGGATGGTGGATGGCGTGGAGGGACTTGAGCCGCTCCCGGGCCACGTGGGTGTAGATCTGGGTGGTGGAGATGTCGGCGTGGCCCAGGAGCAGCTGCACCACCCGCAGGTCGGCGCCGTGGTTGAGGAGATGGGTGGCGAAGGCGTGGCGCAGCACGTGGGGGGAGAGCTTTTCAGGGGCGACGTCGGCGGTCCGGGCGTGGCGCTTCACCAGGTTCCAGAACATCTGGCGGGTCATGGCGCCGCCCCGGCCGGTGACGAAGAGGGCATCGCTCTGACGGCCGTTGAGGATGGCCGGCCGGGCCTCCAGGAGATAGCGCCCCAGCCAGTCGATGGCCACTTCCCCCAGGGGCACCAGCCGCTCCTTGCTGCCCTTGCCCAGGACCCGCACCACCCCTTCGTTGAAGCCCACCTCGTGGAGCTTCATGTTGACCAGCTCCGACACCCGCAGGCCGGTGGCGTAGAGGGTCTCCAGCATGGCCCGGTCCCGCAGGCCGAGGGTGGTCTCGATGTCGGGGGCGGCTAGCAGCGATTCCACCTGGGCCTCCGACATGACCTTGGGCAGCCGGGAAGGCCGCACCGGGTTGGCGAGCTTGAGGGTCGGGTCGGCCAGGATGCGGCCCCGGGCCAGCTGCCAGCGGTAGAAGCGGCGCAGGGTGGAGAGGTAGCGGGACTGGGAGGTGGCCCGCGTCTCCCGGGACAGGCGGGCGATGAAGCCGATCAGGGCGCCCTCGTCGGCGAGGAGCAGGGGGCCCCGGTTCTCCTCCTTCAGCCAGGCGGAGAGGCGGGAGAGGTCGGAGCGGTAGCTGTCGAGGGTCGCCTTGGCGAGGCCGTCTTCGAGCCAGAGGGCGTCGCAGAAGGCGTCGATGTCAGCGAGGTCGCCGTCAGACGGCGCGCTCATGGGCGAGGAGCCAGCGCTTCACGTCCAGCAGGAAGCCGCCGCCGTGGCGGTCGAAGCCCCCCAGTCCGCCGTTGGCGCCCACCACCCGGTGGCAGGGCACCACCAGGGGGAAGGGATTGGCGCCGCAGGCCTGGCCCACCGCCCGGGGGGCGTTCCTGAGATCGGCGGCAATGGTGCCGTAGGTGCTGGTGGTACCCAGGGGAATGGCGGAGATGCGTTCCCAGACCCGGCGCTGGAAGGCTGTGCCGGAAGGCCGCAGGGGCAGGCCGAAGTCAAAACCGGGATCGGCCAGGTAGGCCCGCAGCTGGCGCACCACCTCGGCCGCCAGGAAATTGGCGGGGGCGACTTCCGGGCAGGGCTCGAGGAATTCGATCTCGATCACTTCCTCGTCGCTGCAGCGCACGCCGAGGCAGAACCCCGGCGCCGCCACGACGGCCTGGTAACGTTCAGCCGCGGACATGCCCGTCGCCCAGGACGACCCATTTCTGGCTGGTCAGCCCCTCCAGGCCGACCGGGCCGCGGGCGTGGATCTTGTCGGTGGAAATGCCGATCTCGGCGCCCAGCCCGTACTCGAAGCCGTCGGCGAAGCGGGTGGAGGCGTTGATCATGACCGAGCTGGAATCCACCTCCCGCAGGAAGCGCATGGCCTTGGGATGGTTGTCGGTGACGATGGCGTCGGTGTGGTGGGAGGAGTACTGGTTGATGTGGGCGATGGCCTCGTCGATGCCGGCCACCACCTTCACCGAGATGATCGGGGCCAGGTACTCGGTGTAGTAGTCCTCCTCGGTGGCTGCCTTGGCCTGGGGCACGATGGCGCAGGTCTCCGGGCAGCCGCGGATTTCCACTTCCTTGGACAGGAGCATCCCGGCGACGGCGGGCAGGAGTTGGCCGGCCACCGCCCGATCCACCAGCAGCGACTCGGTGGTGTTGCAGGTGCCGTAGCGCTGGGTCTTGGCGTTCTCGACGATCTTCAGGGCCTTGGCCGGGTCGGCCTCGGTCTCCAGGTAGACGTGGCAGTTGCCGTCCAGGTGCTGGATCATGGGCACCCGGGATTCGGCCAGCAGGCGGGCGATGAGGCCCTTGCCACCGCGGGGCACGATGACGTCCACGAATTCCCGCATGGTGATGAGTTCGCCGACGGCAGCCCGGTCGGTGGTGTCGATGACCTGGACCGACTCGGCCGGCAGCCCGGCGGCCTGCAGGCCTTCCTGGACCAGGGCGGCGATCGCCCGGTTGGAGCGGATGGCCTCGGAACCACCCCGCAGGATGGCGGCGTTGCCGGACTTGAGGCAGAGGGCGGCGGCGTCGGCCGTGACGTTGGGCCGGGCCTCGTAGATGATGCCGATGACCCCCAGAGGGACCCGCATGCGGCCCACCTGGATGCCGGAGGGGCGGTACTTGATGTCGGTCATCTCGCCCACCGGGTCGGGGAGCTTGGCGACCTGCTCAACCCCTTCGGCCATGCTTTCCACACCCTTCTCGGTGAGGGTGAGGCGGTCCAGGAGGGCGGATTCGAGGCCGGCGGCCCGGGCGGCTTCCAGGTCTTCCCGGTTGGCGGCGACCAGGGCGGCCTTCTCGCGGCGGATGGCGGCGGCCACCGCCAGCAGGGCGGCGTTCTTCTCGGCCGTGGAGGCCTGGGCCAGGCGACGGGAGGCAGCCCGGGCCTGGCGGCCGACGGTCTGCATGTATTCCTTTATATCCATGATCTTGGGCGCAAACTGGGAAAGAAGCATTATAGCGAGCAATGGGCCAGCTAAATTGGAAGGAACTTCCAGACGCGGGTAAACTCTTACGCGTAACTACTGTCTGTAATTTACGCGAGGACACCATGACCAAAAAAATTATCCTGCCGGCCGAAGTCAAGGTTTGTGCGACTTGTAGCTACTGGGACGGCGAAAGGATAGTGGATCAGGATATCAAGGTCGTGGTGATTGCCAATTCCTGCCAGGGCGAATGCCTCGCCCAGGAGAAGTTGCTACCGGGGCTGCACGACAGTCGCAATGAACATTCCTGCATCTGGGAAAGCCTGGATCCGGACGAGCAGCACGGCGATTCCCAGGGCGGCCTGGCCGCCTGATTCTTCAGCGTTGCGCCGAAAGCCGCAGGCCCAGGCGCAGCAATTCCCCCCAGGGGTCGCCGCGGCCGACTCCCTTGATGAGGCGGTCGATCTGACCGGCGTGGCGCAGGGCCCCTTCGATGGTGGCCGATGAAAGGCGCTGCAGGGCGCGCTTGATGAGGTTCTGCCGGGCGCCCCAGACCTTGGCTTCCCGCAGCAGCGCGTCGGCCGGCTGGCCGCGCTCCATTCCCGACTTGATCAGCGCCAGGGCGCGGATTTCCTCGCCCATGGCCCACAGCACCAGGGGCGGCGCTTCGCCCTCCTGGTGGAGCCCGTCCAGGGTCCGGGTGAGGCGGGCGACGTCGCCGGCCAGCAGGGCCTCCCGCAGGCTGTCCACATCGTAGCGGGCGACGTTCAGCACCGCCTCGCGGATCTGCTCCAGGCTCAATTCCCCGGTCGGGTACAGGAGTCCGAGTTTCTGGATTTCCTGGTGGGCGGCCAGCAGGTTGCCTTCCACCCGCTCGGCGATGAAACGCAGGCCGTCGGTGCCGGCGCTCTGCTGCTGGCGGCGCAGCCGTCCGGCGATCCAGGCCGGCAGGTCCGCCAGGGCCGGCGCCATGAGCTTGGCCGCGACCCCGGCCTGGGCCAGGGCGGTGAACCAGGCGGCCTTCTCCTCCTTCCAGTCCAGTTCCGGCAGGGTGACCAGCAGCAGGTTGTCCGAGGACAGCCGCCCGCACCAGGTCTGGAGGGCGCCGCTGCCTTCGCGGCCGGGCTTGCCACTGGGAATGCGCAGGTCGATGAGCTTGCGGTCGCCGAACAGGGAAAGGTTGCCTCCCGCTGCCAGCAACTGGTTCCAGTCGAAGCCCGGCAGGGCGGTGAGTACTTCCCGCTCGCTGTAGCCTTCCCGGCGGGCCTTGGCCCGGATGGCATCGGCCGCCTCCAGGACGAGGAGCGGGTCGTCGCCGTAGAGCACGTAGAGGGGCTTGAGTTCCCGCTCCAGGTGGCCCGGCAGTTGCTCACCCTTGAGGAGCATCAGGGCTGCTCTTCGAGGTTCGGGTTGTTGGGGTTGATGATGGACAGCCGGCGCATGACCTGGGAGGCGACGTCGAAATTGATGTCGCGCCACAGCATCATTTCCTCCTGCTCCTTGGCCAGTACGGCGGAGGCATTGTAGGTCATGTCCCGGACGACGGTGATCTCGCTGGGAGGCACCAGGACCCGCCCCTTGGGATCGACCACCCGGAAGCCGTAGGTCACCTCGAGGCGGTATTCCCGCACCTGGCCCTGGGCGTTCACGCTCAGGATGCCCTTCTGGCGGTTGTCGTAGAGCTGCTGGAGGATGGCCTCGGCGTCTTCGGGCTTGGCGGTGAGGGTGGTGCCGCCCGCCGACTCGATGTAGCGCTTCAGCCAGATGGCCTGTTCGGCATCCGCCGGCAGGGCGATGTAGAAGGTCTTGTAGGGAAGCTGCGCGCTGGCGCTGCCCCGCAACTGGAAACCGCAGCCGGAAATGGCGGCTGCCATGAGCAGGGCGGCGAGCAGGGCGCGCATTCGAGACTCCTCAGACGACGATATTGACCAGGCGGCCCGGCACCACTACCACCTTCTTGGCCGGCTTGCCTTCCATGAACTTCACCGCCCCTTCGGACGCCAGGGCGGCGGCCTCGATGGCGGCCTTGTCGGCGGCGGCGGCAACCCGCACCGAGCCCCGCAGCTTGCCGTTCACCTGCACCATGAGCTCGATCTCGTCCTGCTTCAGGGCCGCCGGGTCGGCCTTGGGGAAGGACTGCAGGCCGGCGTCCTGGCCCGGCTTCAGCGAACCGTAGAGGGCCTGGCAGAGGTGGGGGACGATGGGGAAGAGGAGCAGGGTGACGGCTTCCAGGACTTCCTGGGCCAGCGCCCGGCCGGCTTCGGCAGAGAGGTCGGCCTTGTCGTAGGCGTTGAGCAATTCCATGACCGCGGCGATGGCGGTGTTGAACTGCTTGCGGCGGCCATAGTCGTCGGCCACCTTCTGCATGGTCTGGTGCAGCTTGCGGCGCAGGTCGGCGAGGGGCGCCGGCAGGCCGTCGCTGCTGGCCAGGGGCGCCACGATGCCGGCCTGGACGTGGTCATGGACCAGCTTCCACAGGCGGCGCAGGAAGCGGAAGGCGCCATCCACGCCGGCGTCGGACCACTCCAGGGACTGGTCCGGAGGCGAGGCGAACATGATGAAGAGGCGGGCCGTGTCGGCGCCGTACTGGTCGATGAGGGCCTGGGGATCGACGCCGTTGTTCTTGGACTTGGACATCTTCTCGGTGCCGCCGATGACTACCGGTTGGCCGTCGGCCTTGAGGGTGGCGCCCACCGGGCGGCCCCGCTCGTCGGTGGCGACATCCACGTCGGCCGGGTTGATCCAGTGCTTCTTGCCGCCTTCCAGCTCCCGGTAGAAGGTGGGGGCCACCACCATGCCCTGGGTCAGCAGGTTGGCGAAGGGCTCGCCCAGGTCGCCGATGAGACCGACGTCCCGCATCAGCTTGGTGAAGAAGCGGGAGTAGAGGAGGTGGAGGATGGCGTGCTCGATGCCGCCGATGTACTGATCGATGCCGCCCTTGCACCAGTACTGGACGCGCTCGTCCACCATGGCCTTGTCGTTGTCCGGGCAGGCGTAGCGCAGGAAGTACCAGGAGGACTCGACGAAGGTGTCCATGGTGTCGGTTTCCCGGCGGGCCGCCTTGCCGCACTTGGGGCAGGTGGTCTCGTAGAACTCGGGCATGCGGGCCAGGGGCGAGCCGGCGCCGGTGATTTCCACGTTCTCGGGCAGGACCACAGGCAGCTGGTCGTCGGGCACAGGCACGTCGCCGCAGTCGGGGCAGTGGATGATGGGGACCGGGCAGCCCCAGTAGCGCTGGCGGGAAATGCCCCAGTCCCGCAGGCGGAACTGGACCTTCTTCTCGCCCAGGCCCTTGGCGGCCAGGTCGGCAGCGATGGCGTCCACCGCGGCCTCGTAGGCGAGGCCGTCGTACTTGCCCGAATTGACGCAGACGCTACGGGTCTTGTCACCGTACCACTCCTGCCAGCCGTCCAGGCTGAAGGTCTCGCCCTCGGCGGCGACCACCTGCCGGATGGCCAGGCCGTACTTCTTGGCGAAGGCGAAGTCCCGCTCGTCATGGGCCGGCACGGCCATGACGGCGCCCTCGCCGTAGCCCATCAGCACATAATTGCCGACCCAGACCTCGACCTTGTCGCCGGTCAGGGGGTGGGTGACGAAGATGCCGGTGGGCATGCCCTTCTTTTCCATGGTGGCGAGGTCGGCCTCGGCCACGCCACCCTTCTTGCACTCCTCGACGAAGGCGGCCAGCTCGGGATTGTCCTGGGCGGCGCGGGTGGCCAGGGGATGCTCGGCGGCGACGGCGCAGAAGGTGACGCCCATGATGGTGTCGGCCCGGGTGGTGAACACCCAGAGCTTTTCTTCCTTGCCGTCCAGCTCGTAGGGGAAGGCGAAGCGCACGCCGGTGCTCTTGCCGATCCAGTTCTTCTGCATCAGCCGCACCTGCTCGGGCCAGCCGGTCAGGTTGTCCAGCTCGTTGAGGAGCTCCTCGGCGTAGGCGGTGATCTTCATGTAGTACATGGGGATCTCCCGCTTCTCCACCAGGGCGCCGGAGCGCCAGCCACGGCCGTCGATGACCTGCTCGTTGGCCAGCACCGTGTGGTCCACCGGGTCCCAGTTCACCGTGCCCAGCTTCTTGTACACCAGGCCCTTTTCGAACAGGCGGGTGAACAGCCACTGCTCCCAGCGGTAGTAGTCCGGCTTGCAGGTGGCCAGTTCGCGTTCCCAGTCGATGGCGAAGCCCAGGGACTTGAGCTGCTTCTTCATGTACTCGATGTTCTGGTACGTCCAGGCGGCCGGAGGCACGTTGTTCTGGAGCGCCGCATTTTCCGCCGGCATGCCGAAGGCGTCCCAACCCATGGGCTGCAGCACGTTGTAGCCCTGCATCCGGTGGAAGCGGGAGAGGACATCGCCGATGGTATAGTTGCGCACGTGCCCCATGTGCAGCTTGCCCGACGGGTAGGGGAACATGGACAGGCAGTAGTATTTCGGCCTGTTGGCGTCTTCCACGGCGCGCGCGGCGCGGGTTTGATCCCAGTGGGCTTGGGCCTGGCGCTCGATGTCGGCCGGAAGGTATTTGTCCTGCATGGCGTTCGGAAAATGAATCGGAAAACGCCGGATTATACCGGCTGGAATGGGTGGGGAGTTCGCTGATGAAGGTTCGAACTTGGCTGGCAGCCGGGGTTCTCGCCTGGGCCTGGGCAGTGCAGGCGGCCGGCTACGCGGTGGTGGATGCCGTCCAGGCGCCGGCCTGGGTGGAGCGCAACGAGCAGCGCCAGCCCCTGGCGCCCGGTATGGAGCTGCGCAACCACGACCGCCTGGTGACCGGTCCCGGGGCGCGGGCCATCGTCCAGCTGGCGGACGGCAGCGCCGTCAAGCTCGGCGAGAACACCCGCATGGGGGTGAATGCCCTCGGCCGGAAGGAGGGCGGCGTGTTCACCGCCGCCCTGGACGTGGCGGCCGGCGCCTTCCGCTTCACCACCGACATTTTCCAGAAACATCTCCAGCGGCGCGCCGTCAATGTGCGGGCCGGCACCCTCACCGCCGGCGTTCGGGGCACCGACCTGTGGGGCAAGAGCGACGGCGAGCGTGACCTGGTCTGCCTGCTGGAGGGGCGCATCGTGGTCAGCCATCCCCAGGGGGAGGCGGCGGAGTTGTCGGAGCCGCTGCAGTACTACGCCGCTGCCAAGGGCCAGGCGCCGGGTCCGGTGACCATGGTGGACCGGACGGAACTGGCCGTCTGGGCCAGCCATACCGAGCTCCAGGACGGGGTCGCCACCCTGAAGCGGGGCGGCCGCTGGGCGGTGGCCCTGACCACGGCGGACAGCCAGGCGGCGGCCCTGGACGTCTACGACCGCGCCGTCGCCAGCGGCCATGCGCCGAAGATCCGCCCGGTGAGGGCCGGCGAGGAGCCGTACCGTTACGAGGTGCTGGTCGGCCAGATCGCGACCGAGGCCCAGGCCAAGTTGCTGGCCGAACGGCTGGCGCGGGAGCTAGAGCTCGCCGCGCCCCGGGCGGTCAGACGTTAGGCGGCTTTGCGGGGCAGGTAGAGGTTCTGCCAAGTGTGCTGCCAGAAGCGGTAGGTGTTCTGGGCAGCCATGAGGGAGAGCATGGACATGCGGGCCTGGTGGCGGCACATCCAGGTCAGGCGCGGAGCGGGAGTAAGGGTTTCGGCGGGGACGGAATTGGCCTCGTCTTCCACCAGGGAATGAAAACGTTCGACGGCCAGGCCCCAGTATTCGGAGCCCTGGGCGGTGCCGGTGAGATGCTCGGCCTCGCCGGCGGCGCGGCGCCACAGCTTGAGGGCGAGTTCTTCGCTGATGCCGGCCCTCTTAGCGACCCACGGCAGAATCTTCGGTGCTTTCATGCTATTACTCCTGTTTCTTGGCGGTAGCCGTGCGCTGTGTTTGATGCCTTGTGGGCGAGAAAAGTTTTGTGCAGCGCAATATCATTTTATCTAAGACGGGATGGGTCTTACCGGTAATTTACATTTTGTTTGTGGGCAAACTATTGTGCGTTGCACCAACACAACAAAATTGGTCTTACCAATGAACCGCCGCTACTATATACAGTGTTTACCCCATTTGGATTGATCTATGTCAGACTTGCTCGCCAACCTTAATCCGCCCCAGTTGCAGGCGGTCACCTTGCCGCCCGTACACGCCCTCATCCTGGCCGGAGCGGGGAGCGGCAAGACGCGAGTCCTGACCACCCGGATCGCCTGGCTCGTCTCCACCGGCCAGGTCGGTCCCCACAGCGTCCTGGCGGTCACCTTCACCAACAAGGCGGCCCGGGAAATGACCACCCGCCTCGCCGCCCTGGTGCCCATCAATACCCGGGGCATGTGGATCGGCACCTTCCACGGCCTCTGCAACCGGCTGCTGCGGGCCCACCACCGGGAGGCCGGCCTGCCCCAGACCTTCCAGATCCTGGACTCCGCCGACCAGCTGGCGGCGGTCAAGCGCCTCCTCAAGAACCTCAACGTGGACGACGAGAAGTACCCGCCCCGGGAGCTCTGCCACTTCATCAACGCCCACAAGGAGCAGGGCGTCCGGGCCGCCCAGGCCGAGGCCTACGACGCCTGGACCCAGCGCCGGGTGGAGCTCTACGCCGAGTACGAGGCCCAGTGCAACCGGGAAGGGGTGGTGGACTTCGCCGAGCTGCTGCTGCGCACCTACGAGCTCCTGTCCCGCAACGAGCCCCTGCGCCGCCATTACCAGGAGCGCTTCCGCCACATCCTGGTGGACGAGTTCCAGGACACCAACAAGCTCCAGTACGCCTGGCTCCAGCTTCTGGCGGCGGGCGGTGCCCATGTTTTCGCGGTGGGGGACGACGACCAGAGCATCTACGCCTTCCGGGGCGCCGAGGTGGGCAACATGCGGGACTTCGAGCGGGACTACGCCGGCCCCAACGTCATCCGCCTGGAGCAGAACTACCGTTCCCACGGCAACATCCTCGATGCCGCCAACGCCCTCATCAAGCACAACCGCGGGCGCCTCGGGAAGAACCTGTGGACCGATGCCGGCGCCGGCGAGCCGATCCGCGCCTTCGAGGGCTATTCCGACCTGGACGAGGCCCGCTTCGTCATCGACGAGATCCGCGAACTGATCCGCGACGGCATGCCCCGGGATCAGATCGCCATCCTCTACCGCTCCAACGCCCAGTCCCGGGTGCTGGAGCATGAGCTGTTCACCCGGGGCGTGCCCTACCGGGTCTACGGCGGCCTGCGCTTCTTCGAGCGCCAGGAAGTGAAGCACGCCCTGGCCTACCTGCGCCTCATCTCCAACCCGGATGACGACACCGCCTTCCTGCGGGTGGTGAACTTCCCGGCCCGGGGCATCGGCGCCCGCAGCCTGGAGAATCTCCAGACCCTGGCCCACCAGACCAATTCCAGCCTCTACAACGCCGCCGCTTCCCTCACCGGGCGGGCCGGGCAGGTGGTGGCGGGGTTCGTGCGGCTGATCGAGATGCTGCGCCTGGAGACCCAGAACCTGCCCCTGCCGGAAATGGTGGAGCACGTGGTCGAGAAGAGCGGTCTCGCCCAGCACTACCGCACCGAGAAGGAAGGCCAGGAGCGGCTCGAAAACCTGGACGAACTGGTCAACGCCGCCGCCAGCTTCGTGGCCGAGGACGGCACCATCGCCGAGCACGGCGCCCTGGTCTCCTTCCTCACCCACGCTTCCCTGGAGGGCGGCGAGCACCAGGCCGGCGAAGGTCAGGAAGCGGTGCAGCTGATGACCGTGCACGCCGCCAAGGGGCTGGAGTTCAACGTCGTCTTCATCACCGGCCTCGAGCAGGGCCTCTTCCCCCACGAGAACTCGGTGCTGGAGGGCCGGGACGGCCTGGAGGAAGAGCGCCGCCTCATGTACGTGGCGGTGACCCGGGCCCGCCAGCGCCTCTACCTGTCCTGCGCCCAGACCCGCATGCTCCACGGCCAGACCCGTTACTGCGTGCCGTCCACCTTCCTGGACGAGATCCCGCCCAACCTACTGTTCAAGATCAACCGGGCGCCGGCGGCCGCGGCGGCGGCTCCCTCCGCCGGCTACGCCGCCCCCGCCGCCGAGCCGGCGGGCGGCTTCCGCATCGGCCAGACCGTGCAGCACGCCAAGTTCGGCCTCGGGGTCATCGTTTCCGCCGAAGGCCGCGGGGCGGATGCCCGGGTGCAGGTGAATTTCGGGAATTCAGGAATGAAGTGGCTGGCCCTGGAGTACGCCAAGCTGACGCCGGTGTGAGGCCGGCCCGGCCGGGCCCTCCAGGAAATAGCGCACCGTTTCTTCCTGCATCCAGGCCGACAGCTGTTCCAGGTCGGCGCGGCCGACGGCGGCATGGACGGCCGGGGCGATTTCCCTGAAATGGGCCACCAGCCGGGGGTCGAAGTGGCTGCCGGCATCCGCCTCGATCCTCTCCAGGGCCTTGGCCACCGGCCAGGGCTCCTTGTAGGGGCGGAGGGAGGTGAGGGCGTCGAAGACATCCACGATGGCGAAAATGCGGGCGACCAGGGGAATGGCCTCTCCCGCCAGGCCCTCCTGGTAGCCCGAGCCGTCGAATTTCTCGTGGTGGTAGGCGATGACGTTGCGGGCCCCCTGCAGCCACGCCGACTTGCCGACGATGTCCACCCCCAGGGCGACGTGGGTGCGCATGACGGCGAATTCCTCTTCCGTCAGCTTGCCGGGCTTGAGAAGGATGCCGTCGCTGATGCCGATCTTGCCCACGTCGTGGAGGAGGGCGCCGAGGATGAGGTGGCGCATCTCCACGCCGTGGACCCCCACCGCCTCCCCCAGACGGATGGCGTAGAGGGCGACGCGGAAATTGTGGTCGCCGGTGTCCGAATCCCGCTTGGCGATGGCTTCGCCCAGGGCCGAGGCCATTTCCAGGTTGGCCTTGAGGATGTCCCGGGAAGCCCGCAGCACGTGCCGGTTGAGGCCGATGATGACCGGGTAGAAGAAGATGGCGGTGAGGAGCACGGCGATCTGCGCCACCATCAGGGTGCGCAGCAGCTGGTCCTGGAGGTCGGCGCGGGTTTCCTCGTCCACCACGAACACCCCTTCGAAATAGCCGGCGATCTCCCCGCTCCTGGCCTTGAGGGGCGTCAACACCTGGACCACGATCTGGCCGTTCACTTCCATGCGTTCGTAGTGGCTGCGGCTGTCGGCGGGAAAGGCGTGGGTGTGCTTCTTGAGCTCCTCCTCGATGGCGGCATGCCTGGGATTCACCGCCTCCACCAGGCGCCGGCGGGCGGCGTCGTAGAGCTCGATGACAACGAAGTTGCGCCGGGCGAATTCCACCGCCCGCTCCTGCAGGCGGGCCAGCTGTTCCGGCGTGTGGCGGCCGTGGTCCAGGTCCTCGGTGGAAAACTCGGAAGCCTGGGCGGCGGCCAAAGCCACTACGTAGTCGTCGATCTTCTCGGTTTCGATGTAATAGACACCGGCGCCCACGGCCAGGGACACCAGGAGCCAGGCGGCCAGCAGGCGGGTCAGGACGACGCGGTGGATGGAAATCATCCCGGGATGATAACCTCATAGCTTTCCTCCTTGATTAATCCCCCCTTAAGGAGAACTCCATGACCCACGCAATACGCATTCACCAGATCGGCGGGCCGGAAGTGCTGGCCTGGGAGGAAGTGGACGTCGGCGCTCCGGCGCCGGGCGAAGCCCGCATCCGCCATGCCGCGGTCGGCCTCAATTTCATCGACACCTATCACCGCACTGGCCTCTACCCGGTGCCCCTGCCCAGCGGCATCGGCCTCGAGGGAGCCGGGGTGGTGGAAGCGGTGGGCGACGGCGTCACGGGCCTCCAGCCCGGCGACCGGGTGGCCTACGCCGGCGGCCCCCTGGGGGCCTATGCCGAGGTCCGCAACATCCCGGCCCACCGGCTCCTGAAGCTGCCCGACGGCATCGACTTCGATACCGCTGCCGCCATGATGCTGCAGGGGCTCACCGCCGCCTACCTGCTGCGGCGCACCTACCGGGTCCAGGCCGGCGACCCCATCCTCATCCATGCCGCCGCCGGCGGGGTCGGCCTCATCGCCTGCCAGTGGGCCAAGGCCCTGGGGGCGACGGTGATCGGCACGGTCGGGTCGGAAGCCAAGGCGCAGCTGGCCAGGGCCCACGGCTGCGACCATGTCATCAACTACAGCAGCGAGAATTTCACCGCCCGGGTGAAGGAAATCACCGGCGAGGGCGTGGCCGTGGTCTACGACGGCGTCGGCAAGGACACCTTCATGGGCTCCCTGGACAGCCTGCGGCCCCTGGGGATGATGGTGGCCTACGGCAACGCCTCCGGCCCGGTGCCGCCCCTGGACCTGCTGCTCCTCTCCCAGAAGGGCTCCCTCTTCGTCACCCGGCCCACCATCGTCCACTACACCGCCAAGCGGGCCGACCTGGAGGCCCTGGCGGCGGAACTGTTCGACATGGTGACCAGCGGCAAGGTCAAGATCGAGGTGCGCCAGACCTACGCCCTCAGGGACGTCGCCCAGGCCCACCGCGACCTGGAAGCCCGCAAGACGACGGGCTCCACCATCCTGTTGCCATGATGGCCAGGATCAAGGGCGCCCTCCTGTCCCTGCGGGACCTGATGGCCACCGCCTGGTGGATCGTCCTCATCGCCGGCATCGGCTTCGCCGTCGCCTTCCGCTTCGTGCAGCCGGCGCCGCCCGACCACATCGTCATCACCACCGGCGGCGAAGGCGGCGCCTACTACCACTTCGCCGGGCGCTACGCCGCCATCCTGGCCAAGAACGGCATCGCCCTGGAGGTGCGGCCGTCGGCCGGCTCCCTGGAGAACATTCAGCGCCTGGAAGCGGGCGAGGCCCAGGTGGGCTTCGTCCAGGGGGGCGTGCTCAAGCCCCGGGAGGGGGATGCCGCCTACGCCTTCGAGGAGTCGCCCCTGCAGTCCCTGGGCAGCGTCTTCTACGAGCCCGTCTGGATCTTCTACCGGGGGTCGAGCAAGATCGAGCGCCTCACCGACCTGGCGGGCAAGCGCATCGCCATCGGCCAGGAGGGCAGCGGCGTCCGCCAACTCGCCCAGCAGCTCCTGGAGGCCAACGACATCCCGTCGGGGGGCCACCTGTTGCCCCTCTCCGGCCTCAAGGCGGCGGAGGAACTGCAGCAGGGGCGGATCGACGCCGCCTTCATCATCGCCGCCCAGGAGGCGCCGGTGGTGCAGGTGCTGCTGCGCTCCCCGGGTATCCAGGTCATGAGCTTCTCCCAGGCCGACGCCTACCAGCGCCGCTTTCCTTTCCTGACCCGGCTCACCATGCCCCACGGGGTGGTGGACCTGGTGCGGGACTTCCCGGCCGAGGACGTCACCCTGGTCGCCCCGGCCGCCAACCTGGTGGTGCGCGGCGACCTCCACCCGGCCCTCCAGAGCCTCCTCCTGCAGGCGGCGAGCGAGGTGCACGGCGGCGTCGGCTTCTTCCAGGACCGGGGCGAATTCCCTGCCTACAAGGACCCCCTCCTGCCCCTGTCGCCGGAGGCGGACCGCTACTACAAGTCCGGGGCGCCCTTCCTGCAGCGCTACCTGCCCTTCTGGCTGGCGGTGCTCATCGACCGCCTCATCGTCCTGGCGGTGCCCATCGTTGCCCTTCTCATTCCCCTGCTCAAGGTGGCGCCCTCCATCTACGCCTGGCGGGTGCGCTCCAAGGTCTTCCGCTGCTACGGTGAACTGAAATTCCTGGAGAACGACCTCAAGCAGCATTTCGACCAGGGCCGGCTGCCCGAGTACCGGGAGCGCCTCGATGCCATCGACGAGGAGGCCAGCGGCCTGCCGGTGCCCCTGGCCTTCACCGACCTGGTTTATACCCTGCGGGAACACATCAACCTGGTGCGCCAGACCCTGGCCAAACTGGAGCAGCACGCCGCCCATGAAAGCCTTCCTCGTCGCCAATCCTAAGGGCGGTTCCGGCAAGAGCACCCTCGCCACCAACCTGGCCGGCTATTTCGCCTCCCGCCGCCACGATGTCATGCTGGGGGACGTGGATCCCCAGCAGTCCTGCCGGGAATGGCTGTCCCTGCGGCCCTTCGAGCTGCCCGGGATCGACACCTGGGAGACGGGGCGGGACAAGGTCGCCCGGCCGCCCAGGGGCACCACCCACGTGGTGCTGGACACTCCGGCCGGCCTCTCCGGCAAGCTCCTGGAGCGGGTCCTGAAGCTGTCCACCCGCATCATCGTGCCGGTGCAGCCGTCCCTTTTCGACATGCTGGCGACCCGGCGCTTCCTGGAAGTCCTGCTGGGGGAAAAGGCGGTGCGCAAGGGGCGGGCCGACGTAGCGGTGGTGGGCATGCGGGTGGACGCCCGGACCCGGGCGGCGGCGGAGCTGGAGCGCTTCTTCGCCGGCTTCGAGCTGCCGGTGCTGGCCTACCTGCGGGACACCCAGGTCTATGTCCAGGCCGCGGCCGCCGGCCTCTCCATCTTCGACCTGCCGCCGTCCCGGGCCGAGCGGGACCTGGAGCAGTGGCAGGCCATCATCGACTGGGCCGAGGCCGGCGGTCCGTAGCCGGCCCCGGCAATCTTCAGACGCTGAACTGGGTCACCGCCTGGCGCATTTCCCCGGCCAGGTTCTCCAGGTGACGGGCCGAGCCGGCGCTTTCGCTGGAATTGAGGCTGTTTTCCTCCGACATGCGGGCGATGCGCTCGACGTTGGAGGCCAGTTCGCTGGTCACCTTGCCCTGTTCCTGCAGGGCGACGGAGATGTTGTTCACCGCCTCGGCCACGCGGGTCGCCCCGGAGCTGATGCGGCCGATGGCGTCGTTGGCCTGGTGGGCCAGGGCGCCGCCCTCGTTCACCTGGGCCACCGCCGCTTCCATGGTGGCCACGGCGGCCCGGGCCCGGTCCTGGATGGAGCCGATCATTGCCCGGATGTCGTTGGTGGACTTGGCGGTCCGCTCGGCCAGCTTGCGCACCTCGTCGGCCACCACCGCGAAGCCCCGTCCCGCCTCACCGGCCCGGGCCGCCTCGATGGCGGCGTTAAGCGCCAGGAGGTTGGTCTGGTCGGCGACGTCGTTGATGACGGTGACGATGGAGGAAATCTGGTCGGCCTGGTTGCCCAGTTCGGTGATGGTGCCGGCGGCGGCCTGGACCGAGAGGGAGGTCTTTTCCATCTCGGTGGCGGCGCGGACGATGATGTCTGCCCCCTCGCGGGCGGTGTCCCCCGACTCCCGGGTGATCTCCGAGGCGCCGTGGGCGTTGTCGGCGACGCTGTGGATGCTGGAGGTGAGCTCCTCGACGGCCGCCGCCATGGTGACGGCCGAGGCGCTCTGCTGGCTGGAGCTGCTGGCCACGCTGTTGGCGGCGGAGGAGAGCTGGACGGCGGCGCCGGAAAGCTGCTCGGCATCGCTGTGCATCTTGCCGATGGTGGTCCGCAGCCCGTCCCGCATGGCGCCCATGGCGGCCAGGATGCTGCCGGGGTGGCCGGCCTTGACCTCGACGGTGAGGTCGCCCTTGGCGATGCGGTTGGCGATCTCGACGGCGTAGGACGGCTCGCCCCCCAATTGGGCCAGGAGGCCGCGGGCGGTGGTGATGGCGATGGCCGAGGCGACGCCGATGGCGGCGACCAGGAGCAGCAGGTTGATGGAAAGGGCGCGGCTCGAAGCTGCCTTGGCCTCCCGGGCCCGGGTCGCCACCTGCTCGGCTTCGAGCTTGTTGAGATTGTCGAATTCCAGCTTGAGCTTCTGGAAGGTGTCCTCGGCGGCCTTCATGTTGCCCAGGGCCGAAGGCACGTCGATGGTCAGCATGTCCAGGGCCGAGGCGACGTCCTTCTGGTACTTGGCGAGGATGGTCTGGATGCCCTTGATCTGGGCCCGCTCCTGGTCGCCGAGGCCGGCATCGCCGCCCCATTTCTCCAGTTCGGCCGCCACCGCGGCGATCCCCTTGGGAACCTCAGCCAGCAGCCGGTCCTGGGTGGCCTTGTCATAGACGGCGAACCAGCTCACCAGGCGGAACATGGTGTTGTGGGACTGGGCGAGCCGGTCCGACAGGCTGGTGCTGACCCGGTAGCGCTCGAAGCGGGTGGCGCTGATGTCGTCCAGGGCGCTGTCCTGGGTGGAGATGGCCGTGTAGGCGACGATGCCGAAGACCAGCAGCAGCACGATGGCCACCACCGGAGCGAGCAGGATTCTTTGCAGGATGTTCATGGTGGTCGGCCCGAGGCGGCGGCGCCCGGTCGATGGGGCGCCGCCGTGATGCGAGGGAGTGGCTTAGTTGGCGTAGGCGCCGGAGCAGAACTGCAGCTTGCCGGACTTCTCGCAGTAGGTCTTCTTGTGCTCGATCTTGCCGGTCACCGGGTTCTGCCAGTCGTATTCCTGCCACATGTTGTCGGCGGTCTTCAGCTTCTCGATCTGGTCCTTGACGATGTACTTGCCGTTGGCGTCCTTCACTTCGCTCATGTTCTTGCCGATGAAGGCGGGCTTCGGGGCGATGGCGTAGTAGATACCTTCGTCGTCGTGCACGAAGACGTAGAGGTCGCGGTCGATGAAGGCGCCCTTGGGGTCATTGAGGGCGGCCATGGTCTTGTCCTGGCCGTTGGCCTTGAAATGGGCGATGGCCTTCTTGACCAGGGTCTTGGCCTCGTCGGGAGTGCCCCGTTCGCTGGCGGCGAGGGCGGGCGCCCCGATGGCGAGGGACAGGGTCAGGGCGGCAAAAATGGACGATGATTTCATGTTCTTGGACTCCTCTGGGGTAGGCGAAACGGGAAAGACCACACCACATCCGTGGGCAAATCGCCATGACGATACTATAAGCAAATGTTGCGCCGCAATATGCCGATCATCATATGACTATATGCTGAATGTTGCCCCGGGGATGGTTTGATGACAGGGAGCCACGGATCGGACTCCTTTTGAGCCGGCACCATTTGGCCCGCCGCCGGTCGATTGACCATGGGAGGCAATCCTTTTCGGAGACCGACATGCTGCAACTGGAACTGAACGACCAGGAACACGAAACCCTCGTCGAGGTGCTGAGGATGTTCCTGTCGGAGCTGCGGGCCGAAGTGACCCACACGGACAAGCCATCCTTCCGCGACGGGCTTAAGGAGCAGGAGCGGGTGCTGAAGGAAATCCTCGGCAAGCTGGGGAGCCGATAGCGGCGAATACGGTGCACACCCACTCGGAACCCGGGCCCGGCTCGGCTAGACTGCGCTTCCTGCCGCCGGCCTGCGAACGGGCCAGGCAGGCCCCCAAGCCACACAGAGATACAAGAACATGACACAGCCAGCGCAACAACGTCCCTGCGGTTACTGCCTGCGGCCCGGCAGTCCGGTGATCAGCCAGACCTTTTCGGAGAAGGGCATCGCCTTCCGGCGCCACGCCGAACTCGTCGAGACCGGCAGCGCCCCCTCCATGTGCATGCGGCGGGACGGCACCTGCTACGTCTGCCATCTCGGCGAGAAGGCACGCTAGCTTTCCAAGCCCCCTGAAGAAGGATGCAGCGGGGCAATTCCCGCTGCTATAGTGCGGCTTTCATTTTTCCGGCATGGAGAGTGGCCGCATGTCCCCGCTGAATTCTATCGATGGCCTGGAAGTACTGCTGGTCGAGCCCTCAACCGCCCAGGCCAACCTGATGGCACGCATGCTCCAACGCCTGGGAGGGGTCACGGTGAACACCTGCGACACGGCCGCCGCCGCCCTCGCCGCCATGGCGGCCAAGCGTCCGGACGTGGTGATGAGCAGCCTCTATCTGCCCGACATGGCCGGCACCGACCTGGTCCAGGCCATGCGCGCCGACGAGGCCCTGGAGACCGTGCCCTTCATCCTCGTCTCCAGCGAGACCCGGCCCCAGGTCCTCGACCCCGTGCGGCAGTCCGGAGCCTGCAGCATCGTCGCCAAGCCCTTCACCCAGGAGCAGCTGGCCCGGGCCCTCTACGCCGCCGCCGATACCCTGAGCCCGCCCGCCGATTTCGACGCCGTCGATCTGGAACACCTCAAGGTGCTGATGGTGGACGACAGCGCCGCCTCCCGCCGTTACATGCGCCGCATCCTGGCCGAGCTGGGCATCGAGCGCATCACCGAGGCGGCCAACGGCCGCGAGGCGGTGGCCTGCCTCCAGGACAGCATGATCGACCTGGTCATCACCGACTACAACATGCCGGAGATGGACGGCCACGAGCTCACCGAGTACATCCGCACCCAGAGCTGGCAGAACAACGTGCCCATCCTCATGGTCACCAGCGAGGAAAACGAAGGTCGCCTGGCGGCCGTCCAGAAGGCCGGGGTTTCGGCCATCTGCGACAAGCCCTTCGACATCACCAGCGTCCGCCGCCTGATCGCCCAGGCCGTAGCCGGCTGACCAGCCGGCGCACCAGCAGGGCGGCGGCCAGCGCCACCAGCAGCGGATCGAAAAGGGCATCCCACAGGTTGTCGAAAAGCCCGGCGCCATAGGCCAGGAGGTCGAGGCCCAGGACCGCCAGCCAGGCCTGCTGCCGGCGCCAGGCCAGCCAGCCGGCCAGGGGCAGGAGAGCCAGCAGGATGGGCAGCGGCCGGTAGCCCAGGCCGTAGGGATCGAAGGGTCCCAGCCCGAGGGTGAGGGGATAGAAAACCAGTCCCACAGCCAGGAGTCCCGCCGCCGCCCCGGAGCCGAGCCAGCCCCGGCGGCCGGGGGCACCGACGCGCCAGACGGCCGCCTGCACCAGGGTGAAGGAGGGGGCGGCCAGGGCGCCGTGGAGCAGCATCGCCAGGCTCTCGCCGGCGAAGGCCGGGACCAGGGCGAGGCCGGCCGCAACCACGGCCACCGGCAGGCGGCGGGCGGGAAGGAAGAAGGCCGCCCCGGCGCCCGCCAGCAGCGCCCAGGCGAGGAGGCCGTACACCGCCGGGAGGTTCATCGCACTCCCTCCAGGAGCCAGGCTTCGCTGAAGGCCGCGTGCTTGATGCCCTGGCGCCGCCAGGTCCAGGCCAGGTGGATGCGGCCGTCCCGGGCCAGCAGCAGGGCCGGGTAGGAAAACTCCGCCCCTTCGCCGCTACCGGTTTCCGCCACCCGGGCCGCCTTCCAGCTGCGCCCTTCGTCTTCAGACAGCCACAGCATCAGGCTCTGCCGACCTTCCCCCGGGTTGCCGGCCAGGAGCAGGCGGCCGCTGGGCAGGCGCAGGGCGGCCACGGAGGAATTGGGATTGCCCAGGGGCAGGGGCGGCAGGGCCTCCCAGCTGCGGCCGCCGTCGCCGCTGGCGGCGGCCAGGACCCGCCCGGGGCCGGGCCCCGCGTCCCGCAGCCAGGCCAGGGCCCGGTGGCCGTCGAGGGCGACCACGGCAGGCTGCAGGGCGGGGCGTTCCTGGGGCAGCCGCACTTTGTCGAGGATGCGGCCGTCGGTGGAAAGGCGCAGCCATTCCCCGTGCTTGCCGAGGAATTCGTGATAGACCGGCAGGCCCAGGCCGCCGTCGGCCAGGGGCACGGGCGGAGTGCGCACCAGGGTGCTGATGTTGAAGAAGGGCGAGGTCCGCAGCCTTTCCGGCGCCGACCAGGTGGCGCCGCCGTCCGTGGACAGGCTGTGGTTGATGGCGCTGCCGGCCCAGCCGCCGACGGCGGCGCTGACGTACCACAGGTGCAGGCGGTCGCCCTCGGCGTGGAGCACCGGGTTGCCGATCTTTCTGACATGGGCGAGGGTGGCGCGGCCGGTGCCGGCGCGCTGGGCGATGGCGCGGGGCGGGCTCCAGCCGTCGCTTTCCAGTGTGGAGAACCAGACGGCGACATCCGCCGCCCCCTCTCGGGAGCCGGCGAACCAGGCAGCAGCGATGCGTCCGTCGGCCAGTTCCGCCAGGGTCGCGGCATGGGCCGACGGGGCGGCGACGGGCAGCAGCTCGGCCCGGAATTCGGCGGGCAGGGGCGCCGGGGCGGCGGGCGGCGGCAGGAAGGCCGGCTCCGCCGGCCAGGGGCCGCGCCACAGGGCGGCGGCCAGGCCAGCCGCGAACAGGAGGGACGCGGCCCAGCGCAGCATCCTCATCGCGGCTTGATCTCGAACCACTCGATGGTGGTCAGGAGCGGGTCGAGGCGCTGGCCGATCCAGGCTTCCCGCCAGTCCCGGCCGCTGGCGCCGACCCGGGCGAAGCGCAGGGCGGAACCGTGGCTGGCCAGGGTCCGGTACTGCCCGGCCGGGTGGGCCAGGTAGCCGGCCTTGTCCAGCTCGGCCAGCAGGCGGGGGACATCTTTGCCCTCGGCGAACACCAGGGCGCCCAGGGCGGCCAGTTCGGCGGCGTCGTGCCGGTCGATGGCGCTGTAATGGCGGTGGGGCTGGCGGGAGAGGATGGGCAGCATGGCCGGCTGGGGGCCGTCGAACATGGCGATGGCGCGGGTGCGGCCCAGTTCCACCACGTCCGGCGGCACGCCATTCACCCCCAGGGCGGGGAAGACGCCCCACAGGAGGGCGATCCAGAACAGGGCGGGGGCGGCGATGGTGTGGGCGAGGCCCCGCTCCTGCCACCAGGCCCAGGCGAAATAGAGGGCCGGCGCCAGCAGCCAGTACCAGCCGCCGAGGCGGAACCAGAGGGCGAAGACGGCAAGCCCGCCCCCCAGCAAGAGGGCGACGGCAAGGCCGAGGCGGAAGGGCCAGCGGGCAGTGAGGCCGGGCAGTGACCAGGCCAGGAAGATGGCCATGGGCGCCAGGGAGCCGACCAGGTAGCGGTCGAAGCTCTTGATGAACAGGAAGGGCAGGAAGCTGGCCAGGAACCAGACCAGCAGCAGGCGCGGCAGGTGGGGTTCCCGGCACCGGGCCCAGGCGGCGGCGAGGAAGACGAAGATCCAGGGCAGGGCGACGTTGATGAGGCCGAGGATGATCTCCGGGGTGGGCTGCAAGAAGTGCCGGGATTCCATCTCGTCGGCAAAGGCCAGTTGGGCGGCTTCCGGGTAGAGGGCGCGGACCAGGAAGAACCAGGGCAGGGCCAGGCCCAGGCAGAGGGCGACATTGGCCGCCAGGCTTCGCCACTGGGGCAGGAGGCTGGCCGGGGACAGGCGCCGGGAGGCCAGCAGGGCCAGGACGCCGCCGCCGAAGACCAGGGTGACGACGGGCCCCTTGAGTAGGAAGCCGGCGGCCAGGAGGAGGGCGGTCAGGGTCAGCCAGGGCCAGCGGCGGTTATCGAGCCAGGCCAGGAGGCTCCAGAAGGCGGCCGTCGAGCAGGCGGCCACCGGCACGTCCAGCATGAAGCGGCGGCCCTCGGTGTGGAGCCCGAGGAAGGTCAGGAGGATGAGTCCGGCCACCAGGCCGGTGTGGGATTCCCGGGTCAGGCGCCGGGCGATGCCGGCGGTGGCCGCCACCAGCAGGGCGGCGAACAGGGTCGCCACCAGGCGGGCGCTGGTGAGGGAAATACCGAAGGTCTCGTAGCTGAGGCGGCCCAGCCAGTAGAGCAAGGGCGGCTTGCGGATGCGGGGGGCGCCGTCCAGGAAGGGCACCAGCCAGTGGTTCCCCGCCATCATCTCCATGGGGGTGCGCAGGCCCAGGTAGAACTCGTCCTTGCCGGTGACGCCGGTGGGTTCCCAGATGCCGAGGCCGAAGACCAGGAGGGCGAGGAGGAAGAGAAGAAGGGTCTGGCGGCGGGCGGTCATGGGGCGCGATTCTACCGCTCCTTGCGGACCCGCCGCAGAAGGGATGAATCGCGCCGGATCAGGCGATGGGTATGACGATGATCAGGAGCATGGCCCAGGCCAGGAGGCCGCAGGCCATGATGCCGAAGGCGATGGAGCCGGCCACCAGGTCCTCCTTCACCTTCAGCAGGGCCGACACGCCGTGGTAGATGACCAGGCAGGAGAAGCCGAAGGCGAGCATGCCGAGGCAGGCGGCGAAGATGAAATTGGGCACCAGCAGGGACAGGGACGACAGCCACAGGGGAATGGGGGCGGCGAAGGCCAGCAGGTAGGCGCTGGTGCGGTCGGCGAAGTGGCCGTTGAGCTTGGCGACCCAGCGGATGACGGTGCCCATGGCGCCGACGGTGGCCAGTTCGGCAATGAGGAAGATGAAGGCGATGCTGACCCAGTCCCGGGCCGCGAATCCGGGCATGAAGTCGTCGCCGTGGTAGGTGCCGGCGTAATAGAGCATCACCGGCGGCAGCAGGGAAAGGGGCACGACCAGCCGCAGGAACATGCGGGGCAGGGAAGGATGGGTGCGGCCGAGGACGAACCAGGCGGTTCGGGCGATGGCGGTCAGGCTGGGGCTCCGGACTGCGGACATGGCGAACTCCTTTTCTGGACTGCGGCCTGGGCTCTCATGGACCTGCGATATTGCTCCGGCAAGGGCGAAAAAGGAAGTGGGGGAGAACCCGTAATCCACGGCTAAGGAGGGTCCTGGCGCGGTAAAATCGGGGGCTATGAGCGATCCGAAATTCATCCACCTCCGCCTCCATTCCGAATATTCCGTCACCGACGGTATCGTCCGCGTCGGCGACGCGGTGAAGCGGGCCGCCGCCGACGGCATGCCGGCCCTGGCTCTCACCGACCTGGACAACCTGTTCGGGCTGGTGAAGTTCTACACGGGGGCCCGCGGCAAGGGCGTGAAGCCCATCGCCGGCGCGGATGTCTGGATCGCCAACCCGGATTCTCCGGAGGACCCCTACCGCCTGCTCCTGCTGGTGAAGAACCGGGCCGGCTACCTGCAGCTCTGCGACCTGCTCACCCGGGCCTATGTCCAGGACGGGCGCCGGGACAAGGCGGAAATCCGCCGGGAGTGGCTGCGGGAAAGCGGCAGCGACGGGCTCATCGCCCTCTCGGGGGCCCACCTGGGAGATGTGGGCGAAGCCCTGCAGAACGGCAACTTCGACCTGGCGGCGGAGCGCGCCCGGGCCTGGGATGCCATGTTCCCCGGCGCCTTCTACCTGGAAGTGCAGCGCTACGGCCAGCCCCAGCAGGAGGCCATGGTGAATGCCACCGCCGACCTGGCCGGCGACCTCGGCCTGCCCCTGGTCGCCACCCATCCCATCCAGTTCCTGGAGCCGGACGACTTCCGCGCCCACGAGGCCCGGGTCTGCATCGCCGAAGGCTACGTCCTCGGCGACACCCGCCGGCCCCGGCCCTACACCGCGGAACAGTATTTCAAGAGCCAGGCCGAGATGGCCGAGCTCTTCGCCGATCTGCCGGAAGCCCTGGAGAATTCCGTCCACATCGCTCGGCGCTGCAACCTGGAAATGACCCTGGGCAAGAACTTCCTGCCCAACTTCCCGACCCCGGCGGGCATGAGCCTGGACGAGTTCCTGGTGTCCGAGGCCAAGGCCGGCCTGGAGAAGCGCCTGGCCCACCTCTACCCGGACCAGGAGACCCGGGACGCCAAGCGGCCGGAATACGAGCAGCGCCTCGAGTTCGAGTGCAAGACCATCGTCCAGATGGGCTTCCCGGGCTACTTCCTGATCGTGGCGGACTTCATCAACTGGGCCAAGAACCACGGCGTGCCGGTGGGCCCCGGCCGGGGTTCCGGCGCCGGCTCCCTGGTGGCCTACAGCCTCGGCATCACCGACCTCGACCCCCTGGCCTACGCCCTGCTGTTCGAGCGCTTCTTGAACCCGGAGCGGGTGTCCATGCCCGACTTCGACGTGGACTTCTGCCAGGACAACCGCTGGCGGGTGATCGAATACGTGCGGGGCCGCTACGGCGCCGAGGCCGTGTCCCAGATCGCCACCTTCGGCACCATGTCCTCCAAGGCCGTGGTGCGGGACGTGGGCCGGGTGCTGGACCTGCCCTATTCCCTGTGCGACCGCATCTCCAAGCTCATCCCGGTGGTGCAGAACAAGCCGGTGTCCCTGGACGAGGCCCTGGAGCAGGAGCCGGCCTTGAAGGAGATGATGGAGGACGACCGGGACGGGGAGTCCATCCAGGAGCTCTTCGACCTCGCCCGCCGCCTGGAGGACCTGACCCGCAACATCGGCATGCACGCCGGCGGCGTCCTTATCGCTCCCGGCAAGATCACCGATTTCTGCCCCATCTACCAGGCCACCGGCGCCGACGCCTCGCCGGTCTCCCAGTTCGACAAGGATGACGTGGAGAAGGCCGGCCTGGTGAAGTTCGACTTCCTGGGCCTGCGCAACCTCACCATCATCGAGCTGGCCCTGGACTACATCGAGCGCCTGACCGGCGAGAAGCTGGACCTGATGTCCCTCGGCTTCAGCGACCCCGGCGCCTACCAGATCCTCAAGGACGCCAACACCACGGCCATCTTCCAGGTGGAATCGGAGGGCATGAAGAAGCTTCTGAAGAAGCTCGCCCCGGACCGCTTCGAAGACATCATCGCCGTGCTGGCCCTCTACCGGCCGGGCCCCCTGGGCTCGGGCATGGTGGACGACTTCATCCTGCGGAAGAAGGGCCAGCAGAAGATCGACTACTTCCACCCGGACCTCACCTCCTGCCTGTCGCCCACCTACGGCGTCATCGTGTACCAGGAACAGGTGATGCAGATCTCCCAGATCATCGGCGGCTACACCCTGGGCGGCGCCGACATGCTGCGCCGGGCCATGGGCAAGAAGAAGCCCGAGGAGATGGCCAAGCACCGGGAGACCATCGCCGCCGGCGCCCGGGAGAAGGGCTACGACCCGGCCCTGGCCGAGCAGCTCTTCGACCTGATGACCAAGTTCGCGGAGTACGGCTTCAACAAATCCCACACCGCCGCCTACGCCGTCGTCACCTACCACACCGCCTGGCTCAAGCGTTACCACTGCGCCGCCTTCATGGCCGCCACCCTGTCCTCGGACATGGACAACACCGACACGGTGAAGATCTTCTACGAGGACACCGTCGCCAACGGCATCAAGATGCTGGGGCCGGACGTGAACGCCTCCGCCTACCGCTTCGAGCCGGTGGACCAGAAGACCATCCGCTACGGCCTGGGGGCGGTGAAGGGCACCGGCCAGCAGGCGGTGGAATGCATCCTCAAGGCCCGGCAGGAGGGCGGCCCCTTCAAGGACCTCTTCGACTTCACCAAGCGCTGCGACAAGCGCATGGTGAACCGGCGCACCATCGAGGCCCTCATCCGGGCCGGTGCCTTCGACTCCCTGGATCCGGACCGCCACAAGATGCTGGCCTCGGTCGGCATCGCCATGGAATTCGCCGAGCACGCCGAGCGCAACGCCCTGCAGACCAGCCTCTTCGACATCGCCGACGTCGCCGAGGAGCACGCCCCCCAGTATGTCGTGGTCAAGCCCTGGGACGAGAAGCAGCGCCTCATGGAGGAGAAGCAGGCCCTGGGCTTCTTCTTCTCCGGCCACCCCTACAACGCCTGCAAGAAGGAGCTGTCCCGCTTCATCCGCAGGAGCCTCTCCCAGCTTGAACCGGCCAAGGAGCTGACCGTCATGGCCGGCATCGTGGTCGGCGTGCGGACCCAGATGACCCGCCGGGGCAAGATGCTCTTCGTCCAGCTGGACGACGGCACCGCCATGGTCGAGGTCTCGGTGTTCAACGAGCTGTTCGAGGCGGAGCGGGCCAAGATCGTCACCGACGAGGTCCTGGTGGTGCAGGGCAAGGTGCGCTACGACGACTTCTCCGGCGGCAATGCCGTCGCCGCCGACAGCCTGATGACCCTGGGTGAAGCCCGGGCCCGATTCGCCAAGCACCTGCTGCTGAAAATGAACGGCCAGGCCGACGCTGCCAAGCTCCGCGCCCTGCTCGCCCCCTTCGGTGCCGGAACCGCCCCGGTGCGCATCCGCTACCGCAACCGCGAGGCGGAGTGCGAGCTGGTGCTGGGGGACTCCTCCCGGGTGCGGCTCGACGACGCCCTGCTGGCGGAGCTTTCCGGCTGGTTGCAGCCCGAGAACGTCGAGATCGTCTACCAGTAGGGCGGCCGGGCCTTTTCCGGCCCGGTCTTGACCTGGAGCAAACCCGGAGCGCCCGGGTCTGCGCCTCGTCCGCCATGCCGACTAAGATGAGTGTGGTGCCCCCGCGGGGGCCGGGGCACCATGCCGATACGGGCTCATGGCAGGTGGATTAATGGACAACTTGACGGCTCAACTGTGCGAGGCGCTGGAGTCCCTCGACCGGTTCAGGGCGGAAGCCCTGTTCCAGCAGGCGGTCGGCCGTCATTCCCCCATGCAGGTGGTCGAGCAGGTCGTCGTGCCGGCCCTGGAGCGCCTGGGGGACGCCTGGAGTGCCGGCCGCATCGCCCTTTCCCAGGTCTACCTGGGCAGCCGCATCTGCGAGGACATGGTGGAGCGGGTGCTGCCCGCCATGGCTGCAGAGCGCCGGGGACGGCCCCGCCACGCCATCGTCGTCCTCGCCGATTACCACCTGCTGGGCAAGCGCATCGTCCTGGCGGTGATGCGGGCCAGCGGCTTCGACATCCTCGACTACGGCCGCATGGACGTGGACGAGCTGGTGGAGCGGGTCGTGGCCGACGGCATCGACATCCTGCTCATTTCGGTCCTGATGCTGCCCGCCGCCCTCAAGGTCAAGGCGGTACGGGCGGCCCTCGCAGCCCGGGGCAAACGGGTACGCATCGCCGTGGGCGGGGCGCCATTTCTCTTCGACCCGGAACTCTGGCGCGAAGTGGGTGCCGATGCCATGGGGCGCAGCGCCGCCGACGCCGTCGCCATCGTCCGCCACTGGATGGAGGAAACGGCATGCTGACTGCCATGGAAAGGGTGATGACCGCCATGGGCCACCGGGAGCCCGACCGGGTGCCGGTCTTTCTGCTTGCCACCATGCACGGGGCCAGGGAGCTGGGCCTCGGCATCCGGGACTACTTCTCCCGGGCCGAGCACGTCGTGGAAGGCCAGATGCGCCTTCTCGCCAAGTACGGCAGCGACTGCCTCTGCCCCAGCTACTACTCCGCCGTCGAAACCGAAGCCTTCGGCGCCGAAACCGTCTTCATCGACGACGGCCCCCCCAACTGCGGCGGCCCCGTCATCCGGCGCCCCGAGGACATCGACCGCCTGCAGCCGCCCCGGGTGGCCGAGACGCCCTGCCTGCTGCGCGGGCTGGAGACCATCCGCCGGCTCAAGGAACGGGTGGGCGACACGGTGCCCATCGTCGGCTCGGTGATTTCCCCCTTCTCGCTGCCGATCATGCAGATGGGCTTCGGCCCCTACATCGAACTCATCTACGGCCAGCCGGAGCGTCTTGCCCGCCTCATGGCGGTGAATCAACAGTTCTGCGCCGACTGGGCCAACGCCCAGCTGGCGGCGGGGGCGACGGCCATCGGCTATGCCGACCCCATGGCCTCGCCCACCAACCTGCCCCGCGACCTGTACCTGCGGACCGGCCACCGGGTGGCGCTGGAGACCCTGGCCAAGATCAAGGGGGGCGTGGCCATGCACCTGGCCTCCGGCCGGGGGCTGGCCATCGCCGGGGACATCGTCGCCACCGGGGCCCAGGCCGTCGGCGTCAGCACCTGGGAGGACCTGGCCGACTGGAAGGCGGCGGTGGGCGACCGGCTTACCATCATCGGCAACCTCAACGGCGTCGCCATGCGGCGGTGGACGGCGGCGGAGGCGGAAGCCGAGGTCAAGCGGGCCATCGCCAAGGCCGGGCGGGGCGGCGGCTTCATCCTCGCCGACAATCACGGCGAAATCCCGTGGCAGGTGCCGGACCAGGTCCTGCTGGACATCCGGGCCGCCGTCGAGCGCTGGGGGCGCTACCCCCTGGATTGGGTGGATTAGCCGAAAGGGGCGCCATGGCCGCAAGACTCTGCCTCCTTTGCTGCCAGAACTTCCGCCCCGAGGTCGAAGCGGCGGTGGCCGCCGAGGGCTGGGCCGACGTGGCGGTCGCCGCCTTTCCGGCCCGCTGCGGCCGCCCGCCGGTGGACTGGAATGAACTGCACCCCCTGTTGGCGGCGGACTGCACCCGGGTCCTGATCTTCGGGCGGTCCTGCCTGCAGGGGCTCGGCGCACCCCCGGCCGACTGGCCCCCGACCCGCCTGCACATCCAGGACGAGTGCTTCCAGCTGGTGGCCGGCCCCAGCCTGGTGGCCGAGGCCATCGGCCGCGACGCCTATATCGTCACCCCGGCCTGGCTCGCCGACTGGCGGGGCCAGCTCCGGCAGATGGGGTTCGAGGCGGAGGTGGCGGCGCCCTTCTTCCAGGAATTCGCCAAGGAGCTCGTCCTCCTCGATACCGGCGTCCTTCCCGACGCCGCCGCCAGGCTCGCCGAACTGGCGGCGGCGGTCGGCCTGCCCGCCAGCCGGCTGGCCGTCGGCATCGACTACACCCGCCTGCTCCTGGCCCGGCTGGTGGCCGACTGGCACCGGGAGGAAGGCGAGCGCCAGGAGCGGCAGGAAGAGGAGGAGCATGGCCGGGAGCGGGCCGACCACCTCGCCGCCATGGACTTCCTGGGGCGGGTGGCGGTGCTCAAGGACGAGCCGGAGACCATCGCCGCCATCGAGGACCTGTTCCGCATGCTGTTCGCGCCCGAGATCATCCACTACGTGCGCTTCGTGGACGGGGCTCTACCGGGAGACGAGGCCCTGCCCGACGACCTCGCCAGGCAGGCCGGCAGCCTGGACCGGGATTGGGCGTGGACCGAGTCCGGCAGCGGCTTCCTGCTGCGCATCGCCCGGGGGGGCGAGACCCTGGGAGTGGTGGTGGCGGACCGCTTCGCCTTTCCCCAATTCCGCAGCCGCTACCTCAACCTGGCCCTGTCGGTGGCCGGAGTCTGCGGCCTGGCCATCGAGAACGCCCGCACCTACCGGCGCATCCGGGAGGCCGAGGAGGCGCTGAAGCGCAGCGAGCACAGCCTCAAGATGGCCCAGGCCGTGGCCCATGTCGGCCACTGGGAATGGGACGTGGACAGCGGCGACATGCGCTGGTCGGACGAGACCTTCCGCATCCTCGGCTACGAGCCCCAGGCCCTGATCCCCAGCCGCGACCTCTTCTTCCAGGTCATCCATCCCGACGACCGGGCCAAGGTGGCGGGCCATATCGCCCAGGCCCGCAGGGACGGGGCTTTCGACCTGGAGTACCGGATCATCCTGGCGGACGGCCGGGTGCGGGTGGTGCACGGCCTGGGAGAGGTGGTGGTCACGGCCGCCGACCGGCCGCCCCGGATGATCGGCACCCTCCGGGAGATGGCAGCGCCCGGGCCCAACGAGCTGCTCGGGGTCATCCAGGACATCACCGACCGCAAGCAGCTGGAGTGGCGGCTGGTCCAGGAGGCCCACACCGACGCCCTCACCGGCTGCGCCAACCGGCGCCATTTCCTCGAGGTGGCCCGGCAGGAACTGGCCCGCATCCGCCGCTACGGCGGCGAGCTGTCGGTCTTCATGCTCGACCTGGACCACTTCAAGGCGGTCAACGACCGCTATGGCCACCATGTCGGCGACCTGGTGCTGCAGAGATTCGTCCAGGTCTGCCTGGCCACCCTGCGCGAGGAGGACGTCGTTGGCCGCCTGGGCGGGGAAGAGTTCGCCGTGCTGCTGCCCCAGACCGGCCAGGAGGAGGCCCTGGAGGTGGCGGAACGCCTGCGGCGGGCGGTGGCCACGACGGAAGTGCCCCTGGAGGGTCAGCCGCCGGTGCGCTTCACCACTTCGGTGGGGGTGGCGACGGTGGCGCCGGACGACGCCGGCATGGACCAGGTCCTCGGCCGCGCCGACCAGGCCGTCTATGCGGCCAAGAAGGCCGGCCGCAACCAGGTCGCCACCGCCGAGATGGCGGCGGCAGCCCGGCGCAAGGGCGATTAGAACAGCAGGTCGGTCTTGAATCCCATCCGCACCGCCCCCCAGTGCTTGCCGTTGATGACGATGGGCATGGAGAGGTCGTTGAGGATTTCGCCGGTGTCCCGGACGTAGGTCTGGAACAGGGACGGCTTCTGGTTGCGGGCGCACTTGATGCCCACCGGGTCGTTGAAGATGCGCTTGTGGCGGCACTTGGCCAGGTCCACGGCAGGGTCGCCGCTGGGCGGATTGGAGAAGACGCCGTTGTGGGCCGGCGCGTAGCCGGCGTTGTCCACCGCCAGGGTGTAGGCCAGGCCGTTCACTTCCTTGAGGAAGTTGTCGTACAGGCGGGTCAGCTCGGCGTCGCACTGGCCGTCGTAGGCGGTGGTGTAGCGCTTGGGATTGGAGCCCGGAATCTCCCGGTAGGCCTGGTCGAAGACATTGACCCCCCGGTCGGCCAGGCGCTGGAGGACGGCGGCGGCCCGGTCGCGGAAGGTGGCGCACTTGTCGTGGATGGTGTCGAACATGCTGTTGCCGGTGCGGAAATCGGCCAGGGTGCCCTGCAGGTCCTCGGTGGATTCCCGCAGGGTCTTGGCGGAGTCCTGGCATTGCCGGACCTGGCTGGAGACGTCCAGGGCGTGGTTGCGGATTTCCTCCACCTCGCCGTGGATGCTCTGGTTGTTTTCCTTGAGGTTGCGGATGGCGTTGGCGATGGTGCCGAGCTGCTGGCTGGTGCGCTTGAACTCCTCCACCATGGCGTCCAGGTCGGCGGAGGAGGTCTCGATGTGGTTGTTGGCCTCGGTGACATCGCCGACGATGGCCTTGGTCTTGTCCGAGGTGTCGGACACCAGGGTGATCATGGACTGGGTGTTCTGGCGGATGACCTGGGTCGCCGACTTGACCTTCTCGGCCAGCTTGCGGACCTCGTCGGCCACCACGGCGAAGCCGCGCCCCGCTTCGCCGGCCCGGGCCGCCTCGATGGCGGCGTTGAGGGCCAGCAGGTTGGTCTGGTCGGAGATGTCGTTGATCAGGGAGACGATCTCGTTGATCCGGTTGGAGCTGGCGTGCAGCTCGCCGACGGTGCTGGCGAAGTGGTTGATGTGGTCGTTGGTGGAGCGCATGGTGGTCGCCACCGTATGCATCTGGTCGAGGGAGCGCTGGGCCAGGTTGAGGTTGCTGTGGGTGGAGCCTTCGATGGCGTCGGCGTTGGCCGTCACCTCGCTCACCGCCACGTTCACCCGGTTGCTGGACTCGAACACGGCCGAGGCCAGTTCCTCCTGGCGCTTCACCGCCTGGCCGGCGAGCTGGATCAGCCGGTCCATGCGGGCGGCGTCGGCGGCGATGCTGACGCTGCGCTCCCGGGCGTGGACGATGAGGCCGCGGACCTTGCCGAGGAAGCGGTTGAGGCTGGCGGCGATGCGCCCGATGGCGTCATTGCCGGCGCTGCCCACGGACAGGGACAGGTCGGCGTTGCCTTCGGCGATGGCGGCGATGTCGCGCTCCAGCTTGCCGGCCTCGCCGCCGCCCCGGCCGCCGATCAGCAGGCAGGCGGAAATGCCGATCGCCACGACGGCGATGCCGCCATACCAGCCCGCTGCCGAGCCGCCCAACAACGCCACCACGACTGCTGCCTGGGCCAGGGCGATCCCGGCGATGGCTCCGATCCCGAGGGTTCTCTTGATCATTTTTTCTCCTCTGCCTTTGCGTCGTCCCTGGTGCCAGGGATCTTTAATAATCTATGACTTAGATCATAACGACCCCCGGCTTGCCTGTCACTGCTGCGCCGCACCAGCCGTCAGTCGCGGCGGTGGCGGTCGGCGGCGCGGGCGTGGTGGGTGGCATAGGCGCCATGGGCGGCGGCCTCGGCAGCCCCGCTGTCGTGCCGGTAGCCCTGGTCGGCCAGCACCGCCGACAGGGCCGAGAGGGCGAGGAGGACGTTCTCCGGCTGACTCGAATAGCCCATCAGGCCGAAGCGCCAGATCTTGCCGGCGAGGGGGCCGAGGCCGGCGCCGATCTCGATGTTGTAGTCGTTGAGGAGGGTGCGGCGGACGGTGAGGTCATCCACCCCTTCCGGGATGCGGACGGCGTTCATCTGGGGCAGGCGGGCGCCTTCCCGGACCACGTAGCGCAGCCCCAGGGCCTCGAGGCCGGCCTTGAGGGCCTCGTGGTTGCGCTGGTGCCGGCCCCAGGCATTCTCCAGGCCTTCCTCCCGCAGCAGGAGGAGGGCCTCGTGGAGGGCGTAGAGGCTGTTGCCGGGGGCGGTGTGGTGGTAGGTGCGCTGGGTCTCGCCCCAGTAGGACAGCACCAGGTTGAGGTCCATGAACCAGCTCTGGACCTTGCCCCGGGTGCGGGCCTTGACCTTGTCGATGGCGCGCTCGGAAAAGCTCACCGGCGACAGGCCGGGGGTGCAGGACAGGCATTTCTGGCTGGCCGCGTAGACGGCATCCGCCTGCCAGCGGTCTACCAGCACCGGCGTGCCGCCCAGGGAGGTGACGGTGTCAACGATGGTCAGGGCGCCGTGGCGGCGGGCCACATCGCACAGGGCCTGGGCGTCGGACTGGGCGCCGGTGGAGGTTTCGGCGTGGACGAAGGCGACGGTGCGGGCGTCCGGGTGGTCCCGCAGCAGGTCCTCCAGCTTGTTGGGATCGATCGGCTCGCCCCAGGTCTCGTCCAGGATGACGGGCACCCCGCCGCAGCGCTCCACGTTCTCCAGCATGCGGCCGCCGAACACGCCGTTGCGGCAGACGACCACCTTGTCTCCCGGCTCCACCAGATTGACGAAGCAGGCCTCCATGCCCACCGAGCCCGGACCGGAGAGCGGGAAGGTCAGGGGATTGGTGGTCTGGAAGGTGTAGCGCAGCAGTTCCTTCAATTCCTCCATCATGGTGACGAAGGCCGGGTCCAGGTAGCCCACCACGGTCTGGGCCAGGGAGGCGATGACCCGGGGATGCATCTCGGAGGGGCCGGGGCCGAGCAGGGTGCGGCGGGGCGGATGGAAGGACTGGATACGGCGGGGAGCGGTCATGGGGTGTCTCTCTTTCTTGTCATAATGGTCAAACGAAAAAGCCGCCAGGAGGCGGCTTTTTGGAACATGGTTTCCCGCTATAGTTTCCTGGCATTCTTGGCCAGGAAGGCGGCGATGCCGTCCGGGGTGGCCTCGATGCCCGGCTTGCCCTTGTTCCAGCCGGCCGGGCAGACCTCGCCGTGCTCCTCGAAGAACTGCAGGGCGTCCACCATGCGGACCATCTCGTCCACGTTGCGGCCCAGGGGCAGGTTATTGACCACCTGGTGCTGGACGACGCCATTCTTGTCGATCAGGAAGGAAGCGCGCAGGGCGACGCCGGCGGGCTCGAATTCCACGTCGTAGGCGCGGCAGATCTCGTGCTTGACGTCCGCCACCATGGGGTAGCCGACCTGGCCGATGCCGCCTTCCTTGACCGGGGTGTTCTTCCAGGCCAGGTGGGTGTACTGGGAGTCGATGGAGACGCCGACGACCTCGACGCCGCGGCTCTTGAATTCCTCCAGGCGGTGGTCGAAGGCAATGATTTCCGAGGGGCAGACGAAGGTGAAGTCCAGGGGGTAGAAGAAGAGGACGACGTACTTGCCCTTGAGGTCGGACAGCTTGAGTTCCTTGATCTCGTTATTGCCATAGACGGCGGTGGCGGTGAAATCCGGGGCTTGCTTGCCAACGAGAACGGCCATGAAGGTCTCCTTGCGATATGCACTTGGGTTGGGGGAAGGCCGACTGTAACCAAGCCCCGAAAGGGTGTCAAACCCGCCGTCATGGCGGGAATCCGAGTGCCAATCAGACGGTCGGCGCCTGCTCGAAGCCGGGGTCGAGGGGCGCGTCCCAGGGGCCGAGGTCCACCCCGTCCACCTGGGCCGCCGGCGGCCCGCGCCGGGCCCATTCCACCAGTTGCCGGACCTGGTCCTCGGGGCCGGCGACCGCTGCCTCGACGCTGCCGTCCCGGCGATTGCGCACCCAGCCGTCGACGCCCAGGCGCCGGGCTTCCTGGACCATGTACCAGCGGAAGCTGACGCCCTGGACCAGGCCGGTGATGGAGAGGTGGCGGCTGACCCTGTCGCTCATTGCCGTTAGAGGGAGGAATCGGCCGCCTGCTCCCGGGATTTCTCCCGGCTGCCGCGCACGGCGGCCAGGATGCCGCGCAGGATCTCGATGGGCTCCGGCGGGCAGCCGGGGATCACCCGGTCCACCGGGATGGTGCGGGAGACCCCGCCGCAGGAGGCGTAGGTGTCGCCGAAGATGCCGCCGTCACGGCCGCAGTCGCCCACCGCCACCACCAGCTTGGGGTCGGGGGTGGCGTCGTAGGTGCGCTGCAGGGCCACCGCCATGTTGCGGGACACCGGCCCGGTGACCAGCAGCATGTCGGCATGGCGCGGGCTGGCGACGAACTTGATGCCGAGCCCCTCGAGGTTGTAGTAAGGGTTGTTGACGGCGTTGATTTCCAGCTCGCAGCCGTTGCAGGAGCCCGCATCCACCTCCCGGATGGCCAGGGCCTGGCCGAGGATTTCCAGGATTTCCCGCTGGATGCGCTCGACCTCGGGCTGCTGGTCCTGGGCCGGCGCCGGCGGAGGCTCGCTGACGATGCCGGTGCGGGCGATTTGCTTAATGAGGTTCCACATCAGCGGTCATGCCCCGAATAGCTGAGGTTGAAGGATTTGTTGATGAGGGGGAAGTCGGGAACGATATTGCCGATGATGGCGTGCTCGAGCACCGGCCAGTTCTGCCAGGAGGGGTCGTGGCAGTGGCAGCGGCGGATGCGCTCGCCGCCCTCTAGCTCCAGGGCGACGAAGATTTCGCCGCGCCAGCCTTCCACCCAGCCGGCGCCGAAGGGGCCCGGGGCGGCGGCGGGCGGCGGCGCCAGCAGGCCGCCTTCCGGCAGGCGGGTGGCGAGGTCGTGGATGAGGCGCAGGGATTCCAGGGCTTCGTCGAAGCGCACGTCGACCCGGGCGGCAACGTCGCCGTTCCGGCGGCTGGCCAGGGTCACCCCGAGGCCGCCGTAGGGCGCCGGGGCGAAATCGCAGCGCAGGTCCCGGGCGACGCCGCTGGCCCGGCCGGCGAGGCCGGTGAGGCCCAGGCGGGCGGCGAGGTCGGGGGTGACCCGGCCGGTGGTGACGAAGCGGTCCTGGAGGCCGGGGTGGTTCTCGTAGATCTTCCGCAGGGTGCGCACTTCCCGGGCGACGGCGGCGCACTGCAGGACGATGCGGTTCGCTCCCTCCGCCGGCAGGTCCGCGGCGACGCCACCGGGGACGATCCGGTCCATCATGAAGCGATGGCCGAAGAGGTCCTTGTTCAGGCGCAGCCAGTCCTCCTTGAGGCGCATGAAGTGGCCCAGGCCGACGGCCAGGGCGGCGTCGTTGCCGAGGGCGCCGAGGTCCCCCAGGTGGTTGGCCACCCGCTCGCGCTCCAGGAACAGGGCCCGCAGCCAGGCGGCCCGGGGCGGCACGGCGATGCCGGCGGCGGACTCGTAGGCCATGCAGTAGGCCCAGGCGTAGGCGACGGTGGAATCCCCCGAGATGCGCCCGGCCAGGCGGTGGCCCTCGGCCGGGGCCAGGGTCTCGAAGCGCTTGTCGATGCCCTTGTGGGTGTAGCCCAGGCGCTCCTCCAGGCGCAGCACCTTTTCCCCCACCACGGAAAAGCGGAAGTGGCCGGGCTCGATGATGCCCGCATGGACGGGGCCGACCGGAATCTCGTGGACGCCGTCGCCCTCGACCCGGACGAAGGAATAGTCGGCCAGCTCGCGGCCGGGGAACTGCTTGTCCCCCGAAGCTTCCCGCCGCAGAGGGAAGAAATGGGGCGGCCAGGCGCCGTGGTTGAGCCAGGGCCGGTGGTCGTCGGCGCCCTCGGCCTTGAGGCCCAGGAGGTCGGCGACGGCCCGCTGCATGCGGCTGGCCCAGGGGAAGATGCCCGCCAGGTCGGGGTAGTCGCCGCCGTTGCCCATTCCGCTGGCGGGCAGGGGCAGGTCGAGCCAGGCGAGCCCGTCGGACAGTCCGTAGGCGGCCGACACGACCAGGCCCGAGTCCCGCTCGCTGCCCCACAGGGAAACCAGCCGGCCGCCGTTCTGGGCGGCGCTGCGGGCGGCGGCCAGCCAGCCGTCCCGGTCCACGGTCCCCCGCCACAGGGGCAGGGGGGCCGGCAGGGCTTCCAGGGTGATGTCGAGATCGGGAATGCGCATGGGTCAGCCTCCGATCATGCTGGCCGCCTGGCGATACCAGCCGTCCAGATAGGGGGGGATGTAGAGGCCGAGCATCAGCCCCAGGCTGAGGTGGACGAAGACCGGCACCAGGGCGGGGGGATGGGCCAGGGGCTTGAGGTGGGTGTCGCCGAAGACCATGGGCTGGACCCGGCTGAAGATGGCGGCGAAGGCGACCCCGAGGGCCAGGAGCAGGAAGGGGGTGGCCCAGGGCTGGTCGCGCATGGCGGTGGTGAGGATGAGGAATTCGCTGGCGAAGACGCCGAAGGGCGGCATGCCGAGGATGGCCAGGGCCCCCAGCATGAGCCCCCAGCCGACGGTGGGGCTGACCTTGAGGAGGCCGCGGATGTCTTCCATGATCTGGGTCCCGGCCTTCTGGGCGGCGTGGCCGACGGCGAAGAAGATGGCGGACTTGACCAGGGAGTGTACGGTCATGTGCAGGAGGCCGGCGAAATTGGCGATGGGGCCGCCCATGCCGAAGGCGAAAGTCATGAGGCCCATGTGCTCGATGGAGGAATAGGCGAACATGCGCTTGACGTCCTTCTGCCGGGACAGGAAGAAGGCGGCGGCGACCACCGAGACGAGCCCGAAGCCCATCATGAGATTGCCGGCGAAGTGGCTGTGCAGGGCGCCGTCGGTCAGCACCTTGCAGCGGATGACGGCATAGAGGGCGACGTTGAGCAGGAGCCCGGACAGCACTGCCGAGATCGGGGTCGGGCCTTCGGCGTGGGCGTCCGGCAGCCAGTTGTGCACCGGCACCAGGCCGACCTTGGTGCCGTAGCCCAGGAGCAGGAAGACGAAGGCCAGGGAGACGATGGTGGGGTTGAGGTGGTCCTTGATGGCTTCCAGATTGGTCCACAGCAGGGAGCCGACGCCGTGGCCGATGATGGGGTTGGCCGCCATGTAGAGGAGGATAGTGCCGAAGAGGGCCTGGGCGATGCCGACCCCGCACAGGATGAAGTACTTCCAGGCCGCCTCCAGGCTGGCCGGGGTGCGGTACACCGACACCAGTAGCACCGTGGTCAGGGTCGCCGCCTCCATGGCCACCCACAGGATGCCCAGGTTGTTGGTGGTGAGGGCCACCAGCATGGTGAAGGAGAAGAACTGGTACATGCTGTGGTAGAGCCGCATGCGCCGTGGCGTCATCTTGCCGTGGTCGAGCTCCACCAGCATGTAGGGGCGGGAGAAGATGGCCGTGGTCAGGGCGACGAAGGCGGTGAGAGCGACCAGGAAGACGTTCAGGGGATCGATGAAGAATTCCCCCTCCAGGGCGAACACCGGCCCCGCGGCGACCACCTGCACGGTGAGGGCGGCGGCGGCCAGGAAGGTGCCCAGGCTGAAGGCGACGTTGATGTCCCGGGCCGAGCTGCGGTGACCGACCAGGGCCAGGACGAGGCCGCCGGCCAGGGGGATGCCGAGCACGAGAAACAGCGCTGCCATGGCTTCAGTCCTCCTTGAGCTTTTCCAGGTTGCGGATATCCAGGCTGTCGAACTGCTCGCGGATCTGGAACATGAACACGCCGAGAATGAACATGCCGACCAGCACGTCGAGGGCGATCCCCAGCTCGACCACCATGGGCATGCCGTAGGTCGCCGAGGTGGCGGCGAAGAAGAGGGCGTTCTCCATGGTCAGGAAGCCGATCACCTGGGGCACCGCCTTGGCCCGGGTGATCATCATCATGAAGGAGAGCAGCACGCAGGCCAGGGCGATGCCCAGGGTGCCGCGGGCGATGGAGGCCGAGAGCTTGGAGATGGGCATGGCCAGGTTGAAGGCGAAGACCACCAGGACGATGCCGATCAGCATCATGGTGGGGATGTTCACCATGGTCTCGATGTCCCAGCGCACGTGCAGCCGGTCCACCAGCCGGTGCAGGAGGAGGGGGATGACCACCACCTTGAGCACCAGGGTGAGGCCAGCCGAGTAGTAGAGGTGGTGCTGCTGGGTGACGTGGGCGACCACCGCGGTGGCCCCGACCACCGCCAGCCCCTGCAGGGTGAACAGATGGATGAGGGTGACGATGCGGCGCTGGGAGAGCATGGCGAAGGCCAGCATCAGCATCCCGGCGGCGAAGAGGTTGATGAGCTGGCCGAAGAATGCATTCATGTCACGCTCCCAGCAGGAAGTGCACCAGCATGCCGATGACGGCGAGGAGGAAGGCGGTGGCCAGGAATTCGGGCACCCGGAAGATCCGCATCTTGGCGCTGGCGGTTTCCACCACCGCCAGCAGGAAGCCGCCGATGGCGAGCTTGAGCACCAGGGCCGGCAGGGCGAAGAGCAGGGCCGACGGGTTCTGGGCCTCGGCGATGCCCCAGGGGAAGAAGAGGGCGAGGCCGATGCAGGAATAGGCGAACAGCTTGAGGGCGGCGGCCCACTCGATGAGGGCCAGGTGGCGGCCCGAGTATTCGAGGATGAGGGCCTCGTGGATCATGGTCAGTTCCAGGTGGGTGGCCGGGTTGTCCACCGGCACCCGGGCGTTCTCGGCGAAGGAGACGATGGTGAAGGCCAGGCCGGCGAAGGCCAGGCTCGGATAGACCGCGAATTCCTTGTGGGCGAGGCTCTCGACGATGCTGGTGAGGGCCGTGGACTGGCTGATGAGGGAGGCCGTGAACAGGACGGTGAGCAGTGCCGGCTCGGCCAGGAAGCCGATCAGCATCTCCCGGCGCGCCCCCAGGCTGCCGAAGGAGGTGCCGATGTCCATGGCGGCCAGGGAGATAAAGACCCGGGCCATGGCGAAGAGGCCCACCAGGGCGATGGCATCGGCGGCCAGGGAGAGGGGCAGTTCGGTGGACAGGGTGGGGATGATGGCGCAGCTCAGGGTCATGCAGCCGAAGACGATGTAGGGCACCGCCCGGAACAGGGGCGAGGCGGTATCCGCCACCACCGATTCCTTGTTGAAGAGCTTGTGCAGGACCCGGTAGGGCTGGAGCAGGCCGGGACCCCGGCGGTTCTGCAGCCAGGCGCGCCACTGGTTCACCCAGCCCATCAGGAGGGGCGCCAGGATCAGGGCCGCCAGCACGGCCAGGGCCTGGGAAAGGAAGCCGGTCGGACTCATCGCTGCACCAGGAAGAGCATGAAGAGGAGGGTGAGGAAGCTGTAGAGCAGGTAGACAGCGATGCGCCCCTGCTGCAGCCGGCCGATCTGGTCGGCCACGAATTCGACGGCCCGGGCCACCGGCAGGTAGAGCCAGTGCCAGAAGTGGTCGCTCACCGACATGCGGTAGCGGGGCTCCCGGTCGAAGGGCGTCGGCAGGTGGCGGTCGAGGCGGAAGAAGGGCTCGAAAATCTGCCGGATGGGCTGGCCGAAGCCCTCGGCGGTGTCCTGCATGCGGGCCGTCTGCCAGGGATAGCCGCAGTCCCAGGGGGGCGAGCGGCGCAGGCGGCCGTGGTAGAAGAGGCGCACCAGGCCGAAGGCGATGAGCCAGCAGACGACGACGCCGGCCAGGAAGAAGACGGGGCCGTAGCTGGCCCGCTCCACCGAGGTCGGCGCCAGCAGCCACCAGCCGTTCTGGGCCACCTTGGGGCCGATGCCGGTGCCCACCAGGGGGCGGGTCACATGGTCGATGAGCTGGATGAGGAGGTTGGGGAAGAGGCCCAGCCCGACGCACCAGGCGGCCAGCCACAGCATCCCGAGGCGCTCCCAGGGGCCGGCGTCGTGGGCGTCCCGCAGCTTCGCGTCCCGGGGCTGGCCGAGGAAGATGACGCCGAAGAACTTCACCATGGCGTAGCCGGCCAGGGCCGCGATGAGGGCGATGGCGGCGGCGACGATGGGGATGGACATGTTGAGGAAGGAGTCCGGCAGGCCGGGGGTGAACAGGAAGCTCTGGAGCAGCAGCCATTCCGACACGAAGCCCGACAGGGGCGGCAGGCCCGAGCTGGCGAAGACCCCGATCAGGACCAGCCAGGCGACCCAGGGCATGTAGCGGATGAGGCCGCCCAAGTGGCCGAGGTTGCGCTCGCCGGTGGCGTGGAGCACAGCCCCGGTACCGACGAACAGCAGGCTCTTGAAGAAGGCGTGGCTGACGGCGTGGTAGAGGCAGGCGGAGAGGGCCAGGGCCGCCAGCTCCGCCATGCCATAGGACTTGAACAGCAGGGCGAGGCCGATGGCGGCGAGCAGGAGGCCGATGTTCTCGATGGAGGAGTAGGCCAGGAGCCGCTTCATGTCGGTCTGGACGGTGGCGAAGACCACCCCGAAGAGGGCGGTGCCCAGGCCGAGGGCGAGGAGGGCGACGCCCCACCAGCCGAGCTGCAGGTGCAGCAGGTCGAAGGAGACGCGCAGGAGCCCGTAGATGGCCGTCTTCAGCATGACCCCGCTCATCAGGGCCGACACCGGCGAGGGAGCGGCCGGGTGGGCCTCGGGCAGCCAGACGTGGAGGGGCAGCATGCCGGCCTTGGCGCCGAAGCCCAGCACCGCCAGCAGGAAGGCGACCGAGGCCCAGAAGGGCGACAGGGACTGGTCCCGCATGTTGGCGAAGGTGTAGTCGCCGGTATTGGCCTGGAGGACGCCGAAGCAGAGCAGGATGGCGATGGCGCCGATGTGGGCGATCAGCAGGTAGAGGAAGCCGGCCCGCCGGATCTCGGGTACCCGGTGGTTGGCGGTCACCAGGAAGAAGGAGGAGAGGGCCATGGTCTCCCAGGCCACCATGAAGGCGTAGGCGTCGTCGGCCAGGATGACGAAGGCCATGCTGGCCAGGAAGAGGTGGTATTCGAGGCAGAGGAGTCCGGGCGGAGTGCCCTCGCCCTGCCGGAAATAGCCGGCCGCGAACAGGGATATGCCGGCGGCGGCGCCGCCGATGAGCATCAGGAAGAAGGCCGCCAGGCTGTCGAGGCGCAGGTGGAAAGGCAGCTGGGGCAGGCCCACCGCCAGGGTGGCGACCTCCGGCGTTGCCGCCAGGCCGGCCGCCGCCATGAGCGCCAGGGCCAGGCCGGCCGCGGCGCCCAGGGGGAAGAGCACCCGGGCGACGACGGCGAAGTTATGGAGAAAGACGATGCCGGAGATACCGATGAGCAACCAGACCGCAAGCGCAACGAGAATCCAATCTACGACCAACCAGTTCTGCATTTGAGAGAAGCCCTTGTTGGAGTGCGGCGGCGCCCGGGTATCAGGCGTTCGTCATGTCAGGCTCAATTTAAACAACATTGCGGCCCGCGTGTAAATCGCTACTGTCATGGGGCCGGCCTAGGCTGCGGTCGCCGGCACCATGCCGTGGCTGGCCTCCGGCGCGGGCCGGGGAGCGCTGGCGCCGGCCGCCGGCAGCTTGGGCAGCAGGGTTTCGGCCCGGGCCAGGGCCTCGTCCAGGTCGAGGCAGACGTTGTCGTGGCCCAGGTGGTCGATGAAGCCCGAGCGGTAGAGGAGCGAGCCGGGCTGGGAGTTGAGGCCGCACACCATGAGGGTGCAGTCCCGGCTCTTCAGCTTCTGGAGCAGGCTCTCCAGGCCTTCCAGGCCGGTGGTGTCGAGCTGCACCAGGCGGGTCATGTCGAGGATGACGATTTCAGGATGGCCGACCCGGGGATCGAGCAATTCCTCCAGCTTGTTCACCGCCCCGAAGAAGAGGGAGCCGAACAGCCGCCAGGCCGCCACCCGCATGGTGCCGTCGGCGTACTGGTACTTGGGGTCGCCGGAGCGGTCATCGAGGGGCATGCGCTCGATGCGGGTGAGTTCCGACATGCGGTAGATGAAGAACAGGCAGGCCAGCACCATGCCCAGCTCGACGGCGACGGTGAGGTCGAAGACCACGGTCACGAAGAAGGTGGCGAGCAGGATGATGCGGTAGTTGTAGGTGTAGCGCTTGAGCTCCAGGAACTCGTGCCATTCCCCCATGTTGATGGCCACCACCATGACGATGGCCGACAGGGTGGCGAGAGGCACGTAGGAGGCCAGGGGCGCGGCCACCAGCACGATGGAGAGCAGCACCAGGGAATGGATCATGCCGGCGATGGGGGTGCGGCCGCCGGTGCGGACATTGGTGGTGGTGCGGGCGATGGCGCCGGTGGCGGCGATGCCGCCGAAGAGGGGCGCGGCGATGTTGGAGAGGCCCTGGGCGATCAGCTCCTGGTTGGGGTCGTGGCGGTCGTCGATCTGGCCGTCGGAGACCCGGGCCGAGAGGAGGGACTCGATGGCCCCCAGCAGGGCGATGGTGATGGCCGGGGAGATGAGTTTGCCGAAATTGTGCACCGACAGCTCCGGCAGGGTGAAGGCGGGCAGCCCCTGGGGAATGCCGTGGAAGCGGCTGCCGATGGTCTCCACCGGCAGGTCGAAGGCAAAGGTGACGGCGGTGCCGGCCACCAGCACGGCCAGGGGGCCCGGCGCCCGGCGCAGGGCCGGGAAGCGCCGGGCCAGGCGGTTGTAGGAGAGGAGGAAGACGAAGGAGGCCAAGGCCAGGGCCAGGGTCGGGCCGTCCACCGTGTCGGCATGGGCGGCCAGGATCTGGATGCGCTCGAAGAATTCGGCCGGCAGGTTGTCGATCCGCAGGCCGAAGAAATCCTTGATCTGGGCCAGGAAGATGACTACGGCAATGCCGTTGGTGAAGCCGATGACCACCGTCACCGGGATGAAGCGGATGAGCTGGCCCATGCGCGCCAGGCCCATGGCCAGCAGGAAGACGCCGGCCAGGATGGTCGCCCCTAGGAGGTTGGGGAAGCCGTGCACTGCGACGATGCCGTAGACGATGGGAATGAAGGCACCGGTGGGGCCGCCGATCTGGACCCGGGAACCCCCAAAGGCTGCGGTCAGGAAGCCGGCGACGATGGCGGTCCAGATGCCGGCGGTGGGCGAGCAGCCGCTGGCGATGGCGAAGGCCATGGCCAGGGGCAGGGCCAGTACGCCGACGGTGATGCCGGCGGCCAGGTCCTTGCCGAACTGGGTACGGTCGTAGTCGTGGAGACAGTCGAGGAGCTTGGGGCGGAATGCGAGCTTCATGGGTTCCTGCTGGGGGCGGTGGACATCGAATCCAAAGTCACATTCTATTAGCCATCAATTTGCTGTCAATGTTAATACGATGTTAATATGGTTAACACCGGCAACAAGACCGGATTGCGCAGGAGAACAATGAAATGGAAAACAGGACCGCCCGCTTGACCATCCTCATCGATCCGCAAAAGAAGAAGATCTTCGAGGAAATCTGCGCCGCCCACGACCTGACTCCGTCCCAGGTGGTCAGGAAGCTGGTGCGCCAGTACATCATCGAGAACGCCGGCAACCGGGAGCTGCCGGAATGGCTGAAGTCTACCGCCGGCAAGGCCGAGGAATAGGCGGGGCGCCGGGGGCTGTCCCGGCTCAGGCGACCTGCATTTCCAGGAAGAAGGTCGCCCCTTCGCCGGGCCGGCTTTCGGCCCAGATCCGGCCGCCCATGCGTTCCATGGCCCGCTTGGCCAGGGCCAGGCCGACCCCGCTACCCTCGTATTCGCTGTAGGTGTGCAGGCGCCGGAACATCTCGAAAATCTTGTCGTGGTAGGCCATGTCGAAGCCGATGCCATTGTCCCGGACCCATAGGCGGCAGCGCCCGTCCACTTCCTTGCCGCCGATGTCGATGACCGGGGGCCGGGCCGTGGCCGAATACTTGAGGGCGTTCTGCAACAGGTTGCCGAGGGCCTGGGTGAGCGCATGGTGGTCGCCGAGCACTGTGACGGTCGGCAGTGACAGGGCGACCTGGGCCCCGACCCGGCCGATTTCCTCCCGCTGTTCCTGCAGGATGCCCCGGGTCACGGCCGGCAGGTCCACCGCCCGCAGTTCCTGCGCCTGCTGGGTCACACGGGCGTAGTTGAGGAGGTCGTCCACCAACTGCATGAGGCGGGTGGAATTCTGGCGGATGAAATCGAGGAAGAGCAGCCCGTCGCCTTCCAGGCGCTCCCGGTAGTGCTTCTCCAGGAGGGCGCCGAAGCTGTTGATGCGCCCCAGGGGGCCGCGCAGGTCGTGGGAGGTGGCAAAGGTGAAGGCTTCCAGCTCCCGGTTGGCCGCCATCAGCTCGGCGGTGCGCTCCCCGACCCGGCGCTCCAGGTCGGCATTGGCCTGGCGCAACTGCCGTTCGATCCGTCCCCGCTCCCAGGCCAGGGACAGCAGGTAGGCGAGGGTCCGGACGAGATCCATCTCCTCCTGGAGGAAACTGTCCCGCCGGGTGCTGGCCAGGGAAAAGGTGCCGATGACCGAACCGGCCGGGCTGTAGAGCGGGTGGCAGGCATAGGCCCGCACCCCGAAGCTGCGCAGGAAGGCGCCCCGGTCGTCGTTTTCGATGTGCTCGCGGTCCGCCGCCAGGGGCGCCGCGGCGGCGGCGACGGTGCCGCAGTAGCTCTGGCCGAGGGCCAGGCGCCGGGCGCTGTCTTCCCCGTCCGGCGGCAGGCCGAAGGCGGCGACCAGTTCCATGTCCCCGGTCTCGCCCCCGACCCGGTAATTGAAGCAGATGTCGGCGTCCAGGTGCCCCGTCACCTGGTCGAAGACGATGCGGGCCAGGTCGCGGTCTTCCCCCCAGGTCTGCAGGATGCTGGCGGCCACTTCCAGCAGCAGGGCCTGGCGCTCGCCATGGCCTGCCAGCATGGCCTCGCTGGCCTTGCGTTCGGTGATGTCGCCGAAGACGGCGATGAATTCTCCGGGAGCCGGGGAGTAGGTGGAGATGGACAGCCACATTCCCAGCGGTTCGACGAAGGTCTCGAACCTTTCCGGCGGCCCGCCCGCCGCCACCCGCCCGAAGCTGGCGAAGAGTTCCGGATTTGACTGGCATAGGCCGGGCATCACCTCGCTCGCCGGCCGGCCGACCACGTCCTCCAGGCGGGTGAGCCGGGCGAAGGCCGGATTGACGTCGAGGAAGACGAAGTCCGCAGGCGCCCCGTCCGTGAAAATCATCCGGTGCCGGGCGTAGGCGTCGAGCATGTTCTCGAACAGCGCCCGGTAGCGGGCTTCCCCCTGTCTCGCCTCCCCGGCTGCCCTTTCGGCCTCCTGCCGGGCCAGCAGCAGTTCGGTGGTGCGGCTGGCGACCAGGAGCTCGAGATGATCCCGGTGGCGCTCCAGCTCGGATTCGGCGCTGCGGCGCCGGTCCACCTCCCGGGCCAGGGCTCCGGTGCGCAGCGCTACCTGCCGGCGCAGGGTCCAGGTCCAGGCGGCCAGCAGCAGGAGGACGGAGAGGATGGCGCCGCCGCCCCAATAGACGTATTTCCAGGGCAGCCTGGCGGGCTCGTAGGCCGCCAGCCACTTCTTGTAGATGCGGTCGTACTCGCCGGTCGCCTTGACGATGGCCAGGCCCTGGTCGAGGCGGTCCCGCAGGGCCGTGTCCCCCCTCTGGACGGCGAAGGCGAATTCCCGCCGGTATTCGCGCAACGGCCCGCCCGGCTCCACCAACTCTTCGAGCCCGAGGGAATGGACCAGCATGTTGCCCTGGAGGAGGGGCGCCAGGAGCGCGTCGTGCTTGCCGGCGGCGAGGAGGCGCAGGCCCTCGGCCAGGGTGCTGACGAGCACCAGCCGGCCGCCGAAGCCGCGGCTGAGCAGGGCATCGGCGGCGGCGTCGGAACGCATGGCGATGACGCTCAGGGGGCGGGCCGCCTCGACGGAGTCGATGTGGGGGGTGTCCCGGCGGACGAAGAAGGCGTCGTAGCCGATGGTGTGGGCCTCCGTGTATTCCAGGAGCCCGGCCCGCTCCTTCAGCTTCGCCACCAGGGGCAGGGCATCCAGCTCACCCTGCTGCAGCCCCTGCCAGACCTTGTCCCAGCGCTCGGTGCGGTAGCGCACCTTGATGTCCACGGCCCGGGCCACGGCGTTGAACAGATCGACGGAAAAGCCGATGGGCTCGCCCTGGGCGTCCACATCGGCATAGGGCGGGAAGCTGAGTTCGGAGCCCACCAGGATGGGGCGCTCCGGGGCCGTCCAGCCGAGGTCTGGCGCCAGGAGGGAGGCGGCCAGGACCAGGTACAGGAGCAGTGCTTTCAAGGGGCTGGGCATTGGGATTTCCGACTGCGGGCAGTCATTCGGGAACCAGGGTCCGCAAAGCACGGGGCCTGTGACTGTAACCGCTGCCCTCCGGGCGGTAAAGGCTGATACTCCTAAGCATAAGAGGCGGCGCGGCCGCCCCGCCTCAGCGGCCCCGGAAGGCTTCGCGGCGGGCCAGGCCGAGCTTGGTGGAGCGCTCGATCTTCTGGGCGAATTCCGGGAAATCGAGGCCGAAGCGGGCCCGCAGCTCCTTGGCGAAATTGTGGACGTAGCGCCAGCGGGGCTCGAAGTAGGGGTCCTTGAAGGCCAGGAGGATGTGGTTGCCGTCCTCCGGCACCGAGAAGACGATCACCTGGTCGTCGAAGACGTCCATGGCCAGGCCGATGAGGCCGGCATAGCTTTCCTTGTCCCCGGCCAGGTTGATGACCAGGATGCCGCTGCCGGAGAGCTTGGCCTGGGCGCTCTCCAGGAATTCCCGGTTGGCGAGGGCGGGGGCGAAGCCGTTGCTGTCGAAGGCGTCCACCAGCAGGACGTCGATGCCCTTCTCGGCGCCCGCCAGGTAGTCGGCGCCGTCCCCCTGGAGGATTTCCAGGCGCGGGCCGGGCGGCGGCAGGAGGAAGGCTTCACCCAGGGCGATGACGTCCGGGTCGAGCTCGACGGCGGTGAAATGGGTGGACGGCAGCCGGTAGTAGCAGAACTTGACCAGGGAGCCGCCCCCCAGGCCGATGAGGACGATGCGCTTGGGCCGCGGGTTGAAGAGCAGGAAGGCCATCATCTTCTGGGTGTAGCGCAGCTCCAGGGCGTTGGGCGCGGTCAGGCTCATGGCGCTCTGCATCAGGCGGACGTTGAAGTACAGGTAGCGCTTCTCGCCGTCGTCCACTACGAAGGGCCTCGGGTAGGTCTCGTCCAGGAGCTGCTGGCGCAGCTCGCCGGCCTTGGCCCAGGGCGGCTCCAGCATCAGCACGGTGCCCGTCTCCACCTCGAAGGGGCTGGGCATTTCAAACCAGGGGGAAGCAGGGGGCATCTATTTCGGCGGTTCGCGGCCGCTGTCGTCTTCCGGTTCCGGGGCGCTCCGGCCCGGGTAGTTGTCGGCGACGTAGCGCCGGTAGCGGGCCTGGAGTTCGGGGCCCTGCTTGGCGATCTCCCGCAGGATGCGGGCCACCGCCCACAGCATGACTACCGCGCCGCCGGCGGTGCACGCCACCGCCTCGGCCAGGGACGAGGGAAAGCCGGCGACGATGGCACCCTTGCCGGCCACGAACCAGCTGGCGCCGATGGAGAGGCAGGCCAGCCCGAAGACATCGGCCAGGGCATAGGCCAGGATGCGGGCGGTGAGGCGGGGACGGGGCGGCCGGTTGAGGGTGAGCATGACGGGATCGCTATAATCGAGCCCTTTATTTTGCCCGAACTGGAGCCGTCATGCCGCAATACCGCAGTGCCGCCGTCCTCGCCTCCCTGTTCCTTGCCGCCGGCCTGGCCTCGGCCGATATCAAGGTGGGGGTCATCGCTTCCAGCACCGGACCGACGGCGGTGGTCGGCATTCCCCAGAAGAACACGGTGGCCCTGCTGCCGGCCGAGATCGCCGGCCAGAAGGTGGAATACATCGTCCTCGACGACGCCTCCGATCCGACCAATGCGGTCACCGGCGTCAAGAAGCTCCTGGCCGAGCACCGGGTGGACGCCCTCATCGGCCCCACCACCACCCCGGCGGCCCTGGCCATGCTCGACTTCGTGGCCGAATCCAGGACGCCCCTGGTGACGACCGTCGGCTCCTCCGCCGTGGTCCAACCCATGGACGACAAGAAGAAGTGGGTATTCAAGACCACCCAGAACGACGACCTCATCGCCGAGGCGGTCCTGGGCCACATGAAGGCGGCCAGGGTGAAGACCGTGGGCTTCATCGGCTTCAACGACCCCTATGGCGAGAACTGGTACAAGGTGTTCGCCCCCATGGCCGAGAAGGCCGGCATCCGCATCGTCGCCAACGAGCGCTTCGCCCGCACCGACCAGTCGGTGACCGGCCAGGTGCTGAAGACCATCGCCGCCCGGCCGGATGCCGTCTTCATCGCCGCCACCGGCGGCCCGGCGGTGCTGCCCCAGGCGGGGCTCCTGGACAAGGGCTACAAGGGCCGCGTCTACCAGACCCACGGCGTCGCCACCAACGACTTCATCAAGCTCGGCAAGCAGGCGGTGGAGGGTACCCTGATGGCCGGCGGCCCCATGCTGGTGGCAGACGACCTGGATGGGAAGAACCCCATCAAGCCGGTGGCCCAGGGCTACATCAAGGCCTACGAGGGCAAGTACGGGGCGGGCACCATGTCCACCTTCGGCGCCAATACCTTCGACGCCGGGCTGTTGCTGCAGAAGGCCGTCCCCGAGGCCCTCAGGAAGGCGAAGCCGGGCACCCCGGAATTTCGCGAGGCCCTGCGGGACGCCCTGGAGCGGTCGAAAGAAGTGGTGGGGGCCCAGGGGGTCTTCAACATGTCGCCCCAGAACCACAACGGCATGGACGAGCGGGCCCGGGTCATGATGACCGTCAAGGGCGGCAAGTGGGTGCTGCTGAAGGACTGACGGCGGTCGGTAGCAAAGAAAAAGGCCGGGATTCCCCGGCTTTTTT
>DATFAA010000031.1:0-29127 GCA_035255045.1 Rhodocyclaceae bacterium | reverse complement strand
TTTGGATGCCCATGGGAATTGATTGGCTACAGTTGGGGAACATGAAAGGATAAAGGAAGCGCCTGGTTTCGCAAAGCCAGGCGGGAAGGCATACTTGCCGCCTTTTACGTAGACATCGGGAATGATGAAGATTCTTCTCCTCGGGAAAGACGGGCAGGTGGGATGGCAGCTCCAGCGTTCCCTGGCGCCCCACGGCACGGTCGTCGCCTGCGGCCGCGGCGAGTGCGATCTGGCCGACCTCGACCAGGTGCGCCGGGTGGTGCGGCAGGTGGCGCCCCAGGTGATCGTCAACGCCGCCGCCTATACGGCCGTCGACAAGGCGGAGAGCGAAACCGGCCTGGCCCGCCGGGTCAATGGCGAGGCCCCCGGGCTGCTGGCCGAGGAGGCGGCCCGCCTGGGAAGCTTCCTGGTCCATTACTCCACCGATTACGTTTTCGACGGGGAAAAGGCGGAGCCCTACGTCGAGACTGACCCCACCGGTCCCCAGAGCGTCTATGGCCGCACCAAGCTGGAGGGCGAGGAGGCCATCCTGGCGGCGCCCGGGCGGGCGGTCATCTTCCGCACCAGCTGGGTGTTCGGGGCCCGCGGCGGCAATTTCGTCAAGACCATCCTGCGGCTGGCCCGGGAGCGGGACAGCCTCAACGTGGTGGACGACCAGGTGGGCAGCCCGACCCCGGCCGCCCTTATCGCCACCGTCACCGGGGTTGCCCTGGCCATGCTGCGCCAGGGCAGGGCGCTCGGGGAGGGGGAGAAGCGCCTCTACCATCTGGCGGCGGCACGGCCGGTGAGCTGGTGCCAGTTCGCCCGGGCCATCGTCGGCCTGGCTTCCGCCATGCCCGGCTTCGACCTCAGGCTGGCCCCCGAAGCCATCCGCGCCATCCCCAGCGCCGACTACCCGACCCCGGCCCGCCGCCCCCGCAATTCCCGCCTCGACTGCAGCCGGCTGGAGCAGGATTTCGGCCTCGAGATGCCGGACTGGCAGCCCTACCTGGAACGAATGCTGCAGCTTCTTTCTCTCAAGCAGAACGGCTACTGAGGAGCTGCCGGCCTTTATCTGGGCACCATATCGGTGATACAATCGACAGGTTTTTCCGAGCCGAAAGGCGACGAAAAGCGGTTGTGTGCGAGGTGTGCGCAACCAATTCCACACACCCGCCGTTTAAGGGTGTCGGCCATGAACTCGAAAAATGGCAGACGTTTCCGGCGGGTGGCGGTTCAACCCTTAAAGGAGTTTTGCAATGTCCGTGACCATGCGTGAAATGCTGGAAGCCGGTGTCCACTTCGGCCACCAGACCCGTTTCTGGAGCCCCAAGATGGCTCAGTACATCTTTGGCGCCCGCAACAAGATCCACATCGTCAACCTGGAAAAGACCCTGGGCAAGTACAACGAAGCCATGGGTTTCGTTAAGAAGCTGGCCGCCAACCGGGGCAACATCCTGTTCGTCGGCACCAAGCGCCAGGCCCGTGAAATCATGGCCGAGGAGGCTGCCCGCGCCGGCGCTCCCTTCGTTGACCAGCGCTGGCTGGGCGGCATGCTGACCAACTTCAAGACGGTCAAGACCTCCATCAAGCGCCTGAAGGACATGGAAGCTGCCGTCGAAGCCGGCGAGCTGGAGAAGATGCCCAAGAAGGAAGCCCTGACCTTCCGCCGCGAACTGGAGAAGCTGCAGAAGTCCATCGGCGGCATCAAGGAAATGGCCGGCCTGCCGGACGCTATCTTCATCGTCGACGTCGGCTACCACAAGATCGCCGTGACCGAAGCCAACAAGCTGGGCATCCCCGTCATCGGCGTGGTCGATACCAACCACTCCCCGGAAGGCGTGGACTACGTCATCCCGGGCAACGACGACTCCTCCCGCGCCATCCGCCTGTACGCCCGCGGCGTGGCCGATGCCATCCTGGAAGGCCGTAGCCAGTCCGTCCAGGACATCGTTGCCGCCGGCGGCGAAGACGAGTTCGTCGAAGTCCAAGAAGAATCTGCCGAGTAATTACTGTGCGGCACCGGTGCGCCGTTCCGGCGTGCCGGCGCACATCTATTGATTGGAGTGATTTAAATGGCGGCAATTACCGCAAGCATGGTGGCTGAACTGCGCGGCAAGACCGACGCACCCATGATGGAATGCAAGAAGGCCCTGACCGAAGCCGACGGCGACATGGCCAAGGCCGAAGAGATTCTGCGCGTCAAGCTGGGCAACAAGGCCACCAAGGCCGCAGCCCGGGTCGCGGCTGAAGGCGTGGTCGGCATGTACCTGTCCGGCGACGGCAAGCTCGGCGCCATGGTCGAAGTGAACAGCGAGACCGACTTCGTGGCCAAGAACGACGAGTTCATCGCCCTCGCCAAGGGTTGCGCCGAACTGGTCGCCACCAAGAGCCCGGCCGACGTGGCTGCCCTGTCCGCCCTTCCCATGGGCGAAGGCACCGTCGAGTCCACCCGTTCCGCCCTGGTCGGCAAGATCGGCGAGAACATGACCATCCGCCGCTTCGTGCGGGTGGAAGCCAAGGGCAAGCTGGCCTCCTACGTCCACGGCGGCTCCAAGATCGGCGTCCTGATCGACGTCGTCGGCGGCGACGACCAGCTGGCCAAGGACCTGGCCATGCACATCGCCGCTTCCAAGCCCAAGTCCCTGGACGCTTCCGGCGTGGACCAGGCCCTCATCGAGACCGAGCGCCGCGTCGCCATCGAGAAGGCCAAGGAATCCGGCAAGCCGGAAGCCATGCTGGAGAAGATCGCCGAAGGCACCGTGCAGAAGTTCCTCAAGGAAGTCACCCTGCTGGGCCAGGTGTTCGTCAAGGCCGAGGACGGCAAGCAGACCGTCGAGCAGCTCCTGAAGCAAAAGGGCGCCTCCGTTGCCGGTTTCACCCTCTACGTGGTGGGTGAGGGCATCGAGAAGAAGGTGAGCGATTTCGCCGCCGAAGTGGCCGCCCAGGCCGCCGCTGCCGCCCAGAAGTAACCACCAGAAGAGGAATAACCGCCCATGTCCATGCCCAGGTATAAACGCATCCTCCTGAAACTCTCCGGCGAGGCCCTGATGGGCCCCGACGCCTACGGCATCAATCCGCAGGTGATCGCGGATATCGTCGGGGAGATCAAGGCGGTGGCGGACCTGGGCGTGGAAATCGGGGTGGTCATCGGCGGCGGCAACATCTTCCGGGGCATGGCGGGCACCGCCACCGGCATGGATCGCGCCACCGCCGACTACATGGGCATGCTCGCCACGGTGATGAACGCCATGGCCCTGTCCGACGCCATGCGCCAGGCCGGCCTCAACGGCCGGGTGCAGTCGGCCCTCAATATCGAGCAGGTGGTCGAGCCCTACATCCGGGGCAAGGCCATCCGCTATCTCGAAGAAGGCAAGGTCGTGATCTTCGCCGCCGGCACCGGCAATCCCTTCTTCACCACCGATACCGCCGCAGCCCTGCGCGGCTCGGAAATGGGCGCCGAGATCGTCCTCAAGGCCACCAAGGTGGATGGCATCTATACCGCCGACCCCAAGAAGGACCCGGAAGCCACCCGCTACGACAAGATCAGCTTCAACGAAGCGATCGCCAAGAATCTCGCGGTCATGGATGCGACCGCCTTCGCGCTCTGCCGCGACCAGAAATTGCCGATCAACGTCTTCTCCATTTTCAAGCCCGGCGCCCTGAAGCGCGTCGTCTGCGGTGAAAGTGAAGGGACGCTGGTCTATTGCTGACGGAGGATGTGATGATCCCGGAACTGAAAAAAACAACCGAGGGCAAGATGCTGAAGTCCATCGAAGCCCTCAAGCTGGACCTCGCCAAGATCCGTACCGGCCGCGCCCATATCGGCCTGCTGGACCATATCCAGGTGGATTACTACGGTTCCATGGTGCCGGTTAACCAGGTGGCCAACCTGACCCTCGTCGACGCCCGTACCATCGGCGTCCAGCCCTGGGAAAAGAACATGGCCCAGAAGATCGAGAAGGCCATCCGCGATTCCGACCTCGGCCTTAACCCCGCCTCCCAGGGCGACGTCATCCGCGTTCCCATGCCGCCCCTGACCGAGGAGCGCCGCCGGGAACTGATCAAGGTGGTCAAGCACGAGGGCGAGAACGCCAAGGTCGCCATCCGCAACCTGCGCCGGGATGCCAACGCCCACCTCAAGGACGCCCTCAAGAAGGGGGAGATTCCCGAGGATGCGGAGCGCAAGGCCCAGGACGACATCCAGAAACTCACCGACAAGTACGTTGCCGAAGTGGACAAGCTGCTCGCCCAGAAAGAGGGCGAGCTGATGCAGGTCTGATCTCCGGCAGCCATTGCATGCCCCGTCGTTTTTTCAGTTCCACCCGCGAGGTGCCGGAAGCGGACAGGGTGCCGCGGCATGTGGCAGTCATCATGGATGGCAACGGCCGCTGGGCCAAGAAGCGCTTCCTGCCCCGCTTCGCCGGTCATACCAAGGGAGTCGACACCCTGCGGCAGACGGTCCGGTCGTGCCTCGACCGCAATATCGAGTACCTGACCGTCTTCGCCTTCAGTTCGGAAAACTGGCGGCGCCCCCAGGAAGAGGTCTCGCTGCTCATGCAGCTGTTCGGCAAGGCGCTGCAGCAGGAGGTGAAGCGCCTCAACCGGCACAACGTCCGGCTGCGCATCATCGGCGATCTCTCCCGCTTCGATCCCCGGCTCCAGGAACTGGTCCGGGAGGCCGAAGAGAAGACGGCCGCCAACGACAAGCTCCATTTCACCATCGCCGCCAATTACGGCGGCCGCTGGGACATCATGCAGGCGGTCAACCGCATGCTCGCCGCCCACCCCGAGAAGCGGGAAGGCTGGATCGAGGCCGACCTGGAGCCCTACCTGTCCATGAGCTACGCGCCGGAGCCGGACCTGTTCATCCGTACCGGCGGGGAGGAGCGCATCAGCAACTTCCTCCTCTGGCAACTGGCTTACACCGAGCTTTACTTCACCGACACCCTGTGGCCGGAGTTCGATGCGGCGGCTCTCGATACTGCCATCGCTTCCTACCAGCACCGGGAGCGGCGCTTCGGGCGGACCAGCGAGCAGCTGGCCGGCGATGCCGCCAACAAGACCGACACGCATGCTTAAGACCCGGGTTATCACCGCGGTTCTGATCCTGGCTGCGTTCCTGCCCAGCCTCTTCTTCCTTCCCCAGCGCTACTGGGCTCTCCTGGCGGCCGTCATCGTCGGCGTGGCCGCCTGGGAATGGGGCGGGCTCATCCGCCTGGGGGCTGCCGGCCGGATGGCCTATGGCCTATTCACCGCCGCAGTGTGCGTGCTCATCGCTGTCCTGGCTCCGGCCGCCATCGGCGACGGCGGGCCTGGCCTTCCTGCCTTTCCCGGAGTGCTGGCGGTGTACGGGCTGACGGTGGTCTTCTGGGGGGCGGTGGCGCCCCTGTGGCTGCGGAACAAATGGCGGGCCGCCCGTCCCGGCTTTGGAAGCCTGGTCGGCCTGGTGGTCATCGTCCCCGCCTGGCTGGCCCTGGTCCAGCTGCGCCTCCTCGGTCCGGCGGTCCTGCTCGCCATCCTGGCGGTGGTGTGGATGGCGGATATCGCCGCCTACGTCGCCGGCAAGAATTTCGGCAAGCACAAGCTGGCCCCCTCCATCAGCCCGGGCAAGACCTGGGAGGGTGCCCTGGGTGCCTGCCTCGGCGTGCTGCTCTACGGCCTGGCGATGCGCTACGTCTTCGCGGTGGACGGCATTTCCCTCGGCCTCTGGCTCCTCGGACTTCTGCTGGTGACCGTGGTCAGCGTCGTGGGCGACCTCTTCGAGTCGCTGCTGAAGCGTCAGGCGGGGCTCAAGGACAGCAGCCATATCCTTCCAGGCCATGGCGGCGTCCTCGACCGCATCGACAGCCTGACCTCGACCCTTCCCACCGTAGCCCTGCTGTGGCTGATCTTCGCTTCCCCCTCGGCATGAAAATCCAGAATCTCACCCTGCTCGGTTCCACCGGCTCCATCGGCGTCAGCACCCTGGATGTGGTCAGGCGGCATCCGGATCGCTACCGGGTCTTCGCCCTCTGTGCCCACCGCCAAGTCGGCAAGCTGTTCGAGCAATGCCTGCAATTCAGGCCGGCCTATGCCGTGGTGCGGGATGACGAACTGGCCGCCGAGCTTTCGGCGCGTTGCCTGGAGGCCGGTCTGAGCACCCGGGTGCTGTCCGGCGTGGACGCCCTGGTGCAGATGGCTTCCGCTCCCGAGGTGGATACGGTGATGGCCGCCATCGTCGGCGCCGCCGGCCTCGAGCCGACCCTGGCGGCGGCCAGGACGGGCAAGCGCATCCTCCTGGCCAACAAGGAATCCCTGGTCATGGCCGGGGAGATCTTCGTCCGGGCCGTTGCCGACAACGGTGCCACGCTGCTGCCGGTGGATAGCGAACACAACGCCATATTCCAGTCCCTGCCTCACGGGTTCTCGGGCGACCTGTCGGAGCGGGGCGTGCGCCGCATCCTGCTCACGGCCTCTGGCGGCCCTTTCCGCAAGGCTTCCCTCGAATCCCTCAAGGAGGTCACCCCGGAAGCCGCCTGCGCCCACCCCAACTGGGTCATGGGGCAGAAGATTTCGGTGGATTCGGCCACCATGATGAACAAGGGCCTGGAGGTGATCGAAGCCCGTTGGCTCTTCGGCGTGCCGGCGGCCAAGATCCAGGTGGTGGTCCACCCCCAGAGCGTCATTCATTCCATGGTGGAGTACGCCGACGGCTCGGTGCTGGCCCAGTTGGGCAACCCGGACATGCGTACGCCCATCGCCCACGCCCTGGCCTATCCCGACCGCATCGATGCCGGGGTCGAGCCCCTGGATCTGTTCAAGATCGGGCGCTTCGATTTCGAGGCCCCGGATTTCGAGCGCTTCCCCTGCCTGCGCTTGGCCTACGATGCCCTGGCGGAAGGCGGGACGGCTCCTGCCATCCTGAACGCCGCCAACGAGGTGGCTGTCGAAGCCTTTCTCGGCCGGCGCCTGCCGTTCCTGGGCATTTCCCGCCTCATCGCGGCCACCCTCGAGGCCCTGCCGGCCCGGGCCGAAGGGTGTCTGGACGATGTCCTGGCGGCGGATGCCGAAGCGCGGCGCTTGGCCGGCCGGATGGTTACTGATCGTAAGTTCGCGTGAGCGATTTCCCCCTCTACCTTGTCGCATTCGTCGTCGTCCTCGGCGTCCTGATCGTCGTCCACGAATTCGGGCACTATCTGGTCGCGCGCCTCTGCGGCGTCAAGGTGCTGCGCTTCTCCGTCGGCTTCGGCCGGCCGATCTGGCGGCGTACCCTGGGTCGTGACGGCACGGAATGGGCGATCGGCCTGTTTCCCGTGGGTGGGTACGTCAAGATGCTGGACGAACGGGAGGGGGAGGTGGCGCCGGCCGAACTGCACCGGGCCTTCAACCGCCAGTCGGTCGGGAAGCGCAGCGCCATCGTCGCGGCCGGGCCGGCAGCCAATTTCCTTCTTGCCATCCTGCTTTACTGGGGTGTCTTCGTCCACGGCAGCGACGAGTTGCTGCCCATCCTGGGGGCGCCGCCGGCCGATACTCCGGCCGCCGTGGCCGGCATCGCCAACGGGGAGCGGGTGCGCGCCGTGGATGGCGTGCCGGTGGCGACCTGGTCCGACTTCCGCTGGCTGGTGCTCCAAAAGGCGGCGGGTCAGGAAAGTGTCCGCATCGAGACGGTCAACCGGCAGCAGGAAGTCGCCTTGCGCCAGCTGCGGGTGACGGAGCTGGCCGAACGAAATTGGGAAGGCGACCTCTTCGAGCACCTGGGACTGACCTTCTATCGCCCGCGCATCAAGCCCGTGGTCGGCAAAGTTGTGGCTGGAGGGGAGGGCGAGCGGGCCGGCCTCCAGGTCGGTGACGAGGTGGTGGACATCGACGGCGTGCCGATCGTTTCGTGGTCCGACGTGGTCCTGAAGGTCCGCGGCTCCGCGGATAAGACTTTGTCATTTAACGTGCTGCGGGATGGCAAGATTGTCGGATTGCGCGTGACCCCCGAATCTTTTGTCGATACCGGCAAGACCCTGGGCCGCATCGGCGTCGCGGTGCGGGACGATGGCGAGGCCCGCCGGGAGGTCCGCACCTTCGTCCGCTACGGCTGGCTGGACGCGGGCCGCAAGGCTGTCCGCGAAGCCTGGGGGCAGTCGTCCTTCAGCCTTGTCATGCTGGGCAGGATGCTGACCGGCGAAGTTTCCTGGCGCAATCTTTCCGGTCCGGTCACCATCGCCGACTACGCCGGCCAGTCGGCCAAGCTCGGGATGGAGTATTACCTCAAGTTCATGGCCCTGGTGAGCATCAGCCTGGGAGTCCTGAATCTACTGCCTATACCGGTGCTGGACGGTGGGCATTTGTTGTATCATATGATAGAAGTCGTCAAGCGCGGCCCGCTGTCGGAGCGGGCGATGGAAATCGGTCAGCAGATCGGCCTCTCCATCCTGTTGAGCTTGATGGCTTTCGCCTTTTTCAATGATATAAATCGCCTGCTTTCCGGCTAATAAATGAAAAAAACTCTGTTGGGTGCACTGATCGCCGGGCTGTTCGCCCTGCCGGCGATGGCGTTCGAGCCTTTCGCCGTCAAGGACATACGCATCGAGGGAATTCAGCGAACCGAGGCTGGTACGGTTTTCAGCTACCTGCCTGTCAAGGTGGGGGATACGCTGACCGACGAAAAGGCCGCCCAGGCCATCAAGGCGCTGTTCGCCACGGGCTTCTTCAAGGACGTCCGGATCGAGGTGGAGAAAGAGGTGATGGTGGTCGTGGTGCAGGAGCGCCCGGCTGTCGCCTCTATCGAATTCGTCGGCATGAAGGAATTCGAGAAGGACCAGATCAAGAAGGCCCTCAAGGAAACCGGCATCGCCGAAGGCCGCATCTTCGACCGCTCCCTTCTCGAGAAGGCCGAGCAGGAGATGAAGCGCCAGTACCTGTCCCGGGGCAAGTACGCGGTCAATATCACCACCACCGTGACGCCCCTGGAGCGTAACCGGGTGGGCATCAATTTCAACATCGACGAGGGCCAGGCGGCCAAGATCAAGCAGATCCACATCGTCGGTGCCAAGGACTTCAAAGAAAAGGACCTGCTCGACCTGTTCGAGCTGACTACGCCGGGCTGGCTCACCTGGTACACCAAGAACGACCAGTATTCCCGCCAGAAGCTGGCGGCCGACCTGGAGAAGCTGAAGTCCTTCTACATGAACCGGGGCTACCTGGAATTCAATGTCGAATCCACTCAGGTATCCATCTCCCCGGACAAGCAAGACGTCTACATCACGGTCAACATCAACGAGGGCGAGCGCTATCAGGTATCGGCGGTCAAGCTGGCCGGCGAACTGACCGTGCCCGAGGCCGAGCTCAAGTCCCTGGTCAAGGGCAAGCCGGGGGACGTGTTCTCCCGGGAGAAGGTCAACGAATCCACCAAAGCCATCAGTGACCGCCTGGGTAAGGACGGCTACGCCTTCGCCAACGTCAACGCGGCGCCGGAACTGGACAAGGAAAAGCACCTGGTGGCCTTCACCATCTTCGTCGACCCGGGCAAGCGCGTCTATGTGCGCCGGGTCAATGTGACCGGCAACACCAAGACCCGGGACGAAGTCATCCGCCGGGAAATGCGGCAGATGGAGGGCGGCTGGTACGATTCCGAAAAGGTCGCCCTCTCCAAGCAGCGGGTGGACAAGCTCGGCTTCTTCCAGGATGTCACCGTCGAGACGCCGGCGGTGCCCGGGACTCCCGACCAGATCGATGTGAACGTCAATGTCACCGAAAAGCCGACCGGCAACCTGATGCTCGGCGTCGGCTTCTCCACGACGGAAAAGGTGGTCCTGTCGGGCTCCATTTCCCAGAACAACATTTTCGGCAGCGGCAAGAACGTGTCGGCCCAGGTCAATACGGGCAAGATCAACAAGGTCATTGCCTTCTCCTACACCGACCCGTACTTCACGGTCGATGGCATCAGCCTCGGCTACGACGTCTATCACCGTACGGTGAATCCCACTACCCTGACGGTGGGCAACTACAAGACCTCGTCCACCGGCGGCGGTATCCGCTTCGGCTTCCCCATCGCCGAGAAGGAATCCATCGGCCTCGGCCTCGGCCTCGATACCACGACGGTCAGCACCTACGTGGACAGCCCGCAGCGCTATCTGGATTTCGTCAGCCGCTTCGGCTCCACCAACATCACCGTGCCGGTGACACTGAACTGGGCCAAGGACACCAAGGACAGCTTCATCTATCCGACCACCGGCTACCTGCAGCGGGCCGGGATCGAATGGGCGGTGCCGGGCGGCGACCTGCAGTACTACCGGGCCACCATCCAGCATCAGCAGTTCTTCCCGGTCACCAAGACCCTGGCCTTGATGGTCAATGCGGAACTGGACGGGGCCAAGGGACTCGGCGGCCAGGGGCTGCCCTTCTACAAGAATTTCTATGGCGGCGGCATCGGTTCGGTGCGCGGCTTCGCCACCGCCAGCCTCGGCCCGCGGGACCGACTGGCCACCGGCGAATTGTCGGACGACCGCCTGGGCGGCAACAAGCGGGTGATCGGCAATGCCGAACTGCTGTGGGGCGTTCCGGGCATGGAGAAGTCGGTGCGCCTCGGGTGGTTCGTGGATGCCGGACAGGTGTACGGTCTTTCCCAGAAGCTCGACCTAGGCGAGTTGCGCTACTCCACGGGTATTTCGGCCGCCTGGATTTCCCCCCTGGGCCCCCTCAAATTCAGCATCGCGCAGCCTCTAAACGACAAGCCCGGCGACAAGACCGAGCGATTCCAATTTCAGATGGGCACTACTTTTTGATTCAGGAGCATCATGTTGAAAGCTAAATCCCTTGTTCTGGTGTCGTTGATGTCCGCGCTGTTCGCAGGCGGCGTGGGCGCGGCCGAGTTGAAGGTGGGGTATGTCAATACCCAGCGCATTTTCCGTGATGCGCCGGCGGCGGTTAAGGCGGCGAAGAAGCTCGAGACCGAGTTCTCCAAGCGCGACGCCGACCTGCAGAAGATGGCCAAGCAACTCCAGGGCATGCAGGAAAACCTGGAGAAGAATTCCGTCACCATGCCGGAGAGCGAGCGCCGCACCAAGGAGCGGGAATTCGCCGACCTGTCCCGGGATTTCCAGCGCAAGCAGCGTGAATTCCGCGAAGACCTGAACCTGCGCCAGAACGAAGAGAACGCCGCCGTGATCGAGAAGGCCAACAAGGCCATCAAGCAGATCGCCGAGGCCGAGAAGTACGACCTGATCCTGCAGGACGTGGTGTGGGTGAGCCCGCGGCTGGACATCACCGACAAGATCATCAAGGCCCTGACCGAAGCCAAGTAATGCCCCGTCCAGGCCGGGTCACCCTTTCCCTCGCCGACATCGCCGCCCGCCTGGGCGGCGATGTGCTTGGGGATGCCGAAACGCAGGTTTCCCAGGTAGGCACCCTGGCGGCTGCCGGGGCCGGGGAAATCGCCTTCCTTTCCAACCTGAAATACAAGCGCCAACTAGCGGAGACCAGGGCATCGGCGGTCATCGTGCCGCCTGCCTTCGCCGACGCCACCAGCCTGGCACGCATCGTCACCGCCAATCCCTACGTCTACTACGCCCGGGTGGCGACCCTGCTCAATCCGGCCGAACAGCCGGCGGCCGGCGTTCATCCCGCTGCCGTCAGCGCTTCCAGCCTGCCGCCATCGGCCCATGTCGGGCCCCACGTGCACATCGGCCGCGACGTGACGGTGGGCGAAGGGGTGGTGATCCATGCCGGGTGCGTCATCGGCGACGGAGTGGCGATCGGGGAGGGCAGCGTGCTCCATCCCAACGTCACCATCTATCCGGATTGCGTGGTCGGCAGCCGCGCCATCATCCATTCCGGCGCCGTAATCGGCGCCGACGGCTTCGGCTTCGCGCCGGAGGGCGGGCGCTGGGTCAAGATTCCCCAGATCGGCCGGGTGGTCATCGGCGACGACGTGGAGATCGGCGCCAACACCAGCATCGACCGGGGCGCCCTGGACGACACCGTGATCGGCGACGGGGTGAAGCTCGACAACCAGATCCAGATCGGCCACAACTGCGTCATCGGCGACCATTCGGTCATCGCCGGCTGCGTCGGCATTGCCGGCAGCACCCGGATCGGCCAGGGCTGCATGCTGGGGGGCGCGGCCATGATCCTGGGGCATCTGGAAATCGCCGACGGCACCGTCATTTCCCCGGGCTCCATGGTTATGAAGAGCATCACCAAACCCGGCAAGTACACCGCGCTCTTCCCCCTCGAGGAGCATGACCGCTGGCTTCACAACGCCGCCCAGGTACGCCATCTGGCGCGGCTGGCCGAGCGGGTCGCTGAACTTGAGAAAAAACTTCAAACAGATAATACAAAAGGTTGATTAAATGGATATTCATCAGATTCTTGAACATCTGCCGCACCGCTTTCCCTTCCTCCTGGTGGACCGGGTGCTGGAACTGGAGGTGGGCAAGTCCATCCATGCCTACAAGAACGTCACCATCAACGAGCCCTTCTTCACCGGCCACTTCCCGCACCATCCGGTGATGCCCGGAGTACTGATCATGGAAGCCCTGGCCCAGGCCGCCGGCATCCTGTCCTTCAAGACCATGGGGGAGAAGCCGGATCCCAATTCCGTCTTCTACTTCGTCGGCATCGACGAAGCCCGTTTCAAGAAGCCGGTGATGCCGGGCGACCAGCTCCACCTCCACGTTGAGATCGAGCGTCAGATGCGGGGCATCTGGAAGTACAAGGCGGAAGCCCGGGTGGACGGCGTGGTCGCCGCCGAAGCCAAGCTCATGTGCGCCAAGCGGGACATCCAGCAATGATCCACCCCACCGCTCTTGTCGATCCGGGCGCCAAGCTCGGCGCCAATGTCAGCGTTGGCGCCTATTCCATCATCGGCCCCGACGTCGAGATCGGCGACAACACCGAGGTCGGCCCCCACGTCGTCATCAAGGGCCATACGCGGATCGGGCGGGACAACCGGATTTTCCAGTTCTGTTCCCTGGGCGAAGTGCCCCAGGACAAGAAGTACGCCGGCGAGGACACCCGCCTCGAAATCGGCGACCGCAACACCGTCCGCGAGTTCTGCACCTTCAACCTGGGCACCGCCCAGGATGCCGGGGTGACGCGGATCGGCGACGACAACTGGATCATGGCCTACGTGCACATCGCCCATGACTGCCAGGTCGGCAACAAGACCACCTTCGCCAACAACACCCAGCTGGCCGGCCACGTCCATGTGGACGACTGGGCCATCCTCGGGGGCTTCACCGGCGTGCACCAGTTCTGCCGCATCGGCGCCCATGTCATGACGGCCGTCGGCTCGGTGGTCCTCCAGGACGTGCCGCCCTACCTGATGGCCGCCGGCAACACCGCCCAGCCCTACGGCATCAATGTCGAGGGCCTGAAGCGCCGGGGTTTCACGTCGGAATCCATCACCGCCCTCAAGCGCGCCTACCGCACCATCTACAAGTCGGGGCTGATGCTGGAAGAGGCCAAGGCGAAGCTGGTGGAGGATGCCAAGACCCAGCCGGACGTCCAGCTCTTCGTCGATTTCCTCAACATTTCCAAGCGCGGCATCATTCGATGAAGGAAGTTCGCATCGCCATGGTGGCGGGCGAGGCTTCCGGGGACCTGCTCGCCAGCCACCTCATCGCGGCCCTCAAGGACCATCTTCCCGGCGCCCGCTTCTACGGCATCGGCGGCCCCAAGATGGCCGCCCAGGGCTTCGACGCCTGGTGGCCCCTGGAGAAGCTCGCCGTCCGCGGTTATGTCGAGGTCCTCAAGCATTACCGGGAAATCGCCGGCATCCGCCGGCAGCTGAAGAAGAAGCTGCTGGCCGACCCGCCCGACGTCTTCATCGGCGTCGATGCGCCCGACTTCAACCTAGACCTGGAAGCCGCCCTCAAGCGCCGCGGCATCACCACCATCCATTACGTCAGCCCCTCCATCTGGGCCTGGCGGGCCGGGCGCATCAAGAAGATCCAGCGGGCCGTGTCCAAGGTGCTGGCCCTTTTCCCCATGGAGCCGCCCCTCTACAAGAAGGAAGGCATTCCGGTGGCCTACGTGGGCCACCCTCTGGCCGATATCATTCCCCTGGAGACCAACAAGGCGGCGGTGCGGGAGAAGCTCGACCTGCCCCGGGGCGTCCCCATCTTCGCCCTGCTGCCCGGCAGCCGGCAGTCGGAACTGGACTACATGGCCGACACCTTTGTCCAGACCGCCAAGCGCATCCACGAGCAGATGCCGGAATCCCTGTTCCTGGTGCCCCTGGTCACCCGGGAAACCCGCCTGCGGTTCGAGACCGCCATCTACCAGCAGGAGGCGGGCAACGTGCCTTTCCGCCTGCTCTTCGGCCACGCCCAGGACGCCCTCGGCGCCGCCGACGTGTCCCTGGTGGCGAGCGGCACCGCCACCCTGGAGGCAGCCCTCATCAAGCGTCCCCTGGTCATCACCTACAAGATGGCCAAGGGCTCCTACTGGCTCATGAAGCGCATGGGCTACCAGCCTTACGTGGGCCTGCCCAACATCCTGGCCGGGCGCTTCGTGGTGCCGGAAATCCTCCAGGACGACGCCACCGCGGAAAAGCTGGCGGAGGCCCTGCTCGCCCTCTACCAGGACAAGGACGGCGCGGCGGAGATAGCGGAGGTATTCACCGACATCCATCTCCAGCTCCGGCAGAACACCGCCGAGAAGGCGGCCGCGGCGGTCATCGAATGCCTGGGCTGATCTATCCGGAGGGCCTGGTCTGCGGCATCGACGAGGCCGGCCGCGGCCCCCTGGCGGGGCCGGTGGTGGCAGCGGCGGTGATCCTCGATCCGGCCCGGCCCATCCCCGGCCTCAACGATTCCAAGAAGCTCTCCGAGAGGAAGCGGGAAGCGCTTTCCGAGGTCATCAAGGCCGAGGCCGTGGCCTGGGCGGTGGCCTGGGCGACGGTGGAGGAAATCGACGCCATCAACATCCTCCAGGCCAGTCTCCTGGCCATGCAGCGGGCGGTGGCCCGCCTGGGGATCGCGCCGGCTTCCGCCCTGGTGGATGGCAACGTCTGCCCCGGCCTGCAGTGCCCGGTACAGGCGGTGGTCAAGGGGGACGGCAGCGTCGCGCCCATCGCGGCAGCGTCTATCCTGGCCAAGACCAGCCGGGACCGCGAGATGCTGCGCCTGCACCAGTCCTATCCCCAGTACGGCCTGGACCGCCACATGGGCTACCCGACGGCCGCCCACCTCGCGGCCCTGCGGGAACATGGCGTGACCTCCATCCACCGGCGCAGCTACGCGCCGGTGCGCGCTCTCCTGGACAACGGGGCGTGAAGCACGTCCAGTCCCGGGACAACCCCTTCTTCAAGGAACTGAAGCGCCTCGCCCAGTCCGGCCGGGAGCGGCGCAAGAGCGGCTGCACCCTGCTGGACGGCATTCATCTCATCGAGGCTTACGAAGCGGCGGTGGGTCCGGTGGATACCCTGGTGGCGGGCGAAAGCGGCATCGCCCGGGGTGAAATCCGGGACTTCGTCGCCGACCGGGACCATGTCGTTCTCACCGACGCCCTGTTTCGGGACGTGGGCATCGTCGACCACCCCAGCGGCATCATGGCGGTGGCCCGGTTCCCGGAATCCAAGGATGTCCCGGACCTGGCGGCCGACACAGTCGTCCTCGATGGCCTCCAGGACCCCGGCAATGTCGGCACCCTGCTGCGCACGGCGGCCGCCGCCGGCTTCCGGCAGGTGCTCCTGGCCCCGGACTGCGCCGCCCCCTGGTCCCCCAAGGTGCTGCGGGCGGGACAGGGCGCCCACTTCGTTCTCGACATTTTCGAGGATGCCGACCTGCCGGTTTTCCTCGCCAGCTATTCCGGCACGGCGGCGGTGACCTGCCTGGAGGGCGCCCAATCCCTCTACGAAGCCCGCTGGGACGGCCCCATTGCCTGGATCTTCGGCTCCGAAGGACAGGGAGTGCGGCCGGAGGTGGCAGCGGCCGCCAGGCTGCGCATCAGGATTCCCATGCCCGGGCAGGTGGAATCCCTCAACGTCGGGGCGGCGGCGGCGGTCTGCCTGTTCGAGACCGTCCGCCGGCGCCTACCTTAGCTTCAGCTCCTGCAGGACGGTGGTGGAGATTTCCTCGATGGACTTGGTCGAGGAATCCAGCCAGCGGATGCCTTCCCGCCGCATCATCTTTTCCGCCTCGTTGATCTCGTAGCGGCAGTTGTCCAGGGAGGCGTAACGACTGCCGGGACGCCGCTCCTCGCGGATCTGGGCCAGGCGCTCGGTCTGGATGGTGAGGCCGAAGAGCTTGGCCCGGTGCTTTTCCAGGCTGCTTGGCAGGCGGCCCCGGTCGAAATCCTCGGGGATGAGCGGGAAGTTGGCCGCCTTGAGGCCGAACTGCATGGCCAGGTAGAGGGAGGTCGGCGTCTTGCCGCAGCGGGAAACCCCCACCAGCACCACGTCCGCATGCTCCAGGTTGTGGTCGGTGATGCCATCGTCGTGGGCCAGGGTGTAGTTGATGGCCTCGATGCGCTGCTTGTAGTCCGAGCTGTCGGTGGTGCCGTGGGAGCGGCCGACGGTATGGGACGACTTGGCCCCCAGCTCGTTCTCCAGGGGGGAGAGGAAGGTCTCGAAGAAGGACAGGCAGAAGGCGTCCGCCTCGTGGACGATGGCGGCCAGTTCCAGGTTGACCAGGGTGGTGAACAGGATGGGCCGCATGCCGTCCACTTCGCCGGTGTCGTTGATGCGGGCCACGGCGGCATGGGCCTTTTCGGCGTTGTCCACGAAGGGGATGCGGATCGGCCGGAATTCCACCCCCTCGAACTGGGTGAGCAGGCTGTGGCCGAGGGCTTCGGCGGTGAGGCCGGTGCCGTCGGAGACGAAGAAGACGGTGCGTTTGATGGTCATGGCTGGATCAGCGCCCGGTGGCGCCGGAAATTCGCAAAGACGAAGTTTGGCAGAGGAAAGGGGGGCTTGCCCACCCCCGGAAGGCGCGACGCCGACCGGGAAGGTCGGCGCCACAGGCACAGCAAGCCCGGTTCCCGGTGGTCAGCCGCTGTTGCGCAGACCCGTCGCCACCCCGTTGATGGTGAGATGGATGCTCCGGGCCACCCGCTCGTCCGTGTCGCCGGCCCGGTAGCGGCGCAGCAATTCCACCTGGAGGTGGTTGAGGGGGTCCATGTAGGGAAAGCGCTGCTGGATGGAGCGCTTGAGCAGCGGGTTGTCGGACAGGAAGGCTTCCTGCTGCTCGATGGCCAGCACGTAATGGCGGGTGCGTTCCCACTCGGCCCGGATGGTGGCGAAGACCCGCTCCCGCAGGCCGGCGTCGCTAACGAGCTCGGCGTAGCGGGAGGCGATGGCGAGGTCGGTCTTGGCCAGCACCATGTCCATGTTGGACAGCAGGGTGCGGAAGAAGGGCCAGTTGCGGTACATGCGGCACAGGGTGTCGAGGCCGTCGGGATGCTCCGCCAGCCAGGCTTCCACCGCCGAACCGAAGCCGTACCAGCCCGGCAGCATGAGGCGGCACTGGGCCCAGCTGAAGACCCAGGGAATGGCCCGGAGGTCCTCGATGCGGGCCGATGCCTTGCGGGAAGCCGGCCGGCTGCCGATGTTGAGGTTGGCGATTTCGGAGATGGGCGTCGATTCCCAGAAGTAGCGGGTGAAGCCCTCGGTCTCGTACACCAGGCCCCGGTAGGCCTGGAAGGCCAGTTCCGACAGGCGATCCATGACCGGATGGAAGGCCTCGGCCGGCTCCACCCGGTTTTCGTGGTCGGTCAGGCTGGCCTCCAGGGTGGCGGCCAGGAGCACCTCCAGGTTGCGACGGCCGGTGTCCGGGTCGCCGTACTTGGTGGCGATGACCTCCCCCTGCTCGGTGAGGCGGATCTGCCCGGACACGGCGCCGGCCGGCTGGGCCAGGATGGCCTGGTAGCTGGGGCCGCCGCCCCGGCCGACGGAGCCGCCCCGGCCGTGGAAGAGCCGCAGGCGCACGCCGTGCTGCTGGAAGATGCGGGCCAGCTCGACCTCGGCCTTGTAGAGCTCCCAGCCGGAGGTGAGGAAGCCGCCGTCCTTGTTGCTGTCGGAGTAGCCCAGCATGATTTCCTGCTCCTCGCCCCGGCTCGCCACCAGGGAGCGGTAGAGGGGCAGGGAGAAGATGGCACCCATGGTGTTCGGGGCCTGGCGCAGGTCCTCGATGGTCTCGAACAGGGGGATGATGTTCATCTCCAGGCTGGGCTCCGCACCGGGATGGAGCAGGCCGGCTTCCTTCAGGAGCAGGGCCACTTCCAGCAGGTCGGAGACGCCGTCGGTCTTGGAGATGATGGCATTGGGCAGGGCAGCGCTGCCGTAGCGCTGGCGCAGCTCGTTGGCGGCGAAGAAGATGGCCAGCTCGCCCCGGGTCTCCTCCGAATAGTCGATGTGGGGCGAGTAGAGGGGGCGCCGGGTGGAGAGCTCATCCACCAGCAGGGAGATGCGCTCCGATTCATTCAGGCCGGCGTAATCGGCGCAGGCGCCGGCGGCGGCCAGGAGTTCCCCGACGGTGCGGGCATGGACGTCGGAATTCTGCCGCAGGTCGATGGGTGCCAGGTGGAAGCCGAAGACCTGCACGGCCCGCAGCAGGCGGCGCAGCCGGCCGCCGGCCAGGAGGGCGCTGCCGTTGGCCTTCAGGGATTTGGCCAGGATCTTGAGGTCGGCCCGCAGGGCGTCCGGCGTGGGGTAGGGGGCGGCCTCGCCGACGGCATGGCGCAGGGGCTCCAGGCGGTCGAGCTGGCGGGCGGTGGCGGCCAGGCGGGCGTAGATGCCGGTGAGGGCCCGGCGGTAGGTTTCGTCGGCACGCTGGGGCGAGCGGTCGGGGGAGGCGTCGGCCAGGGAAGCGAGTTCCGGCGTCACCTTCACCAGCAGGTCCGACATGGGCAGCTCGCCCCCCAGGGCATGGATTTCGCCGAGGTAGAAGTCGAGGGCGGCGGTGGATTGCAGGCGCAGGGCCTCCCGCAGGATGTCGGCGGTGACGAAGGGGTTGCCGTCCCGGTCGCCGCCGATCCAGCTGCCCACCTGGAAGAACTGGGGCAGGGCCCAGTGCTGCTCCGGGTAGCGCTGCTTCAGGAGCGCCGTGGCCTGGTTGTAGAGGCGGGGCAGCTCGGTGAAGAAGGTGGCGTTGAAGTAGCTGATGCCGTTCCTGACCTCGTCGATGACCTTGAGCCGGACCGGGCGCAGCATGCGGGTCTGCCACAGGGTCAGCACCACCTGGGCGAGGCCGGTGTCGTTCTCGGCCACTTCCTCCGGCGTCAGCTCCAGCCGTTCCCGCTGGTCGAGCAGGCGGGCGATCTGGCGGTGGCTCTGGAGCATGCTCTGGCGCTGCACTTCGGTGGGGTGGGCGGTGAGCACCGGCGAGACCAGGGCGTGGTCGAAGAACTCGGCGATGGTCCCGGCCGGGACGCCGGCTTCGGCCAGGCGGTCCAGCGCGTAGGTGAGGCTGCCTTCCCGGGGGGGCGAGCCGGCCAGGTCGTGGGCCCGGCGGCGGCGGATATGGTGTTGGTCTTCGGCGATGTTGGCCAGCTGCAGGAAGAAGCTGAAGGCCCGCACCACCGCCCGGGTGGTGTTCTGGGGCAGGTTGTCCAGCAGTTCAGTGAGCTCGGCCCGGGTGGCGGGGGCGCCGTCCCGGGCGAAGCGCACGGCGGTGCGGCGGACGCGCTCGACGATGTCGAACATTTCCTGGCCCTCCTGCTCGCGCACGGTGTCGCCGAGGATCTTGCCGAGGAGGCGGATGTCCCGGCGCAGGGGTTCGTCCTTGGTGGCGTCCAGGTGGGGATTGAGATGGGCAGTGGGCATCAGTGCTGGCGTACGAGAAGGATGGAGGCGGGGGCCAGGCGGACCAGCTGCTCCGCCACCGAGCCCAGGATGAGGCGCTGGAAGCCGCGCCGGCCGTGGGTGCCGACCACGATCAGGTCGGCCTGCCAGGCCTTGGCCGCATCGACGATGGTTTCGGAGACGCGCTGGGTGCTGGCTTCCAGGAGCAGGGTTTCGACATCGATGCCGGCGGCTTCCTGCTTGGCCTGGTCGAGGAGCTTCTGGCCGGCGTCGGCGATGGCCTGGCGGGCATGGTCCAGATTGAGGGTGGTGGAGAAGGTCCGGTGGTGCATGCCCATCAGCGTCTCGTCGGCCACATGGGTGATGCACAGGCGGGCGCCATGGGTGCGGGCCAGGTGCTTGGCTTCTTCGAGGGCGCAACGGGACGTGTCGCTGTCGTCGATGGCGACCAGGATCTTCTTGTACATCGGGTCTCCTTTAGGATTCTCGGGGGTGGAGGCGGGTATCGGCCTTAGACTTCCTACCTTACCAAAACATTTCCCCGATGCCATGTGGGGAAATCCCGATTACCACCATTGGGGGAGGGGTTGGGCGGCGGACGGTGGCCCTTGGCGGGGGGAATCGGCTTCATTCCCGAGAAGCCGAGGACGCGGGCCACGTAGGCGATGGTTTCCCGGTAGGGCGGGATGCCGCGGTACAGGTCCACGGCCTTCTCCCCGGCGTTGTAGGCGGCCACCACGCGCATCACGTCGCCCCGGTAGTAGCGCCCGAGCCATTGCAGGTAGGCCAGCCCGCCGCGGATGTTCTGCTCCGGGTCGAAGGGTTTGCGGACGTTGAACCGTTCCGCCGTGGCGGGGATGAGCTGCATGACCCCCATGGCCATCTTCGGGGACAACGCCTGGGGATTGAAATTGGATTCGACGCTCGCCACCGCCATGGCGAGCCGGACGTCGACGGCATAGGCGGGGGCCAGCTTGCGGATCAGGCCGATGATGAATTTCCGGCTGGCCGGCAGGCTCTCCATGTAGCGTTCCATGTCGAACTGCGCCAGGATGGCCGGAAAGCCTTCCTCGTCATCGCAGTCCGTCGCCTCCCGGGTGGCGTCGGTGCTGGCTCGCTCCAGGAGTTCGGCGGCCCTGTGGTGCCCGATCTGGCTGGCCGTGGCCAGGAGGCAGGCAGCCACGCCTCCGGGAACGGTCGTTTCGGCAGCCGCCAGGTGGATGACGCCCGCCCGGTAGTAGCCTTCGCCGCTGCCCAGTTCCCCCGCCTGTCGATACAAGACGGCGGCGAGCATCGGGTTGCGGGCGAGGCCGCTGCCGGACTCCGCCGCCCACCCTTGCTCCAGAAGGGCCTGGATGCGCGGCGCTTCGCCGTCTACCACCGGGGCCTCGCGCAGGGTATCGCTGCCGAATGCGGCCAGGGCCGCCGCCAGCAGCGCCAGCGGCCCCAGGCGGCGCACAAAACCCCGGCGGATACAGGCTATCCGTGGCGATTGAGCCTGTGCTGGCCTGGCATGGGTCATCTGCGCTGCTCCACGGGCCGGCGGCCCGGAGCGATGCGCCGGGCCTGCCCGTGAATGCCTCCTTGAATTCAGGATAGATGACATTCGGCCGAAATACCCCCGCTGGGAGGAGCTGCCCGCGTCACGGGCGGGAGGCGCGCCCGTGGTCCGGGTTCAGCCTAGAGCTGGCGCATGTAGGCCACCAGGTCCGTCTTCTCGGCCGGGGTGAGCTTGAGGCCGAGGACGAGGTTGAAGAACTCCACCGTGTCCTCCAGGGTCAGGCAGCGCCCGTCGTGCATGTAGGGCGGGCTGTCCTTGATGCCGCGCAGGGTGAAGGTCTTCATGGGGCCGTCGCCGGGCTCGTTCACGAAGCGCTCCAGGTGCAGGTCGTGCATCTGGTGGTCCAGGAAGGCGGGGGGCATGTGGCAGCTGCCGCAGCGGCCCTTGCCGTAGAAAATCTTCTCGCCCCGCATTTCCTGGTCGGTGGCCTTGGCCGGGTCGAGGCGGCCGGTGACGTCGAGCTTGGGCGCCGGCGGAAAGTCGAGCATGTTCTGCATCTGGGCCATGTGGCTGACCTGGATGCGGTCGAAGATGGTGATGCCCTTCTTCATGGCGTGGATGGGGTCGCCGTTGAAGTAGGCGGTGCGGAATTCGAATTCGGTGAAGTCCTCAACCGAGCGCAGGCTGCGCTTGGAGCCGTGGATCTGCTGGTTGAAGAGGCCGCGCAGGCTGACCGTGTCCAGGCGGAAGCGCCGCTCCTGGGGGCGGTCGTCCGGGTTGAGGTGGAACTGGCCGGTGGTGTGTCCGTTGACGTGGCAGTCGAAGCAGGCCACCCCCAGGCTGGGTTGGGCGCTCTTGCGGTCGTCGGTGGCGTTGAATTCCTCCTGGGGGAAGGGGGTCAGCAGCAGGCGCAGCCCGTCCAGCTGCACGGGGGTCAGGAGGTCCTTGAAGAGGCGGTGGAAATTGTTGATGGATACCACCTCGCCCCGGGAGACGTCCCCCAGCTCAGGCCGGTTCTGGAGGAAGATGGCCGGCGGGAATTCCGGCAGGAAGGCTTCCGGCAGGTCGTGCTCCACGTCGAAGCGTTCCAGCCGCGGGAACATGTCGGTCTGCATCTGGGGGAAGACCTGGCCGCCGGTGGCCTGCTTGGGATGGGGCAGGGAGGGATAGGGGAAGACGCCCCGCTGGCGGATTTCATCGGGCGCCATCTGCCCCAGGCTGTCCCAACTCATGCCCTTGCCCAGCCGGGCCGTCGGCCCCACCGGCAGCGGCTTGCCCCGGGACATCCTGGCCTCCGGGTCGAGCTTGGGGGTCAGGTTGTAGCGGCTTTCCAGGAGGGCCCGCTGGGTCTGCATCACCTTGGCCTTGCCGGCCATGTCGGCCCGCATGGTTTCCTCGAAGGTTTGCATGGGCTTCTTGGAATTGAGGCCGTCCCGGTAGAAATCGAAGCCGAGGACGCGGCCGTCTTCGGGCTGGTTCTTGAAGGCGCTGGAGGAAGGCTGGGCCTTCAGGGGGGTGAAGACGCCCGACTGGTCGTGGGGGGAGAGCCGCTGCTCGGGACGGGTCACCGGCACCCGGCGCGGCGTCTGGGCGTCGGCCACGGCATCCCGCAGCTGTCCGCCGGGGGCCCGGGGACTGTCCTGGGCGTTGCTGAACGATCCACCCGCCGCCAGGGCGGCGACCATGACTCCGGCGCGTATGACTGAGCTACGCCTCTTCTTCATCGTATTCTCCTTTGACGTTGCCCCGGGGGTTTGGACAGAACCCCGCCGATCTGCACGACCGGACGCCCGAGGCGCTGTCCGGTCTCAGATCGAACAGTAGATGCCCGGTGACGTTAACGTTATGGGGAGGACCGGGTACGTTGGCGGCGATGTGCCCGTACCCGGCAAGGAGTCTTGATGAAGCTTCTAAGGCATTGAATCCATGTAAAAATTGCGGATTCGGCGCAGCCTATCAGCACGTCATGGTGTCTTCAGTCCGGCTGCATTCCTCCAGCAGGTAGGCCACCGAGCGGTAGCTGCGCCCGGTTTCGGAGGTGAGGCCGATCTCGCAGGTGCGATTGGTGGACACCCCCTGGCAGCAGGCGGCCGGCAGGCCGTCGTGGATCTTCCTGAGGGCGTGGGCGTTGAGTTCCGGCACCACGAAGCCCCGGTCGCCGCCGAAGCCGCAGCAGGTCACCCCGGCCGGCTCGACCACCTGCTCGACGCAGGCGGCGACGAGCTTCTTCAGCTTGGCGTCGGAGGCCGTGCGGCGGACGCTGCAGTTGACGTGGAGGGCTACCGGGCCGGGCTGCCGGGTGACCATCAGGCGGGGCAGCAAGGCGTCGTGGGCAAATTCGTGGAAATCCAGCACCGTCAGCCGCCCGGCCAGGTATTTCTGCATGCGGGCGGTGCAGGCGCTGGCGTCCATGACCACCGGGTAGTGTCCGCCCCGGCCGTCGTCGGCCGCTGCCAGGATGGCCTGGGCCACGGCTTCCGCCATTTCGTCCGCTTCCGCCGCCAGGCCCTTGCTGGCCAGCGTCTGGCCGCAGCACAGCCGGTCGAAGCCCTGCGGCAGGCGGGGAGCGTAGCCGGCCCGGGCCAGCAGTTCCATGACCACGTCGGCGAGACCCCGGTCCTCCGGGTTGCTGGGGCCGAAGATGCGGCCGGCGCAGGCCGGGAAATAGACCACCGGATCGCCGGCGCCAACCCGGGGCAGCGGCGCCCTGCCGGCCCGGGGCATGTCCCGCTTCCAGGCGCCCCCCGACAGGCGGGCGACCATCTTGTCCCCGAACAGGCCGGATACCGCGTGGCCGACCTTGAGGCCGAGCCGGGCGGCTGTCGCCACCTTGCCGAAATTGCCGGCGGTCCACTCGCCCAGTTGGCGGGAGGTGGTCCCCAGGCCGCGGCCCCGCAGGCGGCGGGTGAGTTCGCCGGTGTCGATGCCCACCGGGCAGGCGGTGGAGCAGAGGCCGCAGCCGGCGCAGGTGTCGAGGCCGAAATAGGCGAAGTCCGTCGCCACCGTCCCCGGCTCCTCGCCGGCCCGGGCGCGCCGGGACAGCTCCCGCCAGCTGACGATGCGCTGGCGGGGCGAGAGGGTGAGGCGGTGGGAGGGGCAGAGGGGCTCGCAGAAGCCGCACTCGATGCAGCGGTCCACGATGTCCTCGGCGGCCGGCATGGGCTTCAGGTGCTTGAGGTGGGCTTCCGGGTCGTCATTGAGGACGACCCCGGGGTTGAGGAGGTTTTCCGGGTCGAACAGGGCCTTGATGCGGCGCATCAGGCCGGTGGCCTGGGTGCCCCATTCCATTTCCACGAAGGGCGCCATGTTGCGGCCGGTGCCGTGCTCGGCCTTCAGCGAGCCGTCGTACTTGTCCACCACCAGCTTGCAGACGTCATCCATGAAGCGGGCGTAGCGCTCGACTTCGGCGGCGTCGCCGAAATCCTGGGTGAAGACGAAGTGGAGATTGCCTTCGAGGGCATGGCCGAAAATGATGGCTTCCGGGTAGCCATGCCGGCGCAGCAGGTCCTGGAGGTCGAGGGTGGCCGCCGCCAGGGATTCCACCGGGAAGGCCACGTCCTCGATGATGACGGTGGTGCCGGTGCGGCGCATGGCCCCCACCGAGGGGAAGGTGCCCTTGCGGACCTTCCAGTACATGTCGCAGGTGGCGGGGTCGGTGGAGAAGGCCGGGGTTTCCACCGTGGCGATTCCGGACAGTGCCTGGAGAGCCGCATGGATATTGGCCTGCAGGCCATCCTGCGTGGCCGAGCGGACCTCGATGAGCAGCGCCGCGGCATCATCGCCCAGTTCCTTCATGACGGCAGGCAGGCCGGGCTTGTCCTGGACGGAGCGAAGCGCCGGGCGGTCCAGCAGTTCGACGGCGGAGACCGGCTGGGGCTTCAGGTTGATCACCGCCTGGCAGGCCGCCTCGATGGTCGGGAAGAAGACCAGGGCGCTGGCCTTGAAGGGATCTTCCGGGACGGTGTTGTAGGTGATGCGGGAAATGAAGCCCAGCGTCCCTTCGGAGCCGATCATCAGGTGGGCCAGGATGTCCACGGGCTTCTCGAAATCCACCAGGGCGTTGAGGCTGTAGCCGGTGGTGTTCTTGATCTTGAACTTGTGGCGGATGCGCCCGGCGAGCGCAGTGTCGGCCCGGGTTTCCCGGCCCAGGCGCTCCAGCTCGTCCAGGATGTGGTTGTGGCTCAGGCGGAAGGCGGCGACGCTGAAGGGGTCCTCGGTGTCCAGCACGGTGCCGTCGGCCAGGACGACGCGCATGCCGGCAACGGTCCGATAGCTGTTCTGGGCGGTGCCGCAGCACATCCCCGATGAGTTGTTGGCGGCGATACCGCCGATCTTGGCGGCGTTGATGGAGGCCGGGTCCGGGCCGATCTTGCGGCCGCGGGGGGCGAGGCGGGAATTGACCTCGCCGCCGATGATGCCGGGTCCGAGGCGGACGGTGGCCGCGTCCGGGGCGATGTCGCAGGTGGCGAAGCCTTCGCCGATGAGGACCAGCACCCCGTCGGTGACCGCCTGGCCGGAGAGGCTGGTGCCGGCTGCCCGGAAGGTCACCGGCCGGCCATGGGCCCGGGCGGCCTGGAGCACGGCCTGGACTTCCTCTTCGTTTTCGACCACGGCGATGACTTCGGGAATGAGGCGGTAGAAGCTCCCGTCGGTGCCGTAGGCCAGGCGGCGCAGGTCGTCGGTGATGACCTGGCGGGCCGGCAGCTGGCGTTGCAGGGCGGCGATCAGGGGCGTGGTCATTGCTGTTCCTTGATGAGGTCGCGCAGGCGCTTGCCGGCGGGCTTGAGGGGAGTGCGGACGCTGGTCCAGCCGCCCTGCCGGGACGGCGCCAGCCAGTTGAAGCGGCTGGCCAGCCACGAGTAGGCCCGGTACAGGGCCGGATGGCCGTAGATGGCGGCCCAGGCCCGCCAGATGCCGGACATGAGGGCGGAGTGGCCGGCGCCCTGGCCCCGCAATTTGGCGTCCGGCCGGGGCTCGGAATAGACCTCGGTGCGCAGGCGGATGAGCAGCTCGGGGATGGGAATCTTCACCGGACACACTTCGCCGCAGGCGCCGCACAGGCTGGAGGCGGAGGGCAGGGTGGCGGTGGCCTCCAGGCCCATGAGGTGGGGGGAGATGATCTCGCCGATGGGCCCGGGATAGGTGGTGCCGTAGGCATGGCCGCCGATATGGGTATAGACCGGGCAGTGGTTCATGCAGGCGCCGCAGCGGATGCACTGCAGGGTCTTGCGCAGCTGCTCGTCGCCGTAGGGCTGGGTGCGGCCGTTGTCCAGGAGCACCAGGTGGACTTCCTCGGGGCCGTCCTTCTCACCCGGCTGGCGGGGCCGGGAAATCATGTTGAAGTAGGTGGTGATGTTCTGGCCGGTGGCCGAACGGGTGAGCAGGGAATAGAGGGGCGGCACGTGTTCCAGCTTCTCCACCACCTTCTCGATGCCGGTGATGGCCACATGGACCTTGGGTGCGGTGGTGGACAGGCGGCCGTTGCCCTCGTTTTCCACCAGGCACAGGGTACCGGTCTCTGCCACGGCGAAATTGACCCCGGAGAGGCCGATGTCGGCCTCCAGGAATTTCTGCCGCAGCACCTGGCGGCCGATCTGGATGAGGGTATCCACGTCCTCCGTGTAGGCGACGCCGGGGAGCTTTTCCTCGAACAGCTTGGCGATCTGCTGCTTGGTCTTGTGGATGGCCGGCATGATGATGTGGGAGGGCTTCTCGCCGGCCAGCTGGAGGATGTATTCCCCCATGTCGGTCTCGATGGCCTCGACCCCGGCGGCCTCGGCCGCGTGGTTGAACTCGATCTCCTCGCTGACCATGGACTTGCCCTTGACCATGCGCTTGGCGCCGTGCTTCCGGCAGATGTCCAGGATGATGGCGTTGGCCTCCTCCGGGGTCTCGGCCCAGTGCACCTGGATGCCGTTGCGGGTGAGGTTGGCTTCCAGCCGGGTCAGGAGCTCCGGCAGCTTGGCCAGGCTGTTCTGGCGGATCTGTTCCCCCAGGGTGCGCAGGCTCTCGAACTCCCCGCTGTCCGGGAACTGGGCGGCGCGCTTGGCCATGAGGAAATCCATGGCGCCCCGGAAGCTCTTCTGCAGGAACTCGTTCTCCACCACGGCCTTGGAGCGTTCCCGGAAGCCGACGGTGGGCATGAAGTGGATCGGCTGCTGGTTCATGCTTCCTCCTTGAGCAGGACGACCAGCTCCTTGGGCCCGTGGGCGCCGTAGGCCAGGGTCTGCTGGATGTCGGCGGTCTTGGACGGGCTGGAGATGAGCAGGGCGTTGGTGGGCAGGCCGGCGCTCCAGTTCTCGGCCCGCAGGGCGTCGAAGAAGGTGGCGTGGATGCTGGACGCTTCCACCAGGACGATGTGGACCGGCGGCACCAGGGACATCAGCCGGGGCTCCTGGGGGTCGGGCCAGAGGATGAGGGTGCCGGTCTCGGCGATGGCGCTGCGGGCCGCCGTCAGGCTGGCCTGGACGTCGTTGAACAGCTTGGCCTTCCAGTCTTCGATCGGGCGGTCGTAGGCCAGGCAGGCGATGGCGCTGCCGGCCAGGCCGTCCCGGGCGGCGGCGCCGTGGGCGGTGGCCGGGGCGACGAGGAGGTTGGCGATGCCCTTGGCCGTCAGGATGTCCACCAGCTTCTGGACCCAGTTGCCGGCATTGACCCGGTGCACCTCGGCCCGGGCGGCTTCCAGCATGGAGGCGAAACGGACGGTGCGCTCGGCGGCGGATTCGTTGCGGGCCCGGGCGGCGTACCAGGCGCCGGGGTCGGGGGCCGGCTGCCCATGGTCGGCATGGGCGGCGGCCAGGCGCTGCAGGATGCGGTCGCGGGCGCTCATCGTGCGCCTCCCGTCCGCTTCAACAGAAAGCTGGCGATGTGCCCGCCCGGCAGGCTGGCCTGGCTGCGGCCTTCCTGCTCGTCCTGCCAGGCGGCGTGGCCGAGGATGTTCATGAGGCAGCCGCAATCGGCGCTCACCACTTCCCGGGCGCCGGTGGCCTTGAGGGCGGCGACCTTGTCCTTGACCATGGCGGCGGAAATTTCCGGGTGGCGCACGGAGAAGGTGCCGCCGAAGCCGCAGCATTCGGCCTCGTGCTCCTGCTGGGCAACCGTGACATTGCCGAGCTTGTCGAGGAGCGCACGGCTGGTGACATGGACGCCCATTTCCCGGCGGGCCGAGCAGGAGGTGTGGAGCACCACCGTGGTGGGAGCGCCCAGGTCCCGGGGCTCGTAGCCCAGGACATGGACCAGGAAGTCGGTGAATTCGTAGATGCGGCCGGCCAGGGCCTCGGCCTTCGCCTTCGCCGCCGGCTCGGCGGCGAACAGGGTGGGGTAGTGGTGCTTCATCATGCCGGCGCAGGAGCCGGAGGGAACCACCACCGGCCAGGGTTGCGGGAACAGTTCCAGCTGGCGGCGGGCCACCGCCCGGGCTTCGTCCTGGAAGCCGCTGCTGTAGGCGGGCTGGCCGCAGCAGGTCTGGTCCTCGGGGAAATGGACCTTGATCCCTTCCCGTTCCAGGAGGCGGATGGCGTCGAGGCCGGCCTCGGGATAGAACTGGTCGACCACGCAGGTGGCGAAGAAATAGACGTCCCTGGGGCGGCCCGGCGGGGTTGCGGCTGCGGTCATCATGTCTCCTGGCTGGAAGGGCACTTCGGTTTGCGAGTGGTAAATTGGTAAAACCAATTTGTCGTAAGTGGTGAAATCTAAGGTAATACGGGGCTTGCGTCAATGCCAGGAGGGAAATCCCGAGGCTTGCGCAGGGCATAAAGAGCCGGTTACAATCTCGTGGTCTTACCAATCCGGGAGTCCTGGCTGCCATGCCCCCCCTCAAAGTGCAGGTACCGCGCATCTCCGATGCCATCGCTTCGTCCCTGGAGCGCCGCATCCTGGAGGGCTCCCTGCGGCCTGGGGACCGCCTGCCGCCGGAGCGGGAATTGGCAGC
>DATFAA010000030.1:0-35604 GCA_035255045.1 Rhodocyclaceae bacterium | reverse complement strand
GAATGGCAGGCGTTCCTGAAGGCCCACAACTTGGTGGCCAGCATGAGCCGGCGCGGTAACTGCTACGACAACGCGGTCGCTGAGAGCTTCTTCCAACTGCTCAAGCGGGAACGGATTCGTCGAAAGATCTACCCCGACCGGGAAGAAGCCCGTCGGGACATCTTTGATTACATCGAACTCTTCTATAACCCGAAACGCCGCCATGGTTACGCCGGCGGCGTGGCTCCGGTAGAGTTCGAGAAGCAGTATTTCAACCGGCTCGAGAGTGTCTACTGAAGCCGGGGCGATTCAATTCCCCCCGTGCTTGAATGGAGTGGGGAATGTCAATCGCGAGTGACTGATTGCCTATCTACCCGACAAAAACAGTGGTTTATTACTTAGGTAATAGGGTCTTCGCCAATCACCTTCTACACCTGAGCAGGGAATGATGCGACAGCCCCGGTCCGGGGCAGGCGGGCGCTGAAGGATTCCTGCAATCAGTCGGCTGCGGCCATGGTCCAACGGTTCGGGCGTCTTGCTGAGGGATCTGGCCGGTGGCCGAGGAAAGAAGACAGGAGGGAGTCGTGTTCCGGCTCGCCGGGCACTCTCTGGCCGTGCCCCTGGAGGCTGTCGTGCGGGCGGTGCGGGCGGTGGCCGTCACCCCCCTGCCCAACGCCCCGGCCATCGTCCGCGGCGTCATCGATGTCCATGGCGAGATCGTGCCGGTGGTCGACATCCGGGAGCGCCTCGGCTTGCCGGCCCGGGGGATGGAATGGGACGACCATATCCTGATCGCCCGCAGCCCGCGGCGTCCCCTGGCCTTTCCCGTGGATCGGATAGGCGGCCTCATCGCCTGGCGGGACGAGGACCTGGTCGCCGCCTCGCCCCTGGCCCCCGGAACTAAGCACCTCAAAGGCATTCTCAAGGATTCGGGGGGACTTGTCCTGCTGCAGGATCTGGAAGCTTTCCTTTCAACCGAAGAACAGGATGCCCTTGATGAGACCATCCGTCATGCCCGGACGGCCGGGGGTTCCTGACGATTCCATCGAGACCTTGCTTTCCCGCTGCGGCCAGCTGGTGGCGGCGGCGGCCGGGCTGCGCTTTCTGCCCGAGCAGCGGGACGCCCTGATACGGGCCCTGGAGCGGGAAGGCAGGAGCGGCGATCTGCGCGCCCGCCTCGAAGGCCTGCTCGCCGCCCCCGACGACCAGCCCCGGCTGGAGGCCCTGGCGAGCCAGCTGGTCAACGGCGAGACCTACTTTTTCCGTGACCCCGGCATGTTCGCTGCCCTGCGCCAGGACATCCTGCCGTCCCTCATCCGGGAGCGGGCGGCGGCCGGGATCAGGCGCATCCGGATCTGGAGTGCGGGCTGCAGCACAGGCGAGGAAGCCTACTCCATCGCCATCACCCTGGCCCGGGCCCTGCCCGGTCTCGGAGACTGGGATGCCCGGGTCCTCGCCACGGACATCAATGCCGGCGCCCTGGCCTACGCCGCCAACGGCGTCTACCCCGAGCGCGCCTTCCGGGGAAAGCCGCCGGACGCCAAGGGCCACTTCTTCACCCGGGACCCGGAAGGGCGCTATCACGTCTCGCCCTCCATCAAGTCCCTGGTCACCTTCGCCCGCCTCAACCTGGCGGCGCCGTCCCTTCCCGCCGGCATGCCCGAGGCCGGGGCGGTGGATGTCATCTTCTGCCGCAATGTCCTCATGTACCTCCTGCCGGAGCGGGCGGCGGCGACGGTGGACCGGCTGACGCCGTGCCTGGCGGAAGGGGGCCGGCTCCTGGTCAGCCCGGTGGAGACCCCCCTGGTGGCAGCGCCGGAACTGGAGCGGGAGTACCTGTCCGGTTGGGTGGCATTCCGCCGCCGGACGGTCCGTCCGCCCCTGGCCCGCCCTGCCGTCCGCGCGGCGGCGCCGCCTCCCCGCGCTCCCGCCCCGCCGCCGTCCGGGGCCGCAGCAGAGCCGGACGCCAGGCGGGCGGCCCGCGACCTCGCCGACCGGGGCCTCCTGCAGCAAGCCCTGGCCCGCTGCGACCAGGGCGTCGCCGCCCATCCCCTCGACCCGGCCTGGACCTACCTGCAGGCTTCCATCCTGCTCGAAATGGGCCGGACCGGAGAAGCCGACCGGGCCCTGCGGCACACCCTCTGCCTGGATCCCGAGCGGCCCCTGGCCGAATTCACCCTCGGCAACCTGCTGGTCCGGCAGGGCCGCAGCCAGATGGCCGGGCAGCACTACCGCAAGGCCCTCGACACCCTGGAGCGCTGGCCGGCCGACAAGACCCTGCCCGATTCCGAAGGCCTCACTTCGGAACGGATGCGGGAAATCCTGCTGCACCTCCTCAAGGCGACGGTATGAAGAAGCCGGCAGCCGGGCCAGGCCGTACTCCCGTCGATTGGGACGCGGTGCGCCACCGGCTGGAAAGCCTGGAGGCGGCGGTGGCCCGGCAATGGCAGCCGGCAGCCGAGGAGCGCCAGCGCATCCTGGAGGCCCGCGCCCGGGCCCTGGCCCGGCCGCCGGCGGCAGCCCCCGCCGGCGAGATGCTGGAAGTGGTGGAGTTCGGCCTGGCCGGCGAGCGCTACGGCCTGGATTCCTCCTTCGTCCGGGAAGTCCTGCATCTCGTCCAGCTGACGCGCCTGCCCGGCACCCCGGCGTTCCTGCTGGGCATCATCAACGTGCGGGGCGAAATCCTGTCGGTCATCGACCTGAAGCGCATCTTCCAGTTGCCCGAAAAGACCCTGACGGAGCGCGACCGGGTTCTCGTCCTCCATTCGGACGACATGAGCTTCGGCATCCTGGCCGACCGCATCATCGGCGTGCGCACCGTGCCCCGGGCCGCCATCCAGCCGCCACCGCCGGGCCGGCCGGGGGGGAGCCAGGACTACCTGCTGGGGATGACCGAAGACTGCCTCGCCATCCTCGACGGCGGACGGCTCCTGGGCGACAGCCGGCTGGTGGTGAATGAGACGGTGGCGGCGTGAATCTCCTTCCCGGATTCGCGCCGGCGGCCAGGACCCTGGGCGGCCTCCACTCCCGGCTCCTGGTCGCCGCCCTGACCGTCCTCCTGGCCGCCGGGAGGGCGGGGGCGGCGGAAGCGGACTCCCTGGAATATGCCGTCAAGGCCACCTATCTGTACAAGTTCGCCGGCTATGTCGAGTGGCCCCCCAAATCCTTCACCGCGCCGGACAGCCCCATCAACCTCTGCATCGCCGGCGACGACCCCTTCGGCGCCGCCATCGACACGGCGGTCCAGGGCCAGCGGGTCGGCGGGCGGCCGGTGGCGGTGCGGCGCCTCAAGACCGTCGGCCGCGATTCCGGCTGCCAGATCCTGTTCATCGCCGGCACGGATCCCCAGCGTGCCCAGATGATCAACGCGGTGCGGGGAACCGGCGTGCTGACCGTGACCGAGGGCGCCGATGCGGGGAGCGCCACCGGCATCATCAATTTCGTCATCCGGGACAACCGGGTCCGCTTCGACATCGACCAGGAGGCCGCCGCCCGTAACGGGCTGGGCATCAGCTCGAAGCTGCTTGGCCTGGCCCTGAACCTCCGCGCCCGGGGGCAGTAGGAGCATTCGCCATGCAGCGACTTCGAGACCTTCCCATCGCCGGAAAACTGATGCTGGCGACGGTGCTGCCGGCGGCCATCGCCCTGCTCCTGGCCGCCATCGTCATCGTCGCCTACGAGAGCCTCAACTACCACCAGCAGAAGCTGCAGGAACTCTCGGTGCAGGCGGACATCCTTGCCGCCAGCGTCTCCGCCGCCCTGGAATTCAACGACGCCGCCACCGCCAAGGAGTACCTGTCCGCCCTCCGGGCCAATCCCGAAATCATCGCGGCCGGGGTCTATGGCGCCGGCGGCGAGCTGGTGGCCAGCTTTTCCCGCCCGGGCACCGAGCCGCGCCGGCCGCCGGCCGAGAGCGTGCCCCTGGGGCACCGCTTCGCGGGCGATGACTTGCTGCTGTCCTGGCCGGTCCGGCAGGGCCGGCGGGAGGTGGGGACGGTCTTCCTGCAGGCCGGGCTGGAGCCCCTGGCCAACCGCGTGCTGCGCTACAGCGGCATCCTTCTCCTGGTGATGGTCGGCGCCCTGACCCTGGCCCTGCCGGTGGGGCGGCGCCTGCACGGCATCATTTCCGAGCCCATCCGGGACATGGCCGCCGCCGCCCGCCAGATCGCCGACGGCGACCTGACGGTGGAACTGGCTGGGGACATGGGCCGCACCGACGAGATCGGCGTCCTCCTCGAGAGCTTCGGCCGCATGCTGGTCAGCCTGCGGGACATGACGCGCCAGATCGGCGAAGTGGCCGAGGTCCTGGCCCGCTCGACGGTGGACATCCTGGCCTCGGCCACCCAGGTCGCCTCGGCGTCCCAGGAGACGGCGGCGGCGGTGGGACAGACGGTGGTGACGGTGGAGGAAGTGAAGCGGACGGCGGAAATGGCCGCCCACAAGGCTTCCCTGGTGTCCGAGAGCACCCAGCGCACGGCCCAGATATCCCAGACCGGCCGCAATTCGGTGGAGGAATCCATCGAGGCCATGGAACGCATCCAGGAGCAGATGGAACAGGTGGCGGAGAGCGTCGTGCGCCTGTCGGAGCAGGGCCTGGCCATCGGCGAGATCATCTCGACGGCCAACGAGCTGGCGGAGCAATCCAACATGCTGTCGGTGAATGCCGCCATCGAGGCCGCCAAGGTCGGCGAGCTGGGCAAGGGCTTCGGCGTCGTGGCCCAGGAGGTGAAGAGCCTGGCGGAACAGTCCAAGCAGGCCACGGCCCAGGTGCGCGGCATCCTCGGCGACATCCAGAAGGCCACCGCCGGCGCGGTCATGGCCACGGAGCAGGGCAGCAAGACGGTGGAGGCCGGGGTCAAGTTGTCGGCCGAGGCGGGATCGGCGATCCGGGCCCTCAGCCAGAGCATGGAGGAAGCCGTGCAGGCGGCCGCCCAGATCGCCGCCTCGGCCCAGCAGCAGCAGGCGGGGATGGACCAGGTCGCCCTGGCCATGCAGAACATCCGGGACGCCAGCGCCCAGAACGTGGCGAGCAGCCGGCAGACCGAGACCGCCGCCGAGAACCTGCACCAGCTGGGCCTGACTCTGAAGGAGCTGCTCAGGCACTACCGGAAATAGGCGATGGACAAGGATCGCCAGGCTTTCCTGCAGCGCCTCGTCGCCACCTTCCGGGTGGAGGCCGAGGAGCACATCGACGCCTGGGCCGCGGCACTGCTCCAGATGGAGCAGGCGAAGGGGCCGGAGGAGCAGGCCCGCTGGGTGGAGACCGCCTTCCGGGAGGCCCACAGCCTCAAGGGCGGCGCCCGGGCCGTCGGCCAGGGTCCCATCGAGTCCCTGTGCCAGGCTGCCGAGAACCTCCTGTCCGCCCTCAAGCACCGGCAGGTCGGCCTGTCGCCGCCCCTGCTCGACCTCCTCCTCGCCAGCGCCGATTGCCTGAAGGACCTCCTGGCCGGCCTGGGGGGAGAGACCCCGGAGGCGGCCCGGGGCAGGGCGGCGGAACTGGCGGAGCGCCTCGACGAGGCGGCCGCCGGGGCGGAGCCGGCGGCGGGTCCGGCGCCCGCTCCGCCAGCTCCGCCGAAGGATGCCGCGGCCCCGGCGGCGCCGCCGGAAGCCCACCCGCCCGAGGAGCGGCTGCCGCCCCTGGCGACCGTCCGCATCGCCGCGGCCCGCCTCGATGCCCTGCTGTTCCAGGCGGAGGGGCTGCTGACTGCCCGCCTGGCCGCCCGGCAGCTGGCCGACGACCTGCGCCAGATCCGCGAGAGCTTCGCCCGGCTCGAAGGGAGGCATCTCCGAAGCCTGTCCGAAGTCCGGCGGCTGGAGCGTTCCCGGCGCCGGGCCGGGCGCCGCGCCGATCCCAGGCAGGCCGCCAAGGCGGCGGCGGGGCTGGACCGGCTGCTCGACTACTTTGCCCGGGAGGAGCCCTTCGTCAGGGATTTCCGGGTGCACCTCGACACCCTCGTCAAGGCTGCCGAACAGAGCTGGCGCAACCTGGGGGCGCCGGTGGACGCCCTGCTCGACGACGTCAAGCAGCTCTCCATGGTGCCCCTCTCCCGGGTGGTGGAGATCCTGCCCAAGGTGGCCCGGGACATCGCCCGCCAGCAGGGCAAGGAGGTGGAGTTCGCCATCGTCGGCGGCGAGGTGGAAATGGACCGGCGCATCCTGGAGGAACTCCGGGACCCCCTAATCCACCTCGTCCGCAACAGCGTGGACCACGGCATCGAGCCGCCGGAGGCCCGGCTCGCCGCCGGCAAGCCCCGGCGCGGCTCCATCACCCTGAGCGCCAGCCAGCTCGGGAGCGGGCGCATCGAAATCCGCCTGGCCGACGACGGCGCCGGCATCGACCGGGCCCGGCTGCGCAGCGCCGCCAGCCGGCTGGGACTGGCCACCGCCCCGGGGGAGGGGGACGAGGCCGAGCTGCTGTCCCTGCTCTTCCAGTCAGGGGTATCCACCCGTGCCGCCGTCACCGACATCTCGGGCCGCGGCCTCGGGCTGGCCATCGTCCGGGAAAAGGTGGAGCGCCTGGGCGGGGCGGTGGGGGTGGCTTCCCGGCCCCAGGCCGGCACCACCTTTTCCCTGGCGCTGCCCCTGACCCTGGCGACCTTCCGGGGCGTCCAGGTGCGGGTGGCGGGGGAGGACTTCATCTTCCCGACCCGGGCCCTCGAACAGGTGGCGCGGGTGCCCAGGGACCAGGTCGGGACGGTGAACCAGCGGGAAATCCTGCGCTTCGCCGGCCGGGCCGTGCCCCTGGTCCATCTGTCTGAGGTGCTGGAACTTTCCGCCGGGGCGGCAGACGAATCTGCTGCCGTGGCGGTGGTCATCGCCGGCGCCGATACGGAACGCACCGCCTTCGTGGTGGACGAGGTGGTGGCCGAGCTCGAGGTGCTGGTGAAGCCCCTGGGCCGGCAACTGATGCGGGTGCGCCATGTCGGCGGCGCCACCGTCCTGGGCAATGGCCGCGTCGTGCCGATCCTGTATGTGCCGGACCTCCTGCGCTCGGCCCGGGCAGCTGGCGCCGGATTGCGGCCGGCGCCAGCGGCAACCCAGCCCCGGCCGGTCAATTCGGTGCTGGTGGCTGACGATTCCATCACTTCCCGCATGCTGCTCAAGGGCATCCTGGAGGCCGCCGGCTACCGGGTGGCGACGGCGGTGGACGGCATGGACGCCTACACCCGCCTGCGCGCCGAGCCCTTCGATCTGCTGGTGTCGGATGTGGACATGCCGCGTCTCAGCGGTTTCGACCTCACCGCCCGAATAAGGGCCGACCCGCGGCTGTCCAAGCTACCGGTGGTGCTGGTGACCACCCTGGCGTCGCCCCAGGCGCGGGAACGGGGTGCCCAGGTCGGGGCCGACGCCTACATCATCAAAGGTGATTTCGAACAGAGCGATCTTCTGGAGGCGATAAGGAGGCTCTTATGAGCGCGGCGGAAAATCCTATCCGGATCCTGGTGGTGGACGACCTGGCGGTGGAGCGGGAACTCCTCACCTATCTCCTGGAGGCCGGCACCGGGATGCAGGTGGTGGGGACCGCCGCCGACGGCGAGGCGGCCGTCGCCGAGGTGGCGCGCCTCAAGCCGGACGTGGTGGCCATGGACATCAACATGCCCCGGCTGAACGGCATCGAGGCGACCCGGCGCATCATGGAAACCACCCCGACGCCCATCGTCATCGTCTCCGGCTCCAACATCCGGGCGGAGGTGGCCTACAGCTTCCAGGCCATCGAGGCGGGGGCGCTGGCCATCGTCGAGAAGCCGACGGGGATCGAGGGGGAGCAGGTCAAGCAACTGGTGGATACCGTCCGGCTGATGTCCGAGGTCAAGGTGGTGCGGCGCTGGCCGGCCAGGGCGGCCCGGGCGTCGGGGCCCGGGGTGGTGGCCATCGGCGCCTCCACCGGCGGCCCCCTGGCGCTACGCACCATCCTTGCCGGCCTGCCCCGGGATTTCCCGGTGCCCATCGTCATCGTGCAGCACATGACGCCGCGCTTCACCGAGGGTTTCGGCGACTGGCTGCGGGAGGCCACCGGCTTCGCGGTGGAGTTGGCCGTGCACGGCGCCGAGCTGCTGCCCGGCCATGCCTACCTGGCCCCGGACAGGGCCCATCTCCTGGTGGAGCGGGACGCCGGCGGCAGCGGACGGATCCATCTGGCCGCCGGTCCGACGGAAAACGGGCACCTGCCTTCCATCGCCCCCCTGTTCAGGTCGGCGGCCCTGGCCTTCGGCAGCGGCGCGGTGGGCGTCCTGCTCACCGGCATGGGCCGGGACGGCGCCGGGGAACTGAAGCAGCTGCACGACCGGGGGGCGCTGACCATCGTCCAGAGCCCCGACAGCGCGGTGGTCGCGGGCATGCCCGGCGAAGCCATCGCCCTGGGTGCCGCCACCCACATCCTGCCGCCCCAGCGGATCGCCGCCATGCTGGAGGAAATCTGCCATCCGCGCCTGGCCGCCTGAAGCTTCCGGTCAGAAGCGCCCGAGGAACTTGAGGAAGACCTCCGGCCGGACCTGGGTGCGGGTCTCGGGATCGGCGAATTCGCCATGGGCGCCGAACAGGTTGCGGCCGGTGATGGACAGCTCGATGTCGTTCCGCGGCCGCCAGCCCAGCCGTAGGTCTACGACGGTATAGGCCGGCACCGTCGGGCTGGACAGGGCCCCGACGTGGCGCAGGGTGGCGTCGAACTCGGTCTGGCGGGGCAGATTGACGGAGGAGCGCAGCATCCAGCTCTGGGAGGGGTCGCTCCCCTGCTGGGCCGCCAGGCCGGCCACATCCGTGCTGCCCGGCTTGAGCCGCAGGCGCTCCCGCAGGGCGCTGAAGCCGCCGCTCAGGCGCCAGTTGTCCTTGGCCTGGTAGCTGCCCCACATCTCGATGCCGGTGGTGCGGCCCTCCATCTGGTTGGCGAAGAACACGGAGGTGCCGCTGGGGGCGATTTCCTGGGTGCGCAGGTGATCGTAGACGGAATGGTAGGCCGTCACGGAGTAGGACAGCCAGCTGGTCGGCTGCCCCCGGTAGCCGACCTCGAAGACGTTGGCCACTTCCGAGCGCACGTTCGGCCCGCCGGTCAGGAGAAAGGGCGGCGCCCCCGGCACATAGACATCCCGGTCGAAGCGCGACGGGGCGCGCACGGTCCGGGAAGCGGCGCCCCAGACCAGGTGTTCCGGCGCCGGCTTCCAGGCCAGGCGCAGGCTGGGCAGGAACTCGGTGCCGGTGTAGTCGTTGCGCTCCAGCCGCGCCCCGACGGTGAGGCGGAGATCCTTGCGCAGGGTTATCTCGTCCTGGGCGAACAGGCTCGACCAGCTCTGCTGCAGCCTTTCCGGCAGGAAGGCGAAGAAGGGCCGCGGCGGGTTGAAGGCGAGGAAGGTGGCGGGCCTCACCCGGTCCCAGCTGTGGCGGTATTCGGCACCCCAGACCAGGGAGTGGATGCCCATGGGCTGCAGGGAATGCTGGAACTGCAGGTCGGCGACGTCGAGGGTCTCGGCAAACGAGGGCGGCACGGTGCGCTCGGTGCGGTCCAGATAGGCCAGGAAGCTCACCGTCGAACCGCCATCCAGGGCGTGGATCCAATGACCTGTCAGGTTGGCGCCGGACAGGGAGATGGTGTCCAGGGGCAGGGGCAGCCCGTTGATGGCGATGGTGCCCGGCAGGGGCTGGCCCTCGGAGCCCTCGTAGGCGTCGCCGTGCACCGTCACGGTGTCGTCGCCGTGGCTCCAGTCGGCCCGGAAGCCCACCTGGCTCTTGTGCCAGGCGTCGTCCTTGGGCCGGTCGCTCGCCGTCCGGGTCTCGAAGCGCTCGAAGTACTTGGCGTAGACCCGGTAATGGCCGTCGGGCCCCAGCTTGCCGCCGTAGCGCAGTCCGACATCCTGGTCGCGGTTGCCGCCGCCGGCGACGGCCAAGCCCCCCTGGGTGTCCTTGGCGGAGCGGGTGATGATGTTGATGACCCCGTTCACCGCATTGACGCCCCACAGGGTCCCGCCCGGACCGCTGATCACCTCGATGCGCTCGACATCCTCGAGCATGATGTCCTGGACGTCCCAGAAGACGCCGGAGAAGAGGGGCGTGTAGACGGACCGCCCGTCCACCAGCACCAGCAGCTTGTTGGCGGAGGCGCTGTTGAAGCCCCGGGCGCTGACGGTGTAGCCGCTGGCGCTGGCCTGGACGACCTGCAGGTTGGGGGCCAGCCGCAGGGCGTCGGGCAGGCTCCTCGCCCCCGAGTGCCGGATGTCGTCGGCGTTGATGACGAAGACCGAGGCGGCGGCGTCGGAGAGGCGCTCGGCCCGCTTCGAGACGCTGGTGATCTCGATGTTGCCGAGCTCTTCGATGCTGAGTTCGGAGAGGCGCTTGGACGGAGTCTGGGCGGCGGCGGCGCCGATCTGCAGGGCGAGCGCCCAGGCCAGCAGCGACCGGGGGCGGCAGCGGGCGGATTCCCTGGGGTGGCGCATGGCTTTCCGTCCTCTCTCGTCGGGAACTCAGTGGTTCCGCTCCCATATCCATTTCCGCGCTGCCCGCAGGGCCGAAAAGGCCTGTTCGACGGTGCGGTTCGGGTACAGGGAGACATGCTCTATCCAGCGCTGGTCGGTGGCCCAGGCCAGCTCGTCGGCGCCGGCGTTGGTGTAGAACTCGATGCTGCCGCCCGGCAGGCGGGCAAAGCCGTCCCGGATGATTTCCCGCAGCAGCAGGCGGCCCGGGGCGAATTCGGCCAGCTCCTCGTCGTAGGCGGTCTTGAGCAGGATCATCATGGGATGCCGGGCGATGGTCAGCTCCGAGGCGGCGTGGCGGTCCCCCAGCCAGTATTCGTAGACCGCGGCCTGCCCGCTGCGGGCGAAGCCTTCCAGGACCTGCCGGTAGAACAGGCCCTGGCGGTCGTCGGCCCGGACTGCGGTGCCGGCCCGTCCCTTCCAGCCCGCCGATTCCAGGCGGCTGAAACGCTCGACGGCGCCGGGCATGTCCTCCGGCGCCTCCAGGCGGACGAGGCGGGCCCCCAGGCCGGCGCCGGCCAGGCGGTTCTCCCGGTTGCGCAGGCCGCGGCGCAGGTTGCCGGAGCGGCTGTGCCAGTAGGCATCGAAGTCCCCTTCCAGGCGGATGCTGATGGTCAGCACATGGGGACAGCGGCGATGGGGGATCGGGTGCAGGTCGAAGGCGGGGGCGAACTTGGGGTCCTGGCACAGGAGGTCCACCTGCCCGGCCAGGCCCGGAAGCCGGCCCGGCAGCTCGCCCAGCCCGGCAGCATCCATCAGTATGGCCGGCGCCAGCTGGGTCTGGCCCGGCCGGAAGCTGGTCCACACGCCGAGGCGGGCCGGTTTCAGGATGCACAGGCCGGTGGTGTCGCCGTGGCAGGTGAGGTGGCAGAGGCGTTCGCTGCCGTCCCCGAAATACCAGAGGAGGGCGTCCACGAAGCGGCTGTCGAGCATGGGATGGCCCGCCAGGACGTGCTGGTTGAGGGCATCCCAGCGGCCCGCGAAGGCCACCAGGGAACGGTTCAGCGGGTGGACCTGCCAGCGCCGGGCGGCCGTTCCGGCGGCAGCGCCCGCCGGCTGCCCGGTGGGATGCGCCAGGAACGGTTGTTGGAAGAATCTGAGCATCGTGACCTCGAGTGCATATTCGAAGGGCTTGCCCCCGGGGGCGGGGACAGCCATGTCGGTTGGCAGCGGACATGACGCCAGGGCGCTTTTCCGCGGATGCCCGATGTTTGCGCCGCGCCCGCTCGGCATCAATAACGTTGCCGCTGTACTGATGATGGGAACAAATCGCTAGGCGAACCCGCCGGAATGGCCCGATTCCGCGGCGGCCTCCAGCGCCGCCACCCCGGCCGGACCAGGATCGCCTCCATGGGCGGGTGGACTTGCCGGCGGGTCCATACCCGGGGCGGCCCCCAGGCGGACGCGTATAATGGAAGGCTGCCGTCCCGGGCCGGCAACCAAGGCGACCGGGCCGCCATCTTCAAGGTCACAGATATGAAAGCGATGAAATTCCTGTTGCTCCTCCTGCTTCTCGGTGCGGCAGGAATGGACACCGCCTGGGCCCATGGCCGGACCCATGTCGGCATCGGCATGTATTTCGGCCCGCCGGTCAGCCCCTGGTACTACTACCCGGCGCCCATCTACTATCCGCCCCCGGTGGTCGTGGTGCCGGCCGCGCCGCCCCCGGTCTATATCGAGCAGAACGCCGGGATGCCGCCGCCGCCGGTGGCCAGCGCCCCCCAGGCCAACTACTGGTACTACTGCGAGGCGCCCCAGGCCTACTACCCCTACGTCAAGGACTGCCCCGAAGGCTGGCTGCGGGTGACGCCCAACTCGCCACCGCCGACTTCCCGTCAGGCGCCGCCGCCGGCGCCCCCGGCCTTCTCGCCCAACTGACGGCCCGATCGGCTTGCCGGCTCTCCTCCGCGCCCTCGACTCCCGCAACTACCGGCTCTATTTCATGGGCCAGCTGGTTTCCCTGGCTGGCACCTGGATGCAGCAGATCGCCATGATCTGGCTGGCCTACCGGCTGTCGGGCTCGTCCCTAGTCCTGGGCAGCGTCGGCTTCGCCAGCCAGATTCCCATCCTGCTCTTCGCCGCCATCAGCGGCGTCTGGATCGACCGCCTCGACCGCCGCCGCCTGCTCATGTGGACCCAGACCCTGGCCATGGCCCAGGCCCTCGTCCTGGCCGGCCTCACCTGGATGGACTGGGCGACGCCGGGGCTGCTGGTGCTGATGGCCTTCTTCCTGGGCTGCGTCAATGCGGTGGACGTGCCGGCCCGCCAAGCCATCGCCGCCCAACTGGTGGACGACCCCGACGACCTGCCCAACGCCATCGCCCTCAATTCCTTCGTGATGAACGCCACCCGCTTCGTCGGCCCGGCCCTGGCCGGGTTCGTGGTGGCCGTGGTGGGGGAGGCGGTGTGCTTCCTGTTCAACGCCGCCTCCTACCTGGCGGTGCTCCTCGCCCTGGCGGCCATCCGCCTGGTGTCCCGGCCGGGCCGCAGCGCCCGGGCGCTGGAGGCCCTCAAGGAGGGCTACCGCTACGTCGCCGGCCACCGGGACATCCGCCGCTCCCTGATGCTGGTGGCCTGCGTCAGCTTCTTCGCCACCCCCTACGCGGTCATGATGCCCCTCTTCGCCCGGGAGATTTTCGGCGGCGACGCCCGCACCTATGGCCTCCTCATCGGCAGCGCCGGGGCGGGTTCCCTGCTCGCCAGCCTCTACCTGGCTTCCCGCACCGACACCGAGGGTCTCGTCCACCGGGTCGGGCTGGCGGCGCCGGCGGTGGGGGCGGCCCTCGCCCTGTTCGCGGTGACGCCCAAACTGTGGCTCGCCTTTCCGGTGCTCATGGCCCTGGGCTTCTCGGTCATCGTCACCATCGCCGGCAGCAACACCCTGATCCAGACCCTGGTGGAGAACGACTTCCGGGGCAGGGTGATGGCCATTTTCTCCATGGCCTTCCTGGGCATCGCCCCCCTCGGCAGCTTCACCGTCGGCACCGTCGCCCACGGCATCGGCATCCGGCCCACCCTGATCGCCTGCGGCCTCCTCACCCTGGCGGCGGGGCTGGTGTACCGCTTCGTGTCGGGCATTCCCGCCCGGTCTCTTCCCGAATGATCTCGGCCAGGCGCCGCACGCCGGGGCCGGCGAAGTCCGGGTCGGCCAGCACCAGGTAGAGCTGCACCAGCCGCTCCTGGCCTTCCCGCAGGGGCAGGCGCTTCAAGGTGCCGGCGGCCAATTCGTCCCGGATGTGGTCCTCTGGCAGCCAGGCGAAGCCGTAGCCCAGGCGCATGGCCTCGACGGAGGTGGCCAGGTGGCTGAAGGTCCAGCGCTGGTCTACGTCGATGGACACCGCCCGGCGGTCCCGCCGGGCGCCGGAATCCCGCACCACCAGGTGGCGGTGGGCCCGCAGGTCCCGGTAGCCGATGTCCCTGCCCAGTCGGTGCAGGGGATGGTCCGGGTGGGCCACCGCCACCATGGGCATGAGGGCCAGGGGATCGCCCAGGAAGCCAGGCGGCATGCGGGGGGTGATGGCGAGGTCGGCCTGGCCCTTCAGGAGAGCCTCCGGGGTGCCGCCGAGGACCGATTCCACCACCTCGATGCGGGTGCGCGGGCTTTCCTGGCCGAAGCGGTCCAGGCAGCGGAGCAGCAGCCGGGGCGGGTAGAGGATTTCCACCACCAGGTGGATTTCCGCCTCCCAGCCCGCCGACAGGGTGTGGGCGGCCCGCTCCAGGTCGTTGGCCTCCTCCACCAGGGCCAGGGCCCGGCGGTAGAGCATCTGCCCGGTGGGGGTGAGGACGGCCCGGCGCCCCTGGATCTGGAAGGCCTTCACCCCGAGCTGGGATTCGATCTTCTGCACCGCGTAGGTGACGGCGGACTGGCTCTTGTGGAGCTGCTCGGCGGCCTGGGCGTAGCCCCCGGCGTCAACGACGGCGAGGAGGGCGCGCCACTGCTCCAGGGTGATGTGGGGCATCTCGGGCATGTATCTAACCAATCGATAAAAACGAGCGATATATTGTTCTATTTTATCTCACCGATAAATAGTTAAATGAGGGCCATATTCCTACACGAGGTGAGCCATGAAGAAGCTCCTGCAGATCAACGCCAGCCTGTTTTCCGCCAACGGCCAGTCCAGCCGCCTTGCAGACCAGTTCGTCGCCGCCTGGCGCGCCAGCAACCCGGCCGGGCAGGTGACGGTCCGCGACCTGGCCCAGGACCCGGTGCCCCACCTGGATGCCGAGCGCTTCCAGGCCTTCATCACCAAGCCCGACGAGCGCAGCGCCACCCAGCGCGCCATGGCCGACCTGTCGGACAGCCTGGTGGAGGAAATCAAGGCGGCCGACGTCGTCGTCCTGGGCGTGCCCATGTACAACTTCGGCGTGCCGTCCACCCTGAAGGCCTACTTCGACCACATCGCCCGGGCCGGCGTCACCTTCCGCTATACGGCCAACGGCCCCGAGGGCCTGTTGAAGGGCAAGAAGGCCTACGTCTTCGCCGCCCGGGGCGGCCTCTACGCCGGCACCCCGAGGGACAGCCAGACCGGCTACATCCGGGACTTCCTGGGCTTCCTGGGCATCGCTGACGTGGAATTCGTCTACGCCGAGGGCCTCAGCATGGGCGAGCCCGCCAAGGAGGCCGCCCTGGCCGGAGCCAAACAACGCCTGGAGGAATTGGCTGCCTAAGCCTTCCCGGGCCTCTTCAAGGAGCACACCATGACCATCCGTACGCTGCGCCAGATCATCCGTTCCATCCCCACCTCGGACGGAGGCGGCGTCAAGCTGCGGCGCAGCCTCGGGCAGGCCCCGGGGGTGCGCCTCGACCCCTTCCTGATGCTGGACGAGTTCTCCTCGGAGAACGCCGACGACTACATCGCCGGCTTCCCCGACCATCCCCACCGGGGCTTCGAGACCGTCACCTACATGCTTGACGGCCACATGCTCCACGAGGATCACCTCGGCCACCGGGGCGACCTGCGGGCGGGCGGCGCCCAGTGGATGACCGCCGGGCGCGGCATCATCCATTCCGAGATGCCCCAGCAGGAAAGCGGCCGCATGCGGGGCTTCCAGCTCTGGGTGAACCTGCCGGCCCGGGAAAAGATGAAGCCCGCCGCCTACCGGGACATCCAGCCCGAGGAAATCCCGGTCGCGGCCCTGCCGGAGGGCGGCCAGGTCAAGGTCATCGCCGGCACGGCGAAGGTGGACGGCGAGGCCGTTCCCGGCCCGATCCGCGGCCTCAGCACCGAGCCCATGTTCCTGGACGTGCGCCTGCCGGCGGGGGGACGTTTCGTCCATCCGGTGGCGGCGGAGCACAGCGTCTTCGTTTATCCCTACGAGGGCTCGCTCCTGGTCGGCCCCGGGGAGGAGCGCCATCCCCTGGGTTCCCAGACGGCCGGCGTGCTGACGCCGGGGGAATCCATCGAAGTCACGGCCGGCGACCAGGGCGCGGCCTTCCTCGTCCTCGCCGCCCGGCCCCTCGGGGAGCCCGTCGTCCAGTACGGCCCCTTCGTCATGAACAGCCGGGAGGAGATCGAGCAGGCCATCCAGGACTACCAGAGCGGCCGCCTGGCCTAGACTTCCCGGTCAGGCGCGCAGGGGCAGGGTGACCGCGTCGCGGCCGAGGACCGTCCCCGAAATGGCCTCCAGGTCGTGGGCGACGTAGAGCTTTTCCAGGAAGGGCCGCTCCGGGAAGGGGCGGTTCATCCTCACCCCATGCCAGCGGTCGATCTTGACCCCGGCGTTGGCCTCGTTGAACTCGTCGATGGCCAGCAGTTCGCCGGCGAAGCGGTGGTTGAACAGGAACTCGATGTCGTCGAAGTAGAGGGGCACATTCCACAGCATGCGTTTGCCCGGCAGCGAGAAGACCTGCAGGGCGTCCCGGGTGGACGAGTAGAGGTCCAGGTCGAAGGAGACGAAGCCCACCGGCGGCGGCCGGTAATCCCGGAAGAAGCCGCGGACCGTGTCCCGGACATTGCCCAGGATGAGGGTGGTGCGGGGGGCGAGGCGGGCCCGCAGGGCCAGTTCGTCCATGGGGTAGTCCCCGGGTCGCCAGGCGTCGGGGTGGTCCCGGTAGTCGCCGATGAAGGTTGGCAGGCCCCGGGCCCCGGCGTCGAAGCCGAAGACCCGGATGCCGATCCCCGTTTCCCGCTCCACCGCTTCCGCCTCCTCCTGGAGGGCCACCAGGCCGTCGCCGCCGGCGACGCCGAATTCGATCACCGAGATTTCCGCCACCCGCTGCTTGTGGGCCTGCTCCGCCGCCGTCAGCACCCCAAGGAGATAGGCGGGCCGCCTCGACAATTCCCAGAGGGCGCGGGTCCTGACCGACACCTTCAGGCGCTTGAGGAGCGCCCGGGCGACGATGCGGAAGGGCGGCTCCATGGCCAGGCGGGTGAGGAACGAGCTTGCGTATTCATTCATTTCCATGTGCCAGGTTTGCTAAAGCCGCCGGTCAGTCTAGGTGCTGCCGGGCTCCTGTCTGTAGGCGCCGGACTGTAAGCGGCCGGGTGGAAGCCCCGACTCTGTCCATCCGGCCAAGGCCGCAGGGTGGGCTGAAAATCGATGTAATTAATTTGGTTTTCATGCGCCTAACGACTAGGAGCAGCCCCCCGGAATAATCCCGTTCCGGCGCCGCCAGGAGACCGCCATGCTGATCAAGCGCCCCGCCGACATCCCGCCCTCGGAAATCACCCCGCCCGACATCTACCGGGCCCGCCGCCGCTTCGTCGGTTCGGCCCTGGCCCTGGCGGGGGCCGGCCTTCTCCCCTTTGGCGCCGAGGCGGCGGACAAGCTGCCCGGCGTGCGTCCCGGCCCCTTCGGCACCGACGAGGCCCGCACCCCCCTGAAGGACATCACCAGCTACAACAATTTCTACGAATTCGGCACCGACAAGTCCGATCCCGCCCGCTACGCCGGCAGCCTGCGGACCCGGCCGTGGACGGTGACGGTGGACGGACTGGTGCAGAAGCCGGGCAGCTACGACATCGACACCCTGCTGAAGCTCGCCCCTCTGGAGGAGCGGGTATACCGGCTGCGCTGCGTGGAGGGCTGGTCCATGGTCATCCCCTGGGTGGGCTACCCCCTGGAGGAACTGGTCAAGCGGGTGGAGCCCCTGGGCAGCGCCAGGTTCGTCGAATTCACCACCCTCCACGACCCCGTCCAGATGCCCGGCCAGCGCTCCCGGGTGCTGGAGTGGCCCTACGTGGAGGGCCTGCGCCTGGACGAAGCCCGCCATCCCCTGACCCTCCTCACCCTGGGGCTCTACGGCGAGGTCCTGCCCAACCAGAACGGGGCGCCGGTGCGCATCGTGGTGCCCTGGAAATACGGCTTCAAGAGCGCCAAGTCCATCGTCCGCATCCGCTTCACGGATAAGCAGCCGGTGAGCACCTGGACCCGGGCCAACGCCCGGGAATATGGCTTCTACTCCAACGTGAACCCGGAGGTGGACCACCCCCGCTGGAGCCAGGCCCGGGAGCGGCGCATCGGCGAATTCCTCAAGCGCAAGACCCTGATGTTCAACGGCTACGGCGACCAGGTGGCCCGGCTCTACGCCGGCATGGACCTGCGCCAGAATTTCTGATGGTTGCGGCACCGACTCCGCGCCGGATGGCGGCCATCAAGGCGGCCCTCTTCGCCGCCTGCCTGCTGCCCCTGGCGAGCCTGGTCTACGGGCTGGTCGCCGACACCCTGGGGGCCAATCCCATTGAGGCCCTGACCCGGGGCCTGGGGGACTGGACCCTACGCTTCCTGCTCCTGACCCTGACGGTCACCCCCCTGCGTCGCCTGGCAGGGCTCCCCTGGCTGATCCAGCTGCGGCGCATGCTGGGCCTCTTCGCCTTCTTCTACGCCGTGCTGCATTTCGTGAGCTACATCTGGCTGGACCAGTTCTTCGACTGGGGGGAGATCGTCCGGGACATCGTCAAGCGGCCCTTCATCACCGTCGGCTTCGCCGCCTTCCTGCTCCTCGTCCCCCTGGCCGCCACCTCGACCAACGCCATGGTCCGCCGCCTGGGGGGGCGGCGCTGGCGCAATCTGCACCGGGCGGTGTACGCCATCGCCAGCTTCGGGGTGCTGCACTACTGGTGGATGGTGAAGAAGGACGTCACCCAGCCGGCCATCTACGCCGTGCTCCTGATTATCCTCCTGGGCCTTCGGCTCCTGTGGCGCCTGCAGGAGTTGCAGCGTCGGGACCACGGGCTGCGGCTCGCCCGGGGGCCGGGGGCCCAGGGCGGGGGAACAGCCGCCGGGGGGCGCCGCTCCTAAGGCGAAGGCCTGCCTCCGGCCCGTCGGGCATGGGCATTGCAACTTTCTGCATCCCTTTTTGCCCGTCGGGCCCACCGGCCCGGGGCAGGGGGGCATTCAACCCATCGCAACCCAGGAGCCAGACATGAAAGCCCTCTGTTGGCACGGCAAGAAAGACATCCGCTGCGACACGGTGCCCGATCCGCAGATCGAGGAGCCCCGTGACGCCATTATCAAAGTTACCAGCTGCGCCATCTGCGGCTCGGACCTCCACCTCTTCGACGGCTTCATGCCCGGCATGGAGCACGGCGACATCCTCGGCCACGAATTCATGGGCGAGGTGATGGAGGTGGGTTCCGGCAACCACAAGCTCAAGGTCGGGGACCGGGTGGTGGTGCCCTTCACCATCGTCTGCGGCGAGTGCGAGCAGTGCAGGCGCGGCAACTACTCGGTGTGCGAGCGCACCAACCCCAACAAGGAAATGGCGGACAAGGCCTTCGGCCACACCACCGCCGGCCTCTTCGGCTACACCCACCTCACCGGCGGCTACGCCGGCGGCCAGGCCGAGTACGTGCGAGTGCCCTACGCCGACGTCGGGCCGGTGAAGATCCCGGATGGCCTCTCGGACGAGCAGGTGCTGTTCCTCGGGGATATCTTCCCCACCGGCTGGCAGGCGGCGGTCCAGTGCGACATCCAGCCCACCGACACGGTGGCCATCTGGGGCGCCGGGCCGGTCGGCCAGTTCGCGGCCCGCAGCGCCCTGCTGCTGGGGGCGAAGCAGGTGGTGGTCATCGACCGCCTGCCGGAGCGCCTGGCCATGGCCGAGGCGGGGGGCGCCATCCCGATCAATTTCGAGGAGGAGAGCGTCCTCGAGCGCCTGGGTGAGCTGACCGGCGGCAGGGGGCCCGAGAAGTGCATCGATTCCGTCGGCATGGAGGCCCACGCCACCCGCTCCATCGATTCCTTCTACGACCGGGCCAAGCAGGCCATGATGCTGGAGACCGAGCGTCCCCACGTGCTGCGGGAGATGATCTACGTCTGCCGGCCGGCCGGGACCCTGTCCATCCCCGGCGTCTATGGCGGCGTCGCCGACAAGATTCCCTTCGGCCCCCTGATGAACAAGGGCCTCACCGTGCGCACCGGCCAGACCCACGTGAACCGCTGGACCGACGACCTGCTGCGCCGCATCCGGGAGGGCCAGATCGATCCCTCCTTCGTCGTCACCCATACCGTCGGCCTGGAGGACGGGCCGGAGATGTACCGCACCTTCCGCGACAAGGAGGACGGCTGCATCAAGGTTGTCATGAAGCCCCAAGGAGTGCACTGAAATGGACATGCAAGCATCCGCCAACCAGGCGGTTCCTTCCGCCGCCACCGCCCGCCAGACCCGCTCGGCCCATGCCTTCGCCCGCGGCCTCGGGTGGTTCAGCATCGGCCTCGGCCTGGCCGAGCTGGTGGCGCCCAAGGCCGTGGCCCGGGCCATCGGCATGGACGGCCGGGAAGACCTGATCCGGGCCTACGGCCTGCGGGAAATCGCCGCCGGCATCGGCATCCTCGGTTCAGAGCACCCAGGGCCCTGGATGTGGGCCCGGGCCGGGGGCGACGCCCTCGACCTGGCCACCCTGGGGGTCCAGGTGCCCCGCAGCGACGGCAATCTGGAGACCGTGAGCGCCGCCATGGCGGCGGTGGCCGGCGTGACGGTCCTCGACGTGGCCTGCGCCCGGGCCCTGACCCGGGAGGAAACCCGGCGCCAGTCCTACGTGGACGAGTACCGCCGGCGCAGCGGCTTCTCCAAGCCGCCCGAGCAGATGCGGGGCGCCGCCCGCTCCGACTTCAAGGCGCCGGCCGACATGCAGGCGCCGGCGGCCCTGCGGCCCTACGGGGCGGGCGAGGGTTCCGGGCCGGCCTAGACCGGGCGGCCGCCAGATCATCGACCCTTCCACAAAGGAAATCCCATGGCCGAACAACAGACTCCCGGCGGCCCCGGCAAGCGGGCCGCCAAAGGCAAGGCGCCCGGCGATCCCCGGATTCCCGCCAGCGCCGGGGTACCGCCCCATACCCAGCCCCTGACCACGGGGGAGGGCACCGGCTTCTCCACCAAGCGCATCGCCCCGAGACTGGGGCCCGTCCTGCGGGCCTCGGACATGGACCGCCTGCTCCATGCCTGGGTCGGCCGCTTCACCGGCGGCATCGCGCCCACCGCCCTCGGGCTGGCCTATTTCGACTGGATATCCCACCTGGTGACCCAGCCGGGGAAGCAGCAGGACCTGGCCCACAACGCCCTGGAGAAGATGGGGCGCCTGCTGCAATTCACGGCCAACTGCGCCCTGCGGGCGGAGCACGACGGCTGCGCCGAACTGCGGGAGAGCGACACCCGCTTCCGTAGCGAGGGCTGGAAGCGCTGGCCCTTCAACGTCTATGCCGAAGCCTTCCTGCTCGGTGAGGAATGGTGGCAGCAGGCCACCAGCACGGTGCAGGGGGTGAGCCAGCACCACCGAGACCTCCTGGCCTTCCTGGCCCGCCAGATGACCGACACCTGCTCGCCATCCAATTTCGTCTTCACCAACCCGGACGTGCTTAAGATGACGGTGAACCAGGGGGGCGCCAACCTGGTGCAGGGGGCAGTCCACGCCGCCGAGGACGCGGTCCGGGCCTTCGCCCGCAGCAAGCCGGTGGGCGCCGAGAACTATGTTCCCGGCGAGACCGTCGCCGTGACGCCGGGCAAGGTCATCTATCGCAACCGCCTGATGGAACTGATCCAGTATTCGCCCCAGACCCCGGACGTGTACGCCGAGCCCCTGCTGATCGTGCCGGCCTGGATCATGAAGTACTACATCCTCGACCTGTCGCCCAACAACTCGGTGGTGAAATACCTGGTGGAACGGGGCCACACCGTCTTCATGATCTCCTGGATCAACCCGGGCAAGGACGAGAGCGAATTCGGCATGGACGACTACCGGCGCCAGGGAGTCATGGCCGCCCTCGACGCCGTCGGCGCCGTGCTGCCCGGGCAAAAGGTCCATGCGGTGGGCTACTGCCTGGGCGGCACCCTGCTGTCCCTGGCGGCGGCGACCATGGCCCGGGGTAACGACGACCGCTTCGCCACCATCAGCCTCCTGGCCGCCCAGGTGGATTTCGAGGAGGCCGGCGAACTGCTGCTCTTCATCGACGAGGCCCAGCTCACCTTCCTCGAGAACATCATGTCCAAGCAGGGCTACCTGGACAAGAACCAGCTCTCCGCTGCCTTCAACCTGCTGCGCTCCAAGGACCTGATCTGGTCCCGGGTGGTGGACGAGTACCTGGAAGGGGAACGCCAGCCCATGTTCGACCTCATGGCCTGGAGCGCCGATTCGACCCGGCTGCCCTTCCGCATGCATTCCGAATACCTGCGCAGCCTCTTCCTCAACAACGACCTCTCGGAGGGGCGCTACATGGTGGACGGGGCGGGCATCGCCCTCACCGACATCCGGGCGCCCATCTTCGCGGTCGGCACCGAGAAGGACCACATCGCGCCCTGGCGTTCGGTGTACAAGATCCATCTCTACTCCGACACCGACATCACCTTCGTCCTTACCACCGGCGGCCACAACGCCGGCATCATCAGCGAGCCGGGCCGGCCCCGGCGCAGTTACCAGATGACCCACCACGACGCCGCTCACCGCTATCTCCATCCCGGCTACTGGCAGGAGACGGCAACCCGCCACGAGGGCTCCTGGTGGCCGGCCTGGGAAAAATGGCTGGCCGAGCGCTCCACCGCGAAGAAGATTCCGCCGCCCGCCATGGGGGCTCCCGACAAGAGCATCCCGCCCCTGGAGGACGCCCCGGGGCGCTACGTGCACCGGGACTGAGCCCGCTTTTCCTTCGCCGCCCCGTCCGACCGGCCGGGGCGGGACTTTGATTCCGCCAAAACGCCGCCCCCCGGGCGGTCGATTCCTGCTAACATGATGTATGTCAAACCAATTATTGGTGGGGCAGACAACAGAACGCCATCAATGGCGTCGATAGGGATTCCCCGGAGGAGGAGGCGGCCCGCCACGAGGCTGTCGTTCCGGAGGAAGCAGGGAGATCAGCAGGGCAATGGGCGAGCGGTTACGATCATGAATCAATTGTTGCATCACGCCTGGGCACGACTGGCCGGCCTCATGCCCGGCGAAGTCCATCCCTCCGAGTTGATGTGGCTGGTTTCGCCCCACAGCCATTTCCAGCTCCTCAGCCGGCGCCGGGCCACCATGATCGTCAACCGGGTCCGCCTCTTCGCCTTCCTGTTCGCGGTGCTGACGCCCCTGTGGAGCATCGTCGATTACATCGTCTTCCCGTTCCCCCTGTGGTTCTCCCTGGCCGCCATGCGGATCGTGGTCAGCGCCGCCTTCGCCCTGCTGGTCATGTACGCCCGCCCCTCGGGCAACCTGAGCACCGCCTACCGGGCCATGCTGGTGCTGTTCGCCATCCCGACCTTGTTCTTCGTCGCCTCCCACGAAATCCTGGCCTCCTACCGGCTGAGCGGCATCTCCGCAGCCATGGGCTCGGGCTACGCCTTCCTGCCCTTCGTGCTGCTGGCCGGGCTCTCCATCTTTCCCCTCACCCTGGTGGAGAATGTCCTGGTGGCCAGCCCCATGCTGCTGGCCCAGGCCATGCCGAGCCTGCTCCACTGGGACACCCTGGACTGGGCTCCCTTCGCCGGGGCCTTCTGGCTGCTGGCGCTGATCGCCGCCGTGTCCACCCTGGCGGGGCTTTCCCAGCTCACCTTCATGATCGCCATCGTCCAGCAGGCCATCCGCGACCCCGTCACCGGCGCCTATTCCCGCCGCTGCGGCCAGGAGGCCCTGGAGCTGCAGTTCTCCCTGGCCGAGCGGACCGCCTCGCCCCTGGCCGTGGCCTTCATCGACCTCGACCACTTCAAGAGCATCAACGACAGCCACGGCCACGACGCCGGCGACCGGGTGCTCATGGACATGGCGGCCTGGATCATGTCCGGCATGCGGCGGGGCGACATCCTGTGCCGCTGGGGCGGCGAGGAATTCGTCATCATCATGCCCAACACCGACCTCGGCCAGGCCATCCAGGCCATCGACCGCATCCGCCAGGAAGGCCTGGGCGTCCGCCCCGACGGCGTCACCCCCCTGACGGCCTCCATCGGCATCGCCGAATGGCGGACCGACCGCATCGGCGACTGGAAGGACCTGGTGGAAATTGCCGACCAGCGCATGTACATGGCCAAGGCCGGCGGCCGGGATCGGGTAGTGGCGGGGGGCAGGGCTGCCGAGATGGTGCTGGCGGGCGCCTAGGGGAGCGGCGCCGCCAGCGGCCGGGGAAGTGTTCGGTGTCGGCGGCACGGGGCCAGGAGAGGAGCTTTGCTATCCCCAGGGGGCGTGGCAAGGTGTGACGCCGACGGCCGAAGCTTAAATGTCCATGACCGGTGAATATATACGGGCGGACACGTAAGGGCGCGCACTTATGCGCTCCGGCTCATGACGGCCTGTTGAATAATGGGATCGTGGGCCGGCAGGACGGCCACCGCAACTTTTGTCGCCGGAATGGATCGCAGGCAAGGAGAGGTCCATCGCCATGCCGGCGGGTTCGGCAGCGCCGCCCCGACCGGCAACAAGGAGGAAAACCGATGCGCAGACTGACAGTGGTCCTGTTGACGATGCTGGCGCTGAGCCTTTCGGGGTGCGGCTACAACACCATGCAGGCCAAGGACGAGCAGGTGAAATCCAGCTGGTCCGAGGTGGTGAACCAGTACCAGCGGCGCGCCGACCTGGTGCCCAACCTGGTGAATACGGTCAAGGGCTACGCCACCCACGAGAAGGAGGTCCTCACCCGGGTCACCGAGGCCCGGGCCCGGGTCGGCTCGGTCCAGGCGACGCCGGAAGTCCTCAACGATCCCCAGGCCTTCGCCCGCTTCCAGGCAGCCCAGGGAGAGCTGACCAACGCCCTGTCGCGGCTGCTGGTGGTGTCCGAGAACTATCCCCAGCTCAAGGCCGACGCCGCCTTCCGGGACCTCCAGGCCCAGCTCGAAGGCACCGAGAACCGCATCACGGTGGCCCGCAACCGCTATATCCAGGCGGTCCAGGACTACAACGTGACGGTGCGTACCTTCCCCAACAACCTGACCGCCAAGATGTTCGGCTACGAGGTGAAGCCCAACTTCACGGTGGAGAACGAACGGGCCATCTCGACGGCGCCCCGGGTCGATTTCGGCAGCCCGTCCGCGCCGGCTCCGGCGCCCGCCCAGCCGCGCTGAACCATGGCCGCCCTGGGCCGCATGCCGCTGCTCCTGCTGTTGCTCCTGTGCTGCTCGTGGGCGGCCGGGGCGGCGGAGCCCATTCCGCCCCTGACCGCCCGGGTCACCGACCGCACCGGCACCCTGGCCCCCGACCAGGTGGCGACCCTGGAGCGCAGCCTGGAGGCCTTCGAAGCCCGCCGGGGAACCCAGATCGCCGTGCTCATGGTGCCCACCACCCGGGAGGAACCCATCGAGCAGTACGCCCTGCGGGCGGCGGAGCAATGGAAGCTCGGTCGCAAGGGCGTGGACGACGGTGCACTGCTGGTCGTGGCCAAGGACGACCGGGCCCTGCGCATCGAGGTGGGCTACGGCCTCGAGGGCGTCCTCACCGACGCCACCAGCAAGCGCATCATCAGCGACATCATCGTGCCCCGCTTCCGCCAGGGGGATTTCTACGGCGGCGTCCGGGACGGCCTCGACCGCATGATGCGGGTGGCCGAAGGGGAATCCCTGCCGGCCCCGGACCGCCGTACCGCCCGCCAGGGAGCCGGCGAGGGCAGCATCATGCAGCACCTGCCCCTCATCATCGTCGTCGCCCTGGTCCTGGGGGGCATGCTGCGGGCCGTCCTCGGGCGGCTCCTGGGCGCCACCGCCACCGGCGGCATCGCCGCCATGCTGGCCTGGTGGATGGCCGGCGCCCTGTCCCTGGCGCTGGTGGCCGGGTTGGCGGCCTTCTTCCTCACTCTCTTCTCGGGCTTCGGCCACCGGGGCGGCTGGCCCTTGGGAGGCTGGGGGGGCGGTGGCTTCGGCGGGGGCGGCTTCGGCACCGGCGGCGGTTTCCGGGGCGGTGGAGGCGGCTTCGGCGGTGGCGGGGCCTCGGGGCGATGGTGAGCGGCATGGACCTCAAACGGCTCTTCCGGCACCTGGCCATGACCCCCTGGCAGCTCAACCGCGCCTTCCCGACGGACAGCCTGGCGGCCATCGAGCACGCCGTGGCGGTGGGGGAGGCGACCCATGGCGGCGACGTCCGCTTCGCCGTCGAAGGCTCGCTGCCCCTCGCCCACCTGCTGCGGGGACAGTCGGCCCGGGAGCGGGCCATCGAAGTCTTTTCCCAGCTCCGGGTCTGGGACACCGAACACAACAGCGGCGTCCTCATCTACCTGCTGCTGGCCGACCGGGATGTGGAGATCGTCGCCGACCGGGGCATCCATGCCAAGGTCGGAGAAGGGGAGTGGGAGCGCATCTGCCGGCGCATGGAGGCCGATTTCCGGGAAGGCCGCTACGAGGCGGCCGTCGTTGCCGGCATCGAGGCGGTAAGCCGGCACCTGGCCAGCCACTACCCGAAGGACGGTTTGCGGACCGGGGAATTGCCCGACAGGCCGGTGCTGCTATGAGCGGTTCCTGCCCGCCGAGCGGGCGGCTGTGTTGTATCGGAGGCAACAATCGGCGGTCGGGCCGGGCTTTTCGGCATGCCTTTGTTGTGCCCCGGGAGGCCCCGTACTATCCTGGCGGGACCAAGAAATTGACCCAATCAGCGGTGTGAAAATGAACAAAATCCAGAGATCAGGCCTGCTCTTCGGCCTCGCCCTAGCCAGTGCCGGTTCCGCCTTTGCGCAGGCGTTTCCTTCCAGTTACAGCTGTGCTGAGATTGCCCAGTTCGGATACTTCGAGAGCCAGCCCGAGTGTAACGTGGCTGCCACCACCCAGCTGATCACCAGCGCGCCCATCCGCCAGATGCAGGCCATCAGCGACGCCATCTCCCTGCAGAACAACTTCACCCTCGGCGGCGGTCCGCTGCAGGTCGCCCAGGGGCTGAAGGGCATGGCCGCCGGTTCCAACAACCCGAAATGGAATGCCTGGGCGAGCGGCAATTACAACGACACCGACTTCTCCCGAGGCGGCAACAACAATCTGAATTTCAGCGGCAACCAGCAGGCCCTCACCGTCGGCGGCGACTACCGTCTGTCGCCCATGTCCACGGTCGGCGTCAGCGTCTCCTATGACGATGGCCACATCAAGCCCCAGAACGGCGGCGGCCTGAAGATGACCAACACCGGCGTGAACGTCGCTCCCTACTTCGCCTATCAGCTCAGCAAGAACTATTCGGTCGATGCGGCTGCCGGCCTGGGCTGGGGAACCCTGAAGAATTCGGGCGTGGCGACTCCCTACGACGTGGATACCGAGCGTCGCTTCGCCGGGGTGAACCTCAATTCCGGCCACTGGTACGGCAACTTCCAGGTGGCGGGCAAGGCCAGCCTGTTCTACTCCAGCCAGAAGAACGATGCCTCCAGCAACGGGCTGCTTGCCTCCTCCACCAAATACCTCGCCCAGGGCCGCCTGGGTGTGCAGACCGGCTACTGGATGGGCAACGGCTTCATGCCCTACGTGGGCGTGACCTATGTGAACGACATGGCCCGCAACCAGACCTTCGGCGTCTCCCTAGACAAGGACGGCTTCGTCGCCGGCCTCGGCCTGAACTACTTCTCCAAGAGCGGCATCACCGGCGGCATCTCCTACACCTCCGAATTCGGCCGCAACGACGTCACCAACAACGTCTTCATGGCCAACATGAACGTCCGCTTCTGAGTGACGAAGCTTCACCGCAAAGCCGCACTGGGTGCGGCTTTTTTTTCGCTCCTTCTCGCCGCCTGCGCGTCCGGACCGGAAGTGCGCCGGGAGCAGGCCCTGGCCTTCGGGCAGGCATCCGGCTTCACCGAGGCGACGGTCGGCGCCGCCGGTTTCCGGCTCTTCGGGCTCCTGCGCCGGCGCGGGGAAGGCGACCGGCTGCGGGTCTATATCGAAGGCGACGGCGCCCCCTGGATCTGGGCCCACCAGCCGCCGGAGGACCCGACCCCCGCCACCTCCCTGGTTCTGGGCCTGGCGGCGGCCGACCGCAGCTCCGGCGTCGCCTATCTGGCCCGGCCCTGCCAGTACCTGCCCGGCGGGCGCTGCGAGCCCAGGTACTGGACCAGCGAGCGCTTCGCGCCGGAAGTGGTGGCCGCCTACCAGGCCGCCCTGGACGAGCTGAAGCGGCGTACCGGTGCCAGCCGCCTCAGCCTCGCCGGCTATTCCGGGGGCGGGGTGCTGGCGGCCCTCCTGGCCGAGGAGCGGGCCGACGTGGTGGAATTGCTGACGGTGGCCGCGCCCCTTGATACGGCTGCCTGGACCCGGCATCATGGCCTGACGCCCGTCAGCGGGGACAACCCGGCGGACCGGGCCGGTCGTCTGAGGTCCTTGCCCCAGCACCATTGGGTCGGCGGCCAGGACGAGGTTGTACCCGAGGGCGTGGTCCGCGCCTTTGCCGAACGCGCCGGCGCGGCGGTTTCCCTGGTGCCGGGCTACGATCACGAATGCTGCTGGGTCGATGACTGGCCGCGCCGCCTGGCCGAGGCCGGTTTCGACCGCTAGAGAATGGAGGAGAGCCCCATGTTCCCGGGTCGCACGCTGAAAGCTTGTCTGGCCTTGCTTCTGGCCTGGCAGGGCCATGCCCTGGCCCAGTCGTTCCCCATGATCGGCAACATGATGCCGGGCATGGCCCAGTTCCAGGCGGTCGAGCTGCAGCGCCACCAGGCCCGCACCCTGCTGTACCGGGAGGCCCTGGAGGAACTGCGCAAGAACCCCAAGGCCGCCGACGTGGCCGACTGCCCCCCGGGCGTGGCGCCTTCCCCCGGCCTCAATTGCATCCCCCGGGGCGAGGCGAAGGCGGAGGCCAAGCCGGCTGCCGCGCCGGCGGTGGGACGGCACCTCGCCGTCCTGATCGGCAACAACGACTACGGCAAGCCCATTCCCGCCCTGGAAACCCCGGTCGGGGACGTCGAGAAGATCGCCGAGACCCTGCAGCGCCAGTTCGGCTTCCGGGCCAGCGTCATCAAGAATGCCAAGAAAGCCGACATTGTTCGGGAACTCAACCGCATCGCCGCCGAAGCCAGGCCCGAGGACAGCGTCCTCATCATGTACGCCGGCCACGGCTACCTCATGGACGACACCAAGGCCGGCTACTGGATTCCGGTGGATGGCTCCACCAAGTCGGCGGCCAACTGGATATCGAATTCCGACATCGTCAAGTTCCTCCAGGCCATCCCGGTGCGGCAGATGATGCTGGTGTCCGACAGCTGCTTCTCCGGCTCCTTGACCCGGGAGCAGAAGATTTCCGAGGGAGTGCACCTGCCCCGGGAGGAAATCCTGCGCCGCCGGGCCGTCCTGGTGCTGTCCTCCGGCGGCGAGGAGCCGGTGTCCGACGAGGGCAGGGAGGGCCACTCCATCTTCGCCTGGGGCCTGATCAAGACCCTGGCCGAGACCCGGGGCGACACCACCGGCTTCGATGTCTACCGCCAGGTGAAGGATATCGTGACCGAGTCCTATCCCCAGGAGCCCCAGTACGGGGCGGCCCTGGCGGCGGGCCACATGGGCGGCGGCGAGTATCTGTTCGAGCGGCGCTGACGGCTGAAAAAAAGACGGCCCGCGGCCCTCAAGCCCGGGCCGATCGGGCCGTTAGATAATCTGTGAGCAATACCAAGGAAAACACCATGGCTAGCGAACTCCAACTAGTCTGGGACAATCCCCGCCCCCAACCGCATCTCAAGAACGACCTCAAGATGCTTCGCCTGCTGGCCGACACCCTGGCCGGGTCCATCCGCTCGGGGCATGTCGACGGTGCCCGGCGCATCGCCTCCCTGCACCACCTGTCGCCCCTGGCCCTGTCCGTGGTCGCCACCCGGATGTTCCGGGCCGGCATCAGCGAGGACGAAATCCTCAAGGTGGTCTGAGCCCCACCGGCTCGCTACTGCTCCTCGGCGAGGTTGTAGTCCACTGCCAGGTCGATGGTGAAGGCACGGCCCCGCAGGGACTCGGGCACCGGGGTGTGGCTGGCCGCCAGCCGCATCATTTCCAGCGCGGCCTCGTCCAGGACCGGAAAGCCGCTGCTGCCGATGAGGCTGAGCCCCGCCGGCGTGCCGGCCTCCGACACCACCAGCCGCAGGGGCACCCGCCCCTCCCACCCGGCCTCCCGGGCCTGGCCCGGATAGCGCTTGAAACGCGCCGCCATGCGGCCCAGGGCCAGGTGGTACTGGCGCAGGCCGTTGACGTCGATCCTGGGGCGCGGCGGCGGGGCCGGGGTCGCCGTCGGCGTGACGGCGGCGCCTTCGGCCTGGGGCGCCGGGGGGGCTGCCGCCAGGGCGTCGGCCGGCTTCTCCGCCGGAGCAGGGGAGGGCGCCGCCGCTTGGGCGGCGGGCGTCTTCTCGTAGGTCCGTTCCACCGGCTCGGGCAAGGGAACGCGGGTGGGCGGCACCACGGTCTTTCGGGTTGGCGGGGTTTCGGCGGCTGCCGCCTTTTCGACCGGGGAAGGCTGGCGCAGGGTGGCGCGCAGGATCGCGCCGGCGTCCACCGGCGCCGGCGCGAAGACCGGGGACAGCAGCAGGCTGTGGGCCAGCAGGGAAATGGCCAGGGCCAATCCCAGCCGGCGATCCGGCCTGGCATCCAGGGTGGCGGTGCTCACCGGCAGCAGTCCCGGAAAACCCTTACTTGCCGACGGTGACGCCGCCGGCGAAGACGATCTGGTCGAAGGTGCGGCCCAGGGACTTGGCGTTGAAGTTGCGCATCACCATGCCGTTGTCCCAGGTGACCTTGTCGCCGGCCTTGACCGAGGTCTCGGGCACGGCCACCCACACCGTCGAGCCGCCCTGGTCCACTTCCAGGTAGGTGTAGCCGCCGGCGTTGGCGGTGCTCTTGACCACGCCCTGGGCGGCGCCGGCTCCCGGCGCGGCCGGGGCCCCCGAGTTCATGGCCGCGCCATGGCCCGGCGGGGTGCCGTGGGGAAGCACCTGGGCGGTGGTGCCGCCCACCGGGCCCCAGTTGTCCACGAAGAGGATCTGGTCGAAGGTGCGGTTGAGGGACTTGGAGTTGAAATTGTTCATGACCGCGTAGTTGCCCCACTGGACGGTGTCGCCCGCCTTGAGGGGGATCTGGCCGCCGGCCATCCACACCTTCTGGCCCTCGGTCTCCACCTCGGCGTAGGTGTAGCCGCCGGCCTGCATGGCCTGCAGGACCTTGCCGGTGTTGGGGGCGGCGGCGGACAGGGAGGGCGGCATGGCCGGGGCCGCCGCCGGGGCGGCGGGAGTGGCGGGAGCGGCAGATGCCGGCGCGGCGGCGGGAGTCGGAGCCTCCTCCTTCTTGGAGCAGGCGGACAGGCCGACGGCAGCGGCGACGGCGACGAACAACAGACGATTCAAGGCAGTTCTCCAAAACGGGCCGGCCACGGGCCCAAAGACCAAAATCGTAGCACGGGCCGGGCCTGCGGCCGATAGCGGCGGGCCGAACGAGGCATCATTCCCGGGGTCAAAAGGGCTTCTGCCGATCCCCGGCCGGGATCGCCTGCCGCCAACGGAGGTAGAACCATGAGAATCGGACCTTTTCGCTGGGCCATCAACGAGGACGCGGACCGGGAGCTGTGCTACTGGGTGAACGAACTTTTCGCGGCCCTCAAGCTTGGCGCCGTCTTCGCCGTGGCCACCGGCATCCTCATCGCCCTCCTGCCGAAGGGGGAGGGCCATCCGGGCGGGGAATTCCTCGGGGATTTCTGGCCCTACCTGGTGGAATGCGCCTTCTGGCTCGGCATGTTCGTCGGCATGCTGTGGAGTGCCGGCAAGCGCATGGGCTCGGCCCTGGCCGGCACCCTGCCCTGGCAGGAGCCGAAGGAGGAGCGGGCGGCCACCGGGCGCTTTTTCGGCCAGTGGTCGGCCTTCACAGCCCTGGCGGGGTTCTTCCTGTGGTTCACTCCCCAGGTCGCCCTGGCGGCGGGCCTGGCGGACATGGCCGCCGCCACCGCCGGCTTCATCCCCGTGTCCACGGCGTGCTGGATTGCCGCCGGCGTCTTCGCCGGGGTCGCCCTGTTCAGCCGCCGCCGGCCCCGGGCGGGCCGGATGAAACGCTCCCCGGGGGGCTAGGCGGTCCCTCGCCCTGGCGGGCAGCCCCGGGGATCGATGCGGTCGTATAATCAGCAAATTCTAATTTAGGAGCCGTAACGCCATGCGCCATTTCCTCCTCGCCTGCAGCCTCTTCGTCGCCGCCTTCGCCGCCCGGGCCGACATCATCGACATCGACAATGCCGAGCTGGCCAAGCTCACCGCCGCCGGGGTGCCCCTCATCGACATCCGCACTCCCCAGGAGTGGCAGGAGACCGGCATCGTCCCGGGGAGCCACCTGATCACCTTCTTCGACGAGCAGGGCAAGGTGGATCCGGCTGCCTGGCTGGAAAAAGCCAAGTCCGTGGCCAAGCCCGGCGAGCCGGTGGCGCTGATCTGTCGCAGCGGCAACCGGACCAAGGCGGCGACCCGCTTCCTCTCCCAGCAGGCCGGCTACGTCAAGGTCTACAACGTCAAGGAAGGCATCAAGGGCTGGACCCGGGAAGGCCGTACGACGGCGCCGGCTGCCCCGGCCCTGGCCGCCTGCCGGGCCAACCGCACCTGCTGACCGGGTTCGGCCTCGAGCCAATCCGTGGAAACTTGGCGGCGGGAACGGGCTCTTATCCATCGCAAGTCGAACCCTGCCCATCCAAAGGAATTTCAATGTTGTTGGCCCATCTTCCCCTCCCTTTGCTCAACCGTTCCCGGCTGGCGGCCCTGGTCGCCGGCATGGCCGTCTTCGTGTCGGCCGCCGGAGCCCAGACCGTCGCCGAGTTGAAGGTGTCGGATGCCCGGCCGGTGAGCGTGGAAACGGCCGGCAGCGCCGACAACGAGCAGCTGGAGAAGGCCCTCCAGAGCCTCCCCTGGGAACAGTTCAGGGCGGTGGTGGAGGCCATCCCCAAGCTCAAGGCGGACGTGGACGCCTACGGCCCCCTGGGGTGGCAGTATGTCCAGGCCAACTACCGGACCTATCCCTGGCGCAAGAACATCAAGAAGCTCCACGAGCCCCAGAAGAAGCACCTGGCGGAGCTCATCGACCAGGCCCGGGAAGGCGCCAGGCCGTCCAACTAGCCATGCTGGAGGCCATCATGTACTACCACCACGTGGTCGGCCTCCGGGGCCTCCTGTCCGCCGTCAAGGGCAAGACCGCCAAGACTCCCATCCTGCTGGAGATGAAGCGCCCGGACGTGCGCCATCCCTTCTACCTGCGGGTGCCGTCCACCGACGTCTCGGCCTTCGAGCAGATATTCATCCACCAGGAATACGACTTCGAGGTCAGCCGGCCGCCCCGCGTCATCGTCGACGCCGGAGCCAATGTCGGGCTCGCCTCCATCTACTTCGCCAACCGCTTTCCCGACGCCCGGGTCATCGCCATCGAGCCCGAGGCGAGCAATTTCGAGGTGCTGCAGAAGAACGTCCTGCCCTACGGCAACATCGTTCCCCTGCGGGCCGCCCTCTGGCACGAAAACCGCCGGATCAACCTGGTGGACCCGGCCCTCGGCCACTGGGGCTTCATGACCCAGGCCGGGGAAGGGGAAGCGAGCCTGGGCCGCATGCTGGACCAGGTCCAGGGCATGACCATCGACCGCATCATGGCGGACCACGGCATCGACCACATCGACATCCTCAAGATCGACGTCGAGGGAGCCGAGCGGGAAGTTTTCCGGGACCCGACCCCCTGGCTGGACCAGGTGGATGCCCTCATCGTCGAACTCCACGAGCGCCTCAAGCCCGGCTGCAACCGCGCCTTCTACAACGGCACCACGGGTTTCGACCAGGAATGGTGGCAGGGCGAGAACGTGTACCTCGCCCGAAACCACGGTTGCCTGACCCGGCGTGCCCCCTGACCATCCCGCTCCCGACGCCCTTTCCGCCGAAGTCCTCGCCGCCGTCGGAAACGCCGTAGGCCAAGCCGGGGGCGGCCCATTCCGGGGGGCGCGGGCGCAGTCGGTGGGCGGCGGCTGCATCAGCCGCAATTTCCGCATCTCGGACCCGGAACGCACCTATTTCCTCAAGCTCGGCCGCGGTGCCGGGGATATGTTCGCCGCCGAGGCTGACGGCCTGGCGGCCCTGGCCCGCTGCGACGCCCTGGTGGTGCCCCGGGTCATCTGCCAGGGGAATGCTGGCGGCGAGGACTTCCTGGTCCTCGAATGGCTGGAACTGGACGGCTCCGGCGACGAAGCCCGTCTGGGGGAGGCGGTGGCGGCCCTGCACGGCATTGCCTTCCCGCGCTTCGGCTGGCACCGGGACAACTTCATCGGCCGCACGCCCCAGACGAACGGCTGGGACGAGGACTGGCCCCGCTTCTTCGCCCGGCGCCGGCTCCTGCCCCAGCTCGAACTGGCCGCCGCCAACGGCGCGCCGGAACTGCGCGCCGGGGCGGATGCCTGGCTGGATCGCCTGCCCGAACTGCTGGCCGGCCACTGCCTCCGGCCGGGGCTGGTGCATGGCGACCTGTGGAGCGGCAACCGGGGCTTCGTCGGCGGCCGTCCGGCTCTTTTCGACCCGGCTGCCTACGCCGGGGATGGGGAAACCGACCTGGCCATGGCCGAACTGTTCGGAGGCTTCGGCCCGCGCTTCTTCGCCGCCTATCGCGGGGTGTGCCTGCTGGCGGCCGGCTATGGCCTGCGCCGGCGGCTCTACCAGCTCTACCACCTCCTCAACCACTACAACCTGTTCGGGGGCGGCTACCGGCGCCAGGCCGCAGCCGCCATCGACGGGCTGCGGCACGCGGGCTGACTTAGTAGGAGTAGAGGTACTTGTTGAGGATGGTGGCCGCCTCGGTGATCTCCAGGAAGATCAGGACCAGGGGCACCATGAGCAGGATGGTCCCCAGCACCGGATAGCGGTAGTTCAGCCAGTCCTCGATGCGGCGCATGAGGGGGCTGGGGTTGGCCGCGGCGGCAATGCCCAGGCGCTGCCTTTCCTCCGGCGTGGCGTTGCGCGGCACCCGCTTGAGGCCGGTGATCATGGCCAGCACGTAGTTCTCCCGGTGCTGGCGGGCCGCCCACAGGACGCCGAAGATGTGGGTGGCGACGAAGGCGGCGGTGACGTGCCCGAGGGTCTTGTGGAAAAGCTTGAGGGGGTCTTCCCAGTCGGGGGAGACCATGTCCCCCAGGATGCCCAGCTCCTGGCCGGAGCTGTAGAGCATGATCCCCAGGATGCCGTTCACCAGCATCATGGACAGCAGGACATAAACCATCAGAGCCCCGAGGGGGTTGTGGCTGACGTAGTAGGCGGGATGGCCGCGGACGGCGTCCTTGGCGTAGCCCAGCACTTCCTTCGGGCTGAACCAGAAGGCCCGGAAGCGGGCGCAGGCGCTGCCGGCGACGCCCCAGCCGATGCGCACGATGACCATGACCAGCATCAGGTAGCCGGCATAGGCATGGATGGGGAACTTGCGATAGCGCAGGTAGATGATGGAGAAGAAGATCACCATCAGCCAGTGGCCGATCCGTACCAGCACATCCCAGACCTTGACCACCGGCTCCCGGATCTGGCGCCGCTCCCGCGGGCCGTTGACCAGGTTGGCGAGCATGTCGGGGAGCCCGGGGGCGGCGGTTGAGGGGTCTTGCCGAGAGGGTGAGTCCATTGTCTTGTGTTCCGGTCTGGTCGTCGCTGGACGCCGCGGGCGGACGGACAGCGCGGCCGCAATTATACGGATGCCCACCGCGGACGTCTCCGTGTCGTCGGCCCCAATAGGCTCCGCCGGCGGAGGAAATCCCCCGCCGGCGGAGTGTCGGTCGCTTCGGATTACAGCTTCTGGTGGCTGCCGTCGCAGGTCATGCCGTTGCCGCTGTGCTTGCAGCCGCAGAAATAC
>DATFAA010000029.1:0-6972 GCA_035255045.1 Rhodocyclaceae bacterium | reverse complement strand
CCCAGGTGGTCAGCGTCAATGCCCTCAACAACGTCGGCGTGATCGGCGCCGACCTCGGGCCCCTCGCCCTCAACGTCAGCCCGACCCAGTTCGCCAAAACCGGCGTCGCCTTCTAAGGCAAGCGGAGGCCCCGGCCTCCGCATTTCGGCCTTCCCCCGGAAACCCGGGCCCCGGAAGGCCGGTCAACCGTGTCGATACAGGAAAGGAAACTGCCATGGCCAAGATCGTCATCAAGGATTTGACCGAAAGCGTGGACCTCGATCGCCAGGCGATGGTCGCCATCACCGGCGGGGCGCGAATCCGCGGCCGCCATCCCCTGGCCGGCTATACCCCGCTGCGCAGCAACCGCATCGTCGACTACCCGCCCGGCGTCAAGGCCACCGGCCCCAAGGCCGGCAAGCCCGCCAAGTGAGCGCGCTTCGACCCCCATTTCGGAGACAACCCATGGCCGCCATCACCATCAACGACCTCCCCATGAACCACGAGCTCGACCGCAGGGCCATGTCCGCCATCCGGGGCGGAGGCGCGCCATGGGTCTTCGGCTGGATCCGGCCCTACGTCCCCGGCGAAAGGAGCTTCGCTTCCGGCGGCAGCTTCGTGGAGGTCAACAATTTCTACGCCGACCAGATCATCAACCAGATCCAGGTGGTGGACATCAATAACAGCGCGGCCGGCTCGGTCATCAGCGTCGCCCTCGACCAGCAGAGCGCCAACAGCAAGCTGCAACCTCCCCGCTAGACGGGGCCGGGGAAGCTGCCGTGGCCGGCGCCGGGCCGTTCCGCTGGACATCCGCCTCTCGCTGCCACCCGGGCCTGGTCCGGGAGGTGAATGAGGACGCCTGCCTGGAGCGGCCGGAGATCGGCCTGTGGGCCGTCGCCGACGGCATGGGGGGCCACGCCCTGGGCGCCCTGGCCAGCCGCACCGTGGTGGACGCCCTGGGCGCCCTGCTCCCGGCCGGCAGCCTGGCCGAACTGGCCGCGGCGGCCTGGGAGCGGCTGCAGGCGGTGAACCGGCAGCTGCGGGCCGAGGCCGCCCTGCGGGATGTGCGCATCATCGGCAGCACGGCGGTGGTCCTGCTCGCCTGGGAAGGCCGCTGTGTCTGCCTGTGGGCCGGGGACAGCCGCATCTACCTCTACCGGGCCGGCCAGCTCACCCAGCTCACCCGGGACCATAGCCAGGTGGAGGAACTGCTGGCCCGGGGGGCGCTGAGCCCCGAGGAGGCCGCCGACCATCCCCTGCGCAACCTCATCACCCGCGCCGTCGGCGCCGACGACCTGCTGGAGGTCGACGAAGAAACCCTGGAGGTGAACGACGGCGACATCTTCCTCCTGTGCAGTGACGGACTCAGCAACGAGGTGGGGGCGGAGCAGATGGCCGCCGCCCTGGCCGGCGGCGACTGCGGGCAGGCGGCGGAAGTCCTGATGGACCTCGCCCTCAAGCATGGCGGCCGGGACAATATCTCGGTGGTGGTGGTGCGGGCCGAGGATGTTCAGAACCTCGACAAGACCATCGTCAATCCCGTCTTCCTGTAGCGCCGGCTGTCCCCGGGCGCCCGGGTGACCTGCTTGGCGGCGACGCGCTGCACGGCTTCCAGGGCCTTGGCGACGTTGGAACTCGGGGAGTCGCCCCGGATGGTGGCGGCGATCTTGCCGTCGGCAGTGACCACGAAGGTCACCTGCTCGACCAGCCCGTGTTCGATGGCATAGCCCTGGGTGTCGGTGACGCCGGGGGGCGGCTGCTCGACCCGCAGGCCGTAGGACTTGGAAATCCTGCCGTCGCTGTCGGAAGCCACCGCCACCTTGCCGGCACAGGAGTCCGGGTCGGCGGAGAAGGCATTGAGGCGGGTGATGCTGTCCAGGGAAACCCCCACCACCGTGGCCCCGGCGGCGACGAATTTCTCGTAATTGGCGGCGAACTCGTGGGCCTGAATGTTGCAGGTGCCGGTATAGGCGGCCGGGAAGAAATAGACGACCACCGGCCCCTTCTTCAGGGCCTCCTTGAGGGAGAAGTTGAAGGCCTTGCCGGCGAGGGACGCCTGGGCCTGGAAATCCGGCGCCCCATCGCCCTCCGAAAGGGCGGCCATGCCGGGAGACGCCAGCGCGCACAGCAGCAGGCAGCCGAGCAATAGACGAGCCATGTCGAGTCCTTTCCGGGCTATAGGGCTAGAGACTTCCGGGCGGGGCGATGGTTTCTCGACGGCAACGACGGGTAAGCCGGCCCGTCGCCCCGCCATGCTATAGTTTTATGAGAACCCGCTTATATACCCGACCGCCGATGAAAGGAATATCGATGTCCAATGCCGCCAATTTCGATGATTTGCAGAGCCGGCTCGACCAACTCGCCGAGAGATTCCAGGACCTCGACGACGAGGATGGCGTCGCCCTGCCGGAACTGGTCACCGATGCTTTCGTCTCCCGGCACACCCGCTTCAAGAGCCTGGACGAGCTGTTCGCGGCCAGCGGCTTCAAGGTCGAGACCCAGGAGGATTTCGCGGCCCTGCCGGAAAAGGAGTGGGACCAGTTCATCCGCTCCGTCTCCGGTTTCGACAGCTGGCAGACCCTGCTGGGGGCGGCGGGGGAAGAGTGGGCGAAGAGGAAGCTCGGCCTGTAGGCCCGCGCCCCTTCGCCGACCCGGCGGAGGCCCCGGCAGCGCCCAGGTCCGCCAGGCAGGCATCGACGGCCACGCGACGATCATGGCGTGGACGAAACTCCGGAAGTCGTGATCTCGAATGACCCGTTGAGGAAATTTGGCCCCCTGCTCTTGCTGGTAAGCCTTAAACTGCGCGGCTGACGAAAAGCCGCCGGTTTTCGGCCGCTATCGTCCGCCCTCGACGATAAGACGGAACACACCATGCAAGACGAACATTTCATACCGGGCAAGGATGCCTCCCTCGAACACTCCATCTCCCGCATGCAGGCCACCCTTGCCGGCAGCGGTTTCCAGCTCGAGGAATGCTCGTGGCTCAACCCGGTCGATAACGTCTGGTCCGTGCATGTGCGCAACCGCGACTGCCACCTGATGTTCACCAACGGCAAGGGCGCCACCAAGCTGGCCGCCCATGCCAGCGCGCTGGGCGAGTTTTTCGAGCGCCTGTCCTGCAATTATTTCTGGAACCACTATTACCTGGGCGACAGCATCGCCAATCGCGCCTTCGCCCATTACCCCCGAGAGCGCTGGTTTGCCGTGGCCGACTCCGCCTGGCCGGCCGAACTGCTGACGCCGGAATTGCACGCCTTCTACAACCCGGAAGGCAGCATCCCGGCCGAGGCGCTGATCGACATGAACACCGGCAATTACGAGCGCGGCATCTGCGCCATTCCCTATGTCCGCCAGCGGGACGGGGCCGAGGTCTTCTTCCCCGTCAACATCATCAGCAACCTGTACGTCAGCAATGGCATGTCGGCCGGCAATACCCAGGCCGAGGCCCGGGCCCAGGCACTGTCGGAAATCATCGAGCGCCACGTCAAGTTCAAGGTGATCGCCGAGGGGCTGTGCCTGCCGGACGTGCCGGAAGAAGTCATCGCCCGTTACCCGGCCATCGCCGCCGGCATCCAGGGCCTGCGCGACGCCGGCTTCGGCATCCTGGTCAAGGACGCCTCCCTGGGTGGCCGCTACCCGGTGATGTGCGTGACCATGCTGAACCCGCGGGATCAGGGGGTCTTCGCCAGTTTCGGCGCCCATCCGCGCTTCGAGATCGCCCTCGAGCGGGCGCTCACCGAACTGCTGCAGGGCCGCGCCCTCGAGGCCCTCGACGGCTTCCCGCCCCCGGGATTCGATCTGGACGAGGTGGCGAGCGCGCCCAATATCGAAATCCACTTTGTGGACTCGAGCGGCATCGTCCATTGGAATTTCTTCAGCGACACCCCGGACTTCGAATTCGCCGACTGGAATTTCACCTCGACCACCGCCGACGACTACGCCTGGTTGTGCGAGCGCATCCACGCCGACGGCCACGACATCTACGTCGCCGATTTCGACCATCTCGGCGTCTATGCCTGCCGCATCCTGGTTCCCGGCATGTCGGAAATCTATCCGGTCGATGACCTGGAATGGGAGAACAACAGCAACGGCGCCGTCGTCCGCCCCGCCATCCTCCACCTGGCGCAGCTCGATGACGCAGAATGCCGCCAGCTGCTCGACACCCTCAATGAAATGAGTCTCGCCGACGAGCGGCCGGTTGCCGCGCTGATCGGCCTCGCCCCGGATGCCGGGTCACTGTGGGCCGATCTGCGGGTCGGCGAGCTGAAGACCCTGCTGGCGCTGGCCATTGGCGACACCGACGCCATTCTCGAAGGCTGCGAATGGGTGCGCCAGTTCGAACAGCTCGACGCCGGCCGCCGCCGCACCTACCAGTGCATCGCCACCCTGCTCGAAATGGAAGATCCGAACGCCCACGAAGCGGCGCTGGTCAGCCTGTACGGCGACGAAACCCTGGACATGGCCACCGACCTGATCGACCGCGAAGTCCGCTTCTTCGGCCTCGCCTCGCCCGGCCTGGGTCTCCATGGCTGCCAACTGCACCAGCGCCTGCTCGCCGAATACGCCAAGGCCCACCCGGCTGCGGCCGCGGCCTGAGAGGGAAAACGGCCCGTCCGGGCACCGGCATGGCCGGAGAGACGTGCTACCTGGCCGGCGGCTGATGACGCCGGTCAGGTAAATCAAGGGCGCCGCTCTCCACGGCGCCCGCTTTCGCGGTCAAGGCTGTTTTGCGGCCAGGGATTTCAAGTCGGCGATGACCTCGCCGGCATGCTTTCCGGCATCCACCTGCTGGTACACCTTGGCGACCCTGCCGTCGGGATCGATGAGGAAGGTGTAGCGCTTGGCGAACTTGATCACGCCCCAGTTGGAATAGGCGCCGAAGCGCTGGGATACCTCTCCGCTCCGGTCGGAAAGAAGCGGGAACGGCAGGCGCTTGTCCTCGGCAAAGTCCCGGTGGGAGTTCTCCGTATCGACGCTCACGCCGACCACCTGGGCGTTCAACTCCTTCAGCTGGGGCTGGCTGTCCCGGAAATTGATCGCTTCCGTCGTACAGCCCGGGGTGTTGTCCTTGGGGTAGAAATAGAGCACGACCCATTTTCCCTTCCACTCGGAGAGGGACCTCGGCTTCCCGTTGGCATCGGGCAGGACGAAGGCGGGGGCTACGGAACCCGGTGTGGGCGGTGCCTCGGCATGGGCGGCACCTGACAGCAACATGCTGATGAAGACGGGCCAGTGCCAGTGCTTGTTCATCTTCCCGATCCTCCGTTGGCTGGTACGGGCTGCTACTTGCGGTAGAGAAACCCCATTCGGTGGACAGCCTGGATGGGGAAGAAATCCGGCGGACTACCGCGCGAGGCTGGCGGAAATCGGGATGCCGGCTTCCATTCACCGCCGGCGGTCGCGATTCGCCGGCGGCAGGCCATTCCGGTCCTGCAGGGACTGCCAGTCGCAGGTGATCATCGCGTCGAACCGAATGTGCATGATGACGCGCCAGCCGTCCCAGAGGACTGTGGCGAGCCGGGCGACCTCCTGGGGATCGGACAACCCTGCCTCGGCCAGGACGGCGTCGGCTGCAATCGTGCGTTGTGCGCGGGAAATCAGCATGGGGCTGCTCCAGTGAGTGTTGAACTGGCTACATAGATAGCCCCCGGGCTGCGTAAGTTCAATCCTGTAGAGACCGCCGGTTACGACGTAGCCGAGCCTCACCCCGCCCCCTTCTTCCGGAACTCCTTCGAATGAATCCCATGCTTCTTGAGCAGGGTCTGCAGGTGGGAGCGGTTCATGTCCCAGCGCCGGGCCAGTTCCGCCACCGTCCCGCCGACTTCCTGGAGGCCCTGCTCCAGGTATAGCTTCTCCGCCTCGTCGCTGGCCGCCCGCTTGGCATCCAGGAGGGACTTCGGCGTCGCCGCCTCGGCGGCGCCCCGGGCCGCCGCCGACCAGGCCGGCGCCTTCGGGCGGATGGCTTCGGGCAGGTGCTCCAGGTCGGCGGTCTCGCCGGCCAGGCAGGAGATGCGGTAGATGAGGTTCTTCAGCTCCCGGATATTGCCCGGATAGCCGTAATTGAGCAGGAAATCCCGCAGCCGCGGCGTCGTCTGCACCGGGCGCCGGTGCAGGGCTTCCGCCGCCTCGTCGCCGAAATAGGCCACCAGCAGCGGAATCTCGTCCTTCCTGTCGCGCAGGGGCGGCAGGGTCAGGTGGATGACGCTCAGGCGGTAGAAGAGGTCCTCCCGGAACCGGCCCTCCTCGCAGAACTTGCGCAGGTTGCGGTTGGTGGCGGCGACGATGCGGGCGTCCACGGGAATGGTCTCGTCGGAGCCGACCCGCTGGATCTCGTGGGCCTCCAGCACCCGCAGCAGCTTCACCTGGCCGGTCAGGGGCAGCTCGCCGATCTCGTCCAGGAAGATGGTGCCCCGGTGGGCGCTTTCGAACTTGCCCTTGCGGTCGCTCACCGCCCCCGTGAAGGCGCCCTTGCGGTGGCCGAACAGCTCGGATTCCAGGAGGTTGTCCGGGATGGCGCCGCAATTCACCGACACGAAGGGCCGGTCGGCCCGGACGCCGTTCGCGTGGATGACCTTGGCCATGAGTTCCTTGCCGGTGCCGCTTTCCCCGTCGATGAGCACCGGCAGGTCGGTGGGAGCCGCCTTCTCGGCGAATTCCAGGGCCTCCAGGAGCCTCGGGTTGTCGCCGAAGGTGCCCTCGAAGACGAAGTCCCGCTGCAGGAGGGCCCGGCGGCGTTCTCCCGCGCTCTGCTCCACCGGCGCGGTCTCGGCGGCCGCTGCCTTGACGAATCGTTCCTTGTGGGAGAGCTGCATCACTTCGTCCCGCAGGGCGGTGAATTGCCGCAGCAGCTTCTCGATTTCCGGCCGCTCCAGCCGGGCGGACCAGCGCAGGGTGGAGCGCAGGATTTCGATCTTCTCGATGAGCCCGGCGTAGGAGATGGCGGAGCCGGCCGGGGGAACGTCGTGGTCGAGGATTTTCATGCCGCCCCCAGCT
>DATFAA010000028.1:0-2339 GCA_035255045.1 Rhodocyclaceae bacterium | reverse complement strand
CAGCTCCTCCATGCTCGAGGCCGTCTCCTCCAGGCTCGACGCCTGCTCCTCCGTCCGGCTCGACAGGTCGTGGTTCCCCGACGCAATCTCCTTCGCCGCCGTGTTGATCGCCTCCGTCGCCGTCTTGATCGCCAGAATGATTTCCTTGAGCTGGGCGACCGTGCCGTTGGCGTCGTCCTTCAACCGCCCGAGCATGCCCTGGTATTCGGTGTCGATGGTCCGGGTCAGGTCGCCCTGGGCCAGCCGGTTGAGCATGGTCCCGACGTCCTCGAGGGCGCGGCTGTTGGCATCAAGTAGGCCGTTGATCCGGTCGGCGAGCTGCCCGAAGAAGCCGCTCATCTGCCGGGTGTCCAGGCGCCGGGAGAAATCTCCGGCGGCGGCGGCACCGATGATGTCCGCCACTTCCCGTTCCATGCGCACTTCGGCCGTGCGGTCCTGCCATTCGACGGCGGTGCCCAGGCGCTCCCCGCCATCATTGACGATGGGCGTGGCGACCAGGGAGAAGTGACGCCCGCCGATGACCATCTCGGTACGGTGGGTGCCCCGCAGGCCGCCCAGCAGATTGCGCTGGTGGGCCGGCTGCCGGTGGTAGGCGTCGAAACTGGAGCCCAGGATGCCGTCTGCCCGGAAATTGGGCAGCTGCTTCCTGATGTCGGCCTCGGCCGCCCGCATCATTTCCAGCACGGCCCCGTTGCAGTAGATGATCTTGCCCGCCGGGTCGGCCACCATGACGCTGTTCGAGGATACGTCCAGGGCCACCTTGATGCGGCGGGTCTCGTCGGCCGCCCGGCGCTCCCGCTCCAGGCGCTCCCGCAGCTGGTTCTGCATGTCGTCGAGGCGGCCGATCAGGTAGCCGATCTCGTCGTTGGATTCGGCCTTCAAGGGTACGTCGAAACGGCCGCCGGCGATCCGGTCGAGGGCGTCGGCGGCGCCGACGATGGAGCGGTTGACCCGGCGCAGGATGACGAAGGCGACGATGGCAGCGGCGCCGACCAGGCCGGCCGCCGCCAGCAGCACGGCCAGACGGCTGCCCTGGAGGCTGCGGGTCCGGGCCGCCAGCATGTCGTCCAGGGCGCCGACGCCGTCGTCGTAGAGTTTGAAGGAGGCGTCGATGGCCCGGGTGGTCTCGTCGAAGTAGCGGGTGGCCTCGTAACTCAGGGACTCCGCCTTGAGAATGTTCTGGTCCACATTGGAAATGAACTGGGCGATGCCGGCCCGGGCCTGGTCGAAAGCACCGGCCAGCCGGTCCCGCAGGGCGGGATTGGCGGCCGACAGCCGGTTGCCGTCGGCGAGGATGTCCTTCTCCCGCAGGCGGATCTCGGCGAAGGCGCCGATCATGGCGTCCCGCCGCTCCTGGCTCAGGCTGCGCTCGGAGAGGATGACGGAACCCAGGGCCCGGCTCTGGCCCATGCGCTCCGTGGCGTGGGGCAGCTGCATCACCACCATGTCCATGGCGTAGGAGCCGGCCAGGTCCGGGTCCACCACCAGGCCGGAGGCATCGGCCACCTCGCCCATGATGCCGAGGAGCCCGTCGATGACAACGTTGTGCTCCTTGACGTTGTCAGCGGGGGCAAGGGCGGTGAATTTGGACTTGAGGTCCTGCCAGCGGGCCTTGAACTGGCCCCAGCGGGCCAGCTTGCCGAGGCGGGCCTCGTTGGCCTCCAGGGCGGCATCGACCTTCTGGATCGCCCCGTCCACCCCGGCCCGGGACTGGTCGGCCCGTTCCTTGAAGCCATCCTTGCCGGACAGCTGGGAAGTGGAAGCGCCGCGGTGCCGCTGCAATTCCTGCAGGACCGCCCGCAGCTCCCGGTGCACGGCGACCCCGGCCCTTTCCTTCTCGGCGGCGTCGATGCGGGCGTTGTAGTCGGTCACCAGGGGAACCACCGGCACGACCACTGCGATCGCCGCCGCCAGGCCCAGCCCCAGGAATTTGTTGGCCAGCTTGCCGGAAATGCCTTTCATTGTTCCCTTCCCCGAATCATCTCAAGCAAGTTCAAAACTCTTCCCATTCGTCATCCAGGGAGCTGGGCAGGGCGGCCGGCGCCTTGCGGCCCCCCAGGCGGTCGCCCCGGGCGGCCGCCTCGGCCTCCCGGGAACCCTGCAGGCGGGGACGGCCGCCCTCGCCCGCGAGCCGGAAGACGGCAACCGACTCGGTCAGGTGGTGCGCCTGTTCCTCCAGGCTGAGGGCCGCTGCCGCGGCCTGCTCCACCAGGGCCGCGTTCTGCTGCGTCACTTCGTCCATCTGCGCCACCGCCAGGCTCACCTGCTCGATCCCCGAACTCTGCTCCCGGCTCGCCTCCGAGATGTCCGTCATGATCTTCGCCACCCGCTTGATGCTG
>DATFAA010000027.1:0-52388 GCA_035255045.1 Rhodocyclaceae bacterium | reverse complement strand
GGACGAGTTCTCCATGCTCGACGTGGCCATCGCTCCGCTCCTGTGGCGCCTCGACCATTACGGCATCGACCTCGGCAAGAACGCCGCGCCGCTGATGAAATACGCCGAGCGCATCTTCAGCCGCCAGGGCTTCATCGACGCCCTGACGCCTTCCGAAAAGGCCATGCGGAAGTAGGACGGCAATGGACCTGCCTTCCACCAAACCCTATCTGCTGCGGGCCATCTGGGAATGGTGCTCCGACAACGGTTTCACGCCCTACATCGCCGTGGCGGTGGATGAGCGCACCCGGGTTCCCCGCGAGTTCGTGCGGGACGGCCAGATCGTCCTGAACGTCGGCACCGAGGCGACCAACAAGCTCCAGCTGGGCAACGAATTCATCGAATTCCAGGGCCGCTTCGGCGGCGTTGCCCGCGAGCTGTCGGTGCCCATCGACCGGGTCGCCGCCATCTACGCCCGGGAAAACGGGGCCGGCATGGCCTTCGACGTCGGGGCCGAGAAGGGCGCCGAGTCTGCCGGAGAGGTGCCAACCGTCTCCGGTGAGCCGGAGACGCCGCCGGAGCCCCCGGAGCCTCCCCGGCCCGAGGGTGGGCGGCCCAAGCTGCAGCGCATCAAGTAGGCGCCCCGTCGGCGGGCGTTGCACCAAAGGGGGGCGGTCCGCCGGGCGGAGCCGCCCCCCTTCGTTTCCAAGCCCTTGATTTCTCGTGGTGGCATGGCTGTTGCTGCGCCAGGGCAGGAGATAAGCCCATGCCCAGCGAAATCAAATCCACCTGCTGCTACTGCGGCGTCGGCTGCGGAGTGATCATCGAAGCCGATGGCGACCGCATCGTCGGCGTCCGCGGCGACCCCGACCACCCGGCTAATTTCGGCCGCCTGTGCACCAAGGGTGCCAGCCTGCATCTCAGCGCCCGGCCGGAATATCGCCTCCTGCGGCCCGAGCTGCGCTCCCGGCGCGGCATCCCGGGCCGCCCGCTGGCGTGGGAGGCAGCCCTCGACCATGCCGCCGGGCGCTTCGCCGACATCATCCGGGCCCATGGACCCGACGCCGTCGCCTTCTACATCTCGGGGCAACTCCTCACCGAGGACTATTACGTCTTCAACAAGCTGGCCAAGGGACTGATCGGCACCAACAACGTGGACAGCAACTCCCGGCTCTGCATGTCCTCGGCCGTGGCCGGCTACAAGCAGACCCTGGGCGCCGATGCGCCGCCCTGCTGCTACGAGGATATCGCCGCCGCCGATCTGGTGTTCATCGCCGGGGCCAATCCCGCCGTTGCCCATCCCATCCTCTTCCGGCGCCTGGAAGACGCGAAGGCGGCCAATCCCGACCTCAGGATCATCGTTTCCGACCCGCGCCGCTCGGAAAGCGCTGCAATCGCCGACCACCACCTGCCCCTGCGGCCGGGCACGGACATCGCCCTGCTCAACTCCATGCTCCACGTCCTGGTCGCCGAGAGACTGATCGACAGCGCCTACATCGCCGCCCATACCCGGGGCTTCGAGGCCCTGACGGACATCGTGGCGGCCTATCCGCCCGCGGTGGCGGCGGATATCTGCGGCCTGCCGGCGGAGGACATCGTGAAAGCGGCCCGCTGCTTCGGTAGCGCGCAGGCCGCCCTGTCCCTCTACTGCCAGGGCCTCAACCAGTCCATCCACGGCACCCACAACAACGCCGCCCTCACCCATCTCCACCTGGCCACCGGCCAGATCGGCAGGCCGGGGGCAGGGCCCTTCTCCCTCACCGGCCAGCCCAATGCCATGGGCGGGCGCGAGGTGGGGGGACTCGCCAATCTCCTCTCCGCCCATCGGGACCTCGCCAACCCGGACCACCGGGCCGAAGTGGCGCGCCTCTGGGGCCTCCCCGATGTGCCCGCCAGGCCCGGGAAAACGGCGATGGAACTCTTCCAGGCCCTCAAGACAGGCGAGGTCAAGGCCGTCTGGATCGCCTGCACCAACCCCGCCCATTCCATGCCCTTCCAGGCTCTGGTGCGGGAAGGGCTCGCCAAGGCGGACTTCGTCGTCCTGCAGGAGGCCTGCCGCAACACCGACACCGCGCCCTACGCCGACCTTCTCCTGCCTGCCGCCACCTGGGGAGAGAAGGAGGGGACGGTGACCAATTCGGAAAGGCGGATCTCCCGGGTGCGGCGTGCCGTCCCGCCGCCCGGGGAGGCCCGGCCCGACTGGGAGACCGCCGCCGATTTCGGCCGCCGCCTGGCGCTGCGCCTGGGCCGCCGGGACGGCGGAGCGCTCTTTCCCTACGCCGATCCGGAAGCCGTCTTCAACGAACACCGGGAGACCACCCGCGGCCGGGACCTGGACATCACCGGGCTGTCCTACGATCTGCTCGAGACTGCCGGCCCGCAACAATGGCCGCTGCCTGCGGGGCAGGCGGCCGGCACCCCGCGCCTCTACACGGACGGCCGCTTTCCCACCGCCGACGGTCGCGCCCGCTTTGTCCCGGTGGAACACCAAGGGACCCACGACCACCTCCATCCGGGCGCTCCCCTCAGCCTGCTGTCGGGCCGCCTGCGGGACCACTGGCACGGCCTCAGCCGTACCGGCACCGTCCCCCGCCTCTTCAACCAGGATGACGAACCCTGCCTTGCCATGCATCCCTGCGACATGCGCCACCGGCAGCTGGAAGCCGGCGACCTGGTGCGGGTCGGCAACGGCCGCGGCGAGATCGTCCTCCCGGCCGTGCAGGGAATCGGGCTGCGGCGGGGAACGGCCTGGCTGCCCATGCACTGGGGCAGCCGCTTCCTGGGCTCGCCGGGGGCGAATGCCCTGACTCCCGACGCCCTCGATCCCCATTCCCTGCAGCCGGAACTCAAGCACGCCGCCGTCCGGGTGGAAAAGGCCAATCTCGCCCATCCCCTCGCCGTGGTGCGGCGCTGCGCCGACGTCGGCGACGCCCTGGCCCTCAAGGAGGCGGCGGAGCCCCTGCTGGCTGCCTTCCCCTACGCCAGCCTCAGCCTCTACGGCCGCAACGGTTCCCTGGTGGTGTTCCGGGCCGCAGCGGCCGAACCCTGCGCGGAGGAGCGCCTGGGGCAGATCGACGAAGTCTTCGGTCTGGCCGGGGAGGAGGGCGCCATTGTCTACGCGGACCGGCGGCGTTCCATCAGCAAGCGGGCCATCGCCCGCCAGGGGCTGCTGCTGGGCGTCCGCCTGGCCGGCGAAACCCGGGCCCTGGGCTGGCTCAAGGAGGCCATGGCCGAGAACCAGCTGGACGTCGGCCTCATCCGCTTCGCCCTGGCCCCCACCCTCAACCCGCCCACCGCCCTGGCCAGGCGCGCCATCGTCTGCAAGTGCGCCGACGTGAGCGACCTGCAGATCGACGAGGCCCTGTCGCGGGGTTCGGACCTGGAGGCCCTGCAGGCCGGGCTCAAGTGCGGAACTTTCTGCGGTTCATGCCTGCCCGAAATCAAGCGCATGGCCGGGCGCGCCGGGCAGGCGGCGGCCTGAGCCCACCCCAAGGAGAAGCGATGAACTATGCCCACTACATCAAGGAGCTGGGCCGCGGCGCCGAAGGCTCCCGGGATCTCGGCCAGGAGGACGCCCGTCAGCTCTACGGGGCCATGCTCGACGGCGGCGTGCCGGACCTGGAACTGGGCGCCATCCTCATCGCCCTGCGGGTGAAGGGCGAGTCACTGGATGAGATGACCGGCTTCATGGTCGCCGTCGACGAGCGCACCCACAGCCTGCGGACGCCCCACGGGCGGGTGCGGCCGGTGGTTCTGCCGAGCTACAACGGCGCCCGCAAGGGAGCCAATCTCACTCCCCTGCTGGCCCTGCTGCTGAAACGCTTCGGCGTACCCGTGGTGGTGCACGGGCTGCTCGAAGGCTACGGCCGGGTCACCTCGGGCCACATCTTCCGGGAGCTGGGCATCCTGCCCGGCGCCACCCTGACCCAGGCCCAGGGCGCCCTGGAGGAGACGGGCCTGGCCTTCGTCCCCCTTCCCATCCTCGCTCCCGGCCTCGCCGACCTGCTCGCCCTGCGGGGCCGGCTGGGGGTGCGCAACAGCGCCCACAGCCTGGTCAAGATGCTCGACCCCTTCCAGGGCGAGAGCGTCCTGATGGCGGCTGCCACCCACCCGGCCTTCATCGACCTGATGCGGGACCTGCTCCTGGCCCGGGACCGGCGCGGCCTCCTGTTCCGGGGCACCGAAGGGGAGCCTTTCGCCAATCCCAAGCGCCGCCCCCGTCTGGAATACCTCCACGATGGCGTCTGCGACCTCCTGTTCGAAGCCGAGCACGACAGCCTGCGCACCCTGCCCAACCTGCCGGAGGGGGCCGACGCGCCCCAGACCGCCCAGTGGATACGGCGGGTCCTGGACGACCACCTGCCCCTGCCGCTGCCCATCGCCAACCAGCTCGCCTGCTGTCTCTACGCCTGCGGCTACGCCGAGGACTTCAACCAGGCCAAGGCCATCGTCGCCGTCGAAGGCGCCGGCCTCTCCGCCGCCACTCTCTAGGCCGGCGCACCCGTTTGGGTCGCGCCGCCCCGGGGTGGTGCGTCCCGCCCCCCGAAAAGGACTCCAACCCTCCCGGATCAGGGCCTTGGCCGCTGGCACGGCCCTTGCCATAGGTAAGCCGACAGCAAAGCAGGCCGCCAACGGCGGTGGCCGAGTGGCAACGACGTCATGCGCTGAAGATTTCATCCTGTCCGCCCGGACGCATGCATACGAGGAGCCACGCAATGAACAAGTCCCGTCTGGTAATGGTCGGCAACGGCATGGCCGGTGTCCGCACCATCGAGGAATTGCTGAAGATCGCCCCGGACCATTACGACATCACCATCTTCGGCGCCGAGCCCCACCCCAACTACAACCGCATCCTGCTGTCGCCGGTGCTGGCCGGCGAGATGACCGTCCAGGACATCATCCTCAACGACCTCTCCTGGTACGAGAAGAACGGCATCCGCCTCCACGCCGGCAAGACGGTGAGCCGCATCGACCGGGCCCGGCGCCGGGTCGAGGCCGACGACGGCACGGTGGCCGAGTACGATCGCCTGCTCCTGGCCACCGGCTCGACCCCCTTCCGCCTCCCCATCCCCGGCAACGACCTGCCCGGGGTCATCGGCTACCGGGACATCAAGGACACCGACGAGATGATCGACGCCGCCCGCCGCCACCGCCACGCCGTCGTCATCGGCGGCGGTCTCCTCGGCCTGGAGGCGGCCAACGGCCTCAAGCTGCGGGGCATGGAGGTGACCGTGGTGCACCTCGGGCCCTGGCTCCTGGAGCGCCAGCTGGACGAGGTGGCCGGGCGCCTGCTGCAGCAGTCCCTGGAGGAGCGGGGCCTCAGATTCCTGCTGCAGAAGCACACCGAACGGCTGGTTGCCGGCGAATCCGGCCGGGTGGCGGCGGTGCGCTTCAAGGACGGCAGCGAGATCCCCGCCGACCTGGTGGTGATGGCCGCCGGCATCCGCCCCAACACCGCCCTGGCCGAAGGGGCGGGGCTGCACTGCGACCGGGGCATCGTGGTGAACGACACCCTGCAGACCTTCGATCCCCGCATCTACGCCGTCGGCGAGTGCGTCAGCCACCGGGGCACCGCCTACGGCCTGGTGGCGCCCCTCTTCGAGCAGGCCAAGGTCTGCGCCAACCACCTGGCCCAGTTCGGCATCGGCCGCTACACCGGCTCGGTGACCTCGACCAAGCTCAAGGTCACGGGCATCGACCTCTTCTCCGCCGGGGACTTCATGGGTGGCGGCGACAGCGAGGAAATCGTCCTCCACGACGCCGCCGGCGGGGTGTACAAGAAGCTCGTCATCAAGGACAACAAGCTGGTGGGGGGCGTCCTCTACGGCGACACCGCCGACGGCCCCTGGTATTTCCAGCTCCTCAAGGACGGCAAGGACATCCACGACATTCGGGACCACCTGCTGTTCGGCCAGATGTCCGGCGGCGACGCCGGCCACCAGGGCCAGAACAAGGCAGCCCAGATGGCGGACTCCGCCGAGGTCTGCGGCTGCAACGGCGTCACCAAGGGCACCATCGTCCGGGCCATCAAGGAGAAGGGCCTGTTCACCCTGGACGAGGTCAAGAAGCACACCAAGGCGGCCTCGTCCTGTGGCTCCTGCGCCGGGCTGGTGGAGCAGATCCTGGCGTCCACCATCGGCGGCGCCTACACCCCGGCCAAGAGCGAGAAGAAGCCGGTGTGCGCCTGCACCGACCACTCCCACCAGGAAGTCCGGGACACCATCCGGCAGCAGCACCTGACCTCCATCCCGGCGGTGATCCGCTTCATGGAATGGCGGACCGCCGACGGCTGCGAGAAGTGCCGGCCGGCCCTCAACTACTACCTGATCTCCACCTGGCCCCACGAGGCGAAGGACGATCCCCAGTCCCGCTTCGTCAACGAGCGGGCCCACGCCAATATCCAGAAGGACGGCACCTACTCGGTGGTCCCCAGGCTGTGGGGCGGCCTCGCCACCCCGGCCGAGCTGCGGGCCATCGCCGATGCGGCGGAGAAGTACCAGGTGCCGACGGTGAAGATCACCGGCGGCCAGCGCATCGACCTCCTCGGGGTGAGGAAGGAGGACCTGCCTTCCATGTGGGCCGACCTCAACCAGGCCGGCCTGGTCTCGGGCCACGCCTACGGCAAGTCCATCCGCACCGTGAAGACCTGCGTCGGCTCCGAGCATTGCCGCTTCGGCACCCAGAAGGCCATGGACATGGGCGTCCAGCTGGAACGGATGCTGTTCGACATGTGGAGCCCCCACAAGGTCAAGCTGGCGGTTTCCGGCTGCCCCCGCAACTGCGCCGAGGCCGGCATCAAGGACGTCGGGGTGATCGGGGTCGATTCCGGCTACGAGCTCTACGTCGCCGGCAACGGCGGCATCAAGACGGAGGTCGCCCAGTTCCTCGCGAAGGTCAGGGACGACGAGGAGGTGAAGGAATATTCCGGCGCCTTCCTCCAGCTCTACCGGGAGGAGGGCTTCTACCTGGAGCGCACCGTCCATTACGTGCAGCGGGTCGGCCTCGATCACGTCAAGGCCAGGGTGGTGGAGGATGCGGCCAACCGCAAGGCCCTCTACGGCCGCCTCCTGGATGCCCTGAAGGATGCCGCCGATCCCTGGGCCGAACGGGTCCAGGGCGAACTGAAGCGGGAATTCGAAACCATCGAACTATGAGGGAGAAAGAAATGAGCGAATGGAAAAAGGTTTGCCGGTTGGACGAGATTCCGCCCCAGGGGGCCCGGGTGGTGAGGCACCCGGGCGGCGACATCGCCGTCTTCCGCACCGCCGGCGACGAGGTTTTCGCCCTGCACGACAAGTGCCCCCACAAGGGCGGCCCCCTGTCCCAGGGCATCGTCCACGGCCGGCAGGTGGCCTGCCCGCTCCACGGCTGGAACATCGAGCTGGAGAGCGGCGAGGCGGTGGCCCCGGACAGCGGCGCCTGCGGCCGCTTCGTGGTCCGGGTGGAGGGCGGCGAGGTCTACCTGCGGGTTTGAGGACGGGCAGCCGGGGAGGGCCTGATCTGCAACCGGCATCATGGGCAGACAGGGGAAAAAACAGCGGTCATAATTGGCGGCCATGGACAACGATGCCGCCAGCAAGCTGCCCTCCAAGCCGGAGCCGGGAACCCTGTCGGGCGTCCTCGGCATCGTTGCCCTCTACGCCGTCTTTTCCGGGCTGTGGATAGGCGCCTCGGACTGGCTTCTCGGCCTCCTGGTCCACGACCCGGTCCTGATGGCGACCCTGGGGACCCTGAAGGGCTGGGCCTTCGTGGCGGTCACCTCCCTGCTGCTCTTCATCCTGCTGCTGCGCTTCGCCCGGCGCCGGGGCCGGGCGGCATCCGAGGCGGAGTTCCCCTCGGCCGGCGCGGCGGCCGACCTCGACCCGCGGCGGGACAGCCGCCGCCTGCTGCTGACCTTCGCCGTCCTGGCCGCCATCATGCTCCTGGCCGGGGTGGGGGCCGTAGCCTACACCCTCAACAAGCAGAAGGCCGATGCCCAGGCCCAGCTCAAGGCCATCGCCGGGCTCAAGGCCAGCCAGATCAGCAACTGGCTCGGGGAGCGCCGGCGCGACGCCGAACTGGTGCGCAGCGCCGCCGTCTTCGGCGAGGACCTCAAGCGCTGGCGGCAAAGCGGGGACGAGGCCAGCCGGGACCGCATCGTCCACCAGATGGATGGCTACCGGCGCGTCCTCGGCTACCGCTCGGTGCTGCTCCTGGATGGGGCTGGGCGGCAACTGCTGGCGGTGGGCGGCGGCGCCGGCCAGCCGCTGCCCGATGTCCTGCGGGAGACGGCCCGGCGGGCCACGGCCGGTGGCCGGGTGATGACCACCGATTTCTACCGCATCGGCGACGGGGGCCAGGAGCAGATCCACCTGGATTTCGTCTCCCCCCTGGGGGCGGCCAGCGGCGAGGCCGGCCTGGTGGTGGTCCTGCAGATCGATCCCCGGGACTTCCTCTATCCCTACATCCAGTCCTGGCCCCTGGCCAGCGGCACGGCGGAAACCCTCCTGTTCCGTCGGCAAGGGGAGGAGGTCCTGTTCCTGAACGAGCTGCGGCACCGGCCCGATTCGGCCCTCAAGTTCGCGATGCCCATGAGCAAGAAGGACCTGCTGACCGTCAAGGTGGTCGAGGGGCGGGCCAAGTTCGGCCAGCCGGTGGAGGGCCTGGACTACCGTTCCGTCCTCTGCCTCGGCGTGGTCCAGGGGGTGGCGGGCACCGACTGGCACCTGGTGGCCAAGGCCGACCGGGACGAGCTCTACGCCGACGTGCGCAAGGACGCCTTCTGGGTCGCCCTGGCCGATGCCCTGGCGCTGTTCGTCACCATCGTCATCGGCTTCATCATCCACCAGCGCCGGGAACTGGGTGTTTCCCAGGCCCAGCGCCGGGAACAGGCCGAGAAGCTGCGCACCCTCCAGCTCCTGGAGGGCGAGCGCCGGGCCGCCGAGGAGGCCCTGCGGGCCAACGAGCAGCGCTGGGTCATGGCCCTGGACAGCGCCGGCCACGGGGTCTGGGACTGGAACGTGCCCAGCCGCAAGGCCTATTTCTCCCACCAGTGGAAGGCCATGCTGGGCTACGGGGACGCCGAGATCGGCGACGACGACGGTGAATGGACCGGCCGGGTGCACCCGGACGACCTGGCCGCCTGCCAGGCGGAGCTGGAGCGCCACCTGCGGGGCGAGACGGCGGCCTACCGCAGCGAGCAGCGCCTGCGCTGCAAGGACGGTGCCTACCGCTGGGTCCTGGCCCAGGGCATGGTGGTGGTGCGGGATGCCGCCGGCAATCCCCTGCGCGCCATCGGCACCTTCACCGACATCACCAGCCAGAAGGAAGGCGAGCTGGAGCTGGAGGAATACCGCAGCCACCTGGAGGAGCTGGTGGCGAAGCGCACCCGGGAGGTGGCCCAGCTCAATGTCGAGCTCCAGGAGCGGGCCACCGAGGCGGAGGCGGCCAACCGGGCCAAGGGTGCCTTCCTGGCCAACATGAGCCACGAGCTGCGCACGCCCATGAACGCCATCCTCGGCTTCACCCACCTCCTGCAGCGCACCGCCCGGGACCGCGCCCAGCAGGAAAAACTGCACCGCATCGCCACGGCCGCCGGCCATCTGCTGGAGATCATCAACGGCATCCTCGACCTCTCCAAGATCGATTCCGGCAAGCTGGTCCTCGAAGAGTCGGACTTCGAGCTGCAGGACATCCTGCGGGATGCGGTCTCCCAGGTGGCCGACAAGGCCGACGCCAAGGGCCTGCGGCTGGTCAGCGAATTCGCCGCCGACCCCGCCTGCCGGCGCACCCTGCGGGGCGATCCCCTGCGCCTGTCCCAGGTCCTCCTCAATTACCTGACCAATGCCGTGAAGTTCACCGAGCGCGGGTCGGTGGTGGTGCGCTGCCGGGTCCAGGAGGAAAGCGAGCACCATGTCCTGATGCGCTTCGAGGTCCAGGACACGGGCATCGGCATCGCCCCGGAGCACCTGGGGCGGCTGTTCTCGGTCTTCGAGCAGGCCGACAACTCCACCACCCGCAAATTCGGCGGCACCGGCCTTGGCCTCGCCCTCAACCAGCGCCTCGCCCGCCTCATGGGGGGCGGCATCGGCGTCAAGAGCGAGCCGGGGGGCGGCAGCACCTTCTGGTTCACGGCCCGCCTGGCCAAGGCCGAGGAGGTGCAGCGCCGGTTGCCGGGCATGGCGGAGGAGGGGGCCGGGGTGGTGCCCCTCCCGGCCCTGCCGGCGCCGGCCGAGGACCATGGCCGCAGCCGGGAGGAAACCACGGATTTGGCGCGCCAGCCCGCCCTGCTCGACGAGCTGGCCATACCCGGCCTGGACTGGCGGGCGGGGATGCGCAGCCTGCGGGGCCGGGTGGCGAGCTATAGCCGCCTCCTGCGCCAGTTCGCCGAGGTCCATGCCGGCGACGGCGTCACCCTGCAGTCCTGCATCAAGGCCGGCGACTACCGGGAGGCCCAGCGCCTGGCCCACAACCTGAAGGGCGTCGCCGGCACCCTGGGGGCGGCGGAAATCCAGGCGGCGGCGGCCGCCCTCGACGGCGCCCTGCGGGAGCGCCGGGAGGCGGACGAGATCGCCAGCCTGGGCAGCCGCCTCGAAGCCGCCCTGGAGCCGGTGGTGAACGGCATCCTGGCGGCTCTGCCCGCCAGCGGCGAGGCCGGCAAGGCCATCGACGTGGATCCGGAGGCCCTGCGCAAGCTGCTGGCCCGCATCGACAGCCTCGCCGCCCAGGACAGCTTCGCCGCCCAGGAGGCATTCCGGGAGGGGCTGCCCCTGCTGCGCTCGGCCCTGGGGCCGGAGCGGGTGGCCGAACTGGTGCAGCATTTCGGCAATTTCGACTACCAGGAAGCCCTCGCCGTCCTGCGGCGGGCCCAGGAAGAATACTTCGGGGCCTGAGCCCGGCCCGGCCGCCGGCGGTGAAATCCGCCCGGCTTCAGGCTATGATCCGGCATCCCAACCAAGGAGCCTGCCGTGGCCGTTGCCCTCATCCTTTTCGCCCATGGTGCCCGGGACCCCGCCTGGGCCGAGCCGGTCCGGCGCGTCCAGGCGGCGATCCGGGCCATCGATCCGCGGGTCCGGGTCGAAGCCGCCTTCCTCGAGCTCATGACCCCCAGCCTGGCCGATTGCGGCGCCGCCCTGGCGGCGGAGGGCTTCGAGCGCGTCGTGGTGCTGCCCATGTTCATCGCCCAGAGCGGGCACCTGAAGCGGGATGTGCCGGAGATCCTGGCGGTCCTGCAGGCCCGCTTCCCGGCGGTGCGCTTCGAACTGGCCCAGGCGGTGGGGGAGAACGAAGCCATGATCCGGGCCATGGCCGAAGCCGGGCTTTCCCTCCTGGCCGGAAGCTGATCCCGGGGCCATCGCCCCGGACTGGCCCTTCTCTTGCTTCCGGGTGGGCATGCTTACCGTGCTCATCATCGACGAATCCCGCGCCCGGGCGGGCGAAATCTGCGCCGGGCTGGCCCTCGCCGGCTACCAGGTGGCCGCCATCCTGGCCGATTCCCATAATCTGGCCCGGGAGGTGGAGAGCCTCAGGCCCGACGTCATCCTCATCGAGACCGACAGCCCGAGCCGGGACACCCTGGAGAACCTGGCGGCCATGCACCGCAACATGCCGCGGCCGGTGGTCATGTTCGCCAATGAAGGCGAGGACGACGCCATCCGGGCGGCGGTCCAGGCCGGCGTCTCGGCCTATGTGGTGGATGGCCTCGATCCCCGGCGGCTCAAGGGGGTCATCGACGTGGCCCGGGCCCACTTCGACCAGTTCCAGGCCCTGCGCCAGGAGCTGGACGAGGTTTCCAGGAAACTGGGCGACCGCAAGCTGGTGGAGCGGGCCAAGGGGCTCCTCATGAAGGCCCGGGGTCTCGACGAGGACGGCGCCTACCACGCCCTGCGCAAGCTCGCCATGCAGCGCGGCCAGCCCCTGGCCGCCGTCGCCCGGGACGTGGTGGACATGGCCCACCTGCTGCTCTGACTTTCTCCCCTTTGTTGTGCGGTTCGGCCGCCTGCTGCACTGCAACAGTGCATGGCACGGCGGCCGAAATTTTCCCCCGGCTTCCCATTAGCCCTTGTATTTGCAGGGGATTGGCGGCCATGCCACGACTGGCACGGCCATTGCACTAGGACAGGCAGGGGCGCGGTCAACGGCGGTCGGGCCTGAATCGGACAAGGACGTCCATCCGCACCGCCGGTCGGCGGCGCGGGTGCGGCGTCCTTTTTGTTTTCACATCGAGAGGTCAAGGAGCATGCAATGGAAGACAAGAAGCTTGAGCGGGAGGACGCTCCGTCATTTTCCCGCCGCGATTTCGTATCGGCAGCCCTGGGGACGTCGCTGATGGCCATGGTCCCCCCGGGAGTACGCGGCGCCGCCTGGGCGGCCGGCTCGGACGCCCCCGAGAAGAAGGAAGTCCGCATCGGCTTCATCCCCCTCACCGACTGCGCTTCGGTGGTCATGGCGGCGGTGAACAGGTTCGACGAGAAATACGGCATCAAGATCGTGCCCACCAAGGAGGCGAGCTGGGCGTCGGTGCGGGACAAGCTGGTGAACGGGGAGCTGGATGCGGCCCACGTCCTCTACGGCCTCGTCTACGGCGTCCAGCTCGGCATCGGCGGCCCAAGGAAGGACATGAACGTCCTCATGGCCCTCAACCACAACGGCCAGGCCATCACCCTCTCCAACCAGCTCAGGGACAAGGGGGCCACCGACGGCGCCGGCCTGGCCCGGCTGGTGGCGAAAAAGGAGCGGGAATACACCTTCGCCCAGACCTTCCCCACCGGCACCCATGCCATGTGGCTCTACTACTGGCTGGCGGCCCAGGGCATCAACCCCCTCAAGGACGTCAAGACCATCACCGTGCCGCCGCCCCAGATGGTGGCCAACATGCGGGTCGGCAACATGGACGGCTTCGGCGTCGGCGAGCCCTGGAACAACCGGGCCATCATGGACAACATCGGCTTCACCGCCGCCACCACCCAGGACATCTGGGTGGATCACCCGGAGAAGGTCCTGGGCACCACGGCCGACTGGGTAGCCAAGTATCCCAATACGGCGCGGGCGATGGTGGCGGCGATCATCGATGCCGGCAAGTGGATAGACGCCTCCCTTGCCAACAAGCAGAAGACTGCAGAGACCATTGCCCAGAAGTCCTATGTGAATACGGACACCGAGGTGATAGTGGCCCGGATGCTAGGTCGCTACGCCAATGGTCTCGGCAAGGCGTGGGACGACAAAAACCACATGAAGTTCTACAACGACGGCGTCGTGACCTTCCCCTACCTGTCCGACGGCATGTGGTTCATGACCCAGCACCGGCGCTGGGGGCTCCTGAAGGAGCACCCGGACTACCTGGCCGTGGCCCGGAAGGTGAACCGCATCGACATCTACCGGCAGGGCGCCGCCGCCGCCGGCGCCCCCCTGCCCAAGGGGGAGATGCGCAGCGCCAGGCTGATCGACGGCGTCGTCTGGGACGGCAAGGACCCCGTCAAGTATGCCGGCGGCTTCAAGGTCGCCGCCTGAACCCGATCCGAGGAGATGACCATGAACGCAATCACCCTAACCACCGCGGCCGCCGACGAGCCGGCCGCCCCCGGCCGGTGCAGGGGCGCCGCCGATGCCGTCCGGGCCCAGGCGGAAGCGCCGCCGGCGCGGCCCCGGCCCGCCGCCCGGGAGCCCCTGGCCGAGAGGCTGGGAGCCCTGGCCCTGCCGCTCCTGGCGCCGGCCATCGGCCTCGCCGTCCTGATCGGCATCTGGTACGTCGCCACCCTCAAGGGGGGCGGCATACCGGGGCCGGTGCAGACCTGGAAGGAGGCGGTGGCCATCTTCTCCGACCCCTTCTACCGCAACGGCCCCAACGACCAGGGCATCGGCTGGAACGTCGTGGCCTCCCTGCAGCGGGTGGCCCTGGGCTTCGGCATCGCCGCCCTGGTCGGCATACCCCTGGGCTTCCTCCTGGGGCGGTCGGCCTTCCTGGCGGCCATGGTCAATCCCATCATCAGCCTGCTGCGGCCGGTGTCGCCCCTGGCCTGGCTGCCCATCGGCCTCCTGGTGTTCAAGAAGGCCGACCCGGCGGCCACGTGGACCATCTTCATCTGCTCCATCTGGCCCATGATCATCAACACGGCGGTGGGGGTGCAGCGGGTGCCCCAGGACTACCTCAACGTGGCCCGGGTGCTGGCGCTCTCCGAGTGGAAGGTCATCACCCGCATCCTCTTCCCGGCGGTGCTGCCCTACATGCTTACCGGCATCCGGCTCTCCATCGGTACCGCCTGGCTGGTGATCGTGGCGGCGGAGATGCTCACCGGCGGCGTCGGCATCGGCTTCTGGGTGTGGGACGAGTGGAACAACCTCAAGGTCGAGCACATCATCATCGCCATCTTCGTCATCGGCATCGTCGGGCTGCTCCTGGAGCAGGCCCTGATCCTGATCGCCAGGCGATTCTCCTACGACCATTCCTGAAGGACGCGCCATGGAAAAGTTCGTCAAGATCGAAGGCGTCGGCCAGACCTTCGACACCAAGCAAGGCAGGTTCGTGGCCCTGCGGGACATCGACCTGGACATCCGCCAGGGGGAGTTCGTCGCCCTCATCGGCCACTCGGGCTGCGGCAAGTCCACCCTCCTCAACCTCATCGCCGGCCTCACCCGGCCCACCACCGGGGCCCTCATCTGCGACGGCCGGGAAATCGCCGGTCCCGGGCCGGAGCGGGCGGTGGTCTTCCAGAACCACTCCCTGCTGCCCTGGCTCACCTGCCACGACAACGTGTACCTGGCGGTGGAACGGGTCTTCGGCGGCCGCGAGGGCAGGGCCAGGCTGCGGGAACGGACCCGGGCGGCCCTCGCCCTGGTCGGCCTTTCCCATGCCGAGAACAAGCTCCCCCACGAGATTTCCGGGGGCATGAAGCAGCGGGTGGGGATCGCCCGGGCCCTGGCCATGGCGCCCAAGGTGCTGCTCATGGACGAGCCCTTCGGCGCCCTCGACGCCCTCACCCGGGCCCGGCTCCAGGACGAGCTGATGAAAATCTGCGAAGTCACCCGGGCCACCGTCGTCATGGTCACCCACGACGTGGACGAGGCGGTGCTCCTCTCGGACCGCATCGTCATGATGACCAACGGCCCGGCCGCCACCATCGGCGAGGCGCTGGAGGTGAAGCTGCCCCGACCCCGGGAGCGCCTGGCCCTGGCCCACGATCCGGCCTACATGGAGTGCCGGGCCGCCGTCCTCGACTTCCTTTACCAGAAGCAGGCCCCGGGGGAGAAACTGGCTGCCTGATACCCGAGTCCCATGTCGACTCTCGTCGCTACGCTCGCTCGGTAGCTTGGGCCCGCCGGGGTTGCCTGGCGGACACTTTTTTCCCGGCTAGCCCGAGAAGACAGGGTCGGAGAAGACCAGGGTGCCGTCCCGGCGCATCATCAGGTTGTTCCGGTTCAGGAGGTCGGGCAGGGCCTGGTATTCCTCGACGAAGGCCGCCAGGCGGCCGAGGGCGTCGAGGATGTCGAGGGAGAAGCCCATGGGGGTGCAGACCATGGCGCTCAGGGCCATGGCGCCCATCTCGCCGGCCCAGTTGCACCAGCGCCGGCAGCCCTCCAGGTAGGCCTCGCGGATTTTCTCGGCGATGGCCTCGGCATCGGAATTGGCCAGCAGGGGATAGAGCTTCTCCAGTTCCAGGAGGTGGATGGGATAGCCCATGGAGGTGGCGCCGATGATGCCGTAGTCGGCGAAGACCTGGGGATAGTGATCGCCCACGGGCCGGTCCGGGCTGGCCAGGAAGGCGTAGCTGGCGGGACACATCACCGCCTTGTAGATGGCCAGGTCGTCCCCCTTGTCGAGGACGATGGACGATTCCCCCCGCCCTATTTCCGGACATTCCCGGAGCAGGGGATGGTCAGGCAGTTGCTCTGCCGTGACCGTGGAGCCCGAAGCGGTCTTCTGCAGTTTGGCAAGCATGCCCCCAGTATATGCCCGGGGATGATGCGTGCAAGCCGGGAGATCAAGGCGTCTTGGTGGGATCCTGCGGTTCGGGGGCGTCCTCCAGGTCCCAGTCGCCGTAGAGGTACCAGTCCTCGCCGAGCATTTCGGCCGGGTGCTGGGTACGGCCGGAGCCGTTGCCGCACTGCAGGGAGTCCGCCGAGCAGTACTTGTCGCAGCCCCAGCAGATGCGCTCGGGATGCTTGGGGTGCAAGGGAAATTTCTTGGCCACTGTCGATGCCGACCATTTGACGAAACGTATGGTTGAGTATTTTACTCAGCCATTCCAGGGCCGGCTTGATGCCCATCAAAAATCCGGGCAACCCCTCGGCAGCGCTGTCCGGGCGCCGCGCTGGGGCTAGAATGGCGGCCTGTTCCAACGACCCAGCCGGAGAGGCATCCATGTCCGAAACGCCCCAACTTCTCACCCCCGTCGAAGCCCGCGTCCTGGGGGTCCTGATCGAGAAGGAGAAGACCACCCCGGACGTGTATCCCCTCAGCGTCAACAGCCTCACCGCCGGCTGCAACCAGAAGACCTCCCGGGACCCGGTGATGAACCTGTCCGAAGGCGAGGTCCAGTCCACCCTGGAGGAGCTGCGCAGCCGCTTCCTGGTACTGGAGACCTCCGGCGCCTCGGGCCGGGTCATGCGCTACGCCCACAATTTCGGCAAGGGCTACCAGCTCCCCGGCGCCGCCGTCGCCCTCCTGGCCGTCCTCATGCTGCGGGGCCCCCAGACGGTGAGCGAGCTGCGGGCCAACTGCGACCGCCTGCACCGCTTCGCCGACGCCTCCTCGGTGGAGAGCTACCTGGAGGAACTGGCCACACGGCCGGAGGGCGCCCTGACCGTCCGCCTGCCCAAGCAGCCCGGTTCCCGGGAGCATCGCTGGGCCCATCTCCTGTGCGGCGAACTCCCCGCCGGCCATGGGGTCGATCAGCAGACGACAGCCCAGGCAGCGGACAGGCAGGACCTCGAAAACCGGGTGACCCGGCTGGAGCAGGAAGTGGCGGAGTTGCGGGCGGAACTGCGCTCCGCCCTGGCCCGGCTCCTGCCGCCCGCGGTCTGATCCTCACGCCGGGCGCTCTTTGACGGGAGCTTCGATCATGGCGGCAATGGACTTCAGCGACGAGGATCTGGCAACCCTTTCCCAGGCCAAGGCCGTCCTGGAACACCCGGGCCTGGCCATCCGCCTGGCCAACGTGGTGGGCAAGCCCTTCGACCGGGCCCTGCGGCTCCTGCCTCCCGCGGCCCATGCTGCCATTTCCAGGGCGACGGACGCCGCCGTGCGCCAGTGCCTGAAGGCGGCCCTGCGCACCCTGGACGAGAAGGCCTCGGCCGCAGCGCCCCCCCGCAACGACCTGCACAAGTTCGCCGTCGGCCTCACCGGCGCCCTCGGGGGCGCCTTCGGGCTGGCGGCCCTGGCCGTCGAGCTGCCGGTGACCACCACCCTCATGTTCCGCTCCATCTGCGACATCGCCCGCAGCCAGGGGGAGGACCTCCAGGACACCGACACCCGCCTGGAATGCCTGACGGTGCTGGCCCTGGGCGGGCCCACCGCCGCCGACGACGATGCCGAGACCGGCTACTTCGCCGTGCGCGCGGCCCTGGCCGAGATGATTTCCCAGTCCGCGTCCGAACTCGCCGCCCGGGGCGTCGGCGCCACCACCGCCTCGGGGCTGCTGCGACTGGTGAACCGGGTGGCCGAGCGCTTTTCCGTCCAGGTCAGCCAGCAGGTGGCGGCCAAGTCCATTCCCGTGGTGGGGGCGGTGCTGGGGGCCACGGTCAATACCGCCTTCATGGAGCATTTCCAGCGCATGGCCCAGGCCCACTTCACCGTCCGCCGCCTGGAACGCCAGTACGGCCCGGCGGCGGTGGCGGTGGTCTACGACGCCCTCTGAAGCCGGGGCATCAGAACCCGGCCAGGGCGAAGCCGATTGCGGCGGCCAGGCCACCCCCCGCCAGCGCGACGGCAGCCAGCTTGGGGCCGTGCAGGCGGGTCCATAGAAGGGTGCCCGAGAGCACCAGGAAGAGCATGCCTCCCGCCAGGGTGTCGGCCAGGAGAATCCAGCCCGGATGGTGGCTGGAGCTCATGTGCAGGCGGTTGAGCAGGGAAAACAGGTTGGGGTCGTACTGCTTGAGGCTGACGAAGCGGTTGCCCGGGTAGTACTCGCCCCGGACGAAGCGGTCCGGGGCGTCCAGGGACAGGTTCCAGCGCTCGGGCTGCCGCACCGCCTCGCCGTTCCAGACGATTTCCCGGGCCCGCTCGGGCCGCGCCCGGGCCTGCTCGGGGCGATAGCCCAGGCGGTCGGCGAGCTGGCGGGCGAGGGCGTCGGGGGATTCGGGCACCGCCGCCAGCTCGATCTGGGCCGCCGTCTCGACATTGCGCCCGGCCGGAATCTTCATGACCTGGCGGTGGTTGAGGAGGAGGCCGGTGGTGCCGAAGAGCAGGCCCAGGGCGGCGCCCCACAGCCCGATCCAGGCGTGCATGCGGCGCAGCCACTTGAAGAAATTGACCCGCCGACGGGGGCCGGCGGCGCGGATGGCAAGGGTGTCCGGCGCCATGGTCAGAAGCGCACCCGGGCGGTCAGTTCGATGCTGCGCGGCGCCCCCGGCATGTTGAGGTGGTTGCTGGCGCCGTGGCCCGAGATGAAGTACCGCTCGTCGCCCAGGTTCTTCAGATTGAGGGCCAGGTCGTAGGCCTTGGCTTCGTAGCGCAGCACCGCGTCGGCGGTGAGGTAGCTGCCCAGGTTGACCAGGTTGTCCGGGGCGGCGTAGCGGTCACCGGCGTAGTTGAGGCCGGCCCCGGCCTTGAAGCCGCCGCCCAGGTCGCGCATGAGCCAGGCGTTGGCGCTGTGCAGTGGGGTGAGGGCGGCGCGCTTGCCCTGGATCGCCACACCGTTGGAGACGGCGACCGACTTGACGATGCGGGTGTCCAGGTAGGCATAGCCGGCCGAGAGCTGCCAGCCGGGGGCGATTTCCCCGGCCAGGGTCAGCTCGCTGCCCCGGGTGCGCTGCTCGCCCACGGGCAGGATGGTGGCGGTGTTGGGGACGACGCTCTTGATGTTGGTGCGCTCCAGCTCGAAGACCGACGCCGTGGCCGCAGCCCTGCCGCCGAAGAGGTCGAGCTTGACGCCGGCTTCCAGGTTGGTGGTCCTTTCCGGTTCCATCTGGGCCTGGGCCGAGGTGAAGGCCAGGGTTTCCCCCGAGGGCTGGAAGGAGCGGCTGTAGGAGACGTAGTAGGACTGCCAGTCCGTCGGCTGGAAGACCAGGCCGCCCCGGGGGCTCCACTCCCGGTCGGTGCGCTCCCGGTCGGAGGCCCCCGCCAGGCGGTCATCCACGGCCTGCCTGAAGGTGTCGTGGCGTACCCCGACCAGGGCCTTCCAGTACCGGGAGAAGCTGACCAGGTCCTGGAGGTAGAAGCTCTGCACCTTCATGGTGGTGAGGTTGTCGTTGGCCGGCGCCCCCGGGACGCCGAAGGCCGCCAGGGAGTAATTGACCGGGGCGAAAACGGAGGTCGTGGGCCGGACGGTCCAGTTGCGGGAGACGAAGTCCTTGTTCTGCTGCCCGATTTCGACGCCGTACAGCAACTGGTGCCCGACGCTGCCGGTGCGGGCGTTCTGGGTCAGTTCCAGCTGGTTGAACCAGCCGTCGTCGTTGCGCCGGACATCGCCGTGCTGCAGGGTGGCGGTGCCGGCGGCGTTGACGGCGGTGACCAGGGTGTTCTGGCGGTCGAGCCGGTAGCCGTAGGCGCCGAACTGGTTGCTGAGGGTCAGGCCCGGCCTGAACTTGTGCTCGAGCCGGATGCGCCCCGAGGTGACCTCGGCTTCGGAATAGTCGTCGTGGCGCGCGTCGTTGGTGCCGTAGTAGGTGCGGATGGAGACGTCGGCGGGCCGCCCGTTGAAAGCCGGGATGCCCATGTCGGTGACCCGCCTGTCCCTGAGGTGCTCGAGCTGCACCAGGAGACTGGTGTCCGGGGCGAGGCGCAGGGCCAGGGACGGGGCGACGTTGTCCCGCTGGATGAAGCCCTGGTTGCGGAAACTGCCGGAATCCTCGACGGCGCCGACGATGCGGAAGCGCGCCGCCGGGGACAGGCTGTCGCCCAGGTCGAAGCTCGCCCGCTTCTGGTCGAAGGAGCCGATCACCAGCTCGGCCTCCCGCACGGGCTCGGCGCCGGGCTTCTTGGTGATGCGGTTCACGATGCCGCCGGAGGAGCCGCGGCCGTAGAGCACGGCCGCCGGCCCCTTGACCACCTCGACCCGCTCGACATTGGCCAGGTCGCGGTAATAGAGGCCGTCGTCCCGCAGGCCGTCCACGAACTGGTCGCCGATGGCGTCGAAGCCACGGATATAGACCTGATCCCGCTGCCCGTCGCCGATGTGGAAGGAGACGCCAGGGACGTTGCGCAGGGCGTCCTGGAGGGAGTGGACGCCCTGGTCTTCCATCAGGGCCTCGGTGACCACATTGACGGTCTGGGGGATGTCCTTGAGCGGGGCATTGATGCGGGTGGCGGAGGTGGCCACTTCCGCCTGGTAGATTTCCCTGTCCACCGCCGCCTCCACCTGGACGGCGCCCAGCTGGCGCTCGCCCTCCTGGGCGGAAGCGGCGGCGGACACCAGGGCGGCAATGGAGACGGCGAGGGTCTTGCGAAGGAGAGCTGGGCGATTCATCGAAATGTCCTGTCAATGCCGGGGCCCACGGCCGCCCCCGGACAGGCCGCCGTCGCCGGGCGGCGCGGGAAGTCGGGAAAGCATGGAGGAGCCCCTGGATTGCCTTTCCAGGATCGGCAGCCTTGCGCCGAAGCCGGACGAAGCGGTTACTTACTTGTCGGCTGGCTGGTCCGGAGCGGGGTCCGGGGCGGCTGGCTGGGAATCGCCCCTGGCCGGGGCGATGTGCTGTAGTTGCGAATTATTCTTATTTGTCGCGATCTGGTCAAGGCCCGGCTCAGGCAGCCGCGCCCAGGCGCCAGAGGGAAGTGACTTCGGCCGCCCGGGCGGCGTGGAGCGGGTCGGCGGGGTCGAAGGCCTTGGGGTGCTGGGGCCGGGCGTCGAGGCGGCCGAGGACGGTGAGGCCCGCTTCCTCAATGGCGGCGAGCAATTCCTCCCGGGAGCGCAGGCCCAGGTGCTCGGCCAGGTCGGAGAGGATGAGCCAGCCTTCGCCGCCGGGCGCCAGGTGGTCAGCGAGGCCGGCCAGGAAGCCCTTCAGCATGCGGCTGTCGGGGTCGTAGACGGCATATTCCAGGGGCGAGCTGGGGCGGGCCGGCACCCAGGGCGGGTTGCACACCACCAAGGGCGCCCGTCCGGCCGGGAAGAGGTCGGCTTCGATCACTTCCACCTGGCCGGCGAGGCCCAGGGCCGCCACATTCTCCCGGGCGCAGCCCAGGGCCCGGGGATTCTGGTCGGTGGCCACCACCCGGGCGATGCCCCGGCGGGCCAGCACGGCGGCCAGCACCCCGGTGCCGGTGCCGACATCGAAGGCCTCGGACTGTGTAGCCACTGAGGCGGGCAGGGGAGCCTGGTCCACCAGGGCCACGTATTCGCCCCGGATCGGCGAGAAGACGCCGTAGTGGGGATGGATGCGCCCGTCCAGGGCCGGGATGGGGACGCCCTTGCGGCGCCATTCGTGGGCGCCGATGAGGCCCAGCAGTTCCCGCAGGGAAGCGACGTAGGGCTCTTCTGCCGGGCCGTAGGCCTCGCTGCAGGCCTGGCGGACGTCGGGGGCCCGGCGCAGGGGGACGACGTGGCCGGCTTCGAAGGGCAGGAGCAGCATCCCCAGGGTGCGGGCCCGCTGGGCCTGGGCCTGGCGGTGCAGGTGGAAGGCCTCGGCCGGTGAGGCGGGCACCTTGCGGGAGCGGGCGGCCTTGCGGTCGATGCGCCGTCCCAGGGCCTGGAGGAGCTGGCGGGCGTTGTGGAAATCTCCCCGCCAGAGCAGCGCCGTGCCCTCGCAGGCCAGGCGATAGGCGGCGTCGGCGCTGAGGGTGTCATCGGCGACCACCACCCGCTTCGGCGGCGGGTTGCCGCTCTCCGAGCGCCAGCGGGCCGAGCGGGGCTGGCCGCCCTCGGTCCAGTGGATGAGGGGATGCCCGGGATCGGGGGAAATGGCGTCGGTCATGGGGGGAGGCGGCGGTGGCCCGTGGGGCCGGGGTGGACGGGATGGCCGGCGAGGCGGCCGCGAGCCGGGATTCTACCGCAGGGGAATACCCGAGCGCCTCAGGCCGCGGTGCGGACCAGCTGGGCCTCGGTGGATTCCGCCCGCAGGTTGGCCCGCAGCAGCTCGGTCATTTCCCCGGGGGGGACGGGGCGGCTGAAATGGTAGCCCTGGAAGACGTCGCAGCGGTGGCCGCGCAGGTAGGCGAGCTGGGGGAAGGTCTCGACGCCCTCGGCGATGACGTGCATGTGCAGGCTGCGGGCCATGGCGATGATGGTGGAAGCGAGGGTGCCGTTCTTCTCGTCCTCGCCGATGTCCTGGATGAAGGAGCGGTCGATTTTCAGGCTGTTGATGGGGAACTGCTTGAGGTAGGCGAGGGACGAGTAGCCGGTGCCGAAATCGTCCAGGGAGAGGGTCACCCCGAGCTGCTTGAGCCGGCCGAGGATGGAGATGGTCTCCTCGCAGCGCTCCATGACCATGCTTTCGGTCAGCTCCAGGGCGAGGAGGCTGGGGTGGAAGCCGGTGCGCTCCAGGGTGTCGCTGATGGTCTGGAAGAGATCGGGTTCCTGGAAGTGGCAGGCCGACAGGTTGACCCCCACGGACACGGGCAGGCCCTCGTCCTGCCAGGCCCGTCCCTGGCGGCAGGCGGTCTCCAGTACCCACTCGCTGATCGGGATGATGATGCCGCTCTCCTCGGCCAGGGGGATGAATTCGGCCGGCGGGATCAGGCCCCGCTCCGGGTGCTGCCAGCGCAGCAGCGCCTCCACCCCGACGATGCGCAGGGTCTGGACATCGACCTGGGGCTGGTAATGGAGGAGCAGTTCGCCCCGCTCCAGGGCGTAGCGCAGGCTCGAATCCATTTCCAGGCGGCTGGCGGCCTTGGCGTTCATGGCCTTGGAATAGAACTGGAAACCGTGGCCCCCCAGGTTCTTGGTGGCGTACATGGCGGTGTCGGCGTTCTTCGAGAGTTCGGCGGCCTCCTTGCCGTCGAAGGGGAAGAAGGCGATGCCGATGCTGCAGGAGATGAACAGCTCCTTGCCGCTGATGTGGAAGGGCTTCTCCAGGGTCTTGACGATGTTCTCGGCCACCGTCACCGAATTGGTGGGGCGCTCCAGGTGGGGCAGGATGATCGTGAATTCGTCGCCGCCCAGGCGGGCCAGGGTGTCCTCGGAACGCAGGCAACCCTTGAGGCGCTTGGCGACGGCGATGAGCAGCTCGTCGCCGACGTGGTGGCCGAGGCTGTCGTTGATGTACTTGAAGCGGTCCAGGTCCAGGAAGAAGAGGCCGACGATGTGGTTCTCCCGGTGGGCATGGGCCAGGACCTGGGTCAGGCGGTCGTGGTAGAGGGCCCGGTTGGGCAGGCCGGTGAGGGCGTCGTGGGTGGCCTGGTGGGCGAGCTGGGCCTCGTAGGCCAGGCGCTCGCCGATGTCCTGGATGAAGATGGTGAAGCAGCGGCTGTCGAGGGCTACCGCCTCGCTCACCGACAGCATGAGCTGGCATTTGCCGCCGGAGCGGCGGCGGCCGACGAACTCGCCCCGGGAAACCGGGGCCGGCTCGCCCTCGGGGGTGAAGAAGCGGGCGCCGTTCTCCGCCGCCAGGAAGCGGGCGAAGGGCGTGCCGATGGCCTGGTCGGCGGGGCAGTCGAAGAGCTCTGCCGCCGCCTTGTTGAAGCTCTCGATGCGGCCCTCGGGATCGACCGTGACGATGCCCTCGGCAGCGGTCTCCAGCACCGCCCGCTGGCGGGCCTCACGCCGGGCCAGTTCGTGCTCCCGCTGGCGCAGGGACCGGCGCATGGCTTCCAGGTCGGCGGCCAGGACGGCGATTTCCCTGACTTCGGTGTCCACCGGCAGGGGCGCGTCCATGTCGCCGCCGGCGATGCGGCGGCTGGCGGCCTGCAGGCGCACCACGGAGCGGGTCAGGCGGTTGCCGAAGAGGGCGATCGCCAGCAGCCCCATCAGCAGGTAGGCGCCGGCGACGGCGGACAGGGCGCCGATGTCCTGGCGCCGGTCCGCCTCCAGGGGGGCCTCGCTGAAGCCCAGGCGCAGCCGGCCGCCGTCCGGGCCGGCGGAGGCGGCGGTGTAGTACATGTGGTCGCTGTGCTGGCCGAAGGCCTCGTCCTCCTGGAAGGGGGGCTGGCCGCGGTTGCGGCTGGCGCGGATGGGGCTGCCGGTGGCGGGCTGGTACTCGGCGTAATCGGCCTCGCCGCTCGCCACCACTTCGTCCAGGAGGCGGGAAATGGCGGCCGGGGAGCGGCGGGAATCGAACTGGAGGCGCAGCAGGCGGGTATGGTCCCGGGCGTGGCTGACGAACTGTGCCTCCTGGTCCCGGGCTTCCCGGGCCTGCATGCCGAACAAGACGCCGGGCAGCAGGACGGCATGAAACAGGAGGCCGCCGGCCAGGATGCGGCTGGTGTAGCTGCGGGCGAAGCTCTTGAGGCGGGACGGCATGGGGGGCTCCCGAAAGTTTCGCAAATTGAAGCATCCGCCGCGCGCCCCAGAAAGGCGGCGAAATGTGTAAGCCCCCGGTATGACAAGGTCCAATTCCGGCGCGATTGCGGCCGCATGCCGGATGGGTCTTACAGGGGAGACCTTCTGGCCGGCCGGGGCTCCCGCCCGGCCGGATGGCCTAGTCCGTTCGGACTGCCCCGTCCCTGCCGACTAGCCCGCCCCCCCTAGATCCGGCCCCTCCTTCTGCCTTGTCCCTGCCGTGCGAAGGGAGAATATTCGCCGCCGCCATGAATCCCTACTCTTGCCATCACCGGACGCAAGGATTTCGGGGATAAGAAGAGGTGATCATGGCAGGCCAGAGAAACAAGCAGATTTCAGTGCTGGTCATGAGCACACTGGCATTCACGGTGTGCTTCATGGTGTGGATGATGTTCGCGGTGATCGGCATCCCGATCAAGCAGCAACTGGGGCTCAACGAAACCCAGTTCGGCATCCTGGCGGCGATGCCGGTGCTCACCGGCTCCCTGATCCGCCTGCCCCTGGGCATGATGACCGACAAGTTCGGCGGGCGGCCGGTGTTCTTCACCCTCATGCTGCTGACGGTGATCCCCATCTACCTCATCGGCAATGCCACCGAATACTGGCAGATGCTGGTGGCGGGCCTCTTCGTCGGCATCGCCGGCGGCTCCTTCTCGGTGGGCATCGCCTACTGCGCCCGCTGGTTCGACCGCGCCAACCAGGGCTTCGCCATGGGGGTCTTCGGCGCCGGCAACGCCGGGGCGGCCCTCACCAAGCTGGTGGCCCCCTCCATCGTGGTGGCCGCCGGCTGGACCATGGTGCCCGTGGTGTACTCGGTGATGATGCTGGTCACGGCCGTGGCCTTCTTCTTCTTCACCTATACCGACCCCTCCCACAAGGTCGAGTCCTCGGTCACCTTCTCCCAGCAGCTGACCGCCCTCAAGGACCCCAACGTCTGGAAGATCTGCCAGTACTACTCCATCGTCTTCGGCGGCTACGTGGCCCTGTCCCTTTGGATGACCAAGTACTACGTCCAGGAGTACGGCTTCGACCTCAAGACCGCCGCCTTCCTGGCCGCCTGCTTCTCCCTGCCGGGCGGCGTGCTGCGCGCCCTGGGCGGCTGGTTCTCCGACAAGTGGGGCGCCCACAAGGTGACCTGGTGGGTGCTCTGGGTGTGCTGGATCTGCCTCTTCATCCTGTCCTATCCCCAGACCGAATTCACCATCAAGACCGTCACCGGCCCGCAGACCTACGCCATCCACCTCAACGAATATGCCTTCACCCTCCTGATGTTCACCGTCGGGGTGGCCATGGCGGTCGGCAAGGCCTCGGTCTTCAAGTACATCTCCGACGACTATCCCCGGAACATCGGCGTCATCTCCGGCATCGTCGGCCTGGCCGGCGGCCTCGGCGGCTTCCTGCTGCCCATCATGTTCGGCGCCCTGGTGGATCTCACCGGCATCCGCTCCTCCTGCTTCATGTTGATGTACGGGGTGGTGTGGGTCTCCCTGGTCTGGATGTACTGGACCGAAGTTCGTGACGCCGACGTCATGCGCGGCCGCCATACCCTGGTGACCGCCGACAACCTGGAATGACCACAACACGAATTACCTGCATCTGGAGACAGCAATGAGCAAACTGAACACCGCCGCGCCCCGGCTGACCAGCGGCGCCGACATAGTCGACTGGCGCCCCGAGGACAACCAGTTCTGGGAGGACCACGGCAAGCGCATCGCCAACCGCAACCTGTGGATCTCCATCCCCAGCCTGCTGTGCGGCTTCGCCGTCTGGATCATGTGGGGCATCATCACCGTCCAGATGCTGAACCTGGGCTTTCCCTTCAAGCAGGACGAGCTGTTCACCATCACCGCCATCGCCGGCCTCTCCGGCGCCACCCTGCGCATCCCCTCGTCCTTCTTCATACGGCTCTCCGGCGGGCGCAACTCGGTGGTGCTGACCACTGCGCTCCTCATGATCCCGGCCTTCGGCGCCGGCCTCGCCCTCCAGGACAAGAACACCCCCCTGTGGGTCTTCCAGCTCCTGGCCCTCCTGTCCGGCATCGGCGGCGGCAATTTCGCCTGCTCCATGTCCAACATCAGCGGCTTCTTCCCGAAGCGCCTGCAGGGCACCGCCCTCGGCCTCAACGCCGGCCTCGGCAACTTCGGCGTCACCACCGCCCAGCTCCTCATCCCGGCGGTCATGACCCTGGGCCTGTTCGGCGGCATGGCCGGCGGCTCCATGGAACTGGTGAAGGCCTCCGGCACCCTGCTCGGCAAGATTCCCGCCGGCACCTCCACCTGGGTCCAGAACGCCGGCTTCGTGTGGATGCTGCTCCTGGTGCCCCTGGCTTTCGTCGGCTGGTTCGGCATGAACAACCTGGTGCCCATTTCCCCCACCATCGGCTCCACCGGCGCCGGCCTCTTCAAGGTCGCGCTCCTCTACACCGTCGGCCTGGTGGTGTCCGCCGCCGGCCTCTACCTCTACCTGCCGGCTCCCATCGGCTCCGGCGTGCTCTCCGGCAACGGCATGTGGCTGGCCATGCCGCTGATCATCGTCGGCACCCTGTTCGCCATGAAGGCGGTGGCCTTCGGCGACATGAAGGCCAACCTCAACAAGCAGTTCGCCATCTTCCGCAACAAGCACACCTGGTCGATGACGGCGCTCTACATCGTCACCTTCGGCTCCTTCATCGGCTTCTCCATGGCGGTGCCCCTGTCCATCACCGTCATCTTCGGCTTCAAGCACGTCGTCGATCCGGCCACCGGCGCCTGGAGCCATGCCCTGGTGAACCCGGCCGCCCCCTCGGCCCTGACCTACTCCTGGATCGGCCCCTTCGTCGGCGCCCTGGTGCGCCCCATCGGCGGCTGGATCTCCGACAAGGTGGGCGGCTCCATCGTCACCCAGGTGATTTCCGTCATCCTGGTGGGCGCCTCCGCCGCCACCGGCTACGTCATGTTCCAGGCCTACCACTCGGCCGCGCCGGAGCAGTACTTCGCCATGTTCATCGGCCTCTTCATCCTGCTCTTCGCCGCCTCCGGCATCGGCAACGGCTCCACCTTCCGCTCGGTCGGCGTCATCTTCGACCAGGACCAGCGCGGTCCCGTCCTGGGCTGGACCTCCGCCGTCGCCGCCTACGGCTCCTTCATCGCGCCGGTGGTGATCGGCCAGCAGATCAAGGCCGGCACCCCGGAATACGCCATGTACGGCTTCGCGGTCTTCTACGCGGTCTGCCTGGTCATCAACTGGTGGTTCTACCTGCGCAAGAACGCCTACATCAAGAATCCCTGAAATCAAAAAAACCTTCGATAAATCAGCAAGACGGCAGCCCCGTCGGGTCGCAACAATAGGAGCAAACAATGAGTCATTTTCTTGACCGCCTGAAATTCCTGAACAAGGTTCAGAGCACCTTCGCCGATGGCCACGGCATCGTGACCAACGAAGACCGCAAGTGGGAGGACGCGTACCGCAACCGCTGGCGCCACGACAAGGTGGTCCGTTCCACCCACGGGGTGAACTGCACCGGGGGCTGTTCCTGGAAAATCTTCGTCAAGAACGGCCTGGTGGCCTTCGAGATGCAGCAGACCGACTATCCCCGCACCCGGGACGACCTGCCCAACCACGAGCCCCGGGGCTGCCAGCGCGGCGCCTCGTTCTCCTGGTACCTGTATTCGCCGCACCGCATCAAGCACCCGATGATCCGGGGGCGCCTGCTCAACCTCTACCGGGCCGAGCGCAAGTCCGGCAAGGACCCGGTGGAAGCCTGGGCTGCCATCCAGGCCGACCAGGACAAGCGCCAGAAGTACGTGGCCGTGCGCGGCCTGGGCGGCTTCGTCCGCACCTCCTGGGACGAGGTCACCGAGATCATCGCCGCCGCCAACGTCTACACCATCAAGAAGTGGGGCCCGGACCGCATCTACGGCTTCTCGCCGATCCCGGCCATGTCCATGATTTCCTACGCCGCCGGCTCCCGCTACCTGTCCCTCATCGGCGGCGCCTGCGGCTCCTTCTACGACTGGTACTGCGACCTGCCGGCCGCCTCGCCGCAAACCTGGGGCGAGCAGACCGACGTGCCGGAAGCCGCCGACTGGTACAACTCCACCTACCTGATCATCACCGGCGCCAACCTGCCCATGACCCGGACCCCGGATGCCCACTTCGCCACCGAGGTGCGCTACAAGGGTACCAAGGTCGTGTCCATGGCCCCGGACTACGCCGAGTACGTCAAGTTCGCTGACCTGTGGATGCCGGTGAAGCAGGGCACCGACTCGGCCGCCTTCCTGGCCATGGGCCACGTGGCGCTGAAGGAGTTCTACGTCAACCGCCAGGACCCGTACTTCCTGGAATACGCCCGCAAGTACACCGACTTCCCGATGCAGATCATGCTGCGCAAGTTCGGCGACGGCTACGTGACCGACCGCAACCTGCGGGCCTCCGACCTGGACGGCAATCTGGGCCAGACCAACAACCCGGAATGGAAGACCGTCGTCTTCGACAAGAAGAGCGGCGCCTTCACCGCCCCCAACGGCTCCATCGGCTTCCGCTGGGGCGAGGAGGGCAAGTGGAACCTGCTGGAGAAGGCCGGCGCCGCCCAGGCGGAGATCGAGGCCGAGCTGTCCTGCCTGCACAGCAAGGATGATGTGGTCTCCGTCGGCTTCCCGCACTTCACCGAAGGCGAATCCGAGCTCCTCTACCGCAACGTCCCGGTCCGCCGCATCAAGCTGGCCAATGGCGAAGAAGCCCTGGTGACCTCGGTCTTCGACCTCCAGATCGCCCAGTACGGCATCGACCGGGGCCTGGGCGGCGGCAACGTCGCCAAGTCCTACGACGACGCCGGCGTCGCCTACACCCCGGCCTGGGCCGCCAAGCAGACCGGCGTCAAGGCCGCCGACATCGAGCGCACCGGCCGGGAATTCGCCGACAACGCCTCCAAGACCCGGGGCAAGTCCATGGTCATCATGGGCGCCGCCATCAACCACTGGTACCACAACGACATGTCGTACCGGTCCATCATGAACCTGCTGCACATCTGCGGCTGCGTCGGCCAGACCGGCGGCGGCTGGGCCCACTACGTCGGCCAGGAAAAGCTCCGTCCCCAGGCCGGCTGGGCGCCCATCGCCTTCGCCACCGACTGGCACCGTCCGCCCCGGCACCAGAACTCCACCTCCTACTGGTACTTCCACACCGACCAGTGGCGCTACGAGACGGTGGACGCCGACGCGCTCCTCTCCCCGGCCGGCAAGAACAAATACAAGGGCTACACCCTGGCCGACTACAACGTCGATGCGGTCCGCATGGGCTGGCTGCCCGGCGCCCCCAACTTCAACAGGAACCCCCTCGAACTGGTGGCCGAGGCCGAGAAGGCCGGCAATACCGACGAGGCCGGCATCGCCAAGTACGTCGCCGGGCAGCTCAAGGAGGGCAAGCTGGACGTGGCCTTCGCCGACCCGGACAACCCGGTCAACTGGCCCCGCAACCTCATCGTCTGGCGCGGCAACCTGATCGGCACCTCCGCCAAGGGCCACGAGTACTTCCTGAAGCACCTCCTGGGCGCCCAGAACGGGGTGCTGCAGGAGGGCACCTACGGCGCCCAGTGCTCCCAGGTCAAGTATCTGGAAGAGGGCCCGGCCGGCAAGCTGGACCTGATGGTGGACATCAACTTCCGCCTCAACTCCACCGGCGCCTACTCGGACATCATCCTGCCCACCGCCACCTGGTACGAGAAGAACGACCTCAACACCACGGACATGCACCCCTTCATCCACCCCCTGTCCGAAGCCGTGACCCCGGGCTGGGAGTCGAAGTCCGACTGGCAGATCTTCAGGACCATCGCCAAGGCCTTCTCCGGCCTGGCCGCCAAGCACCTGGGCACGAAGAAGGACATCGTCGCCCTGCCCATGCAGCACGACTCGGCCATGGAACTGGCCCAGCCCTACGGCCAGGTCAAGAACTGGAAGCGCGGCGAGTGCGACCCCATCCCGGGCAAGACCATGGCGGCCCTGAAGCTGGTGGAGCGGGACTACGGCCAGACCTACAACAAGTTCATCGCCCTCGGCCCCCTGATGACCAAGCTCGGCAACAACGTCAAGGGCATCGACTGGAACACCGAGCAGGAATACAAGGAACTGGCCTCCCTCAACCGTACCGTGCAGGTGGAGGGCGTCTCCAAGGGCATGCCGTCCCTGGAGGAGGACATCGCGGTCTGTGACTCGGTGATGCGCATGGCGCCGGAAACCAACGGCGAGGTCGCCCACAAGTCCTGGAGCGCCCTGTCCAAGAAGACCGGCATCGACCACCACCACCTCTACGCCGGGCGCCACGAGGACAAGATCACCTTCCGGGACATCGTCGCCCAGCCCCGCAAGATCATCACGGCGCCGACCTGGTCCGGCATCGAGTCGGAGCATGTCTCCTACACCGCCGGCTACACCAACATCCATGAGCACATCCCTTTCCGGACGCTGACCGGCCGGGCCCACTTCTACCAGGATCACGAGTGGTTCCTGGACTTCGGCGAGGGCTTCTGCGTCTTCAAGCCGCCGGTCGACCTGAAGGCCCACGAGAAGGTGCCGGCCGCCGTCAAGGCCAAGCCCCACCTGACCCTGTCCTGGATCACCCCGCACTCCAAGTGGGGCATCCACTCCAGCTACCAGGACAACCTGCGCATGCTGACCCTGTTCCGCGGCGGCCCCTACGTCTGGGTTTCCGAGGACGACGCCAAGAGCATCGGCCTGGAGGACAACGACTGGGTCGAGGCGATCAACGCCAACGGCGCCACCATGGCCCGGGCGGTGGTCTCCCAGCGGGTGCCCCGGGGCATGGCCCTGATGTACCACGCCCAGGAGAAGAACGTGAATGTCCCGGGCTCGCCCTCCACCGGCAAGCGCGGCGGCATCCTCAACTCGGTGACCCGGGTGGTGGTGAAGCCGACCAACATGGTGGGCGGCTACGCCCAGTTGGCCTACGGCTTCAACTACTACGGCACGGTGGGCTGCAACCGGGACGAGGTGGTGATCCTGCACAAGGTCGAGGACCAGTCCATCGACTGGCTGGAGCGGCCCCTCACTCCCGAGCGGGAAGCCCAGCGCAACCCAGTCGGCATCGGCAAGCGCTAAGCGCGAACGGACAAGGAATTAGGAGATAAACATGAAAATTCGCGCTCAATTCGCGATGGTGTTCAACCTGGACAAGTGCATCGGCTGCCACACCTGCTCGGTGACCTGCAAGAACGTCTGGTCGAACCGCAAGGGGGTGGAGTACGCCTGGTTCAACAACGTCGAGTCCAAGCCCGGCATCGGCTACCCGAAGGATTGGGAGAACCAGGAGAAGTGGAAGGGTGGCTGGACCAAGGTCAATGGCAAGCTCGAGCTCAAGGCCGGCGGCAAGCTGAAGAAGATCGTCCAGATCTTCGCCAACCCCAACATGCCGGAGATCGACGACTACTACGAGCCCTTCACCTACGACTACGCCCGGCTGCAGAACGCGCCGCTCTCCGAGGCGGCGCCCACCGCCCGTCCCATCTCCCAGATCACCGGCGAGAAGATGGACAAGATCACCTGGGGCCCGAACTGGGAGGACGACCTGGCCGGCGAGTTCCACAAGCGCTCGAAGGATAAGAATTTCTCCAACATGGAGAAGGAGATCTACAAGCAGTTCGAGAACACCTTCCACATGTACCTGCCGCGGATCTGCAACCACTGCATCAACCCGGCCTGCGTCGCCTCCTGCCCCTCCGGCGCCATGTACAAGCGGGAGGAGGACGGCATCGTCCTGGCCGACCAGGACCGCTGCCGGGGCTGGCGCATGTGCATTTCCGGCTGCCCCTACAAGAAGGTCTTCTTCAACTGGGAATCCTCCAAGGCCGAGAAGTGCATCGGCTGCTACCCCCGCGTCGAGTCGGGCCTGCCGACGGTCTGTTCCGAATCCTGCGTCGGCCGCATCCGCTACAACGGCATCATCCTCTACGATGCCGACAAGCTCCTGGATGCCGCCAGCACCGACAACGAGCAGGACCTCTACAAGGCCCACCTGGATCTCTTCCTCGATCCCCACGACCCGGCCGTGATCGAGCAGGCCAAGAAGGACGGCATTCCCCAGTCCTGGATCGAGGCGGCCCAGAAGTCCCCCATCTACAAGATGGCGGTGGAGTGGAAGATCGCCTTCCCGCTGCACCCGGAGTTCCGCACCCTGCCGATGATCTGGTACGTGCCGCCCCTCTCGCCGGTGCAGTCCCAGATCGACCAGAAGAAGCTGCCGACCGAGGCCGACGGCGTCATCCCCAAGGCCGACGCCATGCGCCTGCCGGTGAAGTACCTGGCCAACCTGCTCACCGCAGGCAAGGAGGAGTACATCGTCTCGGCCCTCAACCGGCTGATCGCCATGCGCTCCTACATGCGCTCCATCCACGTCGAAGGCACCCCGGACACCCGGCCCCTCAACACCGCCGGCCTGACCGAGCATGAGGCCAAGGAGATGTACCGCTACCTGGCCATCGCCAACTACGAGGACCGCTTCGTCATCCCGACCTCCCACCAGGAGATCCATCTGGACGACTACCACGGCTTCCAGGGCCAGAACGGCTTCAGCTTCGGCAACGATTCCTCGGCCGGCGTCTCCCGGAACTCCCTGTTCCCGGATCGCCGCACCGAGAGCGCCGAACCGCGGCAGCCCGCCCCCCTCGCCGGCAGCCACAAGTAAGGAGAGCACCATGCACGTCTTCAAACTCCTGTCGGCCCTCCTCGACTACCCCACCGACGATCTCCTGGCGGAACTCCGCCAGGAGGTGGAGGCGGCCGGCTTCGGCGGGGCCCGGAACTTCGTCCTCGATCTCGACCGGGGCCAGTACTTCGCCCCCGAGGAGCGGCTGTCCATCGCCCTCTTCGTGGAGTCCCTGCTGGCCATGGACCCCACCGAGGCCCAGGCCCGCTATGTCCAGACCTTCGACCTGACGCCGGAGCACAGCCTGCACCTGACCCACCACATCTTCGGCGAGGAGAAGACCCGGGGCCCGGCTCTCATCGACCTCACCGAGTACCTCAAGACCTTCGGTTTCCACCACGACGAGAAGGAGCTGCCGGACTACCTGCCGCTCCTCCTGGAGTTCGTCTCCGAACTCGGCGAGGACGAGGCCAAGGTCTTCCTGGGGGATGCCGGCAAGGTGCTCAAGGTCATCGCCGACAACCTGGAGAAGTCGGGCAGCCCCTACGCCCAGCTCATCCGCATCATCGACAACCACGGCTCGCTGGTGAAGCTGGCAGCCTGAGGAGAAAACGACCATGAATCTTTCCAAATTCGTTTTCGCGGTCTATCCGTACATTGCCCTGACGATCTTCGTCGTCGGCAGCTGGATTCGCTACGACCACGAGCAGTACACCTGGAAGACCGATTCCTCCATGCTCCTTTCCAAGGGCAGCATGGTCTTCGCCAGCAACTTCTTCCACATCGGCATCCTCTCCATCTTCGCCGGCCACTTCGCCGGCCTGGTGCTGCCCCACAGCCTCTGGCTGGCCCTCGGGGTGTCGGACATGCAGCACCAGTGGCTGGCCATCTCCGCCGGCTCGGTGTTCGGCCTGATGTGCTTCCTGGGGGGCGCCATCCTGTGGTTCCGCCGCATGTTCAACGCCCGCGTCCGGGCCGCCAGCCGCACCATGGACATCTTCATCCTCACCTGGCTGATGGCGACCCTGATCCTGGGCATCTCCACCATCCCGGTCTCCATCGGCCACGCCGGTCACGGCGATCCGGAAGTGATGATGGCCCTCTCGGGCTGGGTGCAGAGCGTGCTGACCCTGAGCCCGCAGCCGGAACTGCTGGACAAGGTGGATCCCATCTTCAAGACCCACATGTTCTTCGGGATGACGGTCTTCCTGCTCTTCCCCTTCACCCGCCTGGTCCACGTCCTGACGGCGCCGCTCACCTACGTCGGCCGCGCCTACCAGATCGTCCGGGCCCGGCGGCGGGCCTGATCCGGGCGCTCCGTCCCCGGAAAGCGGTACCGAGCTTGTCCTCTCCACGGCGGTTTCGCCGTGGATTTCAACCCCTTGCCTGCGGGCAGGGGGTTTTTTATCCGTAAATTTGATGTGAACGGTTGTTGTGCCCGGCGCCCCGGGGATATGTTGCCAACGATCAATCCATAGGTGTCGCCCCCGTGCTACCCAAACTGCAGCGCCTCTCCAGCAAGATCATCGGCATGCTGGTGATCTTCTTCCTCTGCGCCATCACGGCCATCAGCCTGACCCTGCTCATCTCCTGGCAGCTGGAGGGCGGGGCGGCGGCCATCAACGACGCCGGCAGCCAGCGCATGCGCTCCTACCGCATCGGCCACCTGCTGGGCCGCGGTGTCTACGGGAACGAGCAGGCGGCCATCGTCGCCTCCGAAGTGGGGGCCGAGATGGAGCGTTTCGAGAAGGTCCTGCGGGACCTGGAAATGGGCGATCCGGTCCGGCCTCTGTCGCCGCCCCGGGATGCGGAGGTGTACCAGGGCGTGCGGGCGGTCAAGGAGCAATGGAACGGCAACATCCGGCCCATCCTCCGGGACTACCTGCGGGCCACCGAGCGCGCCGGCCGGGAGGAGGCCCTGGCCCGCTACGACGGCGAGGTGGTCCGCTTCGTGGCCGGCATCAACAACCTGGTGCTGCGCATGGAGAGCAACTACGCCTTCAACGCCACCCTATTGCGGACCTGCCAGATCGGCTTGGCGATGCTGGCGGTGATCGGCACCGCCATCCTCATCCGCTTCTTCTTCGTCCTGGTGATCCGGCCGGTGGACCATCTGCAGAACGGCATCCGGCGCATGTCGGGGGATGACTTCTCGGTCCGCCTGCCGGTGGAGACCCAGGACGAATTCGGCGTCCTGGCCAACGGCTTCAACCGGCTGGCGGAACACCTCCAGGAGGTGTACGCGACCCTGGAGGAGCGGGTGCAGACCAAGACCCGCAGCCTGGCGGAGAAGAACCGGGAACTGGAGGTGCTCTACGAGACCGCCGCCTTCCTCAACGAGCCGGACAGTATCGAAGAGCTGTGCAAGGGCTTCGTGCAGCGCATGAAGCGGGCCATGGGGGCGCGGGCCGGGGCGGTGCGGCTGTGCGTCGGGGGCAGCGACGAGGTGTTCATGCTGAGCCACGAGGGGCTGTCGGAGGAATTCGTGGCCGGCGAGCTGGCGCTGCCCTGCGGCTTCTGCCTGTGCGGCGAGGCCATCGAGCAGGGCTGCTCCTTCGTAGTGGACACCACCGAGCCGCCGCCGGGCCTGGTGCTGCAGACCTGCGTCAAGGCAGGCTTCCGCACCGCCACCGCCTTCACCATCAGCTACAAGAAGGAGACCCTGGGGCTCTTCAACCTCTATTTCGACCAGCCGCGCAAGTTCACCGAACAGGAGGTCCATCTCCTGGAGACCCTGGGCCAGCACCTGGGGGTGGCGGTGGAGAACCAGAGGCTGCACTCCCGGGAGAGGGAGCTGGCGGTGTCGGAGGAGCGCAACCTGCTGGCCCAGGAGCTCCACGATTCCATCGCCCAGGGCCTGGCCTTCCTCAATATCCAGGCCCAGCTGCTGCAGGATTCCCTCAAGAAGAAGAATATCGACGAGGCCCTGGAAACCGCCGTACATATCCGCGAGGGGGTGCAGGAGAGCTACGACGACGTGCGGGAGCTGCTGGTGCACTTCCGCACCCGGGTGAGCCATTCGGACCTGGACTCGGCCATCCTCTCCACCCTGGAGAAATTCGAGGGCCAGACCGGCATCCGCACCGAGTTCGACCGGGTCGGCACCGGGGTGCCCCTGGAGCCGGAGGACGAAATCCAGGTGCTCCACATCGTCCAGGAGGCGTTGTCGAATATCCGCAAGCATTCCGGCGCCAGCAAGGTAGACGTGAAGGTGGAGCGCAGCGTCGGGGGCGTCGCCATCGAGGTCAGAGACGACGGCGTCGGCTTCGACCCGGCCACCAATCCGGCGGTGGCCTCGGATCGGCACGTCGGGCTCAAGATCATGAAGGAGCGGGCCTTCCGCATCGGCGGCGAGTGCCTGGTGAAATCAGCGGTGGGAGAGGGCACCCGGGTGACCCTGTCGCTGCCGCGGCTACAGAAGGAGACGACTTAAATGAACGGCAAGATCCGCGTATTGATAGTGGACGATCACACCCTTTTCCGCAGCGGCATCAAATCCCTGCTCCAGCGGCACGAGGAATTCGAAATCGTCGAGGAGGCCGGCGATGGCCTGGAGGGGGTCAAGCGGGCCAAGTCCCTGCGGCCCGACGTGGTGCTCCTGGACCTCCACATGCCCGGCATCAGCGGCCGGGAGGCGGTGAAGCTCATCGTCGAGGAGGTTCCCAGCACCAATGTGCTGATGCTGACCGTCTCGGAGGACGCCGACGACCTGCTGGAGACCCTGAAGGCGGGCGCCACCGGCTATCTGCTCAAGAACATCGAGACCGAGGCCCTCATCGACGCCATCCGCCGGGCCGCCCGGGGCGAATCGGTCATCTCTCCCCAGATGACGGCCAAGCTGATCCAGGGGGTGCGCACCCAGAGCCGGGCGGCGCCCGCCATGGTAGAAAAGGAAAAACTGTCGCCCCGGGAGCGGGAAATCCTCGGCTGCCTGGCGCGGGGGGAAAGCAACAAGGAGATCGCCCGGGCCCTGGATCTGGCCGAAAGCACGGTCAAGATCCATGTCCAGAACATCTTCAAGAAGCTGAACATCTCCAGCCGGGTCCAGGCGGCGGTGTACGCCGTCGAGCACGGCTTCGGTCAGCCGGAAAAGGCCTAGCCGGCCGCCCGAAATACAAGGCCCGACCAGTGGTCGGGCCTTGGCTGGCGGCTGTGCCGCCCAATCGTCCAAAAGAGGCTCACGCGTGCATCATCGACGCTGGTAACGGATGGGTCCGCCGCAGGTGCTGGTAGGTGTCCTCCAGCTCCTTGGCGTGATCGAACCGGCCATGCTTCCTCGCATATTCCATGTTCTCCGCGATCATGGCGTGCAGTCTGCACACCCCCTCAGGAGAACTCAGCAAGGATTCGCCCATTTCGGCCGCGACAACCAGCGGAATGTGCTCATGCTCGGCGATCGCTTCGATCTCGCCTTTGTCGAGATCGCAGTAGTCGAGCAAATCTTGCAGTGCCAGCATTGTCTCCTCCTCAAGTGCGGAATGGTTCAACAACTCAACCCCATGGCCGCGCCAAGAAGATTGTCTTCGGGCCTAGCAGGTAGTTCTGCCGGCGTCCGAATATTATCTTTGTAGCCCCTGGGACCTAATTATCAAGGGGGTCCCGAGTGTATGGCGCTCACAGAACGAGTCTGCCGCCCGGCAGGGATTGGCCCTGCTCCAGGCGGTTGATCGTTGACAACAGATCGAGGCCAGTTGATTCCCTGAGTTTGAGGGCACGTTCGCGCAGGTCCTCCAGGGAGGCATCCACCGCTTCGCCGGCAGCGGCGAAGGCGATGACGTTGCCGCTCTCGCAGGGGGGAAAGAGGATGGCGCGGCCGTCGAAGGCTTCCCGGATGCGCTCGGCACTGGCCAGGGCGCCCCGGTTGCGGCCCAGCAGGTTCAAGGTCAGGAGCCCGGTGGCGGTGAGGCGGGCCCGGCAGGCCTGGTAGAAGGGCAGGGTGTCGAGGACGCCGGGACGGCCGTCCGGGCCGAAGCCGTCGCTCAGGATGAGGTCGTAGCTGTCGCCGCCCTCGAGCATGTATTCGGCCCCGTCGCCGATGACGACGCGCAGGCGCAGCGGGTCGTCGGGCAGGTTGAAATACTGCCGGGCGATCATCTCCACCTGGGGATTGATCTCCACCACGGTGATCCGGCTGTCCGGCAGGTGGCGGTAGACGAACTTGGCCAGGGAACCGGCTCCCAGGCCCACCAGCAGCACCCGCCGCGGCCAGCGGCCGTCGGCGCGCAGCAGCAGGGAGGCCATCATCTCCCGGGTGTAGGCCAGTTCCAGGACCCAGGGGCGGGCGATGCGCATGGCGCCTTGCACCCAGTCCGATCCGAAGTGCAGGAACCGCACCCCGCCCTTTTCGCTGATGTCGACGGAATGGGAGTTTGTACGTTGTCTCGGCGGCATGGCCGGATTATACCGGGGCCGTTTGACACTCCCGAAACAGCGTGATTTAATGAGAACGGTTATCAATTACGATCGTCTAACGTGATCGATCGATTGTCCGGAGTCGAGGTCAAAACATGTACGTTTGCGTATGCAATGCGGTGACGGAACGCCAAGTGAAGCAGGCTGTGAATGAAGGTGCCGACACCATGCGCGACCTGCGCCACCGCCTTGGGGTGGCCGGGGAATGCGGCCGCTGCGCAAAATGCGCGCTGGATTGCCTGCGGGAGCATCGGGCTTCCCTGGAGCAGCCCCAGCAGGACAGCATGTTTGACGTCATTCCGGAGGCAGCATGAAAGGTGATAGCAAGGCCCTGCAATACCTCAATCGACAGCTCACCCATGAATTGACCGCCATCAACCAGTATTTCCTGCATGCCCGCATGTACAAGAACTGGGGCCTCGCCAAGCTGGGCAAGCACGAATACAACGAATCCATCGAGGAAATGAAGCACGCCGACCACCTGATCGAGCGCATCCTCTTCCTCGAAGCGCTGCCGAACCTGCAGAACCTCGACAAGCTCCTGATCGGCGAGAACGTGCCGGAGTGCCTGCAGTGCGATCTCAAGGCCGAGCAGGCGGCCCGCACCGATCTCATCGAAGCCATCGCCTACTGCGAGTCCATCAAGGACTACGTTTCCCGGGAATTGCTGGAAGACATCCTGGAAGATACCGAGGAACACATCGACTATCTGGAAACCCAGCTCGGGCTGGTGGACCAGGTGGGCATCCAGAACTACCTGCAGTCCCAGATGGACCCGGGCTCCTAGGCCCCAGTCCCGGCATACCGCGGCCCGCTTCGGCGGGCCGTTTCTTTTTCTCCCGAGCGGATAGAATTCCACTTTTCCCTCGAGGTCCCTGCCGGCGCACCGCCGGCCCATCCTATGCCCTATCTGAAACTGATCGACGCCAGCCTCGCCTTCGGCCACGTTCCCCTCCTCGACCATGCCGACTTCCAGCTGGATCCGGGGGAGCGGGTGGCCCTGATCGGGCGCAACGGCACCGGCAAGTCGTCCCTGCTGGCGGCCCTGGCCGCCGGCAACGGGCGGGGCCGGCTGGACGACGGCGAGGTGTGGACCCAGCCCGGCATCCGGGTCGGCTACGTGCCCCAGGAGCCGCCCTTCGATCCCGAATTGACCGTCTTCGCGGCGGTGGTGGCGGGGATGGGGGACACCTCCCGCCTGCTCGCCGAATACCATGAGGTTTCCCACCGGCTGGCCGAAGCCGGCGCCGACCAGGAGAAGCTCCTCACCCGCCTCCAGGAGCTGCAGCACGAACTCGAGGCTCTTGGCGCCTGGGCCTACGAGGCCCAGGCCGAGCGGGTCATCGACCGTTTCGCCCTCGATCCGGAAGCCAGGGTCGGCACCCTGTCCGGCGGCCAGAAGAAGCGCCTAGCCCTGGCTCAGGCCCTGGCGGTGGCGCCGGAGGTGCTGCTCCTGGACGAGCCCACCAACCACCTGGACATCGGCGCCATCGAGTGGCTGGAGAACCTTCTGGTCGATTCCGGCGTGACCCTGCTTTTCATTACCCACGACCGGCGCTTCCTGGACCGGGTGTGCACCCGCATCGTCGAACTCGACCGGGGGCGCCTGGCCAGCTTCCCGGGCAGCTTCGCCGACTACCAGCAGCGCAAGGAAGCCCTTCTCCACGAGGAGACCCTGGCCAATGCCCGGGCCGATAAGCTCCTCAAGGAAGAGGAAGTGTGGATCAGGAAGGGCGTCGAAGCCCGGCGCACCCGGGCCGTCTTCCGGGTCCAGCGCCTGGACCGCCTGCGGGCCGACCGGGCAGCGCGGCGGGAGCGCCTTGGCAAGGTCAGCCTGCAGCTCGATGCCGGCGACAAGAGCGGCCAGCTGGTGGCGGAACTCAAGCACGTCAGCAAGCGCTTCGGCGACAAGACCGTGGTCCGGGACTTTTCCACCCGCATCCAGCGCGGCGACAAGATCGGCCTCATTGGCCCCAACGGCGCCGGCAAGACGACCCTCCTGCGCCTCATCCTCGGCGAGCTGACCCCGGACGAGGGTACCGTGCGCCTCGGCACCAAGCTGGAAATCGCCTATTTCGACCAGTTCCGCACCCAGCTCGACCCCGAGGCCAGCCTGGCCGACGTCATTTCCCCGGGCTCGGACTACGTCGAGATCGGCGGCGCCCGCAAGCACGTCATCGGCTACCTGGAGGACTTCCTCTTCGCCCCCGAGCGGGCCCGCTCGCCGGTGAAGTCCCTGTCCGGCGGTGAGCGCAACCGCCTGCTGCTGGCCCGCCTCTTCGCCCGGCCGGCCAACGTGCTGGTCCTCGACGAGCCCACCAACGACCTCGACATCGAGACCCTGGAACTGCTCGAAGCCCTGCTCCAGGATTACGACGGCACCCTGTTCCTGGTCAGCCACGACCGCGCCTTCCTGGACAACGTGGTGACCCAGACCATCGCCGCCGAGGGCGATGGCGTCTGGCGGGAATACGTCGGCGGCTACAGCGACTGGGCCCAGTACCAGGCCCAGAAAGCCAGGGAGAGCGCCGCCCCCAAGGCCGAGGCCAAGGCCGCCCCCAAGGTGGCGGAGGCGCCCAAGCCCAAGGCCGACAAGCTGTCCTGGAAGGAGCAGCGGGAACTGGAGGCCCTGCCCGACCGCATCGCCACCCTGGAGGCGGAGCAGCAGGACCTGACCCGCCGCCTGGAGGATCCGGCCCTCTACCAGAACGACCCGACGGCGGCCCAGTCCCACGCCGCCCGGCTGGCCGCCATCGAAGACGAACTGCTGGCACTCCTGGAGCGCTGGGAAACCCTGGAGGGCAAGGCTTGAAGACCAAGACCTGGCGCACCCCCGTCCTCATCCTCCTCTGCGGCTCGGTCATCCTCACCCTGGCCATGGGGGTGCGGCATACCGCCGGCCTCTTCCTGCAGCCCATGACCCTGGACCATGGCTGGAGCCGGGAGACGTTCTCCTTCGCCATCGCCCTCCAGAACCTGGTGTGGGGCCTGGCCTCGCCCTTGGCCGGCGCCCTTGCCGACCGCCACGGGGCTGGCCGCACCATCGCTGGCGCCGCCCTGCTGTACGTCGTCGGCCTGGTGCTCATGGCCCACGCCGGCTCGGCCGCGACCCTCGATCTGTCCGGGGGGCTCCTGGTCGGCCTGGGACTGTCCGGCACCACCTTCGCCGTCATCCTGGGTCTCGTCGGCCGCCATACCACGCCGGCCCGGCGCAGCCTGGCCCTAGGGGTGGCCAGCGCCGGCGGTTCCTTCGGCCAGTTCGCCGTGCTGCCCATTGGCCAGGCGCTGATCAGCGCCTACGGCTGGCAATCGGCCCTGGTGCTGCTGGCCTGCGGCGTCGGCCTCATCGTGCCCCTGGCCTGGGCCATGGCCGACGGCCACAAGCCGGCTGCCGGCGCCGGCCAGTCGGTGGCGGAAGCCCTGCGGGAAGCCGGCGGCGAGCGCAGTTTCCACTACCTGTTCTGGAGCTACTTCGTGTGCGGTTTCCAGACCGCCTTCATCATGCTGCACCTGCCGTCCTTCCTGGTGGACTCCGGCTTCTCGGCCAATGTGGGGATGACGGCGGTGGCCCTGATCGGGCTCTTCAACGTCTTCGGCTCCTTCATTTTCGGCTGGGGAGGCGGGCGCTGCAGCAAGAAGAGCCTGCTGGCCCTCATCTACGGACTGCGGGGCATCGCCATCGTCGCCTTTCTCCTCGTTCCCCTGTCCACGGCCAGTGCCTGGGTCTTCGCCGCCGTCATGGGGCTCCTCTGGCTCGGCACCGTGCCCCTCACCAATGGCCTGGTGGCACAGATTTTCGGCCTGCGCTACATGTCCATGCTCACCGGTGTGGTCTTCCTGGGGCACCAGCTGGGCAGCTTCCTGGGAGCCTGGCTGGGCGGGCGCATTTACGACGAGACCGGCTCCTACCTGGTGGCGTGGGGGGTGGCGGTGGGGCTGTCCGTCCTGGCCACGGTCCTCTCCTGGCCCATCGACGAACGGCCCCTGGTGCGGGCCGAGGCGGAAGTGGAAGCGGAGGCATGAAGGGCCGGTGGCGCTGGTTTCTGGCGGGCACGGCGGCGGCCCTGGGGCTGGCTGTCCTGGTGGCCGTCTTTGTCGCCTACCAGATGCCGGACCTGCTGCTGGATCTGGCCAACCTGCGCTACTGCGGCTGAGGGGGCGCGGCGCCGTCGTTCGGGCCGGGCCATACCACGCCCAGCCGTTCCTTGACCGCTTCCGGCGCGAGATGGAGCAGTTCGCCGATATCCCGGTAGTCGTCCGGCAGGGCCGGATCGTCCCAGCCGTGGGCGGAGTGGCGGGCGAGGCGCACCGCCAGGATGACGTTGCGCACCCGGGGCGGGCTGGTGTTGTCGTCATCCATGAGATGCTGCAGCAGTTCCGGCAGATGCCACACCCGGCACAGGGCCTGCTGCAGTTCCTGCAGGGTGATGCCCAGCACCTTCAGTTGGGCGGTGGCGCTGCGCATGGTCGGTTGAGCCGTCTGTTCCGCCTGGATCTGCAGCCCGAGCTTGGGCGCGAAGCACCACACCAGGATTTCCGCCAGGTCGTGGAGGAGGGCGGCGATGCGCACTTCCTCCATGTTGAGGTCGTGGCGCCAGGTGGCCCAGTCGTGGGCGTAAAGGGAAGCCCGCTGGGCCCGCTGGATGATGCGCAGAACTCCCAGGAGGGCGTGGGGGTCTTCCCCTTTGAGCATGCCCTCGATGGTCGGCAGTTCATGGAAGCGGTTGAAGAAGGGTTGCAGGCCCGACATCATGATGGCACCGGCGATGGTGGTGATGTCGTTCTGCAGTGCCCGACCCCGCAGCGGCTGGATATAGGCCAGCACCCGGACCGCCATGATGGGGTCCTGGAGGATGACGTGGGCCAGGTCCCGGGGATCCACCCGGTCGATGTCCTCGCGCATTTCCTCCAGCCGGCGCTGGGTCTGGCGCAGGATGGGCAGGCTGCTGTTGCTGAACAGCACGAGCCAAGCTTCGGTGTCCTGCAGAGGGTGATCGAGCATGCTGTTGTTCTATCTCAAAAAAGCCGGCTAAGCTGCTGTTTTAATTGTTTTCCAGTTAAGCATGTATGAGGCGGGAGAGCAAGGGGCCGGCGTGAGATAATGCACAAATTCCATCGATAGTCCTGACTATGAATTACGCAATCATTCCCGTGACCCCCTTCGAGCAGAATTGCACCCTGTTCTGGTGCGAGGCGACCAAGGAAGCAGCGGTCATCGATCCGGGCGGCGACCTCGACCGCATCGAGAAGGCGGTGGCTGACAAGGGGCTCAAGCTGGTGAAGATCCTGGTCACCCACGGCCACATCGACCATGCCGGCGGCGTCGCCGTCCTGGCCGAGCGCCTGGGGTTGCCGGTGGAGGGGCCCCAGGAGGAGGACCGTTTCTGGATCGAGGGCATGCCCCAGCAGAGCCGCATGTTCGGCTTTCCGGCGGTGAGGAGCTTCGAGCCGACCCGCTGGCTCAAGGACGGCGACCAGGTCGCCTTCGGCCAAGTGGAACTGGAGGTGCTCCACTGCCCGGGTCACACCCCGGGCCATGTGGTCTTCTACCACCGGCCGAGCCGGCTGCTGCAGGTGGGAGACGTGCTGTTCCAGGGCTCCATCGGCCGCACCGATTTCCCTCAGGGCGATCACGACGCCCTGATCCGCTCCATCAAGGAAAAGCTGTTTCCCCTGGGCGACGACGTCACCTTCATCCCCGGTCACGGCCCCCAATCCACCCTGGGCCAGGAGCGGCGCTACAACCCCTTCCTGTCCGGCCACTACGGCTGATCCCGAGGGGCGTTGCCCTTACGGGGTGGGGATGCGGATGGTGCTTGCCCACTCCAGGGCGCTCAACTGAGCGGCGGCGAAGCTGTCGCCGTCCACTCCCAGGCTGTCCAGCAGGCGGCTAGCCGTGGCACTGTCCCGGTTGTCGGCCGCCGCCAGGGCGGCGAGCAGCGTGCCCAGGGGACCCCGGCGCTCCTCGAGGGCGGCCTGGACCACCGGGGGCAGCGGCAGCTGCTGGAGGATCTCCGGCACGGAGAGATTGAGCAGCACGTCGAGCAGGGAGAAGGTTCCGATCATGAAGGCCGCATCCGAAGGCGCATCCCCTTCGGGGGCCGGCCGGATGTAGGGAGCCAGGGCTTCCATCAGGCGGCCGCGGGTGGCGGCCTGGAGCAACAGCGGATTGGGGTGCTGGCCGTCGTTCGGGTTGGCATAGACCAGGAGCTGCAGCCAGCGCTGGAGCTGCTGGCGGCCGAGGATGGTGATGGCCTGGGCGAAGCTGGTGATCGGGCTGCGGGGCGCCATGGCGGCGGAATTGACCAGGCGCAGGAGGCCATAGGCCAGCTTGGGTTCCTGGCGGAAGACTTCCTCGATCTCGCAGGTATCGGCGTCGGCGGCGATGAGGGCCAGGAGCTTCAGCAGCCTGACCCGCAGCATGTCCGGCTTGTTGCAGGGCGCCGAGCGGTTGAGGAGGTATTCGCCGGTGACCAGGGCGCAGTGGTTGGCGACGGCCCAGGCGAAATCGTTGCGGCCGCGCAGGCCGGTGACGACGACGGCGGTCTTGGTCGCCAATCCCAGCAGGCTGTGGGGAGGCAGGGTACGGGCATGGCCGGCGCTGAGCACCGCATAGTCCCAGGCGCCGGCGGCGGGCAGGGGATCGGTGGGCGAGAGCACCTTCCCGAGCTTGGCCCCCCTTCGCCGCAGGTCGGCTTCGAGGATTTCCGCGCCTTCCCGGCTGCCGGCCGCGGCGGACGGAGGGAGCAGGAAAACCGCCTGCCTCACCGGCAAGGCCAGGGCGACGGCGACGCTTTCCGGGGCGAGGGCCGGAACGAACCACAGCAGGCGGTGATCCATGGCCGACAGGGCGGGGTGCCGGGCCAGCCGGGCGAGGGTGTCGGCGAGGGCCTGGCCGCCGCCTGCGAATTCGAGATGGAATCCGGCCCAGTTCTCATCGGGATGGAACCAGGGATGGATGAAAAGGTATTCGGAACTTGCCATGACGTTCGCCGGCCTCCTGCAATTTGATTTTAGAGGGCCGAGGGCCAGTCGTCCGCCGAATTGAGGTTCCGGAACGCTTCGGGCTGATCCGAGAAATCGGCGGTGCGGCAATCCAGTTCCGCCTGCCATTGCCCGACCTTGCGCCCGCCGGCGGTGAGGAAGGTCTCGAGGCGGGGCAGCAGGCTGCGCCGGTAGAGGGCGAAGACCGGCTCCCGCCGGCCGCTCGCGGCCACGGCCGCGTCGCCGTCGGCCAGCGCCGCAGCGAGGCGGGCGGCCAGGTCGGCCGGCAGGAAGGGGGCGTCGCAGGGCACCGTCAGCACCAGGGGCGTGGCCGCGGCCTCGAAGGCGGCGTGCAGGCCGGCCAGGGGGCCGGGAAAGTCGGCGATGCGGTCGGGCACCAGGGGGCAGCCGAAGCCGGCATAGCGCTCGGCGTTGCGGTTGCAGTTGATGAGCACGCTTTCGACCTGGGGGCGCAGGCGCTGCAGCACGTGGGCCACCAGGGGGTCGCCGAAGAGGGGTTGCAGTCCCTTGTCCACGCCGCCCAGGCGGGTAGCCAGCCCACCGGCGAGGATGACGGCAGTGATTTCTTGTTGCGCCATAATGACCGGATGATCCCACACTATTGGTCCGAGGCAATACGTCAATTGGCCGATGCCGACCCGGTGATGGCCGGCCTCATCGGGCGCTACCCCGGCCTGGGGCTGGCGTCCCGGGGAGATGCCTTCGGCACCCTGGCGCGCTCCATCGTCGGCCAGCAGATTTCGGTCAAGGCGGCGGACGCCGTCTGGGCTCGCTTCAGCGCCGCGGTGGGCAGCGTCTCCCCCGCTTCCGTGCTGGCTGCCGGGGCGGCCGGCCTGGCCAACAGCGGCCTCTCCAGGCGCAAGATCGAGTACATGGTCGATCTGGCGGGGCACTTCGCCGCCGGGCGCATCCGGCCCGAGCGTTGGGCGGACATGGACGACGAGGCGGTCATTTCCGAACTGGTGGATGTGCGGGGCATCGGCCGGTGGACGGCCGAGATGTTCCTGATCTTCAATCTCCTGCGGCCCGACATCTATCCCCTGGACGACATCGGTTTGCAGCGGGCCCTGTTCGACCACTATTTCGCCGGCGAGAAGCAGCCCCGTCGGGTGCTGGCCGAACTGGGCGAGCGTTGGCGCCCCTGGCGCACGGTGGCTACCTGGTATCTCTGGCGCAGTCTGGACCCGCTGCCGGTAGAGTATTGACCCCAGGGCGGCTCGGCCTTTTGGGGTAGAATACGCGCCGACCAAAAATTGCCGCCGTCCATGAAAACCAGTTTTCTCGACTTCGAACAGCCCATTGCCGACCTCGAAGCGAAGATCGAAGAGCTTCGCTTTGTCCAGGACGATACCGCCGTCGACATCTCGGAGGAGATTTCGCGCCTGGAAAAGAAGAGCGCCCAGCTGGCCAAGGACATCTACGCCAAGCTGTCGCCCTGGCAAATTTCCCAGCTGGCCCGCCACCCCCAGCGGCCCTACACCCTCGACTACGTCGGCCGCATCTTCACCGACTTCGAGGAGCTGCACGGGGACCGCGCCTTCGCCGACGACCACGCCATCGTAGGCGGCCTGGCCCGCTTCAACGGCCAGCCGGTGGTGGTCATCGGCCACCAGAAGGGGCGCGACACCAAGGAAAAGATCTACCGCAATTTCGGCATGCCCCGTCCCGAGGGCTACCGCAAGGCCCTGCGCCTGATGAAGCTGGCCGAGAAATTCGGCCTGCCGGTCATGACCTTCGTGGACACCCCGGGCGCCTATCCTGGCATCGACGCCGAGGAACGGGGCCAGTCCGAGGCCATCGGCCGCAACCTGTACGTCATGGCCGAACTCAAGGTGCCGGTCATCGTCACCATCATCGGCGAAGGCGGTTCGGGCGGCGCCCTGGCCATCGCCGTGGGCGACATCGTCCAGATGCTGCAGTACTCCACCTACTCGGTCATCTCCCCCGAGGGCTGCGCCTCCATCCTCTGGAAGAGCGCCGAGAAGGCCCCCGAGGCGGCCGAGGCCATGGGCATCACCGCCCCGCGCCTGAAGACCCTGGGCCTTATCGACAAGATCGTCAACGAGCCCCTGGGCGGCGCCCACCGGGACCACGGCGCCATGGCGCAGAATCTCAAGAAGGCCCTGCAGGACGCCCTCAAGCAGATGTCCGGCCTGTCCACCAACGAGCTGCTGGCGGCGCGCTACGAGCGGCTCATGTCCTATGGCCGGTTCAAAGAGCAGCCCGTCAAGTAGGCTGCTCTCCCAACTCCAGGATTACCTCGCGGCCCGGGGAGCGCCGGCCGAACGCCTCTGCGTCGGCCTCTCCGGCGGGCGGGATTCGGTGGTGCTGCTGCACCTCCTGGTCCGCCTCGATCTCGGGTCGCGCCTCTCCGCCATCCACGTGCATCACGGGCTTTCCCCCAATGCGGAAGGGTGGACGGCGTTCTGCGCCGACCTTTGCGCCACCCTGGGCGTTCCGCTGCAGGTGGAGCGGGTGGCCGTGGATGACAGTAGCGGGCTGGGCCGCGAGGCCGCCGCCCGCAATGCCCGCTACGAAGCCTTCGCCCGCTGCGGCGCCGACAGCCTCCTCCTCGCCCACCACCAGAACGACCAGGCCGAGACCCTGCTCTTCAATCTGGTGCGGGGCGCCGGCATCACCGGCGCCGCCGGGATGCCGGCCGAGCGCCGCCTCGGCGCCCTGCGGCTGCTGCGTCCCCTGTTGGGCGTGCCGCGCAGCGACATCGAGGCTTACGCCCGGGAGCACGGACTGGCCTGGATCGACGACGAGAGCAACGACGACACCGGCTTTTCACGCAATTTCTTGCGCCACGACGTCCTGCCGGTGATCGAGGGGCGCTTTCCTGCCGCCGCAGCCTGCCTGGCCGGGGCGGCCGCCCATTTCTCCGAGGCCGACCTCCTCCTCGCCGACCTGGCGGAAACCGACTGGCGGGCCTCTTCCGAAGGCGACTGCCTGCCCATGGCCGCCCTGCAGCGGCTGTCGCCCGCCCGCCTCAAGAATCTTCTGCGCTACCGCCTGCGCCGCCTGGGCTGGCGGGTTCCCGCTGCCCGCCGCCTGGAGGAGTTCGTCCGCCAGCTGCTTGAGGCGGCCCCCGACACCCGGCCGGCGCTGACCCTGCCCGATGGCGAGATGCGGGTCCTGCGGCGCCGGCTTTGCTGGATCGGGCAGGGAAGTTCCCTTTAGTACCTTAGCTTCGGTTAAAATCGAAAAATACCGTCCTCAACCTATAGACCATGATTACCGGATCCATTGTCGCCATCGTCACCCCCATGCAGGAAGATGGCAGCCTCGACTACGCGGCCCTGCGCAAGCTGGTGGATTTCCATGTGCAGGAAGGCACCGACGGCATCGTCATCGTCGGCACCACCGGCGAATCGCCCACCGTCGATGTGGAAGAGCACTGCGAGCTGATTCGCGTCACCGTCGAGCACGCCGCCGGCCGCATCCCGGTCATCGCCGGCACCGGCGCCAATTCCACCGCCGAGGCCATCGAGCTCACCGAATTCGCCAAGAAGGCCGGCGCCGATGCCGCCCTCTCCGTTGTCCCCTACTACAACAAGCCGACCCAGGAAGGGCTCTACCGCCATTTCAAGTCCATCGCCGAGGCGGTGGACCTGCCGGTCCTGCTCTACAACGTGCCCGGCCGCACCGTCGCCGACATGGCCAACGACACGGTGCTGCGCCTGGCCCAGGTGCCCGGCATCATCGGCATCAAGGACGCAACCGGCAACCTGGATCGGGCCTGCGACCTCATCGCCCGGGCGCCCAAGGGCTTCGCCCTCTACAGCGGCGATGACATGACCTGCGTGGCCTCCATCATGCTGGGCTTCCACGGCAACATCTCGGTGACCGCCAACGTCGCGCCGCGACTGATGCACGAAATGTGCGTCGCCGCCGCCAGGGGCGAAGTCCAGAAGGCCCGGGAGATCCATTTCAAGCTGCTGGGGCTGCATCGCGACCTGTTCTGCGAAGCCAACCCTATCCCGGTCAAGTGGGCAGTGCAGGAAATGGGCCTCATCCCGGGAGGCATCCGCCTGCCCCTGACGACCCTGTCCGAATCCAACCGCGAGCGCGTCCGCGCCGCCATGCGCCAGGCCGGCGTCCTTGCCTGACGGAGAAATCATGAATCGACGGCTTTCCGGCCTCACTCTTACCCTCGTGGCGGTTGCCGTCGCGGGGTGCAGCATGCTTCCCGAGTCCAAGAAGATCGACTACAAGTCGGCCGGCAAAGTCCCGTCCCTGGAGGTTCCGCCGGATCTCACCCAGCTGCCGAAGGACGACCGTTTTGCGGTGCCCGATGCCGCCGGCAAGGGCAGCGCCACCTTCTCCGCCTATACCGCCGACCGTTCGCCGGCCGGCCAGGCGCAGAACTCGGTGATCCTGCCCCAAGTGGACAAGGCCCGCATCGAGCGTTCCGGCAACCAGCGCTGGCTGGTGGTGACGGCGCCAGCCGACAAGCTCTGGGATACGGTCAAGGACTTCTGGCAGGAGGTGGGATTCATCGTCAAGGTCGAGATGCCCGAGGCCGGCATCATGGAGACCGACTGGGCCGAGAACCGGGCCAAGATCCCCGAGGATTTCCTGCGCAACGCCCTCGGCAAGCTCCTGGACTCCATGTATTCCAGCGGCGAGCGGGACAAGTTCCGGACCCGCTTCGAACCCGGCAGCGAGCCTGGCACCACCGACATCTTCATCAGCCACCGGGGCATGGAAGAGGTCTACACCTCCTCGGCCAAGGACGAGACCCGCTGGCAGCCCCGGTCGCCCGATCCCGAGCTCGAAGCCGAGATGCTGCGCCGCCTGATGGTGCGGCTGGGCACCGACGAGAAGCGGGCCGAGGCTGCCATGAGCTCAGCTAAGGCCGAGCCCCGGGCCCGCCTGGCCAAGGCCAACGACGGCTCCGGCAAGGTGGAGGTGCAGGAGCGCTTCGACCGGGCCTGGCGGCGGGTCGGCCTGGCCCTGGACCGGGTCGGCTTCACCGTCGAGGATCGCGACCGCTCCAAGGGTCTCTATTTCGTCCGCTACGTCGACCCCGATGCCGACAACAAGAAGGACGACAAGGGCTGGCTGTCCAAGCTGGCCCTGTGGAAGAGCGACGACAAGGCGGCCGGCAACCAGGTCCAGTACCGCATCTATCTCCAGGACGCGGGCAGTACGACCAACGTCCAGGTCCTGTCCCGGGAGGGCGGTGTGGACAAGTCGGATACGGCCAGGAAGATCCTGGGCCTGCTCTACGAGCAGCTCAAATAGGAATTCGTGTTGTCCAGCGCGGTTCAGGCACTTGTTGAAAAGCCCGGATTTCCGGGCTTTTCAGCGTCGGCAGGTGGTTAGCGAGGCAAAAGGGGCGGAATGCGCTTCAGGCGGTTGGATTTGGGCGTGTGGGCACTGACGGCGGTGACCACCTCGGCTGGCGCCGTCGGCCTGGGGGACATCAGGCTGCAGTCCCACCTGGGGGAGCCGCTGCAGGCCGAGGTCAACGTCATCCCCGGCGACCTCGATGCCCTGCGCAGCGCCTGTTTCAGCCTCGCCACCGAACTCGACTCGAGCCTGCCGGTTGTGGCATCGGCGCGGATCAAGCTGGTTCGCATCGGCAACGACTACCGATTGATCATCACCGGCAGCCGCCCCATCTCCGAGCCGGCCTTCGCCATCGGCATCCGGGCCGGCTGCGGCATCGAACTGCGGCGGGATTTCGTGCTGCTCCCGGAGATGGCGCCCGCCGCTCCGGTCGTGTCGCCGCTGGAGCCGGCCGCCACCAGGCATATCCCGGATGCTCCATCGGCGACCGGCCGGGGAATGGCGGCAGTGGCTGTTGCCAGCACCGAGGCCGAACGAGTGCCGGCAGGGGCCGGCAAGCCCCTCGTCGCCCGCCGGCCCCCCAAGCCGCGGCTGCCCGCCCCGGCGCACGCCGCTGGGGCGGGTGACCGTCTGGTGCTGGATGCCCCGCCCAAGGACATCAAGGCCCCGACGAATCCTCTGCCGCCCCGGGGCAGCCTCCAGGACATGGACAGCCGGATGCAGCAGTTGGAGGAAACCGTCTCCCGGCTCAATTACGAGGTTGGCAAGCTCGACCAGGCGGTGGACCTGGCGGCCAACATCTTGGCCACCCAGCAGAGAATCCTGCAGGCCAAGGCCGCCCAGCCGGTCTCACCGCCGCCGAGTCCGGTGGAGCCGGCCACGGCCGGTTTGGGCAGCTGGCTCGAACTGGTGCTCAGCGCCCTGCTCGGCGGTGCAGTCGCTTCCCTGATTCCGCGCTTGCTGGCCAGGCGGCGGGAGCGGGAACGGGCCGCGGAAATGGCGCCCCTGGGGACCGGCAGGAGCCCCGCATCCCCGGGCAGCGTAACTTTCGCGCCCGGGACGGTCATATTCTCCCAAGAGAACCTGGCACCGACCCAAGGCCCGGGCGACCTGTGCTTCGTCCTGGAGACGAACAAGAAGGCCGGAACAGTGGTCAGGTGACAGGTGTCTTGGATCGTTCTGTAGCATCGATTCGCAGGTCGGCCAACAACCGGCTCTGCGCTTGGTTCAAGTGATACGTTTCGCCTCCCTCGGCAGTGGCAGCAGCGGCAATGGGCTCCTGGTAGAAAGCGGGGCCACCCGGCTCCTGGTCGATTGCGGCTTCGGCCTGCGGGAAACCGGCGCCCGCCTCAACCGGCTCGGCATCGAGCCCGCTGATCTGACCGGCGTGCTGGTCACCCACGAGCATTCCGACCATATCGGCGGCGTCTTCCGCCTGGCGCGGCGCCACGGCGTTCCGGTGTGGCTGACCTACGGCTGCCTCGTGGCTGCCGGCAG
>DATFAA010000026.1:0-12834 GCA_035255045.1 Rhodocyclaceae bacterium | reverse complement strand
ACCAGGAAATCCTCCTGCTGGCGTTCCAGTTCCCGGGACAATTCCCTGATTTCCCGCTCCCGGGCCCGGATTTCTGCTTCCGGCCGGGAGCCCTCCAGGATGGCTAGGCGCTCCTGCCGCGCCTGGATGTCGGCGGCCAGGCCCTTCAGCTCCCGGTCGCGGGGCTCGAATTCCCGCTCCAGCTTCCGGCCCGCCTTGATGGCCGCGGGGGCGGCCCGGATGACCTTTTCGGTATTGACGTAGGCCAGCCGCAGATCGGCCGCCGCCATGGCCGGAAAAAGAAGGACCCCGGCCAGGCAGAGCAGACGCCGGAGTCCCTGGGCTCTCATGATCGGCTCACGCCGCCCGGGGGTACATCTCGCGGCTGCTGCGCCGGTGGCCAGCGCGCCCGCCGGGGCACAGCTGCCGGTTGGCCTGCTCGACGACGGCCGAAGGAGCCACGGTTTCCACATGGTCGCCCCCGAGAGTGTTGAGAATCCACAGCAGGTGGAGGCCGCACTGGTCAACCTCCCTCACCCCGGAGAGGTCAAGCTCGAAGTGCGTATAGCGGCGCAGCGCCTCGATGATCCGGTCTTCCAGTTCCCGGGCGAATTCGGAAGTCAGGCAACCATCGAAAATGAGGCGGCACCCCCCCTCTTGGTCTATGAGATTGATGCTCATCTGTCCGGTTCTCCATGCTGTGCGTTGATGGGCGCCGTCGGCCGGAACGAAAATTCCCCACCGCCGCGGAACGCCTCCGTCATTTTTTCGGGTGTTTTGGAGATACTAAGAAGAGGGATTTGCCTAATAAATACGCACGAACACGTATGCAGGTTCCCTTATGAGGAAAGGCAGACCCGGCTAGGGTGTGGCGGCGGCGAGGGCAGGCAGTTCCTCGTGGCCGAAGAGGTAGTGGGAGACCCGCAGGTCCATCACCAGCCCCCCTTCCGCCGGCGGCTTGCCGAGGCGATCGAAGTCCTCGGCCGCCAGGGGCCTGATCCTGGCGGCGTCCCGGCTGCGGCTGAAGACGCCGTTGCGCCACTGGTAGACCTCGTCCAGCTTCTCCCGGTAGGTGTAGGCGTGGTCGTTGTCGTTGTAGTAATCGTTGAAGCGGCTGCGCCCCAGGTAGATGGCGCTCGAGCCCTCGTAGCCCGTCTTGGCCTTGGAGCCGGGGTCGGTGTTGAGGAAATACACCCAGTCGCCGGGGACGAAATTCTTCGGCGCCACCCCGTACTGGACCTTCACCAGCTTGCCCGGGCGGCCGAGTTCCGCCGGGTCGGCCTCCGGATCGAAATCCCACATCCGGCCGGGCTCGACGGCGACCAGGGGCTCCCGGTCCGCCGCCAGCCGGTCCTCCACCAGCCGGCGCTTGGCCGGCTCGTCATCGACCCGGCTGAAGTAGTCCAGGGCGCCCTGGACCATGGTGATCTTGGTAGCCGTGTAGCAGCCGATGGCATAGTGGTCCTGGTTGATGAAGACGTCCCGCAGGGCCTCCGCCACCGGCACCCGGGACCTGGGGGTGCCGTCCTGCCAGTATTTCCGGTTCCAGCGGGCGGGGCCGCCGTCGGGCCAGCCCCATTCCAGGTGTTCGGCCCAGGCCACCGTGTTCTGGCGGATGCCGACATGCTCCTTCAGGGCCTCCAGGTCGCAGGCCCCGCCGGTGAACTCGGTGAGCCGCCCGTGCTGCAGGAGGGCCAGGACGATCTCCTTCTGCGACACGGTGCGCACCGCCCTGTCCTGGCCGCGGCGGTCCGGCAGGGTGACCGTCGCCTCGGCAACCCCCATTTCCGGCCGGTCCTTGAAGCTCAGGGTATCCGAGTCGTCCCGGGGAGTGTTCAGGGTGAACACCAGGCGGCCGGCGGCCCGGTCCGCCCGCTTGCCCACCAGCCCGGCGGGGATGTCCAGGGACGCCAGGTATTCCGCCATGGCCGCCTCGACGGCGGGCAACTGCCCGGGCAGGCAGGCGAAGGCGATGCCCTCGTCCCGGACGGGACGGACATCGGCCATGGCTGCCAGGGCCTCGCCGCGTCCATCCAGGTGGAGGATGGGGCCAGCCGGGATTTCCGGTCCGACGCCGGTGTCGCCGCAGCCCGTGGCCAGGGCGGCCCACAGGGCGATGGCGGGCAAGGCGCAGCGATGGGCGGGGAGCGGGGGCGAAGGGGATGCAGCGGGTATTGCCATGGCGGACTCCTGGCAATGGACGGCCTTGTCCTCAAGATATGACCGGACGGAGGAAAACCCGATACGGATAAACGCGTATTCCGCCGGCAGCCATCCCACCGGCATGGCCACTGGGAAACCCGCCGTTGAGGCAGGCCGCCGGGGCTTTCGATGCTATAAAGAAAGTAGGATTCCGCCAGCATCGCGGGGCCGGTTCGCCATTCCTTCCCCTGCCCTGGCGGCAAGGAGAATGTCGTGGATATCTCTGCCATCTCGGGATTCAACCCCACCATCAGCCTGATCAACGCCCTCTATCCGACGACGGCGGTGACGTCGACCCCGACCATCGGCGCCCTGCTGCCCCTGGTCACCGAGCAGATCAGCATCTCCGGCCTGGGCAACCTGGTGAGCGCCGCCGACCGCCTGGAGACGGCGGCCGGCGTCCTGGCCGAGCCCGGCGTCTTCGCCGCCCGCACGGCGGCCTCGTCCAAGGCGACGGTGGCGAGCGGCACGGCCACCGCCGCCACGCCCCTCGGCGCCTACGCCGTGCAGGTGGATCAGCTGGCCCAGGCCCAGAACCTGACCACTGCGGCCCGGGCCAGCCCCGGCAGCCTGATCGGCGCCGGCGAGCCCGCCGCCCTCAGCTTCCAGTTCGCCAGCGGCGTCACCCGGCAGGTCGCCCTGGGCAGCCGGGACAATACCCTGGCCGGCATCGCCTCGGCCATCAACACCGCCGACATCGGCGTCCAGGCCCAGGTGGTCAACTCGAACGCCGGCTACCGCCTGGCCATCACCGGCCAGACCGGCGCCGCCAATGCCTTCACCATCGGGGTGACGGGCAGCGACGCCCTGGCCGAGCTGCTGGCGTATTCGGGCCCCGGCGGCCCGGGGCCGACCCTCACCACCGCCGCCCAGGACGCCCGGGGGCTGGTGAACGGCACCGCTTTCACGGCCAGCACCAACACCATCAACACCGCGGTCGCCGGCTTCACCCTGAGCCTCGCGGGCAGCGGCGCCGCCACCGTCACCGTCAGCCCCAACCTCGACCAGACCCGCCAGGTCGGCGCCTTCGTCGAGGCCTACAACGCCGTGCGGACTAGCCTCGCCACCCTGGGCCGGGAGAACCTCAGCCTGGGTTCCAGTCTCTCCTACCTCCAGACCCAGCTGGCCGGCAGCCTCATCCCGGCCGGCGCCGGCACCGCCGGCTCCTACGCCAGCCTGGCCCAGATCGGCATCACCACCCGCAACGACGGCACCCTGGCCCTGGACGTGGAGAAATTCCAGCGGGTCCTCGGCGCCAACCCGGCGGGGGTGGCCGAAATTTTCAGCAACCAGGGCCGCGGCATCGCCGAACGGGTGGAAAACCTGGCGGCGGAGTCCATGTCGCCGTCGGACCTGCTGCAGGTGGCGGCACCGGCCCTCTATTCCCCCAGTCCCCTGGCGCAGACCTACACCCTGGCCGGCTACGGCGGCCTGGGCGGCACGGTGGGGCTGGCCGACCAGTTCCTGCTGGCCGAGCTGGCCAGCGCCAGCCGGCAGACCGGCACATCCCTTCTCGAACTGCTGATATCCCAATCCCTGCTGCGCTCCCTGAGCCAGACCGGCATCTGACGCCGGCCCGGGCCGGGACGCCCTACCTGCCCTCGTCCGCCTGGCGGGCGAGGTCGTGGAGGGACTGGGAGACATCCACCGGATAGGGCGGCACGGCTCCCAGCCGCCGCAGCGGCGCCGGCAGCTTGCCGAGCTGGGCCATGGCGAAATCCCGCACCTCGGCCAGGCCGGGGGGAGGCCCGATGCGTTCGCCGTCGATCATGGCCGGCAGCAGCAGGGGCTCGCCGGGCTCGGAATCGTCGATCAGGGTCAGGATGTCGCCCAACATGCGGCCCTCGTCGTCATGGCGGCGCCACACCTGCTTCCTCCCTGGCCAGGTGGCCTTGCCCTCGGACCGCTTGCGCCGGGGCTTGCCGGCGTATTCCTGGAGCTTGTAGGCGCAGTCCAGGAAAGGAGCGTCGGCCGAGGTGTTCATGCGGGTGCCGACCCCGAAGGCGTCGATGGGGGCGCCGCCGTCCACCAGGTCGCGGATGCGGAATTCGTCCAGGTTGCCGCTGGCGAAAATTTTCACATGGCCGAGGAGCCCGTCGTCCAGGATGCGGCGCACCTGCCGGGCATGGTCCCCCAGGTCGCCGCTGTCCAGGCGCACGGCATTGATGGTGATGCCATCCCCGGCCAGGCGGTGGGCCAGTTCCAGGAGATTGCGGGCCGCCGCCTCGGTGTCGTAGGTGTCGATGAGCAGCGTCGTGGCCTGGGGGTGGGAGCGGGCGAAGTCCTCGAAGGCCTCCAGCTCCGAGCCGTGGGCCTGGATGTAGGAATGGGCCATGGTGCCGAAGACCGGGATGCCCCAGCGCATGCCGGCCAGCACCGTGGCGGAGCCCTCGAAGCCCGCCAGGTAGCTGGCCCGGGCCGACAGCAGACCGGCCTCGGCGCCGTGGGCCCGGCGCAGGCCGAAATCCACCAGCCGCCGGCCCCGGGCGGCGAAGACGCAGCGCACCGCCTTGGAGGCCACCATGGTCTGGAACTGCAGCAGGTTGATGATGCGGGACTCCACCAGCTGGGCCTCCCGCAGGGGCGCCACGATGCGCAGGATGGGCTCGTCCGGGAAGAACACCGTGCCCTCGGGCATGGCGTCCACATTGCCGGTGAAACGCCAGTCGGCCAGGGACTCCACGAAGCGCCGGTGGAAGCGTCCGCAGTTGGCCAGCCATTCCAGCTCCTCCTCGGTGAAGCGTGCCTCGCCCAGGTATTCCAGCACCTGCTCGAGGCCGGCGGCGATGAGGAAATTGCGCTCCGCCGGCAGCTTGCGGACGAAGAACTCGAACACCGCCGTGTCGTTCATGCCTCGGTCGAAATAGGCCTGGAGCATGGTGAGCTGGTAGAGGTCGGTGAGGAGGATGCGATCGCACATCATGCCGTCATCTCCTGCAGGGTTGCTGGCAGGGCGCCCCAGCGCCGCATCTGCTCGATGGCCCTGGCGCCGTCGCCGGGGTGGACATCCACCGCCCGGATGGCGTCCTCCAGGAGCACCGTGGTGAAGCCCAGGGCGCGGGCGTCCTTGACCGTGTTGAGGACGCAGTAGTCGGTGGCCAGCCCCCCGACGAAGATCCGGCGCACGCCGGCCTCATGGAGCACGAGGGCGAAATCGGTACCGGCGAAGCCCGAATAGGCGTCGGGCGAGGGGGCCATGGCCTTGGAAAGCACCCGGGCATTGGCCGGCAGGGCCAGCCCGGGCGGGAATTCGGCCCCGGGGCTGCCGGCGATGCAGTGGGGCGGCCAGGGACCGCCCTGGGCCTGGAAGGAACAGTGGCCGGGGGGATGCCAGTCCCGGGTGGCGAAGACCGGCAGCCCGCGCCGGGTGAAGAGGTCCAGGTACTGGTTGAGGACCGGGATGACCTCGTCGCCCCGGGGGACGCCGAGAGCCCCGCCGGGCAGGAAGTCCCGCTGCACATCCACCACGATCAGGGCATCGCCGATCCAGGGGGAAAGCTCGTGTCTTGCTATTTCCACTTGGTGCCTCCTTGCCTTCAGCATAGTCGCCGCACTGGCGTTGTTCCACCGCCCCTCCCCTGCCGGTTCAGCCCGTCAGATCGGGCTCGCCGCAATGGGCCAGGATGAATTCCCTGGCCGCCTTCTGCTGGCCCAGCGCCGCCTCCCAGACCTCGCCGCCCGGGGGCGGGACAGCCTCGCCCACCGCCACCGCGACGGCGCCCCGGCGCAGTTGCCAGCTGCCGCTGCGCAGGATCTGCCGGGTGCCCCGGATGGCCACCGGCACCACCGGCAGCCCGGCCCCGGCGGCGGCCAGAAAGGCTCCCAGGTGGAAGCGCTGGAGCCCGGCGCCGTGGACGAAGGTGCCCTCCGGGAAGAAGAACAGCGACCGTCCCGCCCGGGCCAGGCCGGACAGTTCCTTCTGGTCCTGGACGCCGCGCACGGCATCGAAACGCTCGACGAATACCGTCCCGACGGCCCGGAGGTAGGTCCCGGCCACGAACTGCTCGGCCAACTCCCGTTTGGCAACGAAGGAAAAGGGGCGTTTCAGCGCCGCCATCAGCACCAGGCCGTCCAGGTAGCTGGAATGGTTGGCAACGGCGACGCAGGGGCCCGGGGGCAGGTTCGAAGCACCTTCGACGACGAGGGAAATGCCCAGCAGCCGCAGGTACAGGCGGGCCGCCCCGCCGGTCAGGCGCCAGTTCCAGTCGGGCCGCCCCAGGGCCACCGTCAGCAGCCACACCACGGCGTAGAAGGGCACCAGCAGCAGCCAGCCGTAGGCCGTGTATCCCCATCCCGCCAGCCGGTCGCCTCCCCGCACCAGGGCCGGTCCCAGGGTGGGCACCAGGGCGGCGGCCAGCTGCCGCCACAGGGGCGGCGGGGGCAGGCCCAGTTCTCCGGCCAGGTAGCGGTCCCGGGTGGCGGCGCGGCGGATCTTGCCGCTGGTGGTCTTGGGGATGGCCCGGGGCGGCACCAGCAGGACCTCGTCCACCGGCGTGTCGAGGACTTCCCGGGCCACCTGGCCGGCCTGCCGGACGAGGGCCTGGCGCCGGCCGGCGTCCTGTTCCCGGGTCTCCACCACCGCCACCAGGCGCTCCGTGCCGGCCGCCGGGTCGGGGGCCCCGACGACGGCGACGCAGCCCTTGCGCACCCCCGGCAGGTTGCCGATGGCCTCTTCGGCGCCGTAGGGATAGAGGTTGCGGCCGGCCCGGATGATCATGTCCTTGGAGCGGCTGGTGGGATAGACCTCGCCCGCCGCCAGGTAGGCCAGGTCGCCGCTGTCCAGCCAGGGGCCGTGGAAGAGGCGGCGGCTCTCCGGGGCATTGCGGAAATAACCGCTGGTGGCCGAGGGGCCCCGGAACTGGAGGCGCCCGACGGTGCGCTCGGGCAGCTCCCGGTCGGCCTCGTCCACCACCCGCATCTCATGGCCCGCCAGGGGCCGGCCGCAGGCGACGAAGCGCAGGGCGGCCGGGTCGTCGGCCGGGGCCGGCTGTGCCCTGCCCTCGGCCATGAAGGGCTGGCGCCGGATGCGGTCGATGACCGGGCCGCGGCCCAGGGGCGGCACCGCCAGGCCCACCGAGCACTCGGCCAGGCCGTACATGGGGGTCATGGCCCCGGGGGCGAAGCCGTAGGGGGCGAAGGCCCGGCAGAAGCGCTCCACGGTGTCCGGGCTCACCGGCTCCGCCCCGTTGGCGGCCAGGCGCCAGGAGGAGAGGTCGAGGCCCTCGAGGTCGGCCGGGTCGGTGCGCTTCAGGCAGAGCTCGAAGGCGAAGTTGGGGGCGGCGCTCACCGTCCCCCGGTGGCGATGGATGGCCCACAGCCAGCGGGCCGGCCGCTCCAGGAAGGCGGTGGGGGCCAGGAGCACCAGGGGGCAGGCGTTGTAGAGACTGCCCAGCCAGGTGCCGATCAGCCCCATGTCGTGGTAGAGGGGCAGCCAGCTGACGCAGACGTCGGTCGAGTCGATCGCCGCCGCCCGGCTCCAGGCGCAGATGTTGGCCAGGAGATTGGCGTGGGAGAGGACCACGCCCTTGGGGTTGCCGGTGCTGCCCGAGGTGTATTGCAGCAGGGCCGTGTCCCCGGGAGCCAGGACCGGCCTCGCCGCGGCCGGCTCGCCCGCCGCCAGCTCGCCCACCGTCGCCAGGGCCTCCAGCCCGGGCAGCCGGGCCTTCAGCAGGTGGCCGGCGAGCTTGGCCTCGTCCATGCTGATGAGGACCTGGGACTGGCTGTTGGCCAGGATGCCGCTCTGCCGGCGCAGTTCCTCGGCCAGCTGGGACATGGCCACCGGCGGGCACAGGGGCACCGGGACGCCGCCGGCCAGGAGGGTGCCGAAGAAGGCCCGGAAGAAGTCGAGGCCGCTGGGCAGCATGATCGCCACCGCCCGCCCGGGCGCCAGGCCCAGCCGGTCGAGGCCCCCCGCCACCCGATGGGCGTCGGCCAGGAGGCCGGCGTAGGTGAGCTCCTCGGTTCTATCCTCGCTGTGGTGGAAGAGCACATGGAGCCGTTCCGGATGGGCGGCGGCGTGCCATTCCAAGACCTCCACCAGGCTGGTGGCGGCCTCCGGCCTGCCCTCGACGGCGCCCAGGTCCACCGCCGCCTGGAACCGGGGGCTGCCTGCGGCGGCGGGAGCGGCAGCCACGGCCCGCAGCAGGTCCCGGGGGGACTGGGCCGAGGCCAGGACCCCTTCGGGCAGGCGCAGGCCGAAATGGCGCTCGATGCGCAGCAGCAGCTCGGCCCGGGCCAAGCTGTCGAGACCCAGGTCGTGGTCCAGGGAGGAATCCAGGCGGACGGCCGGGGCGCTGCCGCCGTGGATTTCCCGGGCTAGGCCCTCGACCAGGGAGAGCAGTTCGGTACGGGGAGAAGATGTCCGGGTTTCCATTGCCGATCGCCGCCTCCGGAACGGCCTGGGTCCTCCAGGCCGACGTTGCCGATACGTTTTCATTGTATGTGCGCCGCAGACCGGCGCCAGGCCGCGATGACGGGGTGCTACAGTGAAAGAGACGCCCGCCCGTGGGGAACGGTTGCCCCGGACGGGAATCAACCCCTTCGCGGCCGGGGGCTTTCCCCGGCCCGGTTGCCGATCAGGAGGATGGAACATGCGCAATGTGCTGCTACCGGTCGATGGGTCCAACCATGCCTTCCAGGGAGCCGTCTACCTCATGGATTTCGTCAAGGCCTATGGCCCCGTCGAGGTTCACGTCGCCAACATCCAGCCCGAGCCCCTGGCCTGGCAGACCCGGGGCATGGAGCCCGACGCCATCGCCGAGCACCTGGACGCCCATGCCCAGCTGGCCATGCGGTCCGTGCTCAAGGCCCTCGGCGAGGCGGGCATCGCCCACCGCTCCCATGTCCGTTTCGGCGACACCGGCGAAACCATCGTCAAGCTGGCCGAGGAACTGGGCTGCGACACCATCATCATGGGCACCCGCGGCCTCGGCTCCCTGTCGGGACTGGCCCTCGGCTCGGTGACCCGGAAGGTCCTGCACCTGGCGAAAATGCCCGTCGTCTGCGTCAAGTCGCCGGAACAGCTGGAGCTGAAGACCGTCTAGGCCGCCTTCGGCATGCCCGCCGCCCCGACGCCCCTGCCCCGGGTGCACCTGGTCGAGTCCGGCGCCCCGCCGCTGCGCCGTCCGGACAACGGCACCGCGGCCAAGGTCGCCTTCCTCCGGCGACCCGACGCCTATCCGGACCGCCCGGCCGAGGTGCGGGCCATCGAGACCCACATGTCCTGGGTGTTCCTGGCCGGGGCGGCGGTCTACAAGCTGAAGAAGCCGGTGCGCTACAGCTACCTGGACTTCTCCACCCTCCCGGCCCGCAGCCGCTACTGCAGCGAGGAAATCCGCCTCAACCGCCGGCTGGCGCCGGGCACCTACCTCGGCAAGCAGGCCCTGACCCGCACGCCGGAGGGCGGCTTCCGGCTGGGCGGCCGGGGGCCCGCGGTCGATTGGCTGGTGAAGATGCGCCGCCTGCCGGAGGAACGCATGCTGGACCGGCTGATCCGCGACGGCAAGCTGGAGTCCCGCGACCTCGCCCGCCTGGCCACCGTCCTGACCCGCTTCTACCGCCGCGCCCGGCCCCTGGACTGGTCCCCCGGCGTCTACGCCCTGCGCCTGCGCCAGTCCCTGGAGGCCAATGCGGCCGCCCTCCTCTCATCCCGCTACGGCCTGCCGGCGGCGCCCATCCGCCAGGTCCTGGCGGCCCAGCGCCGGTTCGCGGCGGAGGGCGCCGCCATCCTGGAAGCGCGCATGGCGGCAGGCCGTGTGGTGGATGGCCACGGCGACCTGCGTCCCGAGCACGTCTGCCTGGAGCGCCGGCCGGTGATCATCGACTGCCTCGAGTTCAACGCCGACATGCGGGTCGTTGACCCCGCCGACGAACTCGGCTTCCTGGCCCTGGAATGCGAGCGCCTGGGCGACGCCGCGGCCGGAGACGCCCTGCTGGATTTCTACGCCCGCCTGAGCGGCGATGCCCCGCCGCCCGGGCTGGTAGCCTTCTACAAGAGCTGCCGGGCCTGCCTGCGGGCCAAGCTGGCCGTCTGGCACCTGGATGACGGCGACCAGCCGGACCCGGAGAAGTGGCGTTCCCTGGCCCTCGACTACCTGCTCCTGGCGGAGAAGTACACCGCCTGCTTCAGCCCTCCAGCAGGTCCGTGAGGGAACCGCCGCCGTGGATGGCGGCGATGGCGTCCCCGATGAGGGGGGCCGCCGGCAGGACGGTGAGCTTGGCGCGGGCCGCCTCGTCCTGGAGGCGGAAGGGAGGAATGGTGTCGGTCACCACCACCCGGTCGATGGCCGGATCGGCCAGGACCGCCCCGGCCTCCGCCGAGAAGACGCCATGGGTGGCGACCGCATGGACCCCGGTGGCGCCCCGCTCCCGGCAGGCCACCGCCGCCCGCCGCATGGTCGAGCCGGTGCTGATGAGGTCGTCGATGACGATGGCGGTGCGCCCCGCCACATCCCCCACCACCGCCCCGCCCCGCAGGATGCCGCCGCCCCGGTGCTTCTCCAGGAAGGCCAGGGGCAGCTCCTGGCCGAGGGCCTTGCCCAGGCGCACCCGGAAGCGCTCGGCCCGCTTCACTCCCCCGGCGTCGGGGGACACCACCACGACCTGGCCGCCGCCGGCCAGGCCGGCGAAATGGGCGGCAAACAGGGGCGCCGCCTCCAGGTGGTCGGTAGGGCAGCGGTAGGCGTTCTGGAAGGCAGCCAGGTTGTGGACGTCCATGGCCACCACCCGGTCGGCGCCCACCGCCTCGAACATGCGGGCCACGTAGCGGGTCATGACGGGGTCCCGGGGCTGGGTCTTCTGTTCCTTGCGGGCGTAGCACAGATAGGGCACCACCGCCGTCACCCGCTCCGCCGAAGCGTCGGCCAGGGCGCCGATGAAGAAGAGGAGGCGCAGGAGCTTGTCGTTGACGCTCTTCCCCGGCTCGCCGTAGAGGGACTGGACCACATACACGTCCTTTCCCCGGACGCTGGCCAGGGGCCGCGCCTTGTGCTCGCCGTCCTCGAAATCCCGTTCCTCGTGGGGGCTGAGGGCAATGTTGAGCCGGCGGGCCACCTGCTCGCCGAATTCCCGGCCGCTGCCGAGGGCAAAGAGGCTGATGTCGCTCATGGTCGTTCTCCCTGTCCGGTCGCTGGAACTCAAGTATGGAAACTATTTCCTTCTCCAGAAATCAGCATAGGACCTGAACCGCAGGCGCGACAGCCGCGGCCCGGGCAATTCCCGGACGGTTTGACGATGGTCAGTACGTTCTCCGTCCCAGTGTCTATGCTTAAGTGTGAAATTGCCGCAAAGCATCGAAGTCGAATAACAGATGTTCCCGGGCGCGTCCGTCGCCTGGATGCAACCGGGCAATTGATAAGGAGTCGCCACCATGTCGCATCACTCCAAAGCCACTGGCTTCCATCCCGTCAGGCATGACCGCCTGCTCCAGGAAAACCGGCACGACACCTACAGGATCCGCGGAAAACTGGCCGAGCCCACCGTCTGCCCCGGCTGCGGGGCGGTGTTCCACGAGGGGCGCTGGCAATGGATTCCCCGTCCGGCCCAGGCCGCGGAACAGATCTGCCCGGCCTGCAACCGGATCGCCGACGAGCTTCCTGCCGGTTTCGTCCATATTTCAGGGGCCTTCTTCGCCGACCATCGGGAGGAACTGGTCCACCTCCTCAACAACACCGCCGCCCAGGAAAGCGCCGAGCGCCCCCTGGAGCGCCTCATGGCCATGACGGCGGCCAACGGCGGCATGCTGGTCACCACCACCGGCATCCATCTCGCCCGGCGCCTGGGCGAAGCGCTGCACAGCGCCTACCAGGGCGACCTGGAATACCACTACAACGAGGAAGAAATGCTGCTGCGGGTCCATTGGCAGCGCTGACTTGCCCCGCAAGGAGAAAGCCATGCCCATCGGCGAATTCTGCAACCGCGAAGTGGTCGTCGCCGAACCGGAAACCACGGTTCTCGAAGCGGCCCAGCTCATGCGCCAATACCATGTCGGTTCCATCGTGGTGGTGGATTCCTCCTCCGGGATCCGCAAGCCGGTCGGCCTGATCACCGACCGCGACTTGGTGGTCGAAGTGCTGGCCGCCCAGGCGAATCCCGACACCCTGACCATCGGCGACCTGCTGATCGGCGACATCGCCACCGTCAGCGCCGACGCCGGGGTGTTCGACACCCTCCAGTACATGCGCGAACTGGGCTGCCGCCGCATGCCGGTGGTGGACGAAGCGGGACGCATCGTCGGCATCGTGACCCTGGACGACTTCCTCGGTCTCATGGCCGAGGAGCTGACCGAGCTGGCGCGCCTGATCCCCACGGAAATCCGCCACGAGGAGAAGGAGCGGCCCTAGGCGTCCCTAGCCCTTGACGCAGATCAGGGGTTCGAGCCGGGCGACCTTGCGGGCCAGCCCGGCCGCGTCGGCCGCGTCCACCACCGCCGAGACATCCTTGTAGGCCCCCGGGGCCTCCTCGGCGATGCCGCGCATGGAAGTGCTGCGGATAAGGATGCCCCGGCCGGCCAGTTCATCCACCACCTGGCGCCCCTGCCAGGTACGGGTCGCCTGGTGGCGCGACAGGGCCCGGCCGGCGCCGTGGCAGGCGGAGCTGTAGGCCAGGGCCTCGGATTCCCGGGTGCCGGCCAGCACGTAGGAAGCGGTTCCCATG
>DATFAA010000025.1:0-30186 GCA_035255045.1 Rhodocyclaceae bacterium | reverse complement strand
GGCCTCGATCGTCGTGCGCACCACGTTGTTGTACGGGTCCTGCTCGGTGAGCGTCCAACCCGATGTCTGGCAGTGGGTGCGCAGCATCATCGACTTCGGCTTCTTCGCGTTGAAGCCCTTCATGATGCGCCACCACAGCAGGCGCGCCGCCCGGAGCTTCGCCACCTCCAAGTAATAGTTCATGCCGATGGCGAAGAAAAAGCTGAGCCGCCCGGCGAACCTGTCCACATCCAGCCCCTTGCCCTGCGCGATCTTCACATACTCCTTGCCGTCGGCCAGCGTGAACGCCAATTCGAGTGCCTGAGTCGCGCCCGCCTCCTGCATATGGTAGCCGGAGATCGAAATGGAGTTGAACTTCGGCATATTCTCCTCCGTGTACGCGATGATATCGGCAACGATGCGCATCGACGGCGCGGGAGGGTAGATGTAGGTGTTGCGCACCATGAACTCTTTCAGGATGTCGTTCTGGATGGTGCCGGACAACTTCTCCCGCGAGACGCCCTGCTCCTCCGCCGCGACGATGTAGCCGGCCAGAACCGGCAGCACGGCGCCGTTCATGGTCATCGAGACCGAGACCCGGTCGAGCGGGATGCCATCGAAGAGGATCTTCATGTCCTCGACCGAGTCGATCGCCACGCCGGCCTTGCCCACGTCGCCCCGGACCCGCGGGTGGTCGGAGTCGTAGCCGCGGTGGGTCGCCAGGTCGAAGGCCACCGAGATGCCCTGGCCGCCGCCGGCCAGCGCGCGCTTGTAGAAGGCGTTGGACTCCTCCGCGGTGGAGAAGCCGGCGTACTGGCGGATGGTCCACGGCTTGACCGCGTACATGGTGGGCTGGGGGCCCCGCAGGTAGGGTTCGAAGCCGGGCAGGGTGTCGGCGTAGTGAAGCGCCTCCACGTCCTTCTTCGTATACAGGGGCTTGACGGTTAACCCTTCGGGAGTAACCCAATTGAGATTCTGGACGTCGCCGCCCGGGGCCTGCTTGGCAGCGGCTTTCTCCCAAGCGTCGAGATTGGCGGAATTCAGCAGGTTTTCGGACATGTCGGGCCCTTCGCTAGTTCGACTTTTGGTTTACATGATGCAGAATACAAAATTCTACGCCCTCGACGGCAACAGGGTTTTGCCAAGTTGACATCGCTTCAGGCGCATAATACTGTATCCATAATTATAGAAGCAAGTACAGCCCTTGGCCTTTTTGCATAGACAGCCCACTATACTAAAAACATGAACCGCATCGCTCCTACTGCCCTTTACCAGGAAGTGGCGGAACGACTTCGCCAGCGCATCTTCGCCCACGAATTGCCCCCGGGCACGTGGATCGACGAGCAGAAGCTCGCCGAACAATATGGTATTTCCCGGACTCCCCTGCGGGAGGCCCTCAAAGTGCTCGCCTCGGAGGGGCTGGTGGAGCTCAAGCCGCGGCGCGGCTGCTACGTCACCGAAATCTCCGCCCAGGACATCAACGACATCTTCCCCCTGATGGCCATGCTGGAGGGGCGCTGTGCCGCCGAGGCGGTGAAGCGGGCCAAGCGCGCCGACATCGAAGAACTGAAAGCCATCCACGAGACCCTGGAGCGCAGCGCCCAGGAAGGCAAGATCGAGACCTTCTTCGAGGCCAACCAGCAGTTCCACCAGCGCATCCAGGAATTGGCGGGCAACCGCTGGCTGCTGACGGTCATCCAGGACCTGCGCAAGGTTCTCAAGCTCTCCCGCATGCACTCCCTCTCCATCGAGGGCCGCCTCCAGCAGTCCCTGGAAGAGCACCGGGCCATCATGGCCGCCATCCAGGCCGGCGACGCGGCCCAGGCGGAAAAGGCCATGCACGACCATCTGCTCCTGGGCCAGGAGGCCCTGGCCCGCATCCACGACTCGCCGCCGCCCGCCAAGGCGGCCTGAACGCCGCCCTCAAGTCGGCTCCCGCCCGGCCGTTAAGAAGACTGGCACCACGCCTATTACTTTAGTCATAGGCGTGGCAGAATCCTGCCTCTGCCAGTCTTGTAACCTCTTGCGGCCGACTCGCGCGGCCCAAGCTTCGCCGGGAGACCACCGTGAAGCCAGCCAGCGCCTGCCGGCGTGTGCTCGCAGCCGCCGCGCTGCTGCTCTGTTCCTATGTTTGCGCCGCGCCCTACCCGAACGAGGACCAGCTCCGGTCGGCCATCGACGCCGGCGGCGGCGTGCTGAAGAGCCAGGGCATCCCCCTTGAGATGCTGGATGCCCAGAAGGAGGGGCTCAATCTCTCCCTCCTGGCCGCCGGCCTCAATCTCAACACCGGCACCTGCCTCGTCTTCTACAACACCAAGCCGGCGGAAGGCCTCAACCAGTTCTTCGCCGGCCTGGAGGAGAAGGACCTGCCCATCTGGCTCAACGCCATTGCCGTTCACGAGGCCACCCACTGCGTCGAGCAGCGGGAGGCCTACCTGCGCCAGCATTTCGATAAGGTGCTGCCGCCCCAGTTCGAGCACCACGACATGACGGTGCAGGGCTACCTGTCGGTGGTGAAGAGCGGCGCCGTCGAGACCTGGGGCGAGGCCCTGGCCGACATCGCCTCCCTGCTCTACCTGAAGGAGGCGGTGCCGGAGCGCTGGACCTACTTCGCCCAGGGCATCGTCGCCCTGCGCCACGACCTGTCGGCCCGCTGGCCGGAGCACGACACCTCGGGCTGGCTGCGCCAGGTCATCGCCCGCAACCCGGTGCGGGAGCCGGGCCAGGACGTGTTCGAGGCGGCCTTCGAGCTGCGGCGGGAGTTCCAGCCCGGGAAGTAGGAGACATCCATAGTTGGCGGCCGCGTTGCGGTAGCTCGCGAGCATGCGTTCCTGACGACTTCACCCACCTCGTCGGCCCAGCTCTTTCCGGGTTGTCGGAGGGCTTTACACGGCGGATCGGCCCCTCCGTGCGCCATTGGCGATAGATCCATCTGTTCAAAAGGTTATCACCCGTGGCCCAGCCGTTGCTCTCCTGTGTCGATGAATGGGGCCTCGGAGTTTGCATCCGCATGCGGGGCCCGTACGTTCAAGCCATTTCTCGGAGGAAATGCAATGCAACGATATGAACTACGGCTCTGGCGGTTCCTGCCAGCCATCCTTTTGCTGTTACCCCTGATAAGCGAGGCCATGCCCGCGACTTACCGTTTCCAGAGCCTGCTTTGCACAGATACCTGCTATGTCAGTGACCTCAATGACCGGGGTGATATCGTCATGACTGGTTTCGGGGATGTTGGCGGAGCTACCTTCTTGCTCAAGGGAACGGAGTACCAAGGTTCGACCAGTGACCGGCTGCCTGGCGGTTCCGGGGTCATAGGTCTGAATTCAGAGGCCATGGGTGTCATCGTCTCCGCCATCGACAATCAGGGCAACATGGCTGGCCAATCTGGCGGCGTCCCGACGGTCTGGGTCAATGGCATTGCCTACGACAAGACGGACCCCGCCAATGCCGGGCTTCCTTCGCCGACCCAGACGTCCACCCCGGTGACGGCCAGTTTTCTAAACAGCTTGTCGATCTTGAACGCGCCGGCCGGCATCAGCTTCCACCGGGGATTGGAAAATGCCGCCGGACACATTGCCGTCGCCTACAATTTCCCGGGGTCGCCTGGGCCTGCAAACGACTATGAGTCCTGGGGGCTATTGACCCACGTGGTCCCCGAACCGTCCTCTTCACTCCTGTTTGCCGTTGGACTGGGGTGCCTGATGCTCGTCCGGGTGGCGAGTGAGCGCAGGGGCTAACGCCCACCCGAACGCCGCTACACGCCCGGAGCGGATCAAGCGCGAACAACGGCTTCCAAAAACAAGAAATCCCGGCAGGCTCGCACCTGCCGGGATTCTTCATGATCGCGGCAGGGCGGCGATCAGTGGCTGCTGGCGGTAGCGGCGCCGTAGCCGGTCTGGGCCCGGACGTACTGGTCCTCGAAGGCTTCGATTTCCTGCTTCGCCTTGGCGCTGGCGTCCAGCTTGGAGAAGACGAAGGCCAGCAGGAAGGCGACGGGCATGGCGAACAGGGCCGGCTGGGTGTAGGGGAAGAGGGCAGCCTTGTTGCCCAGCACATCGACCCACACCGACTTCGACAGCACCACGAACAGCACGGCGGAAATGAGGCCGCCGTAGCCGCCCACCAGGGCGCCCCGGGTGGTCAGGCCCTTCCAGTACATGGAGAGGATGAGCACCGGGAAATTGGCGGCAGCCGCCACGCCGAAGGCCAGGCCGACCATGAAGGCGACGTTCTGCTTCTCGAACAGGATGCCGAGGACGATGGCGACGAAGCCGAGGACGATGGTGGCCATCTTGGAGACGCGGATCTCGGCGGCTTCGGAGGCCTGGCCCTTCTTGATCACCCGGGCGTAGATGTCGTGGGAGATGGCGGAGGCGCCGGCCAGGGCCAGGCCGGAGACCACGGCCAGGATGGTGGCGAAGGCCACGGCCGCCAGGAAGCCCAGGAGCATGTTGCCGCCCACGGCCTTGGCCAGGTGCATGGCCACCATGTTGCCGCCGCCGATGAGCTTGCCGCCGACGGTGCCGCCCTCGAAGAACTCGGGGTTCTGGCCGACGATGAGGATGCCGCACAGGCCCATCAGGAAGATGACATTGAAGAAGTAGGCCACGAAGCCGGAGGCGTAGAGCACGGACTTGCGGGCTTCCTTGGCGTCGGTGACGGTGAAGAAGCGCATCAGGATGTGGGGCAGGCCGGCGGTGCCGAACATGAGGCCGAGGCCGAGGGAGATGGCGGTCACCGGATCGGCCAGCAGGCTGCCCGGGTAGAGGAGCTTGGGACCGAGCTTATGGACGGCGGTGGCCTTCTCCATCAGGATCTCGAAGGAGAAGCCGAACTGGCTGAAGGCCAGCAGCATCACCAGGGTGCCGCCGCAGAGCAGCATGCAGGCCTTGATGATCTGCACCCAGGTGGTGGCGACCATGCCGCCGAAGGTGACATAGACCATCATCAGGATGCCGACGGCGAAGATGGCGACGTTGTACTCCAGGCCGAAGAGCAGCTTGATGAGCTGGCCGGCGCCGACCATCTGGGCGATCAGGTAGAAGCAGACCACGGTCAGGGACGAAATCGCCGCCATGGTCCGCACCTTGCCCTGGTCCAGCCGGTAGGCGGTGATGTCCGAGAAGGTGAACTTGCCCAAGTTGCGCAGGCGCTCGGCCATCAGGAAGAGGATGACCGGCCAGCCGGCGAAGAAGGCCATCATGTAGACGTAGCCGTCATAGCCCTGGGTGAAGGTCATGGCGGTGAGGCCCAGCAGGGTGGCGGCGGACATGTAGTCGCCGGCGATGGCCAGGCCGTTCTGGAAGCCGGTGATGCCGCCGCCGGCGGTGTAGAAGTCGGCGGTGGACTTGGTGCGGCTGGCAGCCCAGTAGGTGATGCCCATGGTCATGGCCACGAACAGGCAGAACATGATGATGGCGTGCCAGTTGGTGGCCTGCTTTTCGGTGGCCTCGATGGCGGGACCGGCGTGGGCCAGGGCGGCGAAGGCGACGAGATTGAGAGCGGCGAAGAGGCGCTTCATCACTTGTTCTCCTTCCAGGCTTCGTGGACGATTTCCTGGGTGAGGGCGTCGAATTCGCCATTGGCGCGACGCACGTACACCGCGGTCAGGACCCAGAAGAAGATGAACATGAAGAGCTCGACCACCACGCCCACGGTCAGCATGGAGCCTTCGGCCACGGCCTGCCCCAGGGTGGCGGGGCTGAACGCCACCGTCAGGACGAAGCCATAGAAAAGCACCAATACGGTGATTGCCAGCGTCCAGGCGAAGCGCCCCCGCCTGGTCACCAATTCCTGGAATTTGGGATTGCCCCGCATCCTTTCATACATTGCGCTACTCATTGTTGTTTTCTCCCTGAGTCGTTGTTGTCACCGGTATTCCGGTTCCGCCGGGGCGCGATGGCCCCTGGCGGGCGCGATTTTATCTTATGCAAACCGTTGTGTAATTATGAATTCTGCCTTCTTAACAATTAACCCAATTGTCAATACGTGGGATTTCTTATAATTCCAGGCTCATTCCAAGGAGCTTCTATGGCAGGACAGATTCAGGAACATCAAGAGGCCGGGATCGCAACCGTCACCCTGGCCAACCCGGAAAAGCTGAACGCCGTCGACCTCGGCATGTGGGAAACCCTGGCGGCCGCCGTCCGGCGCCTGTCCGCCGACGGCTCGGTGCGCTGCCTGGTGCTGCGGGGAGCGGGCAGCGACGCCTTCGCCGCCGGCGGCGACCTGGAGGAGTTCATCACCCGCCGCGCCACCCTGGAACAGGCCCTCCACTACCACGGCCAGGTGGCGGAGGCCCTCGCCGCCATCGGCGACTGCCCGCATCCGACCGTCGCCCTCATCCAGGGCGCCTGCATCGGCGGCGGCCTGGAGATCGCCGGCCAGTGCGACCTGCGCATCTGCGGCGAGTCGGCCCGCTTTGGCGCCCCCATCAACCGCCTCGGCTTTTCCATGTATCCCGGGGAGATGGAAGGCCTGCTGCGCCTGGCCGGGCCGGCGGTGGTCAAGGAAATACTGCTGGAAGGCCGCATCCTGACGGCGGCCGAAGCGGCCGCCAAGGGCCTGGTGACCCGGGTGGTGGCGGATGCCCAGGTGGCCGACGAAGCCTACGCCACTGCCCGCCGCATTGCCGCCGGCGCCCCCCTGGTGGCGAGCTGGCACAAGCAGTGGATACGCCGCCTGCTCAGCGGCGAGCCCCTCACCGAGGCCGAGAAGGCCGCCTCCTTCGCCTTCCTCGAAACCGAGGACTACCGGGAGGGCCTCGCCGCCTTCCTGGAGAAGCGCAAGCCCCAGTTCAAGGGGCGGTGAAGAGCGTCCACAGCATCTTGGCCGAGAGCGCCAAGAGGAGCCCGGCGAAGGTCCGCTTCAGCACCGCCACCGGCAGCCGGTGGGCGGTGCGGGCGCCGAGGGGGGCGGCCAGGAGGCTGGCCGCCAGGATGATCCCCAGGGCCGGCAGGTAGATGAAGCCCAGGCTGTGGGTCGGCAGCCCGGGGTGGCTCCAGCCCTGCATGACATAGCCCAGGGTGCCCCCGAAGGCCACCGGCAACCCCACCGCCGCCGACGTGCCGATGGCCTGGTGGGGCCGCACGTTGCACCAGATCAGGAAGGGCACCGTCATGGCGCCGCCGCCCATGGCCGCCAGGCTGGCAACCCCGCCGATCACCAGCCCCGCCGCCCCCAGCCCGCCCCGGCCCGGCAGGTCCCGCCCCGGGGTGGGGCGCAGGTCGGCGAACATCTGGACGGCTACGAACAGCATGAAGGCCACGAAGAACAGGGACAGGGAGCGGGACGAGATGCTGGCGGCCAGGCGGGCGCCGAGGATGGTGCCGAGCAGGATGGTGGGGGCGAGGCCCCGCACCACCGGCCACAGCACCGCCTGGTGGGCGTGGTGGGCCCGCAGGCTGGAGACCGAGGTGAACAGGATGGCCGCCATGGAGGTGCCGAGGGCCATGTGCAGCACCTCGTCGGCCGGGAACCCCTGCCAGCCGAAGACCATGGTCAGCACCGGCACCACGATGACGCCGCCCCCCACTCCCAGGAGGCCGGCGAAGAATCCGGCCAGGGCGCCGGTCGCCAGGTAGGCCAGGGCTACGTCGAAGGCGGGCAGGGAGAGGCCGGAGCCGAAGGCGGGCAGCAGTTCCATGTCAGCGCTCCAGGGAACGGACCCAGGCGGCGGCCGCCTCCAGGCTGCGGAAATCGTCGCAGGCCCGGGCCGGCAGATCCGGCGCCAGTTCCGCCAGGAGGCGGCAGAGGGCGTTGCCCGGGCCAATCTCGAGGACGGCGTCGGGCTGCATCTCGGCCAGGGTCGCCATGCAGGCCTCCCAGTCGAGGGCGCTGCCGATCTGGCGGGCGAGGGCGGCGAAGGCGGCGCCGCGGGTGCGGGCCGGAAGCCCGTCGATGGCGCTCAGCACCGGGAAATCGAGGCGGCCGTCCGGCCATTCGGCCAGACGCCGGCCGAAGGCTTCCCCGGCGGCGGCGAGGACGGCGGTGTGGGAAGGGGTGCGCACCGCCAGGCGGACGGTGCGGCTGGCGCCCCGGGCCAGGGCCTCGGCCTCGGCGCCATCCAGGCGGTCGGCGGGCCCGGCCAGGACCAGGTGGCGGGGGCCGTTGCGGATGGCGACGGCAAGGCCGGCCCGGCCGGCGATGTCGGCCACGGTCGTCGCTTCAAGGCCGAGGACGGCGAGCATGCCGCTCGGGCCCGGGGTGGCGGCGTCCATCAGGGCCGCCCGTTCGGCGCACAGCTCCACTCCGGCGGGGGCGGGAAAGGCACCGGCGGCGGCCGCCGCCGCCATCTCCCCCAGGGAATAGCCGGCGGCGCAGACCGGGCGCGGCAGCAGGGGCCGCAGCCGGGCCCACTGGCTCATCTGCAGGCCGAAAATGAGGGGCTGGGCGATGGCGTTGGCGGCCAGGGCGTCGCCGTCGGCCGGGTCGGCCTGCCACAGGCCGCCCAGGCTGCGGGCCAGGGCCGGCGCCAGGTCGGCGGGCGCTTCCCGGCGCAGCCGGGCAAGATGCTCCGGGCGCTGGCCGCCCTGGCCGCTGAAGACGAGGGCTAGGCGCATGGCGGAGTGTTGTCGAGGGCGTCCAGGAATAGGGTGACGCCGAGAAGGTCGGCGCTGCCCCCCGGGCTCAGCCGGCGGCGCACGAATTCCCGATGCACGGCTTCCGCCCGGGGCCGCCAGTCGGGGTTTTCGACCCCGCCCGCCGCCAGGAAATCGGCGGCCGCCCGCTGGCCGTAGCGCAGCCCGTCGAGGCCGCCCCGCCACAGGAGATTGGTGTCCTCCACCTCGGCCACGAGGGCGAAGAGGGCCTGAACGGCGGCTTCGTCGTGGCTGGCGCCGGCCACCAGGGCCGCCCTGTAGGCGGGCAGGCCGATTTCCCGGGCGGCGGGAAAGCCGTCTGCCGCCTCCTGGCGGGCGCCGCCGCTGCCGTAGCGCCGCGCCACCACCAGGCCGTGGCTGCACGGGCCGGCGGCGGGACGGGCGAGGCCGGCCAGGATGCCGGCACCCCAGCGCTCCTGCACCAGGCGGCAGGCGCCGGTCGCCGACAGCGGCGTGCCGGCGGCGGCCAGGGCGCCGGCGGCGGCGCACAGGAGCCCGAGGTTGAAGATGGCGCCCCGGTGGGTGTTGATGCCGCCGGTGGCGGCCAGCATGCGGGCCTCGGCGGCGATGCCCAGGCGCTGCAGTTCGGAGAATTCGGGCTCGCCGGCGCCCCAGGCGGCGATGGACGGGAAATAGAAGCGCAGGGCGGAGAGGCTGCGCAGGAAGGTGCGGAAATCCATGTCGCCGTGGCTGCCGGAATCCACCGGGCTCACCAGGCCCGGCTTGGGGGCCAGGGCGACTTCACGGTAGAGGCTGCGGACGGCCAGGCGGCCGATGGCGCTGGCCGCAACGCCCTGGTGGGCCGCCGGCGCTGCTGGCGCGAGGGGGAGCCGAAGCAGGCGGTCAGGCATAGCGCAGTTCCGGCACCAGGCTGTCGAGGAGGGCGGCCACCGGCATCAGCCGGACCTCGGCCGGCCCCTTGGCCAGCACCGCCCCGATGCCCTCCGGGTGGGCGAGCAACTCCCGCCAGGCGACGGCGTTGCCGTCGGGAAAGCGCACTTCCCCGTCCAGCCGGCAGGAGAGGCGGGCGGCGGCCGCTTCCAGGAACTCGATGGTGGTTTGGTACTGGGCCAGGGTATGGACGTCACAGACCAGATCGATGTCAGAGTCCCCGTTCCGGTAGGGTTCCCCGCTCAGCGCTTCCCAGGCCAGGGAGCCGTAGACGCCCACCCGGACGCCGACCGCAGCCAGGCTTTTTTCGAGACCGGCGAGGATTTCGGCCTGGTCGGCCGGCAGCCGGGACAGGCAGCGCAGGGGGGCGAGGGGCGGCGCCACCCGGGCGATGGCCCCCCGGTCCACCAGGCAGGCGACCCGCCGCCGCGCTTTGGCGAGGGGAAGCGCGAGGCCCAGGACCACCTCGCTGCCCCCCGCCGGCTGACGGGCGGCGACCAGGGGCCGGCCGGCCTCGATCCACTCCCGGACCGCCGCCGCCAGGGCCGGGTCGGCGGCGCCGCAGGCGAAGCGGAAGGCTGCGTCCGGCTGGAGGAAGACGAGGTCGTGGCGGACCATGACGTCACGCTGCCGGAGGGGCTGCCATCACCGCCGCGGCGGTGGCGGCGGCCAAACTGCGGCCGCCCCGTTCCCAGCCCAGGGCCATGCGCCGGTCCTCGCCCCGGGGGGCAGCGGCCAGCTCGGCCAGGGCGCTGTCCAGGCGGGCGGCGTCGGGGCGATCCCAGATGGCCTCGATGGCGCCCATGCGCTGGTAGTTGTCGGCGCCGGGGGCGAAGATGGGGGAGCTCGCCGCCAGCGCCACCAGGCGCTCGTGGTCGATCTTGGTGACCCGGGCCATGGCCTTGAGATCCATGACCCGCACCTGGGCGTCGGCCAGGGCATAGACCCGGTCGGCCATGAGGCCGAAGGAGAGGAAGCCGCCGCTCACCGCGTTGGCGGTAACCAGGCTGAGGATGGGATGGCCGCGGCGGCGGGCCGCGTCCACGCACTGGGCCAGGTGGGCCAGGCTGCCGTTCAGGCCGAGCAGCTCCTGCTGGCGGGAGAGGGCTTGGCCGCTGGTGTCCACCAGGAAGACGATGGGGCGGCCGGGGTGCAGCTCCGCCGTGTCGATGACCCGCCGGGCCAGGGTCAGGGCGATGCGGTGGTCGATGGCGGCGGCGTCGGTGGTGCCGAGCACCGTCACCGTGCCGGCCGCGGTGGTGGCCTCGCCGGCGATCACCTGGTCGGCGACGGTGACGGCGTGGCCCCGGGGGAAGAGGGCGTCGAGGATGGAATCGATGTTCATGCCGGCAATCCTTCTTTCAGGGCGACCAGGGTGTCCCGGTCGAGCAGCGGGACCTCTTCCGGCCGGGGAATGCCCAGTTCGGCCCACACGTCCAGCCCGTCCCGGTGCCGGGCGAAGCGGGTGAGGCGGGTTTCCAGGCGCACCTGGTCGGCCCGCAGGCGGGTAAGGTCCGGGGCGGGCTCCCGCCACTTGGCCAGGAAGTCGGTGGCCCCCTGGCGGAAGGCGGCGATGTCGTCCTCCACCAGGTCGGCGCAGTCCCCGGTCAGGTAGCGGTGCTTGCCGCCGGTGACCCGCCAGACGAGGGCCCGGTCCCTGGAGTCGAATTCCTCGACCCCGGCCACCGTCTCGATGACCTCCGGGCCGGACAGGGACAGGCGGCCCTCCTCGGACATCACCACCCCGGAGCACAGCCGGGTGACGATGCCCATGCCGCCGAAGGCGCCGCAGCTGCCGCCCACCAGGGCCAGCACCGGCACGCCGGCGGCCCGGGCGTCGAGGACGGCCCGCATGATTTCCGAAATGGCGATGAGGCCGGCGTTGGCCTCGTGCAGGCGGACGCCGCCGGAATCCACCAGCAGCAGCACGGCGGCGGGCTTCTCCCGCACCGCCCGGCGCAGCAGGCCGACGATCTTGGCGCCGTGGATTTCCCCAACGGCACCGCCCATGAACTGGCCTTCCTGGGCGGCGACCAGGACCGGGGCGCCGGCCAGGCGGCCGCCGCCGACCACGACGCCGTCGTCGAAGGCGCCGGGGAGGTCGAGGTTGGCCAGGTGGGGGCTGGGCGCCGACTCGGCGGGGGGCAGGAATTCGGCGAAGCTGCCGGGGTCGAGGAGGCCGGCCACCCGGGCCCGGGCGGTGGCCTCGAAGTAGCTGCGGCGGCGGGACAGCAAGGCGTTCATCGCGCACCTCCCTGGTGGTATTCGCTGAGGGCCTGGCCGAGGCGCAGGGTGACGACGGCCGGGGTGGCCCCCATGTCGTTGATGTCGATGCGGGTGCCGCCGGCTGCGTGGGTGGCGGCGAAGGCGCCGAGGACGGCCTGCCAGGTGGTGCCGAAGCCCCGGGCCGAGGTCTTCACCCGGACGGTGCACAGCCCGGCGTCCTCCCCTGGCTGGACCAGGATTTCCAGGTTGCCGGAGCCGACCACGCCGCACAGGGCGGCCGGCTGGGCGGGGTGCAGGGCGGGATCGGAGTCGAAAATGAATTCGAGGGTTTCCATGGGGCTCACCAGTTGCGGAAGCGCGCCGGGGGCGCATAGAGGCCGCCGGACCAGCGCACCAGGTCCTTGACGGAGCGGGCGGCGAGGAGGTCGCGGCTGGCCTGGCGGGGATCGATGCCCAGGTCCTCGGGACGGCGGATGATGCCCCGGTCCCGCAGGTTCTCCACCTGCCGGCGGTCCCGGGCCATGCCCACCGGCGTGAAGCCGGCGACGCCCCGGATGGCCTGCTCCCGCTCCTCCGGCGTGCGGCAGAGCAGGAGGTTGGCGATGCCCTCCTCGGTGACGATGTGGCTGACGTCGTCGCCGTAGATCATGATGGGGGGCAGGTCCATGCCCATGCTTTCCTTCAGCTTCCAGGCGTCCAGCTCCTCGACGAAGACCGGCGCCATGTGTTCCCGGAAGGTCTCGACCATCTGCACCACCAGCTTGCGGCCCCGGATGGCGCCGTCGCCGCCGGCCTCCCGGCCGGCCTTGAGCCAGGCCGGGCTGGGATGGCGCCGGCCGTGGGGATCGGAGCCCATGTTGGGGGCGCCGCCGAAGCCGGTGATGCGGCCCAGGGTGGCGGTGGAGCTGTTGCCCGCCAGGTCCATCTGCAGGGTGGAGCCGATGAACATATCGCAGGCGTAGAGGCCGGCGGTCTGGCTGAAGGCCCGGTTGGAGCGCATGCTGCCGTCGGCGCCGGTGAAGAAGACGTCGGGCCGGGCGGCGATGTAGTTCTCCATCCCCACCTCGGAGCCGAAGCTGTGGATGGATTCGACGCAGCCCGACTCGATGGCCGGGATCAGGGTCGGGTGCGGGTTCAGGGCCCAGTGGGTGCAGATCTTGCCCTTGAGGCCCAGCTCGGTGGCGTAGGTCGGGAGCAGGAGCTCGATGGCGGCGGTGTCGAAGCCGATGCCGTGGTTGAGGCGCTTGACCCCGTACTCGGCGTAGATGCCCTTGATGGCCATCATCGCCATCAGCACCTGGACCTCGGTGATCTGGGCCGGGTCGCGGGTGAACAGGGGCTCGATGTAGTTGGGCCGGGGCGCCACGACATAGAAGTCCACCCAGTCGGCCGGCACGTCCACCCGGGGCACGGCATCCACCAGCTCGTTCACCTGGGCGATGACGATGCCGCTCTTGAAGGCGGTGGCCTCGGCGATGACCGGGGTGTCCTCGGTGTTGGGGCCGGTGTAGAGGTTGCCGGCCGCATCCGCCGAGTGGGCGGCGATGAGGGCGATGTTGGGGGTGAGGTCGACGAAGTAGCGGCCGAACAGCTCCAGGTAGGTGTGGATGGCGCCGATTTCGATGCGCCGGTCCTGGACCAGGCGGGCCAGCCGGGAGCCCTGGGGGCCGGAGAAGGAAAAGTCGAGGCGGCGGGCGAGGCCGCGCTCGAAAAGGTCAACGTGGCTGGCCAGGGCCAGCACCGATTGAACCATGCTGAGGTCGTGGATGCGCTCCGGATTGCAGTCGGCCAGGGATTCGGCCAGAAAATCGGCCTGCTTCTGGTTGTTGCCTTCCAGGCAGACCCGGTCGCCCGGCTCGATGACGGCTTCCAGGAGATCGATGATGCGCTCGGCGGGGACCCGGCGTTCGAGGCCCTGGCTCGCAGCCCTTTCCAGGCGGCGGCGACGGCTCTGGCGCTGGGTGTCCCAGGCGCGGGGGGCGGGTGCGTTCATGGTTCAGTGGTCCTCAGGTGGTGGCGCCCATGACCATGTCCGGCAGCCAGGTGGCGATGCCCGGGAAGACGCAGAGCAGGACGACGGCCAGGAACATGAGGGCGACGAAGGGCATCACGCCCCAGACGATGTCCTTGAGGGGGATGTCCGGCGCCACATTCTTGATGACGAAGATGTTGAGGCCCACCGGCGGGTGGATGAGGCCCATTTCCATCACCACGGTCATGACGATGCCGAACCAGATGAGGTCGAAGCCGGCGTCCTTGAGGGGCGGCAGGATGATGGGGGCGGTCATCAGGATGATGGACACCGGCGGCAGGAAGAAGCCGAGGACAATCACGAACACCAGGATGGCCGCCAGCAGCACCCACTTGGAGAGGTGCATGGCGACGATCCATTCCGCCGCCGACTGGCTGATGTGCAGGTAGCTCATCACGTAGGAGTAGAGCAGCGACATGCCGATGATGAACATCAGCATGGTGGACTCCTTGAGGGTGCTGTGGAGGATGGGCTTCAGCTGGGTCGGGCGCCAGACGCCGTAGATGCCGGCGATCAGGGCCAGGGCCAGGATGCCGCCCAGGCCGGCGGTCTCCGACGGGGTGGCGTAGCCGCCGTAGAGGGCGACCATGACGCCGATCAGGAGCACCAGGAAGGGGACCACCCGGGGCAGCATGCGGGTCTTGTCGGCCCGGGTCAGGCGCATCTCGTCCAGGTAGGCCGACTTGGGGCCGCCGGAGTGCCAGACGTCGAGGGCGGCGTTGTATTCCTGCTTGTAGCGGAAGGCGGCGTAGCCGGCGAACAGGCAGACCAGCAGCAGGCCGGGGCCGATGCCGGCGAGGAAGAGGCGTCCCAGGGACTGCTCCGCCGCCACCGCGAACAGGATCATGGTGATGGACGGGGGCAGCAGGATGCCCAGGGTGCCGCCGGCGGCGATGATGCCGGCCGCGAAGCTGGGGGAATAGCCCCGGGAGCGCATCTCCGGGATGCCGGCGCCGCCGATGGCGGAGCAGGTGGCCGGGCTGGAGCCGGCCATGGCGGCGAAGAGGGCGCAGGCGAAGACGTTGGCGATGCCCAGGCCCCCCGGCACCTTGTGCAGCCAGGCGTGGATGGCCAGGTAGAGGTCGGCGCCGGCCCGGGAGCGGCCGATGGCGGCGCCCTTCAGGATGAAGAGGGGAATGGACAGCAGGGTGATGTTGGCCATCTCCTCGAAGACGTTCTGGGTGATGGTGTCGGTGGCGGCTCCCGGCATGAACAGGAGCATGAAGACGACGGCGATGATGCCCAGGGCAAAGGCGATGGGAATGCCCGAGAACATCACCACCAGCGTCCCGATTCCGTACAGGGTGCCGATGGTGGTGGCGGTCATGGTTAGTCCTTGGAAGAGAGACTGGCGGCGAGTTGCAGCAGGATCTGCAGTGAGAGCAGGGTCATGCCGACGGCCATGAAGCTGTAGGGAATCCACAGGGGCGGGGCCCAGGCCGAGGAGGTGGTCTGGCCATCGACCCAGGCTTCGTGGAGCAGGGTCCAGGACTTCCAGGCGAAGAAGCTGCAGAACAGGCAGGAAGCGAGATCGCAGAACATCAGCCGGATGCGGTTGGCCCAGGGCGGCAGGAGGCCCGCCAGGGCCTCGATGCCGATGTGGCCCCGCTGGGACTGGACGTAGGCGGCGCACATGAAGGTGGCCCCCACCAGCAGGAAGACGGACATCTCGTCCTGCCAGTCGGTGGGGATCTTCAGGAAGTAGCGCAGGAAGACGCTGCTGCACAGGATCAGGGAGGCCGCCAGCAGGGCGCCGGAGGAGAGGAACATGATCGCCTGGTTCAACCGCGTCATGACGCGGTTGATGGCTCCCACCACCCCGGCCGCCTGGATTTCGGGCACCGGGACGGCGCCCTCCAGTTCGAAGCCGTGGCTCATAGGGTCTGCTCCGCCAGTTTCATGATGCGGGCGCAGCTCTCGTTCTTGCCGGCGAAATCCTTCCAGGCGGTGTCGCGGGCGATGGCCTGCCATTTCTTGACGGTGGCGTCGGAGAGGTCGTAGGCCTTGCCGCCGGCCTTCTGGTACACGCTGGCCACCAGCTGGTCGTCGGCCTTGGCGCCGTCGAGGGCGAACTGTTCCATCTCGGCGCCGACGGCCATGATGGCGTCCTGTTGGGCCTTGGGCAGGCGGTCGAAGACGGCGCGGGAGATGAGCAGGGGCTCGAACATGAACCAATAGGTCTTGCCCCGGCCGGTGGTCAGCGCCTTGGCCACTTCTTCCAGGCGGAAGGAGATGAGGCTGGTGGAGGAGGTCATGGCGGCGTCGAGGGCGCCGGTCTGCATGGCGGCGTAGATTTCGTTGGAGGGCAGCGACAGCACGGCGGCGCCGGCGGCCTTCAGGACCATGTCCATTTCCCGGCTGCCGCCGCGGACCTTGAGGCCCTTGGAGTCTTCCGGCTCGATGATGGGCTTGGTGCGGCTGGCGACGCCGCCCGCCTGCCAGATCCAGCTCACTATGTAGATGCCTTTGTCGGCCAGGATGTTGGCGAGAGCCTTGCCCACTTCCGCCTTCTTCCAGCTGACTGCCTGCTCATAGGAGGTGACGATGCCGGGCATGAGGCCGATGTTGGTCTCGGGTACTTCGCCGCCGGCGTAGGACAGGGGGACCAGGCTCATGTCCAGGGCGCCCTTGCGCATGGAGCTGAACTGGGCGTTAGTCTTCATCAGGGAGGAGCCGGGGTACACCGTGGCCTTGAGGGCGCCGTTGGTGCGCTTGGTCAGCTCGGCGCCGAAACGGCGGCAGAGGCGGTCCCGGAAATCTCCCTCGGTGGCGGAGCCGCCGGGGAATTGGTGGGAGATTTTCAGTTCGCCGGCGGTCTGGGCCTGCAACAGGCCGGGAGCGATGGCGAGGGCGGGAGCGGCTGCGAGGCCGCGCAGGATCTGGCGTCGGGTTTCGTTCATGGTGTCTCCTCCATGTTTATCGGAAAGTGCCTGAAAGGACTGCGGGAACTGCTTTTTCTGATTGCCCCCTGATACAGGGGCAGTTGCTTTGTGTCCGTAAATCGATTTCTTGTATACAAGATTAGCTGTCATGGACACAATGTCAAGCGTTTTGTATAGTAGGGTCACAGTGAGGATATAGCCATGGATACACCAACCCCTACCCGCCGCTCGGAACAGCTCGGTGAACTGATCGAGGAACGCATCGTCACCGGCGTCTATCGCCCCGGGACCCGCCTCGACGAACAGGAATTGGCGACTGCCTTCGGCGTTTCCCGCACCCCGGTGCGGGAAGCGCTGATCCAATTGGCGTCGGCGGGACTGGTGGATATCCGCCCGCGGCGCGGGGCGACGGTGCCCGAGGTGGGGCCCGACCGTATCTGCGAGATGTTCGAGGTGATGGCCGAGATGGAAGCCATGTGCGGCCGCCTGGCCGCCCGCCGCATCACCCCAATGGAGCAACTGCAGCTGCAGGAGGCCCACCGGGCCTGCGAGGCCGCCCGGGACGCCGACGACCCGGCCACCTACTACCAGCTCAACGAAGTCTTCCACCAGCGCATCTACGAGGCCAGCCACAACGGTTTCCTGGCCGAGCAGGCCACCGCCCTGCACCGCCGGCTGCGGCCTTACCGCCGCCTGCAGCTGCGGGTGCGCAACCGCATGAACACTTCCTTTTCCGAGCATGCGGGAATAGTGGACGCCATCCTGGCCGGGGACGGCGACCTGGCGGCCAGCCGCCTGCGCTCCCACGTGGTGGTGCAGGGGGAGCGCTTCGCCGACCTGGTGGCGACCATGCGCCAGCTCAACGCCGGCGGGGAGAAGGTCAGCCTAGCAGGCTGAACAGCATCTTGGTGGCCAGGAGGGCGAGGAAGACGCCGAAGGCCCGCTTCAGTTTCTTGACCGGCAGGCGGTGGGCCAGCTTGGCGCCGAAGGGAGCGACCAGCATGCTCATGGTGACGATGCCGAAAAAGGCCGGCAGGTAAACGTAGCCCAGGGTGTAGGGCGGCAGTCCGCTGTCGTTCCAGCCGGAGACGATGTAGCCGATGGCCCCGGCCAGGGCGATGGGGAAGCCGAGGGCGGCCGAGGTGCCGACGGCGCCGTGGATGGCGACGTTGCAGAACACCATGAAGGGGATGGAAAGGAAGCCGCCCCCTGCCGCCACCAGGCTGGAGACGATGCCGATGACGCCCCCCGTCAGGAAGAGCCCGACCGGCCCCGGCAGCTGGCGATGGGGCTTGGGCTTGAAGTCCATGATCATCTGCAGGGCAGCGTAGTAGACGATGACCACGAAGATGACGGTCATCGGCCGGGTCGGCACCAGGCCCGCCACCAGGGAGCCGCCGAAGGTTCCCAGCACCAGTCCCGGCGCCAGGCTGCGGACGATGTGCCAATTGACCGCCCCGTGCCGATGATGGGCCCGCATGCTGGAGACGGAGGTGAACACGATGGTCGCCATGGAAGTCCCCAGGGCCAGGTGCATCACCTGTTCCGGCGCGAAATGCTGGGCCGAGAACAGCATGAACATGAAGGGCACCAGGGTGAGGCCGCCGCCCACTCCGAAGAGTCCGGCGACGAAGCCGCCGAAAATGCCGAGCAGGGGATAGGTCAGCCACCAGAGCGTCATTTCGATTCCATGAGTTTATTGGTTACGTAGGCCCATTCGCCCTCCTGCACCGGGGTGATCGAAAGCCGGTTGCCGGGCGCGAGGACGCGCATGTTAGCAAGTTCCGGGTGGCGCCGCAGTTCGGCCAGGGAGACGAAGGGCGTCTTCCGCACCAGGCGGAGGTCCACCAAGACCCAGCGGGGCGCCTCCGGGGACGACTTCGGGTCGAAGTAGGGGCTGGCGGGGTCGAACTGGGTGGCATCGGGATAGGGCTCGGAGCAGATCTCGCAGACGCCGGCGATCCCCGGCTCGGCGCAGCCGGAGTGGTAAAAGAAGGCCTGGTCGCCGATGGCCATGGCATCCCGCATGAAATTGCGGGCCTGATAGTTGCGCACTCCGAACCAGGGCACCCGCTGCCCCGGACGGGCGGCCAGATCGTCGATGGAAACCTCATCGGGTTCGGACTTCATCAGCCAGTACGCCATTTTTCCTCCCTATGATCCGGCCATATACCCCTAATAGTCGTGGGGTGTATATTTGCCATGGCAGTGCACTCTATAACTCGAAAAAGGAAGTCACTATGAACGAGAAAAAGGTGGATAACCAAGCGGGACGCAAGCTCATTTCCATGGCCGCTGCCGTCGCCCTCCTGGGCGCCGCCGGCGGCGCCGCCGCCATCGCCACCCCGGATCGTGGCGGCAAGCAGGTGGTGGAGGCGGTCTGTGCCGAATGCCACGCCGCCGGCAAGGAAGGGGCCCCGAAGATTGGCGACCGGGTCGACTGGTCCAAGCGGGCGTCGGCGGGCCTGGACAAGCTCACCGAACACGCCATCGCCGGCATCCGCAAGATGCCCGCCCACGGTGGCCAGGGTTCCCTCACCGACCTGGAAATCAGCCGCGCCATCGCCTACATGGTGAGCGGCGGCAGCGCCGTTGATCCCAGCAAGCCCTACAGCTCGCCCCAGAACAAGAATGGCGAGCAGCTGGTCCATGAGCGTTGCCAGGATTGCCACGGCACGGGCAAGGACGGCGCTCCCAGGATCGGCGACATGGAGGCCTGGAAGCCGCGCCTCCACGACGGCGTGGAGAACCTGGTGAAGTCAGCCATCCGCGGCCACAACGCCATGCCTTCCCGGGCCGGCATCGCCAGCCTGAGCGACGCCGACGTGCGGGCGGCGGTGGTGTACATGGTGAACCAGGGGGCGGCCAACAAGGCGAAGTAACCTCGGGGAGCACCAAAGGAAAAGGCCTGGCAGCTCGCGCTGCCAGGCCTTTTTGGTAATGGCCCCCGCCTGTGCCGTTAGGCCGGCATCCTGAACCGGAGTTCAGAGTGGCTGCTTCCCTGTCGCATCAGGAGCTCCTGGCAAGAGGCGCTCACAACAGCGACCATTTGGTCGGCGGCCGATGCCTCGCAAGCATTGGTTCAAGGAATATATGGCCTTGACAAACACCGCAGGGGACAACCGGTGGATCGGAGTCGGGTAGCGGTCGGTCCCTAGAGACTCAGTTGCTGCTGCGACCCCAACACGGCGTCGAGCCGTGTTTCCATGTGGGTGATTCTACGCTTCGCATCGCCATTGGCAACACCCTCGTTGCCCGTCCTGTCGCCCTTGTCGACGGCCAGGTGGTCGTGGGCGATGTTGAGGGCGGCCATGACGGCGACCCGCTCGGCGACGGTGTTGCGGGTGCGTTGCGCGATCTCGCGCATCTTGCCGTCCACCAGGGCGACGGCGGCCAGGAGGGCATCGCGCTCCTCGGGGGCGCAGGCCACCCGGTATTCGCGGCCCATGATCTTCACGTCGAGAAAAGTCGGTTCGGCACTCATTTATCAGGCTTCTTCAGGGAGTTTTTCCAGCAGCCCTTCCAGCCGCTCCCGGGCCGCGGTCATGTTCTGCCGCAGTTGCTCGCGTTCAGCCTCGGCGGCGGCGATCTGGCTGCGCAGCGCCTCGTTCTCGGCGCGCAGCTGTTGGACCAGGGCGACGACCTGCTCAACCTTGGTTTCCAGTGCTTCAAGTTCCGTATCCATGGCTTGAACTATAGAGGGATAAATGAAATGCGGTCAAGGACTAAGGTCGTGTTCTCAAAGTAATTTATCGAAATCGAAACGGTATTTGCGGTGCGTGCCGGCCGGGCCCGTAGTACAATGCCGGCCGTGTCAGGTGCCGCGGACGGTTTCTCCAGCCGCGGTTAAACGGGAAAGCGGTGCGCTCCTCCAGGGAAGCAATGCCGCTGCTGCCCCCGCAACGGTAAGCAAGTGCGGGCGCACCACGATGCCACTGGGTCCTCGGCCCGGGAAGGCGGTGCGTCAAGACTTGCGAGCCCGGATACCGGCCTTGCACGCCAAGCTGAAGTGCCGCGGGGCTGCGGTGCTGGTTTTCCGACCTGCTTTCTGCCTCTTCCCCCGGCGTTTCGAATCAAACGATACCTCCGGCATGCGGGGACGCCTGCCGGACAGGGGGAATAATGAATCCAATGTTGAAGCCCGCTGCGGCAGCGTTGATGCTTGCCGCGGCCTCCGGAGCCTTTTCTCAGACCGTTGGCGGCGAGGCGCCTGTCGTCGTGGTGACGGCATCGCGTTTTGCTGAAGCCGAGCCAGCCCTGCCGGCCAATGTCTCGATCATTACCCGGGAAGAAATCGAGCGCAGTCCCGCGCAAACCATTCCCGACCTGCTCAAGTCTTACGCCGGCGTGGACGTCCGTCCCCTGTACGGCAGCATGGGCATCGATGCGACTGTGGATATCCGGGGGATCGGAGATGCGGCAGGCAGCAATGTCCTGGTCCTCCTGGACGGCCAGCGTCTGAATCCGGTGAACATGGCGGCGGTGAAGTGGGAGACAGTGCCTCTCGCGGCCGTGCGCCAGATCGAGATCATGCGCGGCAGCGCCTCGGCCTTGTATGGCGACCGAGCTAGCGCCGGGGTCATAAACATCATCACCGACAAGTCCGACAAGCCGCGGGCCGGTGGTCGCATCGAAGCCGGCAGCTTCGGCTACGGGTCCCTGGATGCCCATGTTGCCGGCGGCAAGGACGGCTGGTACGGTAATCTGTTCGCCAATGCCTCCCGTACGGACGGCTATAGGGACAACAGCGACGCCCAGCGCGACTCGGTGAGCGGGCGCGGCGCCCGCCGCTTCGACCACGGCGAGCTGTTCATTGACGTGGCCGGCTACTACGAGGATTACGGCCTCCCGAGTTCCCTGAGCCGTGCGCAATTCGACCGGGATCCCAAACAGGCGACCACTCCCCACTATCGACTGACCCGCGACGGCTATCGTCTGCGCCCCGGTGGCAGCCTGGAAATCGGTCCGCAGTTGCGTCTCGAGGTGGATGGCAGCTTCGCCAGCGACGACAGGGAGTCCCGCAACCCCGACTGGGCCTACCGCAATCGCGCCTACGGCACCACCCAGGCATTCTCGCCGCGCCTCAAATGGTCCCACGGCGCGGCGGGCGCCCTGTCGAGCGATACGGTGCTGGGCTTCGATTATTTCGACGGTGAGGTGACCAGCGACTCCCTGAACTACACCACCCGCGCACGCCTGAACCGGCAGCGCGGTAGCCTCGCCAATGCCGGAGTCTATGGACAGAACCAGACCGTCTGGCAGAACGGTTTCGACAGCACGGTGGCCGTGCGCCGGCAGCATTTCGAGGAAAAAGTGGCCGACCAGGGCGCGGCCCTCAGCGACAAGGCCAGCGACAGCCTGACCGCCTGGGAACTGGGGGGAGGCTACCGCTTCTCGGCCGGACGGCGGATTTACGCCAAGCTGGCGCGCGACTTCCGCCTGCCCAATACCGATGAACTGTTCGCCTACAATTGTGCCGCCTTCCCCTGCACCACCGTCTTCAACGGCGCCCTGAAGCCGCAGACCGGACATCAGCGCGAAGTGGGTGCCGTGTGGCAAGGCGGGGCCTGGACCGAGCGCTTCGCCCTCTTCCGCCAGGACAACGACAACGAGATCGGCTACATCGCCGCCAACGGCCGCAACGCGAACCTCGACCCCCTGCGGCGTCAGGGGGCCGAATCCGAAACCGTGTGGCGTCCCGGCCAGGCATGGATGGTGCGACTGGCTCTGACCTACGTGGACGCGAAGTTCACGGAAGGCCGCTACGACGGCAAGACGGTTCCCCTGGTGCCGCGCCACAAGGAATCGCTGACCGTGCAGTGGGACGGCGGGCGCAATGGTGTCCATGCCGTGGTGGTGCAGAACGTCGGGGACCGGTACTTCGGCTCCGATTTCACCAACACCCGGAGCAAGCTCGCCGGCTACAACACCGTGGACTACCAGGCAACCTGGAACCTCAAGCCGTGGACCCTGGGCCTGCGGGTAACCAACCTCACCGACACCAAGTACGCGCCGCTCGGCTACAGCGGTTCCTACTATCCGGCGGATGCGCGTAGCGTCTTCGTTTCCGCCAAACTGGACTATTAAGAGCCGCATGCCCTCTCGCCGCCGCGCCCTCCTCATCCTCATCGGCCTCTGCCTCCTGGCTCTGGCCAGCTTCTGGGCGGCCCTGGCGGCGGGCAGCGTCAGCGTGGCGGGTGGCGACGTCCTCGCCGCCCTCCTCGGGCAGGACGTGCCGGGAATGGAGGTGGTCCTGCAGCTGCGCCTGCCCCGGGCCCTGGCCGGCTTCGCCTGCGGCGGACTGCTCGCCCTGGCCGGCGCCCTCATGCAGGTGCTGCTGCGCAACCCACTGGCCGACCCCTACGTCCTCGGCATTTCCGGCGGCGCCGGGGTGGGGGCGCTGTTCGCCATCCTGGTCGGCCTCTCCGGCCTGGGCACCGACCTCTTCGCCCTGACCGGCGCCATGGCGGCGACCGTCCTGGTCTTCGGCCTGGCCCACGGCGACGGCAGCTGGACCCAGACCCGGCTGCTCTTGACCGGCGTCATCGTCGCCGCCGGCTGCGGCGCCCTGGTGGCCCTCATGCTTTCCATCGCGCCGGAAGCAAAGCTCCGGGGGATGCTCTTCTGGCTCATGGGCGACCTCGGCCAGGTGAACGACTGGTGGCCGCCGGTGCTGGCCCTGGCCGCGGCCCTGGCGCTGGCCATGCCCTTCGCCCGGGAGCTCAACCTCCTGTCCCGGGGCCTCATGCAGGCCCAGGCCCAGGGGGTGGCGGTGGGGCGGCTGCGCTACGCCATCTATTTCCTTGCTTCCCTTGCCACCGCCTCATCGGTGACCGCCGCCGGTTCCATCGGCTTCGTCGGCCTGGTGGTGCCTCATCTGGTGCGGCTGGCCACCGGCAACGACCAGCGCCTGCTGCTGCCGGCCTCGGTCCTGGCCGGGGGCGCCCTGCTGGTCTCGGCCGACACCCTGGCCCGCACCCTGATCGCCCCCCAGCAGCTGCCGGTGGGCGTCCTCACCGCCCTCATCGGCGTGCCGGTCTTCCTCTTCCTCCTGTCGAGGCAGCCGCGATGAGCACCCCCCTCCTCGAAGCCCGCGGCCTGCGGGTGGACATCGCCGGCCGGGCCGTCATCGCAGGCCTGGACTTCAGCCTCGCCGCCGGCGAATCCCTCGCCATCCTCGGCCGCAACGGCGCCGGCAAATCCACCCTCCTGTCCACCCTGGCCGGCCTGCGGGCTCCGGCGGGGGGAGAGGTGCGGCTGGAGGGCGATCCCTATGCCGCCCTCTCCCCCCGGGAGGCCGCCCTGCGCCGGGCCTGGCTGGGGCAGGTCCAGGCCGACCCCTTCGCCTCCGGCGTCCTGGAGACCGTCCTCACCGGCCGCCATCCCCACCTCGGGCGCTGGCAGTGGGAAAGCGCCGAGGACGCCCGCATCGCCCGGGGCGCCCTGGCGGCAGTGGGGCTGGCGGGCATGGAAAAGCGCGAGGTCCAGACCCTCTCCGGCGGCGAGCGCCAGCGCCTGGCCATCGCCACCCTGCTGGCCCAGGCCGCCCGGCTCTACCTCCTGGACGAGCCCCTGTCCCACCTCGATCTCAACCACCAGATGGCGGTCCTCGAGCTATTCGCCGGTGCCGCCCGGGACTGCGGCGCCGGGGTGGTGATGGTGCTCCACGACCCCGGCCTCGCCCACCGCTACTGCCAGCGGGTCCTCCTCGTCCACGGCGACGGGCGCACCGAAGAGGGCGCCGCCGACGACATGCTCACCGCCGAGCGCCTGTCCGCCCTCTACGGCTACCGGCTGCGCCTGGTCGAATCCGACGGCCGCCGCTGTTTCATTCCGGAGTGAAAATGAACTATCAGGAACGCATGGAAAAGAAGAAGGCGGTCATCGACCGCAGCATCGCCGCCGCCGAAACCGAGCGCGGCGTACTGGTGGTCAACACCGGCAGCGGCAAGGGCAAGTCCAGCGCCGCCTTCGGCGTGGTGGCCCGGGCCCTGGGCCACGGGCTCAAGGTCGGGGTGGTCCAGTTCATCAAGGGCCGCGGCGACACCGGCGAGGAGGCCTTCTTCCGCGCCCAGCCCGGAGTCTCCTGGCACGTGGGTGGCGAGGGCTTCACCTGGGAAACCCAGGACAAGGAGCGCGACGCCGCCGCCGCCCGGGCCGCCTGGGAGGTGGCCCGCCGCCACCTCGCCGACCCGGCCGTCGGCCTGGTGGTCCTGGACGAATTCACCTATCCCCTCAAGTTCGGCTGGGTCGATCTGGAGCCGGTGCTGGCCGCCTTGAAGTCCCGCCCGGCCCTGCAGCATGTCATCGTCACCGGCCGCGGCGCCCCGCCCGCCCTGGTCGAGGCCGCCGACACCGTGAGCGAGATCGCCATGGTCAAGCACGCCTTCCAGGCCGGGGTGAAGGCCATGCCCGGGCTGGAATACTGAAGGCCATGGCCGCCGCCTGCCCCGCCCTCCTGGTTGCCGCCCCCGCCTCCGGCCAGGGCAAGACCTCGGTGGTCGCCGCCCTGGCCCGCCTTCACGCCCGCCAGGACCGGCGGGTGAAAGTGTTCAAGTGCGGCCCGGACTTCCTCGATCCCCAGATCCACCAGGTCGCCTCCGGCCAGCCCTGCGACAACATCGACTTCCGCATGGGCGGCGAGGCCGACGCCCGCTGGCGCCTGGCCCGGGCCGCCCGGGACAACGACCTCATCCTGGTGGAAGGGGTGATGGGGCTCCACGATGGCGAGCCCTCGGCAGCCGAACTCGCCCGCCGCCTCGGCCTGCCGGTCCTGCTGGTGGTGGATGCCGAGGCCATGGCCGGCTGTTTCGGCGCCGTCGCCTGGGGCCTCAAGCATTACCGGGAGGGGGCGCCCATCAGCGCCGTGCTGGCCAACCGGGTGGGCAGCGACTACCACGCCCGGCTCTGCCGCGACACCGTGCCCGACGACATCGCCTGGTACGGCCACCTGCCCCGGGACGCCGACGCCGCCCTGCCGGAGCGCCACCTGGGCCTGCTGCCGGCCGGCGAGATCGAGGGGCTCCTGGCGCGCCTCGACGCCATGGCCGACGCCCTGGCCGCCACGCCGGCCGCCGCCTTGCCGCCGCCCGTGGCTTTCGCCGATGCCGACGCGCCGCCGCTTTCTCCGCTCCTGGCCGGCAAGACCATCGCCGTCGGCCGGGACGCCGCCTTCTGCTTCATCTACCCGGCCAACCTGGAATGCCTGGAGGCCCTGGGGGCCCGTCTGGCTTTCTTTTCGCCCCTGGCCGATGCCGCCCTGCCGCCCTGCGACGCCGTCTGGCTGCCGGGGGGCTATCCCGAGCTGCACCTTGATGCCATCGGGGCCAATGCCGCCATGGCCGCCGCCCTGGCGGTGCACGTGGCGGAGGGCAAGCCCCTGCTGGCGGAATGCGGCGGCATGATGGCCTGCTTCGAGACCCTGGTGGGGATCGACGGCGTAGCCCGGCCCGCCTTCGGGCTGCTGCCCGGCCTCACCCGCATGCAGACCCGCCTGGCGGCCCTCGGCCTGCAGTCCCTGGAACTGCCGGAAGGCCGGCTGGGAGCCCATACCTTCCATTACTCCCTGTGCGAGACTACACTCGCCCCGGCGCTGCGGGCCTCCCGGCAGCAGGGGGGCGGCCCGGCGCCGGGGGAAGCCGTCTATCGCCGCGGGCGCCTGACGGCCTCCTATCTCCACCTCTATTTCCCGTCCTGCCCGGCCGCTGCCGCCGGCCTGTTCCTGACCTGATCCCATGCGCCGCTATCCCGTCAGCTTCGTCGTCCTGGTCGTCCTCGGCATCATCGTGGCGGTGCCGGGCGTCATCAGCCTGGCGGGCTTCGGGGTGCTGCTCCACCCGGTCCTGGAAGATCCCATGGCCGGGCTGGCCTTCATCGTCTCCGCCGTCGCCCTCATCGGCTCGGGGCTCTTCCCCTACGCCATCGCCCGGCTGGTCAACAAGGAGTAGGCGCCGGGGTCAGCGCGGCCGGCCGTAGGCGGCCAGGGCGGTATCGATCTCCGCCGCCATGTCCGCTACCGACGTGGCGTAAGCGAATTTCTTGAGGAAGCTCCCGTCCGGGCCGAGGAGCACCATGCCGGCCGAGTGGTCCATGCTGTAGCGGTCGGGCGGGGCGCCCGGCTCCCGGACCTTGGCGTAGCGGATCTTGAAATTGTCGGCGGCCCGCTTGACCAGGGCCGGCGAGCCGGTGAGGCCGAGGATGCGGGGATGGAAGAATTCCGTGTAGATCTTCAGCACCGCCCCGGTGTCCCGCTCCGGGTCTACGGTGATGAAAATGGGCTGGAGCCGGTCGGCCCGCTCGCCCAGCTGCTTGAGGATGTCGGCCATTTCCACCAGGGTGGTGGGGCAGACGTCGGGGCAGAAGGTGTAGCCGAAGGCGATGAGCTGGAAGCGGCCCCGGAAATCCTCGCTGGTGACGGCCCGGCCCTGGGGATCCATGAGCAGGTAGCGGGGGTTGATGCCGACTGCTTCCTCGGCCTCGGCCGGATCGGGGGCGCTGTCCGCCGCCAGGGCCGGAGCGGCCAGGCAGCAGGCGGCGGCGAGGATGGCCAGGGCGCGCATCAGCGGGCGGCGAAGGCGGTCTGCAGCTGCTTCTCGGCGGTTTCCAGCCGGCGGCTGAAGACGGCGCCGTCGGGGCATTCGGTGCCCTTGCCCTGGGCCAGGAAGGCGGCATTGGTGGCGGCCTCGAAGGCCTCGCCGTAGTGGCGCGCCTTTGGGGCGCCGGTCATGACCGCATTGCGGGCCCGGCTGACCACGGCGGGCTGGGCACAGGCCAGGGCGGTTCCATTGATGCGGCCCAGTTCCTCGACGGCGGCCATGCCTTCGGCGTTGGCGGCAGGATCGGCGGCGAGGGCGGCCTGGGTGAGTCCGAGAACGATAACGACGGCGGCGAAACGCTTCATGGCAAGGCTCTCCTGGGTGATATCGGCGGCCGATTATAGCCGTGCCCTACGTGTGGTTTCTTCTCATAGATCAAAGAGCTGCAGCAATTGGGGCAGGCCCTCGGCGATGGCCGCCGGCCCCGGGGTCAGGATGACCGCCGACTTGATCTCGTGCACGCGGCCGTCCCGCACCGCCGGGATGTCCTGCCAGCCCGGCCGGGCCGCCACCTTCTCCGGCCGGAAATGCTTGCCGCACCAGGAGCCGATGATGATGTCCGGGGCGGCGCGCACCACCTCCAGGGGATCGGCCAGGATGCGGTCCCGGGCCAGGGGGGAGCGGGAGCGTTCGGCGAAGATGTCCTCGCCGCCGGCGATGCCGATCAGCTCCGAGACCCAGCGGATACCGCAGATCTGGGGTTCGTCCCACTCCTCGAAATAGACCCGGGGCGGCCGGCCGCGACGGGCCAGGCGCTCGGCGGCGACGGCCCGGGCGTCGGCAATGACGCCTTCCAGCTGCGTCACCAAGTCCCGGGCGCGGGCCTCGGCCCCCACCAGGCGGCCGACGGTTTCCACCATGGCCAGGATGCCTTCCACATCCCGCTGGTTGAAGGCATGGACGGCGACGCCGGCGCGGACGAGGTCGGCGGAGATGTCGGCCTGGAGATCGGAGAAGGTCAGCACCAGGTCGGGATTCACCGCCAGGATCTTGTCCCTGTCGCCGCTGGTGAAGGCGAAGACCTTTGACTTCTCCTTGCGGGCCCTGGGCGGGCGGGTGGTGTAGCCGCTGATGCCGACGATGCGCTCCTCCTCGCCGAGGGCGTAGAGCACTTCGACGGTCTCGCTGGTCAGGCAGACGATGCGTTCGGGCAGGCGGCTCATTTCGGCCTCCGGCTGCGGGCCTGGTCGAGGGCGGCGCACAGCCGCTCGGTGCCGTCCAGGATGCGGGGGGTATGGCGCTGCATGATGTCCGGGTTGATGTGGAAGAGGTTGCCGCGCTTGACGGCGGTGAGCCTGGGCCACTTCCTCCAATCGTCCAGCCATTCCGGCGCCGCGTCCCCCATGCCGGTGGCGACGATGACTTCCGGGTCGGCCTGGAGCACCGCCTCCAGGCTGACGTTGGGCGCCATCTGCTGCAGGTTGCCGAAGACGTTCTCGCCGCCGCACAGGCGGATGGCGCTGGAGATGATCTGGGGGCCGCCGACGGTGGTGAGGGGGTTCTTCCACACCTGGTAGAAGACCCGCACCGTCGGCTTGCCGGCATTGGCCTGGCGCAGGCTGGCGAGGCGGGAGCTGAAATGGCGGGCGGCGGACTGGGCGGCGGCCTCGCTGCCCGTCAGCCGGCCGAAGCGCTCCAGAAGGCTGGCCACGTCCTCCATCTGGTTGGGCTGGGTGACGAAGACCGGCAGGCCCAGGGCCCGCAGCTTGTCCACCTGGGCCGGCGGGTTGCCGCTCTGCCAGGTGATGACCAGGTCCGGCCGCAGGGCGGTGACGGCTTCCAGATCGATGCGGGAATAGCCGCCGACCCGGGGCAGGCGCCGGGCGGCGTCCGGGTAGTCGCTGTAGTCCACCGTGGCCACCAGCCGGTCCCCGGCCCCGGCGGCGTAGAGACTCTCGGTGACATGGGGGGCGAGGCTGACGATGCGTCGGGCCGGCTCCTTCAGCCGTACCTCCTGGCCGGTGTCGTCCCGGACGATGATGTCGGCCAGGGCGGCCGGGGCCAGGAGCAGGGCAGCGGCCAGGGCGCCGAGGCGGGAGAGGAGGGATTTCATCGGTTGTTCCATTCGTCGAGGACGGCGGTGAGGCGCTGCCAGCCGGCCTCGCTGCCGGGCAGGCCGAAGCGCAGCAGGGGCTGGAGGTCGAAGGCCCGCACCAGGACGCCCCGGCGGGCGAGGAAGCCGGCCAGGGCCTTGGCCTTGTCGGTGGTGAGGGCGGCGAAGAGCGGGGTGGCGGCGACGGTGCCCAGGGGGGCGAGGAGTTCCGTCAGGCGCCGGCTGTCCGCCGCCAGGCGGGCGCGGGTTTCCGCCTGCCAGGCGGTGTCGGCCAGGGCGAGGCGGCCGGCTTCCCGGGCCGGGCCGGAGACCGCCCACGGCCCCAGTTTGTCGGCCAGGGCAGTGAGAAGGTCGGGGAGCCCGAAGACAAAGCCCAGCCGGGCGCCGGCCAGGCCGAAGAACTTGCCCAGGGAGCGCAGGACGATGAGGTTGGGGGCGTCCGGGCCGCCGGCCAGGTCGGCCACGCTGTCCTCCGGCGCCGGGTCGGCGAAGGCCTCGTCCACCACCAGCCAGCCGCCCCGGCGCTTCAGTTGGGCGGCGGCGTCCACCAGGGCCTCCCGGGGATGGCGGTCGGCGGTGGGGTTGTTGGGATTGCACAGCAGCACGGTCGGGGTGGCCGCCCCCAGGGCGCGGGCGAGGTTGGCCTTCTGCAGCTGCCGCACCCGGTGGCCGGCCCGGCTCCAGGCCTGGGGATGCTCGGCGTAGAGGGGGGCGATGCAGGCCACCGCCGCCGGCGGGAAGAGGGTGGGCAGGAGCTGGATGGCGGCCTGGGAACCAGGGACCGGCAGCAGCCGCGGATTGCCGTAATAGGCCGCGGCGGCCGCCTCGAGGCCGTCGTCGGCTTCCGGTAGGCGCTGCCAGCACTCGGGGCTCAGGGCCGGCACCGGCCAGCCCCGGGGATTGATGCCGGTGGACAGGTCCAGCCAGT
>DATFAA010000024.1:0-47306 GCA_035255045.1 Rhodocyclaceae bacterium | reverse complement strand
TGGCGGGACCGTAGGGGAAGAGCTCGTACAGGTAGGTGCTGTTGCCCTTGTCGGCACCCAGCTTCTTGCCGATGGCCTTGGTGAGGACGCGGACTGCCGGAGCGATCTGGAATTCCTCGTAGTAGTCGCGCAGGAAGTTGACCACTTCCCAGTGGTTCTCGGACATGTCCAGGTTTTCGATCTTGGCGATATGGTTGGCGATGTCCTCGCTCCAGTCGCCCAGATTGACGAGATAGCCTTCCTCGTCCACCTCGATGCTCTTGCCGTTGACTTCGATGTAGGGCATGGATTTCTCCTTCAGTGGTTTTAAAGCCAGGATTGGCAATTGGGATGTTCAGCGACCAGATCTACGAAGCCGCCGTAATCGACGCCGGTGACGCCGTCGAGGAGCCGGTCGGCGACACCCCGCGCCTCCAGATCCGGGATAAGGGCGAAGACTTTCATCCGCGCCGAGAGGGCCTTCACCTTGTCGGCGCCGGCACTGCCGCGGGTAGCGGCGTAGACCGCGTCCTCGATGAGGAGGACTGCGCCGCTCTGGGCCAGGCGCAGCACGGAATCCAGGCTGGGCCGGTCGAGGGGTGATTTGTTGATGATGTGGAGCATGTGCTTGCCTTTCCCGTCAGAAACTCAGAACCACGTCCTGCTCTTCCATCAGCGTCCCCAACGACTTGCTGTCGAGGACGGTGACATCGACCAGGAGGTCGTCGGCGGTTAGCCCCCGGGCCTCGAGAGACTCCTTGTCGACGTACAGCTTTTCGATGTCGTAGCCGTCGAGGGCGCGGTAGGTGGGCGAGAAATTCTTGGTCTCGATACCCTTGGTCTGGCAGCCTTTCTTCAGCTGATAGACGCCGTCATCGACAAAGACCAGGGAAACGTCCTGATCGAAGGCGGCAGTGATGAGCACCACTTCCAGGGACTCCAGGGCATAGACGGTACCGTAGGGCGCCTTGCGATTGACAAACATGAACTTCTTCATGGACATGACTTGCTCCTCAATCGCCGAAGGTCACCAGGCGGTCCGCCTGGATGCCGGATTCAACCAGCTGCCCAAGACCGGAAATCCGGAAATTGGGCGCCAGATTTTCGTCCTTGATGCCCCGGCGCAAGGCCGCCGCGACGCACACCACCAGATCGATGTCGTGCTCCTCGGCGAGCTTGCTCCAGCGCGAGACGATGTTGCGGTCGTCCTGGGGCGGTTCGGTCAACTTGGTCGCGTTGTTGACCCCGTCGTGGTAGAAGAAGACCCGGTGGATTTCATGCCCCCTCTCCAGCGCCGCCTTGCAGAACAGATAGGCGGAATCGCTGGCTTGGTGCTGGTAAGGGCCTTCATTGACCAGAATGCCGAACTTCATTGCCTGGACTCCTGCTTAGAAACGAATGTGGGTGGAGGCGTTGAGGTTCGCCCGCGCACCGCGCCAGTCGTCGATGAGGTACTTGGTGAAGGTCAGGCCGGTCTTCTCGAAGAAGCGGGGCCAGCCGATACGCTCGATCCAGTCCGCCATCCGTTCCCACGGCCGGGCATCGGTCTTGTAGGTGTGCAGGATGCGGCCGACGACCTCGTTGACCTCCGGCCAGCGCGGCGCATTGTTGGGCAGTCCGGCCGCCACCATCTTCATGAAGGTCGGCTTGCTGCGGGCGTTGGAGTTCTTGCCGCCGACCCAGATGGCGAGCTTGGAGTTCTCCGGGTCGTTGATCTGCATGGGCGGGCAGGGGGGGAAGCAGGCGCCGCAGCAGACGCACTTCTTCTCGTCCACTTCCAGGGAGGGCTTGCCGTTGACCAGGGCCGGGCGGATTGCCGCCACCGGGCAGCGGGCCACGACGGCCGGGCGTTCGCAGACGTTGGCGACCAGGTCGTGGTTGATGACCGGGGGCTTGGTGTGCTGGATGATGACCGCGATGTCCGCCTGGCCGCCGCAGTTGATTTCGCAGCAGGAGGTGGAGATATGCACGCGGTTGGGCATCTCCTCGTTCTTGAACTCCTCGTAGAGGCAGTCCATCATCGACTTCACCACGCCGGAGGCGTCGGTGCCGGGAATGTCGCAGTGCAACCAGCCCTGGGTATGGGCCACCATGGTCACGGAATTGCCGGTGCCGCCTACGGGGAAGCCCGCCTTTTCGAGGGCTTCGATCAGGGGAGCAACCTTCTTCTCGTCGGCGACGATGTACTCGATATTGGAACGGATGGTGAAGCGTACGTGTCCGTCGGCAAACTGGTCGCCGATGTCGCACAGCTTGCGGATGGTGTAGACGTCCATCTGGCGCTGGGTGCCGGCGCGCACGGTCCACACTTCCTCGCCGGTGCGGGAGACGTGGTGCAGGACGCCCGGGCGGGGCCGGTCGTGGTACTTCCAGTTGCCGAAGTTCTTTATCAGGGTCGGATGCATGTATTCCTTGGCATCCGGCACGCCGCACTCGATGGGGCGGCGGGGAGTGGCTGCTGCTTGGGCTTGGCTCATCGTTTTGTCTCCGGGTCTCAGGCAGACTGCTGTTTCTTGGCGTTGATCTTGGCGACTTCCTCATCCCAGCCGTCCATGCGGACGTAGGGATTGGTGCGCGGCTGGGACACCATGTTCACATCGACGTCGAGTCCGATGCCTTCCAGGAAGGCGACCAGGCCGATGCGTTCGATCATTTCACCGGTACGTTCGTGTTCCAGGGCGTTGTCGGCGAAGAAGTCGAGAATGGTGCGGCCCAGTTCGACCAGTTTTTCGCGATCCTCGTCGGTGTCCAGCTTCATGAAGGGGACGACGACGGTGCCCATGAGGTCGCCTACCTTGAGGGTGCGCTTGCCGCCCACCAGGATGGCGGCGCCACGGTCCTTGCCCGGGGCGAGGGCGCCAGTCATGACGTTGATGCAGTGCATGCAACGGACGCAATCGCGGTTCTCGATCTCGAGGCAGTGGGTGTCGTTGAGGGCCACGGTGGAGACGCTCTCGCCAGCCTTGAGATCCTTGATTTCCTTGAGCTGGATGGCCTTGGTCGGGCAGCGGCTGACGACGTCGTTCACCAGTTCGTTCATGCCGTGCTTGGCGAACCACTTCCGAGCCAGCGGCTCGTCGGTCTGGATGTTGTCGCGCCAGGTGCCGATGACGGCCATGTCGGAACGCTGGATGGCGTTCATGCAGTCGTTCGGGCAGCCGGAGAACTTGAACTTGAACTTGTAGGGCAGGGCCGGACGGTGGATTTCGTCCAGGAAGTTGTTGATCACCACCCGGTGGGCTTCGGGTTCGTTGTAGCAGGACTGCTCGCAGCGAGCCGCGCCGGCGCAGGACATGGAGGTACGCACGGCCGGGCCGGCACCGCCCAGGTCGAAGCCGAGGACGTTGATCTCGTCCCAGGCCTTCTGCACGTTCTCGGTGGTGCAGCCTTGCAGCATGATGTCGCCGGACTGGCCATGCAGGGCGATGAGGCCCGAACCGTACTTCTCCCAGATGTCGCAGAACTTGCGCAGAATGTCGGTGTTGTAGTGCATTCCCGGCGGCGGCATGATGCGCAGGGTGTGGAATTCGGCGGCCTCCGGATAGACCGGGTTGCCTTCCTCATTCTTCAGCTCGGTGAAGCGGGGAATGACGCCACCGCCATACCCGAAGACGCTGACGGTGCCACCCTTCCAGTAGCCCTTGCGGGTCTTGTAGGACGTCTCCAGTTGGCCCATCAGGTCAACCATATAGTCCTTGTCCTTCGCCAGGCGCTTGAGGCCGGTGACGAAGCTGGGCCAGGGGCCGGTCTCCAGTTCATCAAGATTCGGCGTCTCGTGCATATCTTTTGCCATGAACCATTCTCCTAGGTCGATGTGCCCTGCCGTGAGTGACAGGGGTTGTTAGGCTTCGGCGTGCCGCCGGGATGGCCGCATCGCGCCGCTCCTCGACGATGAGAGAATGCTAATGTTCCCCTCCGCACCGAACTATCCCTCTCGTCGGTTACTGGTCATAAACCGGATAGGGGGGTGATGAAACTACCCACAGGGATTACCCGATTTCTCCTCCCGAGTGGATATGGACGGCCGTCCGATCTTTGCGCTCAATACAGACATCGAAAATAAGCCTGGAGGCGACCGTGATGCTGCTTGACGATGGCCCGTGCCAGCCCCAGAGACGCAGGAGTTTTCCCGTGAATGATGTGTTCCCCCAGGACGAAAAACTGTCCCTCTCCACCCTCGAACGTTTCCGCGTCCCTATCGGCGGCCAGGACATCGAGTTGCAGCAGCTGGATTACGCCCACGGTGGCATGAGTCTTCTGCGCCTGCGCATCCGCGAGGGCAAGCGCTTCACCATCTTTGATCTTGACCCGGTCACGGCCCGCCATTGGGGCGAGGTCATGGTGCGCTGGGCAGCAGCAGTCGAACCAACGGAGAAATAAAAATGACGGACGAGCTTGTATTCCAGCCGGATGTGACCTTGAACATGGCCGGGGTGACCTGCCCGGGGCCCATCATCGGTGCCAAGAAGATGATCAACGACCTGGCGGAGGGGCAGATACTGCTCCTCGTCTCGGATTGTCCGGGAACCGAGGATGACCTCTATGCCTGGGCCAACAACACCGGCAACCGGGTGCTCAAGACCGAGCGCTTCGCCGACGGCAGCAGCGGCTACTACGTCCAGCGCGGCCGGTCCCGGCAGCGGGCCGTCCAGGTCAGCCTGGACATGCGCGGATCGGTTTGTCCGGGACCGATCCTGGAGGCCAAGAAGCTCATCAACGGCATGAAGGCCGGTGAGGTCCTGCGCCTCATCAGCAACTGCCCCGGCACCCGGGACGACGTCGAGGATTGGGCGCGTAGCACTGGACTGGGGCTCCTGGAAGTGGTGCAGATCGGGCCCCATGAGCATGAGTTCTACATCAAGAAGTCCTAGGCAAATGTCATGAGCGTTCGAATCAAGCGCCACTGGTTCCGGGAGGGGGCCGAGCGCAGCCCGGCCGATGCGGCCAGCGCAACTGCCGCCGCCGTCTGGAAGGCGGCGGTCCATGGCCTGAAATCAGTGCGCGAGGCCAAATTTGACGTCGATGTGGGGACGCCGTACATCGGAGTTCTGACCGAATTCCTGGTATTCCTCATCGCTGCCGCCGACCGCATCGCCTATCGCCACGATACGGGCGACTGGCGGGTGGCTTTCACGACGGCCCTGGCGAAGCGCCTGGCCGATATCTACCAGGAGAACCTTGACCATCTCGTCGGGCCTCTGGCGGATGGCGGGTACCGAAAGCATTTCATCGAACTGCTGAACGAGCGCATGGCCGAGTACGCCGAATTCGGCTACGGCAGCGACGGACCCGATTTCGGTTTCCGGCGCTATTTCGGAAGCTGCATCGAGGCCGTGCTGCCCGATGCCGACGATCGCCGCTGGGTCCTTGACGCCATCATGTCCATACAGGCTCCCGAGGCCGTGGAGGTGGTGGAGCGTGGCCTGCGGGGCCTGCTCGGCATCGATCCCAAGCCCCGCCGGCACGCCGTCGGCGGCGGCGACTGACATGGGCCCGCGTCCATCCTTCGCAGATACCCCTTTCTGGTAGTACCCCTTTGCCAATTGGGGTTATAGACACCCCGAAGGGGCATCCCGAAACTAGTCAAACACTAGTAAAGCCGTTCCATAGAGGCCACGGGGGGGAAGGAAAGGATGACGATGGACGACAAACGAGCAGCGACCCGCAGCGCACGTTGGCACGCCTGGATGGCAGCCCATCCGCGCAAATCGATAGCTCTCCTGCTGCTGTTCGGCCTCCTCTGCGGCGTCGCCATCTGGGGGGGGCTCAATACCGGCATGGAGTGGACCAATCGCACCGAGTTCTGCATTTCCTGCCACGAAATGACTATTCCCTTCGAGGAATACAAGAAGACCGTCCATTACACCAACCGTTCCGGTACATCCGTCGGTTGTCCTGATTGCCACGTCGCGAGCAGCAAGACCCCCAACGACTATGCCCGCAAGCTGACCCGTAAAGTTGTCGCGGCCCGGGATGTCTACGGGCACGTCACCGGCTCCGTCGATACCACCGAGAAATTCGAGGAGAAGCGCCTGGAAATGGCGAGGCGGGAGTGGGCACGGATGAAGGCGGCGGATTCCCGGGAATGCCGGAACTGCCACAAGTTCGAGACCATGGACAAGGACAAGCAGAAGAAGCGCTCCTATCGCAAGCACGAGGAGGCGATCGAGGACAACAAGACCTGTATCGACTGCCACAAGGGTATTGCCCACAAGGCCGTCCATATCGGTGCGGAAGAGGAGGGCAGCAAAGGGCCCAAGGAAGCCGGCGAAGACCGGGAGACTGCTGCCAAGCAGGGATAGGGTTTCGAAGGGAGGGAAGCCAGTCTTCCCGTCATAGGAAGTCGATACCCGGACGGTCAACGGCTGCACCGGGTGATCGGACACATGGAGGAGACAAATGAAAAAAATGAGCAAATTGCCGCTTCTGCTGGCGTGCTGTCTAGGTACTGGGGCTGCGTTGGCGGCGCCGGACTGGAGCAAGGTGCCGGCCAAGAAGGTGCCGGCCTTCTTCCCGGGACCGTCTGGGCTGGAATGGATTCTGTCCAAGGATGATCATTCCGCCGCCAACCAGCTGCTGGAGAAGAACCGCAGTTGCACCTACTGCCACGACGAGGACGCCGTCGATATCGGCAATAAGATGGCGGCCGGCAAGCCGGTCGGGAATGCCAAGGTGCAACTGGAAACGACACCGCCCAAGGGCAAGGCCGGAGCCATGCCGGTCACCGTGCAGGCAGCCCATGACGGCAAGAAGCTCTATCTGCGCTTCGAGTGGGAAGCCGCCAAGGCCGGTGCCGACAAGAAATTCGACCCCAAGAACGAAGTCAAGCTGACGGTCATGTTTGACGAGAACAAGCTGCAGGACGTCAAGCTGACCGGCTGTTGGGCTACCTGCCACATGGACCTGCGCACCATGCCGGAGGCGGCTGCCAACGCCAAGGCCAACGGCAAGGCGAAGGCCCTGGGCTGGGAGGATGGCGTCACCAAGTACGTGCGCGAGTCCCGCAGCGGACTGGAAATGGCCAAGAAGCCCCGGGGCGGCTGGGACAAGCTGAAGAGCGATGCCGAGATCGACGCGGCCCTCAAGGAGGGCAAGTTCCTCGACCTCATCCAGTTCAAGAGCGGCAAGGGCGAGAAGCCGGTAGACGGCTATGTCCTCGAGTCCCGGCACATGGATGGCGGCAAGAGCCTGGTCAAGGCCGAGGGCGGCAAGCAGGGCAACAAGTGGGTCGTGACCTTCGAACGCAGCCTGGCCGGACTGGGCAAGGGCGACCACACCCTGGCCGAAGGCAAGAAGTACAACGTCGGCTTCGCGATCCACGAGGACTACGCGAATGCGCGCTTCCATCACGTCTCTCTCGGCTATTCGCTGGGTCTGGACGATCCGAAGGCGGACATCAACGTCGTCAAACAATAAGTCGGCTGACGGAGCTGACGAGGCAGGTATCGGCCGGCCTTTCGGTCGGCCATCTTAGAGGAGGAGCGATCGATGAAGCACGCAAGAAGCAAGTGGAGTCGGATGTTGGTGGTCGGCGCAACAATGCTCGCTGCCGTGGCCGGGGCCCAGGGGGCACCGGCCACGCCGGAAATGCTGTCGAACGCCTGTGCCGGTTGCCACGGCACCAACGGCGTCAGCGCCGGGTTCAGCATGCCGTCCCTGGCGGGCCAGAACCGGGTGGCCATGATCGAGGCCATGAAAAGCTTCAAGAGCGGTGAGCGGCCGTCTTCGGTGATGGGGCGGCTGGCCAAGGGCTACAGCGATGCGGAAATAGAGGCCATGGCCGATTTCTTCGCCAAGCAGAAGCCTGCGCCGTCGGAGGCCCAGAAGGTTGACCTGGCCTTGGTGACGAAAGGCAAGACGCTCCATGAGCGCCACTGCAAGCGCTGCCACCTGGAAGGCGGCAAGGAATTCGACGAGAACGCTGCCGTGCTGGCCGGGCAATGGCTCAAGTATCTGGAGATCCAGATGGCCGACTATGCCGACGGCAAACGCAAGATGTCCGAGAAGAAGGCGGAGAAGATGAAGCCGCTGTCCCGCGATGAGCTCCAGGCCATCGCCAACTACTACGCCAGCGTCAAGTAAGGGGGATGGACATGAACGTGGATCGCAGAAGCTTCATCAAGCTCCTCTCCCTCAGCACCGCCGGCGTCGGCAGCGCCGGCCTCTCCATGGCGGCCCGGGCCGCCGAGCTCATGCCGAAATCGGGACGCCGTGTGGTGGTGGTCGGCGGCGGCTACGGTGGCACTATTGCCGCCAAGTACGTCCGCATGATGGATCCCTCCATCGAGGTGGTGCTCATCGAACGCAACCGGCAATTCGTTTCCTGCCCCTTCAGCAACCTGGTGATCGGCGGCGAGCGCAAGATTTCCGATCTCACCATGGGCTACGACAAGCTCGCTGCCCAGTACGGCATCAAGATGGTCTTCGACGAGGTCACCGCCGTCGACGCCGAGAAGAAGGAAGTGATCACGGCCGGCGGCTCCATCAAGTACGACCGCCTCATCCTATCCCCGGGCATCGATTTCCGCTTCAACGAACTGGAAGGCTACGATCCGGCGACCACGCCCGCGATCATGCCCCACGCCTGGAAGGCCGGCGAGCAGACCCTGCTGCTGCGCAAGCAACTGGAGGAAATGAAGGACGGCGGCACGGTTCTGATCACGGTCCCGCTCACTCCCTACCGCTGCCCCCCGGGGCCCTACGAGCGGACCAGCATGGTTGCCTGGTACCTCAAGAACCACAAGCCCAAATCCAAGATCATCGTCCTCGACGCCAACCCGGACATCACCTCTAAGGCGGGGCTGTTCAGGAAGGGCTGGGCCAAGCACTACGCCGGCATGATCGAGTACCGGGGAGCCAAGAAGGTGACGGCGGTCAACCCGGCGGGCATGTCCGTCCTGGTGGAGGGTATCGAGGAGGTCAAGGGCGACGTGATCAACGTTATACCGCCCCAGCGGGCCGGTGCCATCGCCGTCAAGGCTGGCGTGGTCGGGCCCGACAAGAACTGGTGCCCGGTCAACGCCATCACCTTCGAATCGACCCTGGTCAAGGACGTCCATGTCATTGGTGACGCCTGCATTGCGGGCGCCATGCCCAAGTCCGGGTATTCGGCCAACTCCGAGGCGAAGGTCTGCGCCACCAACGTGGTGGCGGCGATGAACGGCCGCGAGCCCGTGGAGCTCTCGGGAATCAACACCTGCTACAGCTCCATCACTGCCAAGGAAGCGGTGAGTGTGGCCGGGGTGTACAAGGTGGACCAGGGCAAGATCATCGCCGTGCCCAACTCCGGTGGCGTATCGCCGGATTTGTCTGAACTGGAAGCGATTTACGCCGACAGTTGGCTGCGCAACATCATGGCCGAAATGTCGGCCTGATCCCCTGCCGGCCTTTTCCCAATCATGCCGCCCTCCGGGAGGGCGGCATCAAATCAATTCGGAGCAGAAAGAAATGTCTTCCAACCGGATCAGCATCCTCCTCACCTCGGACAAGCGCGAGCAGCTGCAGATGGCCGCCATGATCGCCTCGGTGGGAGCGGTCAGCGGCAGCGAAGTAGTGGTGTTCATCTCCATGAACGCTCTGCAGTATTTCCTCAAGGAGGGACCCCAGCGGGCGCCCGCTGCCGGCGCCATGGGCGAGGTCATGGAGCGCAAGAAAGTGCCCCCCTTCATGGATCTCTTTGAACAGGCGGTCGAGCTCGGGGACGCCAAGATCTTTCCGTGCTCCATGGCCATGGATGTGCTCGAGGTCGACCAGCAGGACCTGAAGCCGTTCGTCGGGGAGGCCATGGGGCTGACCAAGTTCCTGGATGACGCCCGGGAAGGGCAAGTCTGGTCTTTCTGAAACGAGTTAGGAGGCAGTGAGATGGCTGAGAAAAGAGTAGTCGATGCACGGGGCAGCTTCTGCCCCGGTCCCCTCATGGAGCTGATCGCCAGCCTGAAGATGATGCAGGTCGGGGAAGAAGCGGAGGTGTTATCCACCGACAAGGGGTCCGCCAACGACATCCCTGAATGGGTGAAGAAGGTTGGACACGCCCATGTCGGCACCAGCGAGGAAAGCGGCGTCTGGCACGTCACGATCCGCAAGATGAAGTAAGCCTTTTGCATCTAAACACGCAAGGAGGAATGACTATGAAGATTTTGATCGTCGGTGGCGGCATGGGCGGGACCATCCTGGCCAACAACCTGGCTCGCCGCCTGCAGGGCGAAATCAAGTCGGGCAAGGCGCGGATCACCATGCTGTCGGCTTCCGAACGTCACATGTATCAACCGGGGCTCCTGTACGTGGCCGTCGGCACCATGGCTCCGGACGAGCTGTACCGCGACCAGCGCAGCCTGCTGGAGCCCTGTATCGACTTCCACGTCGATCCGGTCACCGAGTTCAAGCTCGACGGCAATCAGGTGAAGACCCAAAGTGGGCGGACCTTCGATTACGACATGCTGGTGATCGCCACCGGTTCGCGCATGGCGCCGGAAACCATCCCGGGCCTGGCCGAAAATTCCGAGACCTTCTACACGGAGGAGACGGCGGTCAAGATGCTGAAGACCTTGCGCGAGTTCAAGGGCGGCAAGGTCGTCATTACCGTCGGGGTCCCCCACAAGTGTCCGATGGCGCCGCTGGAAATCACCTTCATGCTCCATGACTACTTCAAGGATCGGGGCATCCGGGACAAGGTGCAGCTCCACTACACCTACCCGATCGGCCGCGTCCACAGCCTCGAGAACGTCGCCAAGTGGGCAGCTCCGGAGTTCGACCGGCTCGGCATCTCCTATGAGACCTTCTTCAACATCAAGGAAGTGGATGGCGCCACCCGTACCCTGCGCAGCGAGGAGGGCAGCGAGGTCAACTACGACCTGCTGATTTCCATTCCCGCGCACCGGGGCATGGAAGTCGTCGAGAAATCCGGCCTGGGCCAGAATGGCTGGATTCCCACCCACCGCACCAACCTCAACATGGAAGGCCGCGACAACGTCTTCGTCCTTGGCGACACCACCAATATTCCCATCAGCAAGGCCGGTTCTACCGCCCATTTCGAGGCAGAAACCCTGGGCGAGAACATCGCTTCCATGGTCAAGTTGGGAATCCCGGTGCGGGAGTACGACGGCAAGGTCTTCTGCTTCATCGAAGCCGGGAAGGACCGGGCCACCTACGCCATGTTCAACTACGCCACTCCCCCCGACCCGAAGGCGCCCAGCAAGGCGCTGCATTGGTTCAAGCTGGCTTACAACAAGCTGTATTGGACCTCGGCCCGGGGCCTACTCTAAAGGAGAGGGGCCATGAACGCTCCTGAATATCGCGAATCCCAGGCCGAAGTCGAGCGGCTGATCACCGCTGCAGGCGATGCCCTGACCGACGACATGGTGGCGAGGCTGTCCACCACCGCCGGCGATGCCATGGACTTGCTGGATCGGATCAACCGCAGCGGCCTGGACAAGGCCATCCCCATCCTGGCGGAAATGGTAAACAATGGCGATCTCGCCCGTCTGGCGCAGTTGGCCAGGCTAGTGGGCTCGGCCGAGGACGCCCTGACCGACGACATGGTGGGTCGCCTCACCGGAGCAGTGGGCGGCGGCCTCGAACTCATCGACCAGGTGAACCGTTCCGGCATAGAGCAGGCCCTGCCGGTGATTTCCCGCATGGTGGCCGACGGCGACCTGGCGCGTGTCGCCGACATGGCGCGCTTGGTCAGTTCGGCCCAGGATGCCCTGACTGACGACATGATCAATCGCCTGGCGGGGACCTTTGGTGACGCCCTGTGCATGATTGATCGTGTCATGCGCGGCGGCTTCGACCGGTTGGTCGGAGTGGTCGAGCAACTGGAGGCCTCCGGGGCCCTGGAGCGGCTGGCCGACGCGGTACCACGCCTGGTGGCCCATGCCGACAACGTCGAAAGGGTCCTGGGCTGCCTCGATGCCGCCGTCAAGGAAAGCCAGACGGCTCCGCGGCCATCTGGCGGTATCGGTGGCTTGTGGGGCCTCATGCGGGACCCGGAAACCCAAGCTACCCTGCGTTTCATGCTCGCCCTCGGCGGACGCCTGCGCAACGCCTGCGGCCGCGCCAGCTAGATCCTCGACCCCGGCTCGTCCTAGGGCGAGCCGGGAGATCGGGACGCAGCCTGTAGCCGTTGCTCGATTTCTCCCTTGGATTTGAGGCCGTTCATGCGGCTGCCATCAGCAAAGAACACGGTCGGCGTCAAAGTGATGCCCAGCAGGCCAGCCAACTTCATGGTTTGGGCGCTGGGCGCCTGGCAGCCTGACGAAGCCTGCGGGATGGGCTGCCTGGCCATCATCCGGCGCCAGGCGCCGGGGCGGTCTGCGGCGCACCACACCGCGTCGGCCTTGGTGCGGGAGTCTTCTCCGAGAAAGGTGACGACGAAGGTGTGGACCTTGACGTTGTCGATTTCCTCCAGGCGCCGGGTCAGTTCGCGGCAGTAACCGCAGTTGGGATCTTCGAAGGTATAGACGGTGCGATCGCCGCGCCCGTGGACCGTGGTTACGGCATATTTGACGGGCAGGCGGGAAACGTGGATCGGGCGCTTGAGGTAATCGAAATCCAGGAGATCGACGATGCCGTCCAGTTCCGCGTCGGCCGCCCAGTTGGCTGGCAGTTCAGCGGCCAAGGCCGAGCTGGCGGCGAGGAGCAGGGAGGCGATGAACTTGGCGGGCGAGGGCATGGAGGCCTAGGCAGCGCCGATGGCGACCGGGCGCGCCGGATTGGTGATCCATTCGCTCCAGGAACCGGGATAGAGCCTGCCCCCGGGCAACCCGGCATGCTCCATGGCGAGCAGGTTGTGGCAGGCCGTCACCCCGGAGCCGCAGGTGTGGACCACCCGGTCAGGCGGGGTGCCATCGAGGCTCTCCCGCAGGCTCTCCCGCAGTTCGGCGGCGGGCAGGAAGCAGCCGTCGAAGTGAAGGTTGTCCTCGAAGGTCCGGTTGATGCTGCCGGGAATATGCCCGGCGACGGGATCGATGGACTCACGCTCACCCGTGAACCGGTCTTCCGGACGGGCGTCGATCAGCCGCCAGTCGGTGGCGCCGCGGATTCGATCCACAAAGGCGACATCCACCAGGATGCCGGGGGCCGGTTGCACCGGATAGGGGGCGGTGACGGGAATCGACTGGGGGGCGCCTTCCTCGAGGGGCAGGCCGTGGCGCTTCCATACGGGCCAGCCGCCGTCCAGCAGCGCCACCGCGTCGTGGCCCACCCAACGCAGCAGCCACCACAGGCGGGCGGCGATGGAACCAAAGGCGTCGTCATAGACGACCACTTGGCTATTGGGCCTGATTCCCAGTGCAGCCAGGGTGCCGGCAAGGCGGTCGGGTTCGGGCAGCGGATGGCGGCCGCTGGAGGCGGTGACCGGAGCCGAGAGGTCCCGGTCGAGATGGGCATAGCGGGCACCCGGAATGCGGCTCGAAGCGAAATCCCTTGCTCCGCGGTCGGGGTCGTTGAGGGTGAAGCGGCAGTCCACCACGACCCAGTCGGGATCGTCGAGATGGCGGGCGAGCACCGGCGCTGCGATGAGGGTACGGTACGGCCCGCTCATGATGGATGCTCCTGTGTAATCAGTAGCCGCCCTTGCCGAAGGGCTTGGTCAGTCCGGCAACGCGGGCTGCCTGGCGGGCAGGCTGCTGGGGGAACAGGTCGTAGAGGGTCTTTTTCCAGTCCTGATCGGGGTGGATGTCCTCCAGCTCCTTGACCATGTTGCGGAAATTGGGAGTATGGCCGTCGTCCCGGTACTTGTCGCGCAGATATGCGATCACCCGCCAGTGATCATTGCCGAGTTCCAGCCCTTCGGCGGCAGCGATGATGGCGGGGGCCTCATCGCTGAAATCGGCTTCGAGCAGAAAGTTTTCGTCGTCTACTTCGCGTTCAACGCCATTGATGGTGTAGCCCATGGATTGTCCTCTCGTTTTTGCGTTGGGGGATCGGTTGCGTTCGGCCCGGTAGGCCGCCCAGTGGCGTTGATCCTAGGGGACGGGGCTTGGGGGCGGCAATCGCCCGGAATGGTTAACCCCGGGGAGTAGGGAGATCGGGTCGGGCTGAGCCGTCAATGACGCCGGGAAAGCAGGAGTCGAGGCCACCCGGACGGGTAGTACCTGAAAGTGATATTTCACCCCGTGTACGCTCACCCCTAGAATGCATTCGCCGGATGCATCCGACAAGACCGGCGAGGAGGAAGGCATGGAATTCACGATTCACAATCAAGTACTGGTGCTGGTCTTCGTCATCGCGGTGACGATGGGAGTCATTGTCAGCAAGACCAATTTCTGCACCATGGGTGCGATTTCCGATTGGGTCAACATGGGCGACACCGGGCGCCTGCGGGCCTGGCTGCTGGCCATGGCGGTTGCCCTGTCCGGTGTGCTGATCATGGAGGCCACCGGCACGGTGACCCTGGATAGCGACGTCTTCCCTCCCTACCGTACCGGCAATTTTGCCTGGCTGCGGTATGTGCTCGGTGGTCTCCTGTTCGGCGTCGGCATGACTCTCGCCGGGGGCTGCGGCAACAAGACACTGGTGCGGGTGGGCGGCGGCAATCTCAAATCGCTGGTGGTCCTGGCGGTGGCCTCGTTCTTCGCCTATCTGATGCTATGGGGGCCTCTCTATGGCATGGCCTTCGATCCCTGGATTTCGGCTACCACCATCGGGCTCGGCAGCCACGGCATCCAGAGCCAGGAGCTGTCGAACGTCGTGGCCGGGGTCGCGGGGCTGGACGGGGGGCGCAACCTGCACCTGATGGTCGGCGGTGCCATCGCCGTCGCCATGCTGGCTTTCATCTTCTCCAGCCACGAATTCCGCAGCAACTTCGACAACATCCTGGGCGGCCTGGCAGTCGGCCTCGCCATCGTTCTCGGCTGGGCAATCACCGGCGGCAGCATGGGCACCGCTTGGAAGGAATATGCCGAGTTCGCCAGCGAGGTGCCGAGCCGGGTCCAGCCCCAGTCCTTCACCTTCATCAGCCCCATGGGGGATACCGCCCGCTACCTCATGGAACCGGGCAAGCTGGGCTTCATCAACTTCGGCGTCATGGCCCTGGTCGGCGTCATCATCGGCTCGCTGCTCTATTCCCTGTTCAAACGGGAGTTCCGCATCGAGTGGTTCGCCAACCGGGAAGATGTCTTCAACCATGTGGTCGGCGGCGTGCTCATGGGCGTGGGCGGGGTGCTGTCCATGGGCTGTACCGTCGGTCAGGCGATTACCGGCTTCTCGACCCTGGCCCTGGGGTCGATGATGACCTTCGCCGCCATCGTGGCCGGTTCGGCGGCCACCATGAAGTACCTCTACTGGCGGGCGATGCGGGACTGAGGGCGGAGAGAGGCGGAGGTGCCGCCGGACTGGGCGGCACCAGTCCGCTGGTGGTTCCGGAGATCGATCACCGACGCCGGGTTCGGGCGCGGTCGCCGGGAAGCACAATTGTGGATGGAGCGTCCGGACAGCGGCAACGCGGCTAGCTTTCCCGAGATGTCTTCAGAATCGGCTTCGATTCCGTTGGCAAGGACATCGAAACCGCTGCTCCTCAAGTAGAAGACCTGGTCCGGCCGGATATTGCCGATGGCGCGGATTTCCCCCTCGAAGCGGTAGTGCTGGCGTAATTCTCGGGCGGTGGCGCATCCGGCACCGTCGACGCCTTGGGAAAAATCGATGGCGATTACGTTGACGTAGGGGAGGTCATCGGCCAAGGTGTCGATCGCCTCGCCACTGTCGAGCCACAGCCCGATGAGCTTGTAGCGGGCAATGATCTCCTGTTTGCGCCCCCGCCACACGGACACCGGGAAAATTCCTCCGGCCTCGGGAAGAGGGAAGCTCGCCGGGCATTCGTCCGTGGCAAGCCTGATGACCGTCCAAGCGTCATCCGCATCCTGGTAATGGGAAGTTGTCCGAACCATTTGCTGTCTGCCTTTCGCCCCGGGGTTGGAGTAGCCAGGCGCTACTCAAGGGATTGACCGGCATGCTAGCAAAGCTGTTTCATTCACGAAAAGAATGAAAAATTGTTTTCTTATAACTTGTAGAAATTTCTGCCGCTCCGGGGAACTGCGCCAGCTGTTTCGTCCACCGAACTGCGGTGATGGACTGGAACGGCCAAGCGCAGTCCCGGTAGTCCGCTACCTCAACGCTCCTGCATAATTCCCCAGATCGAATCCATCCAGGTCATCGTTGTCATCGTCGAGGTCGGTGACCCATTCATCGTCTTCATCAAAACAGTCGGTGCTTTGGGTGTTCTCCTCGTCAGCCGAGAGCTCCTCCATCTTCATCTCCTCTTTGTTGTAATGGGTGTGACAGTAGCAGTCCGGAGGGCACAAGGCAGGTAGTTCGATACCTCCCGTGGGAGGTAGCAATGGCTGCTGAAGTGGGGAAATCATGTACAAATGAAAGAGGGAAATTTCCTCGGAGGATGGGCGAAAGGCAACGCCAAGGGGCCCAACTTGCACTGCCGCTACAGGATTCCAACCGGTCAGAGCCTTACCGAGCGATAATATAGGGCTGCATCAAAACGGAAATGGTAAGCAATGAAGCGTGTGGATGATTTTCGCCTGCGGCTAGGCGGGCAGGAACTGGTGCCGATCATGGTGGGCGGCATGGGGGTCGATATCTCGACCGCCGAACTCTCCCTGGAGGCAGCCCGTCTGGGGGGGATAGGTCATATTTCGGACGCCATGGTGCCGACGGTATCCGACCGCCGCTTCCATACCAAGTACGTCAAGAACAAGCTCGCCCAGTACAAGTTCAACGTCGACAATCCCGATAAGTCGGTGGTGCAGTTCGACCTGGGACTGCTGGCCGAGGCCACCACCCTGCACGTGAAGAGCACCATGGACGCCAAGCGCGGTCCGGGCCTCGTCTTCATCAACTGCATGGAAAAGCTGACCATGAACGGCCCCAAGGAGACTCTCCGGGTACGTTTGAAGGCGGCCCTCGATGCGGGCATCGACGGCATCACCCTGGCGGCTGGCCTGCACCTGGGATCCTTCGCCCTGATCGAGGACCATCCCCGTTTCCGGGACGCCAAGCTGGGCATCATCGTCTCCTCCCTGCGCGCTCTGCAGCTTTTCCTCAAGAAGAGCGCCCGCACCGGCCGCCTGCCCGACTACGTGGTGGTCGAGGGTCCCCTGGCCGGCGGCCACCTGGGTTTCGGCATGGACTGGGCAAAGTACGACCTGGCGACCATCGTCGCCGAGATAAGCGACTGGCTGAAGGCCGAGCAGCTGGATATTCCCCTCATTCCGGCCGGGGGCATCTTCACCGGCTCCGACGCGGTGGGTTTCCTGGAAATGGGGGCTGCCGCCGTGCAGGTGGCGACGCGCTTCACGGTCACCAAGGAATGCGGCCTGCCCGAGCGGGTCCAGCAGGAGTATTTCAAGGCCGGCGAGGAAGATATCGAGGTGAACCAGATCTCTCCCACCGGCTACCCCATGCGCATGCTGAAGGACAGCCCGGCCATCGGCAGCGGCATCCGCCCCAACTGCGAGGCCTACGGCTACCTCCTCGACTCCTCCGGCAACTGCCAGTACGTCACCGCCTACAACCGGGAGGTGGCTGCCCATCCGGAAGCCAAGAAGGTCAAGGTCTGGGACAAGACCTGCCTGTGCACCCACATGCGCAACTTCGATCTGTGGACCTGCGGCCACTACACCTACCGGCTCAAGGACACGACCCGGAAGAACGAGGACGGCAGCTACCGAATCCTGTCGGCGGAACACGTGTTCCACGACTACCAGTACAGCACCGACAACCTGATCGCCCTGCCGGAATAAGGCCGCCCGGGGCGGAGAGCGAGGAGAGGGGATGCTGCGCAGGATGTTCTTGCTGGCAATTGCTGGCGCCTTGTTCCTTCCTGCCTGCGGCCGCTCCGCCAAACTGCCCGCCGTGCCCGCCGGCGCCGTCGTGTTGGCCTTCGGCGACAGCGTTACCCACGGCACCGGCGCCTCGCCCGGCGAAGATTGGCCGACCCTGCTGGCCGGCATGACCGGCTGGCGCGTAGTTAATGGCGGTGTTCCCGGCGACACCGCCGAGGGGGCCAGGGGCCGCATCGGCCCGCTTCTGGAGGAGCACCGGCCGGCCCTGGTCATCGTCGAGATCGGCGGCAACGATTTTCTCCGCCGCCGCTCCCATAAGGCGGTGAAGGAGGATATCCGGCAGATCCTCGTGGCGGCCCGGGGCAGCGGCGCCGCCGTCGTGCTGGTGGCGGTGCCCGAGCTTTCCCTGCTGGGAGCGGTGACCCACCGGCCATCGGACGCCGGCCTGTACGCCGAGTTGGGCAATGAGGAACAGGTGCCGGTCATTTCCGGCGTCTTCTCCGATATCCTCGGTCAGGCGGAATTGTGTTCCGACCAAATCCACCCCAATGCCCGGGGCTATCAGCAGATGGCCGCCGGCATCGACGCCGCCCTCAAGATGGTCGGCCTTCATTCCGGCCGCTAGGTGGAGGTCGCTATGGATTCCTACCGTGTCCTGGGAGTGGGCCCAGATGCCAGCCCGGCGGAGATCAAGCGGGCCTACCGCCGCCTGGCCATGGCCTGGCACCCCGACCGCAATCCCCATCCCGAGGCGACGGAGCGCTTCAAGCAGATCCGCGCCGCCTACGATGCCCTGCAGGAGCGGGAAGAGTCTGACGAAGAGCCTGACGAAGAGCCGGAGGCGCCGGCCGAAGCCGCCCCCCAGCCGGCCCGGGCCGCCGACATCCGCCTGGACCTGGAACTCACCCTGGAGGAGGCGGCCTTCGGCTGCCGCAAGACCATTCCCCTGCGCCGCGCTTCTCCGTGCCCGACCTGCGCCGGCAGTGGCGAAGCCGGCGTCAGCCGCTCCCACCTGTGCCAAGCATGCCACGGCAGCGGCCGCATCCGGCACCGGCACCATGGCCTCGAGCGCTGTCCCCAGTGCGACGGCCGCGGCTTCTTCAGCCAGCGCATCTGTCCGGACTGCGAGGGCAGCGGTTCCGAGCACGCGCCGGTCAGCCTGGAGGTCCGGGTGCCAGGGGGCATGCTGCCCGGGGACGAACTGCGCCTGGCCGGGCAGGGGGAGGCGGGGGACGATGAAAGGGCGCCCGGGGACCTGTTCCTCAAGATCGCCATTCTGCCCCACGACCTCTTCCGCCTGGAGGGCCGCGACCTCGTCTATGCCATGCCGGTGAGCATCCTCAAGCTCCTCGCCGGCGGCTCCCTGCGGGTGCCCATCCTGGGAGGCTTGGAAACCCTCGAAGTGGCGGCCGGTGACGGCGGGCCGCACACGGTGCGCCTGGCCGGCCTGGGCTTCCCTGGCCGCAATGACGGGCAACCCGGAGACCTGGTCATCTCATTGGCGCCGGTGTGGCCCGCCAGCCTGGACGACCGCCAGCGCCGCCTGCTTCAGGAGGCCGACGCAGCCCTGGAAGCCGACCTGTCGGAGCACCTGCCCGAAATCGCCGCCTGGCGGCAGCGCTACGGGGTCTGAGGCTTGCCGCCGCCGAACAGGATGCGGCGGGCCGCTTCGTCGAAGGGCTGGGGCTGGGGATTGATCTCGTCGGCCCGGGCGTAGGCCCGCTGCACGGCGGGGCGGGCCGCCACCTTGGCGAACCAGGCCTTGAGGTTGGGGAAGTCGTCCAGGTTCTGGCGCTGCTTTTCCCAGGGCACGATCCACGGGTAGATGGCCATGTCGGCGATGGAGTAGTCGCCGGCCACGAATTCCCGCTCCGCCAGCCGGCGGTCGAGGACGCCGTAGAGCCGGGTGGTTTCCCGCACGTAGCGGTCGATGGCGTAGGGAATCTGCTCCGGGGCGTACTGCGCGAAATGGTGGTTCTGGCCGGCCATGGGTCCCAGCCCGCCCATCTGCCAGAACAGCCACTGCATGACCTCGGTGCGGCCCCGGACGTCGGTGGGCAGGAAGCGGCCGGTCTTCTCGCCCAGATATTGCAGTATGGCCCCCGACTCGAAGATGCTGATGGGAGCGCCGCCATCGGCCGGATCCTGGTCCACGATGGCGGGGATGCGGTTGTTGGGGGAGATGCGCAGGAAGTCCGGGGCGAACTGCTCGCCCTTGCCGATATTCACCGGGACAATGCGGTAGGGCAGCCCGGCTTCCTCCAGGAAGATGGTGATCTTGTGGCCGTTGGGGGTGGTCCAGTAGTGCAGGTCGATCATTGCCGGCTCCGATAGGGCGGTGAATCCCGTTCAGACAATAAAAAAGCCGCGCCGTCTCGGGCGGCGCGGCTTCATTCCGTTCCGGCGCGGTCAGTCCTCGACCGGGCCGCAGGCGCAGAACAGGTTGCGGTCTCCGTAGACGTCGTCGATGCGGTTTACGCTCGGCCAGAACTTGTTGGCCCGCACGTAGGGCAGCGGGAAGACCGCCTCCTCGCGGCTGTAGGGCCGATTCCACTCGCCATCAACCACGTCCGACTGGGTGTGGGGGGCGTTCTTGAGCGGGTTGTCGTCGGCGGGCCAGGCGCCGGCTTCGACCTTGCGGATCTCCTCCCGGATGGTGCTCAGGGCCGCAATGAAGCGGTCCAGTTCGGCCTGGGATTCAGACTCGGTGGGCTCCACCATGATGGTCCCGGCCACCGGGAAGCTCACCGTCGGGGCATGGAAGCCGTAGTCCATGAGGCGCTTGGCGATGTCGGTCTCGGTGATGCCGGTGGCCGCCTTAATCGGGCGGATGTCCAGGATGCACTCGTGGGCCACCCGGCCGTTCTTGCCCACGTACAGCACCGGGTAGTGGTCCTTGAGCCTGGAAGCGACGTAGTTGGCATTGAGGATGGCAACCTGGCTCGCCTTCTTGACCCCGACGCCGCCCAGCATGGCGATGTACATCCAGGAGATGGGCAGGATGGAGGCGGAACCGAAGGGGGCGGCGGAAACCGCGCCCTGGCCGCCGTGGGGGCCTTCGACGGGCTGGACGGCGTGGTTCGCCATGAAGGGCGCCAGATGGGCCTTGAGGCCGATGGGGCCCATGCCCGGCCCGCCGCCGCCGTGGGGAATGGCGAAGGTCTTGTGCAGGTTCATGTGGCTCACGTCGGCGCCGATGAAGCCGGGGGAGGTAAGGCCCACCTGGGCGTTCAAGTTGGCGCCGTCCATGTAAACCTGGCCGCCGTACTGGTGCACGATGGCGCAGATTTCCTTGATGTCCTCCTCGAACACCCCGTGGGTGGACGGATAGGTGATCATCAGGCAGGCCAGGTCGGCGGCGTGCTTCTCGGCCCGGGCCCGCAGGTCGGCCACTTCCACGTTGCCGTTGTCGTCGCAATTCACCACTTCCACCTGCATGCCGCACATCTGGGCCGTGGCCGGGTTGGTGCCGTGGGCGGAGCGGGGGATCAGGCAGACCTTGCGGTGGCCTTCTCCACGGCTCTCGTGGTAGCGCCGGATGGCGACCAGGCCGGCGTATTCACCCTGGGCGCCGGAGTTGGGCTGCATGCAGATGGCGTCGAAACCGGTGACCGTCTTCAGCCAGCTCTCCAGGCCCCGGATCATCTCCAGGTAGCCCTGGGCCTGCTCGAGGGGGGCGAAGGGGTGGATGCCGCCGAATTCGGGCCAGGTGACCGGGATCATCTCGCTGGTGGCGTTGAGCTTCATGGTGCATGAGCCCAGGGAGATCATGGAGTGGTCCAGCGCCAGGTCCTTGTTCTGCAGGGACTTGAGGTAGCGCAGCATCTCGTGCTCGGTGTGGTGGGTATTGAACACCGGATGCTGGAGGATGGCGTCGCTACGGAGCAGGGCGGCGGGCACGGCCGGGTCGGCAGCCGCCACCCGGGCGTCGACGGCGTCCACGTCCAGGTCGGCGCCGGTGATGGCCTTGAAGAGGCCGGCTACGTCCTCCCGGCGTGTGGTTTCGTCCAGGGAGATGCCGAGGACGCCGGCGGAAACCCGGCGCAGGTTGTAGCCGGCCGCCTGGGCGGCACGGTAGGCGGCGTCGGCCCGGGCGCCCAGGTCCACCTGGATGGTATCGAAGAACTGCCTGGTCAGCACGCTGGCGCCGGCCTGCTTGAGGCCCTCGGCCAGGATGGCGGTGAGGCGGTGGATGCGGCCGGCGATGGTCTTCAGGCCCTTGGGGCCGTGGTAGACGGCGTACATGCCGGCCATGTTGGCCAGCAGCACCTGGGAGGTGCAGATGTTGGAATTGGCCTTCTCCCGGCGGATGTGCTGCTCCCGGGTCTGCAGGGCCATGCGCAGGGCGGTCTTGCCCCGGGCGTCCTTGGAGACACCGATGATGCGGCCGGGCATGGAGCGCACGTTGGCTTCCCGGGTGGCGAAGAAGGCGGCGTGGGGGCCGCCGAAGCCCATGGGGATGCCGAAGCGCTGGCTGGAGCCGAGGGCGATGTCGGCCCCCATGGCACCGGGGGATTTGAGCAGGACCAGGGCCATCAGGTCGCTGGCCACGGCCACGACGCCGCCCTTGGCCTTGACGGCGGCGATCAGGTCGGTGAGGTCGGTGACCTCGCCGCGCTCGTTGGGGTACTGGAGCAGGGCGCCGAAGACGTCGTGCTCGGCGGCTTCCGCAGCCGGGCGGATGACCACCTCGAAGCCGAAGTTGGCGGCCCGGGTCTGGATGACGTCGATGGTCTGGGGGAAGGCGGCGCTATCGACGAAGAAACGGTTGGACTTGGACTTGGAGACCCGCCGGGCCATGGCCATGGCCTCGGCGGCGGCGGTAGCCTCGTCCAGGAGGGAGGCGTTGGCCAGCTCCAGGCCGGTGAGGTCGATGATAACCTGCTGGAAGTTCAGCAGCGCCTCCAGGCGGCCCTGGGCGATTTCCGCCTGGTAGGGGGTGTAGGCGGTGTACCAGCCCGGGTTCTCCATGACGTTGCGCAGGATCACCTTGGGCGTCAGGGTGTCGTAGTAGCCCATGCCGATGCAGGACTTCATCACCTGGTTCCTGCCGGCGATGGCCTTGAGGTCCGCCAGGGCCTCGTGCTCCCGCCGTGGAGCGGGCAGGGGCAGGTCGGCGGGGAGGCGGATGGAAGCCGGCACCGTCTGGTCGATGAGCTGATCGAGGCTGGCGACGCCGATGGCGGCCAGCATGGCCGCCGTTTCCTCGGCGCAGGGGCCGATGTGGCGCTCGAGGAACTCGTCTTTCTGTTCCAGGGCAGAGAGGGGAAGGCTGTTCGGCATGGGGTGTTCCTAAATTACTCGGAGTCGGCGGCGGCCTGGTAGGCGGCGGCGTCGAGGAGGCCGTCCACGTCGGCGGCGTTGTCCGGCTTGATCTTGAAGAGCCAGGCGGCGTAGGCGTCCCGGTTCACGCCCTCGGGGGCGTCGGCGGTCTCCTGGTTCACCTCGGTGACGGTGCCGGAGATGGGGGCATAGACGTCGGCGGCGGCCTTCACGGATTCCACCACGGCCAGTTCCTTGCCGGCGTCGTAATGGGCGCCGACTTCCGGCAGCTCCACGAAGACCAGGTCGCCCAGGGCTTCCTGGGCATGGTCGGTGATGCCGACGGTGACGGTGCCGTCGGCTTCGACGCGCAGCCACTCGTGGGACTCGGTGTACTTCAGGTTGGCGGGGACGTTGGACATGTTGTTCTCCTTGAAAATGGGTTAGGCCAGGACCTTGCCGTTACGGACGAAAGTCGGTTTGACTACCTTGGCGTCGAGCTGTTTGTCGCGGATGACGACCTTCACCGTGTCGCCGATCTGCACGCCGAGGGGCAGACGGGCGAGGGCGATGGACTGCTGCATGGAGGGCGAGAAAGAACCGGAGGTGATTTCCCCGTCGCCCTGGGCGGTGATGACCTGCTGGTGGGCGCGCAGCACCCCCTTGTCCAGGAGCACCAGGCCGAGGAACTGCTTCCTGGCGCCGTCCTTCTGGAGCGCCGCCTTGCCGACGAAGTCCCGGTCGCCTTCCAGGGCCACGGTCCAGGCCAGTCCGGCGTCGAGGGGAGAGACGGTCTCGTCCATGTCCTGGCCGTAGAGGTTCATGCCGGCTTCCAGGCGCAGGGTATCCCGGGCACCGAGGCCGCAGGGGGCGACGCCGGCCTGGTGCAGGGCATTCCACACCGGTTCGGCGCGGCTGGCGGGGAGCATGATCTCGAAACCGTCCTCGCCGGTGTAGCCGGTGCGGCCGATGAACAGGCCCCCCGCCTCGGCGGCGAAGAAGGGCTTCAGGGGCTCGGTGGCGGCCTTGATCTCGGGCAGCACTTCCCAAACCTTGGCGCGGGCGTTGGGGCCCTGGACGGCGATCATGGCCAGCTCCCGGCGAGGGGTGACGGTGACGTCCAGCTTCCAGTCGGCCAGCCGCGCCTGCATCCAGGCGATGTCCTTGTCGGCGGTGCCGGCATTGACAACGATGCGGAAGCGCTCGTCGGTCAGGTAGTAGATGATGAGGTCGTCCACCACGCCGCCGGCTTCATTCAGCATGCAGGAATAGAGGGCCTTGCCGGCGACCTTCAGCTTGGCCACGTCGTTGGCCACCAGGCGGGACAGGAAGGGGCGGGCATCCTTGCCGACCACATCCACCGGGCACATGTGGGAGACGTCGAATATGCCGCAGTCGCGGCGGACGGCGTGGTGTTCCTCGATCTGGGAGCCGTAATTGACGGGCATGTCCCAGCCGCCGAAATCGACCATGCGGGCGCCGAGGGCACGATGGGCGGCGTTCAAAACCGTTTTTTTCAGCATATCAATCCTCTAGGTGGGTTTCCGGATAAGGAATCTAGAAACGCAAAAGGGGTGAAACGTTGCAACGTTCCACCCCTCTGTCCTTGTACCTGAGAGAATTTAACCCCATCGGTGGGCAGCCGTCGCTGCCGCTCTCCAGAGTGCGGACCCGCCTCGGGTCCGGTTCCGCGGTCCTTTTGCCTGAGCGTTTGCGGGTGCGTTGCGCCTTCGGCGACGGCCTTGCCGTTCTCTCCCACGGAACGGGCCGAACTATATCACCGAACGGGGATTAGTCGAACAGTAAGGCGGCCGCCACCTTGCGTCCCTCGGTGGCCAGGATGTTGTAGGTCCGGCAGGCGGCCTGCAGGTCCATGACCTCGAGGCCGATGCCGGCGGCGGCGAAGGGGCGGAGCAGGGGGCCGGGCGGGAAGCGCAGCCGGCTGCCGGTGCCCAGCAGCACGATCTCGGTGCCGAGCCCGAGGAGCTGCTGCATGTCGGCTTCCGTCAGGTTGCCGGGGGTGGCTGCCGTCCAGTCGGGACGCAGCTCGGTGGGCAGGACGATGACGTTGCCTTCGTGGCGCTGGTTGTTGATGGCGATGTAACCCTCGCCGTAGGCAGTGAAGATATTGAGCCCGGCTGTATTGGATAGATGCAGTTTCATGGGGGATGGGCCTGAAAGGGATGGGTCGCCGGATATGCCGCTGTTGGGCTGATAACCCGCTCAAATTGCGGTGCACCATACGATAAAGTAGGATTATATCTTTTCGTCCCAGCCTGTCGGACAAGGCCCCCATGAGAGAGTTTCCCCGCATCCAGCGCCTGCCGCCCTATGTCTTCAACATCACCGCCGAGTTGAAGATGGCCGCACGCCGCCGGGGCGAGGACATCATCGACATGAGCATGGGCAACCCCGATACGCCGACGCCCAGGCACATCACCGACAAGCTGGTGGAGGCCGCCCAGCGGGAAAATACCCACGGCTATTCCCTTTCCAAGGGCATTCCCCGCCTGCGCAAATCCATCTGCGACTGGTACAAGCGGCGCTATGAAGTGGATTTCGACCCGGAATCCGAAGCCATCGTCACCATCGGCTCCAAGGAGGGCCTCGCCCACCTCATGCTGGCGACCCTGGACCGGGGTGACACGGTGCTGGTGCCCAATCCGAGCTATCCCATCCACATCTACGGCGCCATCATCGCCGGGGCGGACATCCGCTCGGTGCGCATGACCGAGGACGTGGATTTCTTCGAGGAGCTGCAGCGCGCCATCCGGGAATGCACCCCGAAGCCCAAGATGATGATCCTGGGTTTCCCGTCCAACCCGACGGCCCGCTGCGTGGAACTCGACTTCTTCGAGCGGGTGGTGGCCCTGGCCCGCCAGCACGACATCCTGGTGGTGCACGATCTGGCCTACGCCGACATCGTCTTCGACGGCTGGAAGGCTCCCTCCATCATGCAGGTGCCCGGTGCCCGGGACGTGGCGGTGGAATTCTTCACCCTCTCCAAGAGCTACAGCATGGCCGGCTGGCGGGTGGGCTTCATGGTCGGCAACAAGGAGCTGGTGGCGGCCCTGGCCCGCATCAAGAGCTACCACGACTACGGCACCTTCACCCCCATCCAGGTGGCTTCCATCATCGCCCTCGACGGCCCCCAGGACTGCGTCGAGGAAATCCGCACCATGTACCAGGGCCGCCGGGACGTGCTGGCCAAGGGCCTGCACGAGGCCGGCTGGATGGTGGAAGTGCCCAAGGCCTCCATGTACATCTGGGCCAGGATTCCCGAGCCCTACGCGGCGCTGGGCTCCCTGGAATTCGCCAAGAAGCTGCTGGCCGAGGCCAAGGTGGCCGTCTCCCCGGGCATCGGCTTCGGCGAGTACGGCGACGACCACGTGCGCTTCGCCCTCATCGAGAATGAAGAACGGACCCGGCAAGCTGTCCGGGGTATCAAGGACATGTTCCGCAAGGACGGACTGCTGTAATGAAACCCATCAAGAAATCCGCCAAGCTCGCCAACGTCTGCTACGACATCCGCGGCCCTGTGCTGCAGAAGGCCAAGCAGATGGAGGACGAAGGCCACAAGATCATGAAGCTGAACATCGGCAACCTGGCCGCCTTCGGCTTCGATTCCCCCGAGGAAATCCAGCTGGACATGATCCGCAACCTGCCCAACGCGGCCGGCTATTCGGATTCGAAGGGCATCTTCTCGGCCCGCAAGGCCATCATGCACTACTGCCAGCACAAGAAGATCAAGGGCGTGACCCTGGAGGACATCTACGTCGGCAACGGCGTCTCCGAGCTCATCGTCATGGCCATGAACGCCCTCCTGAACAATGGCGACGAGGTGCTGGTGCCTGCCCCCGACTATCCCCTGTGGACGGCGGCCATCAGCCTCTCCGGCGGCACCCCGGTGCATTACCTGTGCGACGAGGCCAACGACTGGCTGCCCGACCTGGACGACATGCGCCGCAAGATCACGCCGAACACCAAGGCCATCGTCATCATCAACCCCAACAACCCGACCGGGGCCCTGTACCCCGATTCGGTGCTGCAGGAAATTGTCGCCATCGCCCGGGAGCACGGCCTCATCATCTATTCCGACGAGGTCTACGACAAGGTGCTGTACGACGGCAATGTCCATACCGCCATCGGCTCCCTGTCCGAGGACGTGCTGACCATCACCTTCAACGGCCTCTCCAAGAACTACCGCTCCTGCGGCTACCGGGCCGGCTGGCTGGTGGTGTCCGGCGACAAGAGCGGCGCCAAGGACTACATCGAGGGCCTCGACATGCTGGCCTCCATGCGCCTGTGCTCCAACGTGCCGGGCCAGCACGCCATCCAGACCGCCCTGGGGGGCTACCAGAGCATCGACGACCTGGTGTCCGAGGGCGGCCGCATGCGCCGCCAGCGGGACCTGGCCCACGAGCTCATCACCTCCATTCCCGGCGTCTCCTGCGTCAAGCCCAAGGCGACCCTGTACATGTTCCCGCGGCTCGATCCCAAGATCTATCCCATCCAGGACGACCAGCAGTTCATCGCCCAGCTGCTCCAGGAGGAGAAGGTGCTGCTGGTCCAGGGTTCCGGCTTCAACTGGCCCGACCCGGACCACTTCCGCCTGGTCTTCCTGCCCCACGAGGCGGACTTGAAGGAGGCCATCGGCCGCATCGGCCGCTTCCTCGAAAACTATCGTAAACGTCATTCCACCTGAGTAAGAAAGAACCATGAAACCCATCAATGTTGGCCTTCTCGGCATCGGCACCGTCGGCGGTGGCACCTGGACCGTCCTTTCACGCAACGCGGAAGAAATTACCCGTCGCGCCGGTCGCCCGATTCGAATTACGGCCGTGGCCGACAAGAACCTGGAAATGGCCAAGAAGGTCACCGGCGGCGCCTGCAAGGTGACCGACGACGCCTTCGCCGTGGTCAGCGACCCGGAAGTGGATATCGTCATCGAGCTGATCGGCGGCTACGGCGTCGCCAAGGAACTGGTGCTGAAGGCCATCGAGAACGGCAAGCACGTGGTCACCGCCAACAAGGCCCTCCTCGCCGTCCATGGCACCGAGATATTCCAGGCCGCCAGCAAGAAGGGCGTCATGGTCGCCTTCGAAGCCGCCGTCGCCGGCGGCATCCCCATCATCAAGGCCCTGCGCGAGGGCCTCACCGCCAACCGCATCGAGTGGATCGCCGGCATCATCAACGGCACCACCAACTTCATCCTGTCCGAGATGCGGGACAAGGGCCTGTCCTTCGACGAAGTGCTGAAGGAAGCCCAGCGCCTGGGCTACGCCGAAGCCGATCCCACTTTCGACATCGAGGGCGTTGACGCCGCCCACAAGGCCACCATCCTGTCCGCCATCGCCTTCGGCATCCCGGTCCAGTTCGACAAGGCCTACGTGGAGGGCATCACCAAGCTCCAGGCCGCCGACATCAAGTACGCCGAGCAGCTGGGCTACCGCATCAAGCTCCTGGGCATCGCCAAGCGCCAGGACGCGGGTATCGAGCTGCGGGTCCATCCCACCCTGATCCCAGCCAAGCGCCTCATCGCCAACGTCGAAGGCGCCATGAACGCCGTGGTGGTCAAGGGCGACGCCGTCGGCACTACCCTCTACTATGGCAAGGGCGCCGGCGCCGAGCCCACCGCCTCGGCCGTCATCGCCGACGTGGTGGATGTCACCCGCCTGGCCACCGCCGACCCCGAGCACCGGGTCCCCCACCTGGCCTTCCAGCCGGACGCCATGTCCAACCTGCCCATCCTGCCCATGAGCGAGATCGAGTCCGGCTACTACCTGCGCTTGCGGGTCGAAGACAAGCCGGGTGTGCTGGCCGACATCACCCGCATCCTGGCCGACCAGCACATGTCCATCGACGCCATGCTGCAGCGGGAGCCGGCCGAAGGCGAGGGCGAGACCGACATCATCATCCTCACCCACGTCTGCAAGGAGAAGGCCGCCGACGCCGCCATCGCCAAGATCGAGGCCCTGCCGGCGGTCAAGGGCAAGGCCATGCGCCTGCGCATCGAAGACCTGCAGTAACCGGAAATCGACGGTTCCGCGTCCGGGCGGCTGCGCGCCGGCCGCCTGCGGGACCGTCGGCATCGTGCCAGCTCTGCCTGATGGCAGCAGCCTTGGGCCGGAAAAGCCCTTCGCGGCCTGCGGGAATGGCGATTCGCATCAAGGAAACAGCCGCAACGTCCCTGCACAATCTTGACTCCCGTTGTCGGGTATTATCCATCCCCAAGGAGCCATGATGCACATTCACGTCTGCAACCACACCACCCCGGAAGCCATTTATCCCTTCGACGCCCGCGGCATCGCCAAGCGTTTCCGCCACGCCGCCATCTTCGGGGCTCTGGATGCGCTGCAGCCCGGTGAAACCATGCGTTTCTGCAACGACCACGATCCCCTGCCGCTCCTGGCCCAGATCCAGCAGCGCTACGGCGACCAGGTGTCCATCACCTACAAGCAGCGCGAGCCGGGCGCCATCGTCATCGACTTCACCGTCCAGGGCTGATTGCTTTACATTGCCGCCGTCACCGTCCTCTCCCTCCTGGCCAGCGTCGGCCTGACGCTGGCCGGCTGGGGAGTGCCGGCGGCGGTGGTGCACGTCGCCTTCGCCATCGGGATCGTGCCCCTCATCTTCGGGGCCATGATCCATTTTGTGCCGGTGCTGACCCGCTCCGGCGGTCCGGCTAGGGGCATCCGGCTGCTGCCGGCCGGCGCCCAGGCGGTCGGCGTCCTGGCCGTGGCCGCCATGCAGGGCCTGGCGCCCCGCGGCCTGCTCCACGGCGCGGCCACTCTCGATTTGCTGCTGGCGGCCGTTCTTCTCTTCTGGATCGTCCGCCGCGCCCGGGCCAGCCTCGGTTCACCCCATCCCGGCTGGCGCTGGTATGGCGGCGCCCTCGGCTGCTTCCTGCTGGCCCTGGCCGCCGTGCCGGTGCTGGAATCCGTACCGGATCTCTACGCCAGCCTGCGGGCCTTCCATCTCCATCTCAACACCCTCGGCCTGGTCGGGCTGGCGGCCCTCGGCACCCTGCCGGTGCTGCTGCCCACGGCCCTCGGCAAGCCTGATCCAGAGGCGGCCGGCTGGCTGCGCCAGCGCCTTTGGCCGACCCTCGCCGCCGTCGTGCTCGTGGCCCTGGGGGCTGCTTTCTTCTGGCCTCTGGCGCTGATTGGCGCGGCCCTGCTGGCGGTCCTCGCCTTCACCCTGGGCCGGCAGTGGTGGGGCCGCTTCGGGCCGGCAGCCCTGTGGCGGGACGGCGCCGCCGCCTCCCTGGGCGCTGCCCTGGCGGGGCTGCTCGTCCTGTTGATGGCGGGGGCGCTCCATGGCGCCGGCCTGGTCCCGGCCCGGCCGGCCATCGTCGCCTGGGCCACCGGCTTCCTCATGCCCCTGGTCACCGGGGCCCTGAGCCAGCTCCTGCCCGTCTGGCGCTGGCCCGGGCCGGTCATCCCCGCCCGCGCCATCATGCGGGCCAAGCTGGCCGCCACGGGGCGCTGGCGGGGGCTGTGCTTCCTGGCCGCCGGCCTCCTCATCGCCACCGGCTTCGCCGGGCCGGGGGAGGCGCTGGCGGCGGCCGGAATGCTGCTGTTTGCGATCGGCCTCGTGCAGGCCGTGGGCGTACCGGCCTCGGCGCGGTAAAATCCGCTCTTTTCGCCCTTCATATTCCTCGCCATGCGCTATATCTCGACCCGCGGCAATTCGCCGGCCCAAGCTTTTTGCGACATCCTCCTCGGCGGCCTGGCGCCGGACGGGGGCCTCTACCTGCCGGAAAGCTATCCCCAGGTGACCCGGGCCGAGCTGGACGCCTGGCGCAAGCTGTCCTACGCCGACCTGGCCTTCGAGATCCTCTCCAAGTTCATCGACGACATCCCGGCCGCCGATCTCAAGGCCATCGTCGCCAAGACCTACACCGCCGAGACCTACCGCTACGCCCGCAACGGCGGCAATCCGGCCGAGATCACGCCGCTGACCAAGCTCGAGGATGGCCTCTACACCCAGGAACTGTCCAACGGCCCGACCCTAGCCTTCAAGGACATGGCCATGCAGCTCCTCGGCAACCTGTTCGAGTACGTCCTCGACAAGCGCGGCCAGTCCATCAACATCCTCGGCGCCACCTCCGGCGACACCGGCTCGGCGGCGGAATACGCCATGCGCGGCAAGCACAACGTCAAGGTGTTCATGCTGTCGCCCCACGGCAAGATGAGCGGCTTCCAGCGGGCCCAGATGTATTCCCTGCAGGACCCCAACATCTACAACATCGCCGTCACCGGCATGTTCGACGACGCCCAGGACATCGTGAAGGCGGTTTCCAACGACGCCGAGTTCAAGAAGAAGTACAAGATCGGGGCCGTCAATTCCATCAACTGGGCCCGGGTCGCCGCCCAGATCGTCTACTACTTCCAGGGCTACTTCCTCGCCACCCAGTCTAATGACCAGCAGGTGGCCTTCTCCGTGCCCTCGGGCAATTTCGGCAACATCTGCGCCGGCCACATCGCCCGCATGATGGGCTTGCCCATCGCCCGCCTGGTGCTGGCCACCAACGAGAACGACGTCCTGGACGAGTTCTTCCGCACCGGCGTCTACCGCCCCCGCACCACGGCCGAGACCAGCGTCACCTCCAGCCCCTCCATGGACATCTCCAAGGCCTCCAACTTCGAGCGCTTCGTCTTCGACCTGGTGGGCCGGGATCCGGCCATGGTCCGGGAACTCTGGGCCAAGGTGGACAAGGGCGAGGCCTTCGACCTGTCCAAGAGCGAGTGCTGGGCCGGGGTTTCCAAGTTCGGCTTCGCCTCCGGCAAGAGCACCCATGCCGACCGCATCAAGACCATCCGCTTCGCCCACGGCCGCTACAACGTCATGCTGGACACCCATACCGCCGACGGCCTCAAGGTGGCCCTGGAAAACCGCCTCCCCGGCGTGCCCATGGTGGTCCTGGAAACCGCCCAGCCGGCCAAGTTCGAGGAAACCATCAGGGAAGCCCTGGGTCAGGAGCCGGTGCGTCCCGCCGAGCTGGCCGGCATCGAGAAGCTGCCCCAGCGGGTGGAAGTGATGGCCCCCGACGTAGAGGCCATCAAGCGCTACGTCGCCGAACGGGCCTGAGGCCCTGGCGGGGCGGCTGCCCCGTCGAACAGCGGCGCGCCGCGGGGCTTCCCCGGGCGCGCCGTTTTCATTGGGGCTCGACCGTGCTGCCCGCCGCTTCCCGCTCCAGCAGGATGCGCTTGCGCTCCACCCCCCAGCGGTAGCCGGACAGGGAGCCGTCGGTGCGCACCACCCGGTGGCAGGGGATGGCCACCGCCAGGGGATTGGCGGCGCAGGCGGCGGCCACCGCCCGCACCGCAGCCGGTGCCCCGATGCGGCGGGCGATTTCCCCGTAGCTCGCCGTCTCGCCGGGCGGAATCCGGCCCAGGGCCTGCCATACCCGCTGCTGGAAGGCGGTCCCCCGGATGTCGAGGGGAAGGTCGAGGCCGAGCCGGGGGGCTTCGATGAAGCCCACCACCCGGGCCACCTGTTCCTCGAAGCCGGCGTCGCCGCCCTCCAGGCGCGCCGCCGGAAAGCGGTCCTGGAGGTCGCGGACCAGGGTCTCGGGATCGTCGCCGAGGAGGATGGCGCAGATGCCCCGGGGACTTTGGGCCACCAGGATCGCCCCCAGGGAGCACTGGCCGACGGCGAAGCGGATATCCACGTCGGCGCCGCCGGCCCGGTACTGGCCCGGCGTCATGCCCAGCACCTGGCCGGATTCCTCGTAGAAGCGGCCGCTGGAGCGGTAGCCCGCATCGTAGATGGCCTCCGTGACGGTGCCGCCGGCGTCCAGTTCCCGGCGCAGCCGCTCGGCCCGCCGGGCGGCGGCATAAGCCCTGGGCGTGAGGCCGGTCACCGCCTTGAAGAGCCGGTGCAGGTGGGAGGGGCTCATGCCGGCCCGGGCGGCGAGCTGGGCGAGGGTGGGTGGCTCCTCCGCTGCGTCGATGAAGCGGCAGAGGTCCGCGACCGCGGCCGCCTGGCGCTCCGTCAGGGGCTTCCCGTCCGGCCGGCAGCGTTGGCAGGGGCGGAATCCCGCCCGCTCGGCCTCGGCCGGGGTGGCATGGAAGGCCACGTTCTCCGGATTGGCCAGGCGGGAAGGGCAGGTCGGACGGCAATAGACACCGGTGGTCGCCACCGAGTAGACGAAGCTGCCGTCCGCCTCGGGGGAGCGGGCGGCGACGGCCGCCCAGCGCGGGTCCTTGAGGACCGCCGCGCTACGTTGTTCCTTGTCAGTGGCCATGGTCTCTCCTTTCGTCCAAGGGCCGTACATGGTCCAACTGTAGTCCCGGCCCGCAGCCATGGCACTCCGGGCCTTGCTCTCGAATCCATCCCCGTTGAACTCTGGGACCGGCTCCGGTGCCTGTGGTTTTGCCGGTCCAAGAATGGAGAATCCGTTGGCTACCACCGCGCCAGTCCCTCCGAGCCCGCCATGGATCACCTGAAGGAGGTGGTCATCCTGCTCGCCGTGGCGGTGGTCGCCGTGCCCCTGTCCCGGCGGCTGGGGCTGGGGGCCGTGCTCGGCTACCTCCTGGCCGGCATGGCCGTGGGGCCCTGGGGGCTGAGGCTGATCGGCAATGTGGACAATATCCGCAGCTTCGCCGAGCTGGGGGTCATCTTCCTGCTCTTCATCATCGGGCTCGAGCTGCAGCCCTCGCGGCTCTGGGTACTGCGGCGCTGGGTCTTCGGCCTGGGCAGCGCCCAGGTGGCGGCCACCACCCTGGTGCTGGCCGCCTTCGGGTGGGGTGCCCTGGGGCTGCCGATGAGCGCAGCCCTGGTGGCCGGGCTCGGCCTCTCCCTGTCCTCCACCGCCTTCGTCCTGCAACTGCTGGCCGAGAAAGGCCAGCTGACTTCCCGCCACGGGCGCTCGGCCTTCGCCGTGCTGCTCTTCCAGGACCTGGTCGTCATCCCAGTCCTCGCCCTGATGCCCCTCTTCGCCCCCGGCGCCCAGGCCCATCTGGATAGCGGACTGGTCCTGCGCGGGCTGGGGGTGATGGCCGCCCTGGCGGCGGTCGTGGCCGGCGGCCGCTATCTCCTGCGTCCCTTCTTCCGGCTGGTGGCGGCTACCGGCAACCAGGAGGTATTCGCTGCCGCCGGGCTCCTGGTCGTCATCGGCACGGCGCTGCTCATGGAGGCCCTCGGCCTCTCCATGTCCCTGGGGGCCTTCCTGGCCGGCGTGCTGCTGGCGGACTCGGAATACCGCCACGAGTTGGAGGCCCGGATCGAGCCCTTCGAGGGGCTGCTGCTGGGGCTCTTCTTCATGTCTGTGGGCATGGGGGTGAACCTGGGGCTCCTTGGGGAAAGCCCCTTCCGGCTGGTGGGGCTGGCGGCCGCCCTGATGGCCGTCAAGGCCGCCGTGCTGGCGGGGCTGGGGCGGCTGTCCGGGCATCGGGGCGCTTCGGCGGCCAGCCTGGGCCTCTACCTGTCCCAGGGTGGGGAATTCGCCTTCGTCCTGTTCGCGGTGGCCGTCGGCGACCGGCTCATGGACGCGGCGCTGAGCGAGGAGCTGATCGTCGTCGTCACCCTCTCCATGGCCCTGACGCCGCTCTTGGTCGCCGTCGGCGGGTGGGCGATGGCGCGCTGGTCCCGGGACGAGCGGTTGCCGGATTTCGACGCCCTGGAGGATGCGGAGGAGCCGCGGGTGATCATCGCCGGCTTCGGGCGCTTCGGGCAGATCGTGGCCCGCATCCTGCGGCTGCGGAAGATCCGCTTCACCGCCCTGGAGGTAAACCCGACCCAGGTGGATTTCGTGCGGCGCTACGGCAACAAGATCTACTACGGCGACGCCTCCAGGCTCGACCTGCTGCGGGCCGCCAAGGCCGACCGGGCGGCGGTCTTCGTCCTCGCCATCGACGACGTGGAAACCTCGGTCCGGACGGCGGAGATGGTGAGGCGGCACTTTCCCCACCTGGCCATCTATGCCCGGGCCCGCAATCGCTTCCATGCCTACAAGCTCATGGACATCGGCGTGACGCTGCTCATGCGGGAGACCTACCTGTCTTCCCTGGATCTGGCGCGGTCGGTGCTGACCGGGCTGGGGGAGTGTGAAGCCGATGCCCAGGCTGCCGTCGACATGTTCCGGGCCCACGACGAGGCGACCCTGCTGGCCCAGCACGCCGTGTACCGGGACGAGGCCCAGCTGGTGCAGACCAGCAAGGAAGCCGCCAAGGAGCTGGAGGGCCTGTTCGAGGCCGACGCCCCCGGGAACGGGGCCGGCGACGGCCGCCGCCGCAAAGCCCCTTAGCCGGCGAAGCGCATTGACAGGTCGAGGGCCTTGACGTCCTTGGTCAGGGCGCCGACGGAGATGCGGTCCACCCCGGTCTCGGCGATGGCCGCGATGGTCTCCAGGCTGACGTTGCCGGAGGCCTCCAGGATGGCGCGGCCGGCATTGAGGGCGGCCGCCTGGCGCATCATGTCCAGGCTGAAATTATCCAGGAGGATCATGGTGGCGCCGGCGTCGAGGGCGATTTTCAGCTCCTCCAGGCTCTCCACCTCCACCTGGACGAACTTGCAGCGCTCGCCCACCCGCTCCGCCGTGCGGCGCGCTTCTTCCAGGGCCTCGGGAATGCCGCCGGCGGCCAGGATGTGGTTTTCCTTGATCAGGATGGCGTCCCACAGGGCCAGCCGGTGGTTGCCGCCGCCGCCGGCCCGGACGGCGTATTTCTGGGCGATGCGCAGCCCAGGCAGGGTCTTGCGGGTGTCCACCACCTGGGCCTTGGTATGGGCGATGGCATCGGCGTAGATGCGGGTCTTGGTGGCAACGCCGGAGAGGAGCTGGAGGAAATTGAGGGCGCTGCGCTCGGCGGTCAGGAGGGCGCGGGCATTGCCTTCGATTTCGCACAGCACCTGGTCGGGGGCGACCCGGGCGCCGTCGTCGGTGGCCCAATAGACATTGGCGGTGGGGTCGAGCTTGAGGAAGCACAGCTCGAACCAGGCCGAGCCGCACAGCACCCCGGCCTCCCGGGAAATGACCGTGGCGCGCACCCGCTTGCCGTAGGGCACCAGTTCGGCGGTGAGGTCGCCGTCGCCGACATCCTCGGCGAGGGCTTCGTCTACGTTGCGGGCGATTTCAGGGGCGAGGGGATAGGGAAAATCGATGGACATGGCGCTTTCGGGTTCGCAGGGCGAAAGGGCGATTGTACCGCGCCGGGACGCGGCTTCAGCTCTTTCGGGTGCGGGCGGAGAGGCCGAGATAGAGCCCGCTCGCCACCACCACCGCGCTGCCCGCCAGGGCAAAGGCGTCCGGCCAATGGGAGAAGAACGCCGCCCCCAGGAGGATGGCCCACACCAGCTGAATGTAGATGAAGGGCGACAGGGTGGAAGCCGGGGCGTGGCGGAAGGCGCGGATGAGGAGGAAATGGCCGCTGCCGCCCAGGATGCCGAGGGCGGCGATCATGGCCGCCTCGCCGGGCGAGGGCAGGGGGCCGCTCCAGTACCAGGGCAGGAACAGGGTCATGGCGACCGAGCCCACCAGGGCCGTGTAGAAAAGCATGGTCACCGAACTCTCGGTCACCGCCAGCTGGCGGGTGAGGATCTGGTAGACCGCGTAGCAGCCGGCGGCCATCAGGGCTAGGGCAATGCCGTCGGGGGAGACGGCGCCTCCCGGCCGGGCGATCAGGAGGACGCCGCCGAAGCCCGCCAGGATCGCCAGCCACTGGGCGCCCGACAGCTTCTCCTTGAGCCAGGGCCCGGCCAGGATGGCGACCAGGAGGGGAGCGGTGAAGGCCGTCGCGGTGGTTTCCGCCAGGGGCATGCGCGAAAGGGCGGCGAAGCCGAAGCCGGTGCAGCCCAGGAGCAGGACAGCCCGCAGGACTTGCTGCCGGGGCCGCCGGGTGGCGAGCAGCCCCCGCCCCAGGCGCGGGCCGAGGAAGACCACCATCAGCAGGCAATGGACCAGGTAGCGGGCCCAGACCAGCATGGGGATGCTGAAGGTCTGGGTCAGGTGCTTGACGGTGGCGTCGAGAGCGGCGAAGAAAAAAAGGGCGTTGACCAGCAGGAAGACGCCCCGCAGGGGGCGCTGGTCAGGCACGGGCCAGCCAGCCGTTGAGGATTCTCCGGGCCGGATCGACGATTTCGGTGGCGGCCAGGCCGACGGGGCCGGCACCGGCCGCCACCGCGGCATCGCCGGCGGCGCCGTGGAGATGGACGGCGGCCAGCAGGGCCTGTTCCGGTTCCCAGCCCTGGGCTAGGAGGGCGACCGTAAAGCCGGTGAGCACGTCTCCGGTGCCGGCGGAAGCCAGGCCCGGATTGCCGGTGGTGTTGATCCACCAGCGGTCGTCCGGGGCCACCACGACGGTGCCGCAGCCCTTGAGGGCGACGTGGCAGCGGTAGCGGGCGGCGATCTGCTGGGCCATGTCGATGCGGTCGGCCTGGATGGTCGGGACATCCACATCCAGCAGGCGGGCCGCCTCGGCCGGGTGGGGGGTGAGGAGGGTCGGCCCCTGGCGGTCGGCGAGGGCGGCCTGGAGGTCGGGTTCGGCGGCGATCAGGTTGAGGGCGTCGGCGTCTAGGACCAGGGGCAGGTCGCGGGCCAGGGCCTTCTCCAGCACAGCAGCGGCCTGCTCGCTGCTGCCCAGGCCGGGGCCGCAGGCGAGGGCGGTGAGGCCGGCATCGAGGACCCCATCCGGTCGGCGCAGCATGAGCTCGGGCTGGACCGGATCGAAGGCCGGGGCGTCCGGGTCGAGGAGGCCGAGGTAGACCCGGCCGGTGCCGAGCTTGAGGGCCGCCCGCCCGGCCAGGAAGACGGCGCCCAGCATGGAATGGGCACCCCCCAGGACGCCGGCGCTGCCGAAGCTGCCCTTGTGGCTGTTGCGGCGGCGGGGAACGAGGCAGGCGTCGAACAGGTTCGGCGCCACCAGCCGCCCTTCGGCGGCGACCAGTTCCTCCGCCGCCAGGTCCAGGTCGGCGACGCGGATTTCGCCGCAGTGGTCGGGGCCGTCGGCGGTGAACAGGCCGGGCTTGGCGGCGATGAAGGTGATGGTGTGGGTGGCCTGGATCACCGGCTCGAACACCCGGCCGGTGTCGGCGTCGAGGCCGGAGGGACAGTCGAGGGCGAGGAGGGGGCAGCCGTCCTGGTCGGCGAGGGCATTGGCGAGGCCGATCCAGTCGGCGTAGCGGCCCTCCGGCGCGCGGGCGAGGCCGATGCCGAAGATGCCGTCGATGACGAGGCCCCAGCGCGGAACCTCCGGCACGGCGTCCAGGCAGACGCCGCCGGCCTGGACGAAGCGCTGGTGGGCGCCCCGGGCATCGGCCGGCAGCCGGGCCGGGTCGGCGGCGAAGACCACGCGTACGTCGAAGAAGCGCTCCCGCAGGAGGCGGGCGGCCTCCAGGGCGTCGCCGCCGTTGTTGCCGGGGCCGGCCAGGACCAGGACGGGGAAATTGCGGTCCACCGCCAGCTTCTCGGCCCACCGGGCCGCCGCCGCTCCGGCGCGCTGCATGAGGGGCTGGTCGGCGCAGGCGGTTTCCATCTGGCGGAGGCTGGGGCTGCGGAAGAGGGCGGTCATGGGGAGATCCTAGGGCTGGACATCGGCGCCTCGCTCCTGGAGCAGGGTCCGGAGGACGGAGCGGTGGCAGTGGGCCTCGTCGGCGCAGTAGCAGCCGACGGAGAAATCGGTCTGGTGGGAGAGGGCGGCCAGGAGGTCGAGGGTGCGGGCATTGTCCGGACTCGCCATTTCGGCCCGGTACTTGCGGCCGAACTCGGCCCAGTCCCGGTCGGATTCCGCCGCCTGGGCCGCCTTCACCAGCTCGGCGCTGGGGGCGAGGTTGGGGAACCAGACGTCGTACCAGTTGCCGGAAGCGAATTGGCTCTTGGGCACGCCCCGGGGCGGGCGGCGGACGGTGCCGATGCGCAGGCCTTCGCCGGCGGCGCGCTCGGTTCCCAGGCGGACGATGCGGACGGTCATGGCTGTATTCCTCCTATAACGGTCGGGCGGGCGCCATTATGCCCTTCGCAAGGCGGATGGTGGCGCCGTGGATGGCGACGGTGTCCTCGATCCGGCGCCCGTAGCCCCCGGCCATGGCCAGGGCCACGGGCGTGCCGTGCTGGCGGCAGCGCTCCAGGACCTGGGCGTCCCGGGCGGCGAGGCCCTCGAAGCTCAAGGCCAGGCGGCCGAAGCGGTCATCCCGGTAGGGGTCGGCGCCGGCCAGGTAGATGACCAGGTCGGGGCGGGCGCTGTCGAAGGCGGTGACGAGGCCCCAATCGAGGCGGTCGAGGTAGGCGTCGTCGCCGCAGCCGTCCGGGAGTTCGATGTCGAGGTCGCTCTCGGCCTTGTCGAAGGGGAAATTGCGGGCGCCGTGGATGGAGAAGGTGAAGATGCTGTCGTCGCCGGCCAGGATGGTGGCGGTGCCGTTGCCCTGGTGCACGTCGCAGTCCACTACCAGCACCCGGCGGGCCCGGCCCTCCGCCTGCATGGCCCGGGCGGCGACGGCGGCGTCGTTGAAGACGCAGAAGCCTTCGCCCCGGTCCCGGTGGGCGTGGTGGGTGCCGCCCGCCAGGTTGGCGGCGACGCCCTCGGTCAGGGCGGCCCGGCAGGCGCCCAGAGTGGCGCCGGCAGAACGGCGGGAGCGTTCCACCATCTCCGCGCTCCAGGGGAAGCCGATGGCTTTCTGTTCGCTGTCCGACAGGCGGCCCTCGGCGACCCGCCGGACGTAGGCCGGGTCGTGGGCGCGGGCCAGTTCCCCGTCGCTGGCGGCGGTGGGCAGGCGGAAGTCGGCGGGGAGGAAGTCGCCGCCGGCCAGCAGGCTCGCCCGCAGTAGGGCGTACTTTTCCATGGGGAAGCGGTGGCCGGCGGGAAGAGGCAGGACGAAACTATCGGTGTAGAAAAGCTGCATGGCGGGTGTGCGTGGGCTTGCCGGTTGCAATTATCATAGAAGTCATGGCCAAACTCGAAATCTCCCTGGCGGCGGATGGAGTCCGGATGGTCCTCGGCGGCAGGCTCGATGCCGACGGGGTGGCCCCCGTCTGGCCCCGGGCCCGTGCCGCCCTGGCCGGCAATCCGGGCCTGCCGGTGCGGGTCGAGGCCGGCGAGGTGGATTACTGCGACGGGGCCGGGCTGGCTTTCCTGGTGGATCTGCTGCGCATGGACCGGCCGGCGGCGGCAAGGGTAGAGATCGTCGATCTGGCGGAACGTTTCCGGCGGTTGCTGGACCAGTTCGACCCGGCGGCCTTCCGCGGCCCGGCCAGGGAGCCCAGCCGGCCGGAGGGCCTCTTCTCCCGCATCGGCCGGGTGACGGCCGGCTTCGGGGCCGACCTCAAATCCCAGGTAGCCTTCGTCGGCGAGGCCGGGCGGGCCCTGGCCTATGTCCTGCGCCATCCCCGCCAGCTGCGTTGGCGGGACACCCTGGCGGTGGCGGAGGAGGCGGGGGTCAATGCCCTGCCCATCATCACCCTGGTCGCCTTCCTGCTGGGGGTCATCATCGCCTACCAGTCGGCGGTGGCCATGCGGCAGTTCGGCGCCGAGGTCTATGTGGCCAACCTGATCGGGCTTTCCATGGTGCGCGAGCTGGCGCCCCTGATGACCGCCATCCTCCTGGCCGGGCGCTCGGGCGCGGCGTTCGCCGCCGAGATCGGCACCATGCGGGTGAACGAGGAGATCGACGCCCTCACCACCTTCGGTTTCGATCCCGTGCGCTTCCTGGTGGTCACCCGGGTGCTGGCGGCCCTCCTGGTGACGCCCCTCCTCGCCATCTACGCCGACGTGGTGAGCATCGTCGGCGGGGCCCTCATCCTGCTCACCTTCCAGATTCCCCTGGTCACCTACTTCAACCAGGTGTTCGACCTGGTGGCGATGAACGATCTCCTGGGCGGGCTGTTCAAATGCCTGGTCTTCGGGGTGGTCATCTCGGGCATCGGCTGCCTGCGGGGCTTGCAGACCGGCAGCGGAGCGGCGGCGGTGGGCCTGTCCACGACCCGGGCGGTGGTCAGCGCCCTGGTCCTGATCGTGGTGGTCGATGGCGCCTTTGCCATCGTCTACTACCACCTGGGCATATGAGCGCGCTCATCGTCTCGGTGGAAGGCCTGGCCGTGGGCTTCGGCCACGAGCCCCTGCTGCGGGACCTGGATTTCCGGGTCGAGCGCGGGGAAGTCTTCGTCATCCTGGGGCCATCGGGTTGCGGCAAGAGCACCCTGCTGAAGAACATGATCGGACTGCACCAACCCTTCTCCGGCCGCGTCCTGATCGACAGCGAGGATATGACCGCTGCCGATGAAGAGGGCCGGCGGCGCATCCAGCGCAAATTCGGGGTGGCCTACCAGTCCGGTGCCCTGTTCGGCTCCATGAGCCTTCTCGACAACATTTCCCTGCCCCTGACCGAATACACCGCCCTGGATGCCACGGCCGTCGAGCTGACCGCCCGGCTGAAGCTCTCCCAGGTCGGACTTTCGGGGGCGGAGGACAGGATGCCGGCGGAGCTCTCCGGAGGCATGCAGAAACGGGCGGCCATCGCCCGGGCCATGGCCCTCGATCCGGCCATCCTTTTCCTCGATGAGCCCTCGGCGGGGCTGGACCCCATCACCTCCGCCGGCCTCGACCAGCTCATCCTGCAATTGTCCGACACCCTGGGGATCACCTTCGTCATCGTCAGCCACGAGTTGGCCAGCATCTTCACGGTGGCCGATCGGGTCATCATGCTGGATCGGGAGGCCCATGGCATCATCGCCGCGGGCGACCCGGCCGATCTGCGCGATCATTCTCCCAATCCCCGGGTGCGCCAATTCTTCAATCGCGAGGCGGCGGCATGAACAAGAAGATGAGCCACTTCCGGCTCGGCATTTTCGTCGTGGTGGCAGTGGTCATTCTGGTGGTGCTCATCGTCTCGGTGGGCGGCGGCAATGCCTGGCGCCGCAAGGTGGTGGTGGAAACCTATTTCGACGAGTCGGTGCAGGGCCTCGACATCGGCTCCAAGGTGCGCTACCGGGGCGTGGTAATCGGGGCAGTCAGCCGCATCAGCTTCACCTACACCGAGTACGAGCAGGACAAGGCGCCCGCCGACCGCAAGCAGTATGTCCTGGTCGAGATGGCGGTCTACCCGGAACTGCTCGGGGATGTGGGCGGCGGGCAGCGCTTCGTGGCCCAACTGGTACAGGACGGTCTGCGGGTCCGCATGGCGCCGGTGGGCATCACCGGCATCGTCTACCTGGAGATCGATTTCACCCGCAACAATGCGGTGCTGCCCATCAACTGGCAGCCCCAGCACCTCTATATCCCGTCGACCCGCAGCACCGTGCTGAACTTCGTCGACAGCCTGGAGCACCTGATGGACAAGCTGGCTCCCGTCGACCTGGACCGGACCATGGCCAAGATCGACAAACTGCTGACCACTCTGAATGGCAAGGTGGATGCCCTGGATACGGAAAAGCTCTCCCGGGAGATGTCCGCCACCCTGGCCGACCTCCACGGCACCCTGCGGGAAGTGAGCCAACTGGTCGGGCGGGAGGAGTGGAAGAGCGTCCCGGCCGACCTCTCGGCCACCGCCCGGCGCCTGCGGGAAATCGCCGAAAGCCCCGAACTGAAACGGACTCTCACCGCCCTGGAGCGCAGCAGTCAGCGCATCGACCGGGCCCTGGATGGGCGGGAGCAGGATGTCTCCGAACTGATCGTCAATCTGCGGGCCGCCAGCGCCAACCTGCGGTCCCTGTCCGAGAGCCTGAAGCGGGACCCCGCCGGGACCCTGCTGGCCAAGCCCCCCAAACCCAGCGACATTTTCGCCCCGCGATGATGAAAATACTGTTTGCCCTTCTCCTGGCCGCAGCCCTGGCCGCCTGCAGCAACGACCGGCCGGCGCTGCAAAGGCAGCTCTTCATGATCCAGACCGAGCGTCCGGGCGTGGCGGCGCAGCCGGTGGCCGAGTCCTTGAGAATCGGCCGGGTGACCATGGCGTCGCCGTTCGACGAGCGGGCTCTGGTGTATCGCCGGGATGATGTGCGCTACGAGACCGATATCTACAACCAGTTCGCCAGCGACCCTGCCGACATGCTGGCCGGCGGCATTGCCGGGTGGCTGCGCCAGAGCGGGCTGTTCCGGCGCATCGTGCCGCCGGGGGCGGCGGGCGGGGCGGATTACCGGCTGGAGACGAGCGTCTCGTCCTTCTATGTGGATTTCGGGGCGGAGCCGCCGGCGGCGGTCCTGGATATCCGTTGGCGGCTGACCAGGGAAGGGGAGAGCGGCAATGTCCTGGAACTGGATTGCCGGGAGCGGGTGGGCCTGAAGGAGCGCTCCCCGGCTGGAGCCGTCCGGGCCCAGCGCCAAGCCCTGGAACAGGCCCTGGGGAAGCTCGAGACGGCTCTCGGCAGCGCCAGGTTCTAGTTCAGTGCCGCCGACAGGGCGCGGCGGAATTCCCGGATGAGATCGTCGTAGCGCTCGTCCGACCCGAGAGCTTCGAAAATCTGCAAGATGGCCTTGCGGCCGGCGCCTTCGTCGAAGAAGCGATCGCGGCGCACCACCTCCAGAGCCGTTTGGAGGGCTTCCCGGTATTGGCCGGCGGCGGCGTAGGCCTTGGAGAGCTCCAGGCGGGTGGCGTGGTCGTCCGGATTAGCGGCGAGCTTCTGCTCCAGCCCTGCCGTATCGGCGCCGCCAGCGGCCAGAGCCAGTCGGGCCTTGAGGGCCTGGGCGCGGCTGGCTTCCTTCTCGTACTGGAGGTCGAGGAGGGCTCTGGCTTCATCGTTGCGCTTCAGGTCCATCAGGACCTCTACCGCATCCAGGCGGGCGGCTTCGTCGTTGGGGTCGATCTGGGTGGCTTCCGCCAGCTTGTCCAGGGCGCCTTCCAGGTCGCCTTCCGCCGCCAGGGCCGCCGCTTCCTGCCGCAGCCCGCCATCCTCCGCCGCCGGCGGCAGGATGCGGTCGAGGAGGGCGCGGATTTCCTTCTCGGGCAGGGCGCCGTTGAATTCATCCACCAGCCGACCACCGTGGAGGACCTTGACCGAGGGGATGCTGCGGACGCCAAAATGCTGGGCCAGTTCCGGGTTCTCATCGGAATTGACCTTGGCCAGCAGGAAGCGGCCGCCGTATTCCTCCGCCAGCTTTTCCAGGATCGGCTTCAGGGTCTGGCAGGGGGCGCACCAGGGGGCCCAGAAGTCCACCAGAACCGGGACTTCAAGGGAGGGCTGGAAGGCCTTGGCTTCGAAATCCTCTAGGGAAACGTCGAAGGAGAAAGCGGACATGGGACCTCGGATCGGAAAATGACTGTTGCACTAAAGTTGTCGGAACCGCAGTGTTCGTCTTGGCTGCCATGGGGGCGGCCAGCGACTTGCCTGCGGCATCGGGAAGCTTCGAATGCTACCAGAAATGGCCATCCATTCTTTCGGGCCAGTCTGTTGGACAGAGAGAGCTGGAGGGTGTTTTATTGCCCAATCCGGTCAACAAAAAACCCCGGAAGGCGATGCTTCCGGGGTTTTGCCGTTGGCGGCTCTTGAAAGTGGTGGGTGCTGAGGGGCTCGAACCCCCGACATCCAGCTTGTAAGGCTAGCGCTCTACCAACTGAGCTAAGCACCCCCGCAAGCCTGGGTCTTTCAGTTGACCGCGTCCTTCAGGCCTTTGCCGGGACGGAATTTCGGCACCTTGGCTGCGTTGATCTTGATGGAGGCACCGGTGCGCGGGTTGCGACCGCTGCGGGAAGCTCGCTTGCCGACGTAAAAAGTACCGAAACCGACGAGAGTCACCATGCCGCCCGACTGCAGGGCTCCCTTCACTGCCGAGACGGTTGCTTCAAGCGCACGTCCGGCGGCAGCCTTGGAAATATCGGCAGACGCGGCGATCTGGTCTATCAGTTGCGATTTGTTCATGTGGCCCCCTTAGTCAGTTGTGAATATAAAGAAAACACCTTACTGAAGCAGCTCAAAGGGAGTTTATATCGCCGCTGAAATCCACGTGTCAAGCGGGTTTGCGGGGATTCCGAGGGGGGGCTGAAAGGGTGGGAGGCATGCCGAAAAACCACTTCGGCATGCACTCATTTCGAATCAATGGGTAACGACGGTTTTTGAAGGCGCGTTCTCGGTTGCCGCCGCCACGTCTGCCGGCGACTGCTCGGCATCGGACAGGGGCTCAGGAGTCCGCTCGAGAGCCCGCTGGAGCACCTGGTCGATCCACTTCACCGGAACGATCTCGATCTTGTTCTTGATGTTGTCCGGAATCTCGGTCAGGTCCTTGACGTTCTCGTCGGGGATGAGCGCCGTCTTGATGCCGCCACGGACGGCCGCCAGGAGCTTCTCCTTGAGGCCGCCGATGGCCAGGACCTCACCCCGCAGGGTGATCTCGCCGGTCATGGCCACATCGCAGCGCACCGGGATGCCCGTGAAAGCCGAGACCAGGGCAGTGGTCATGGCGATGCCGGCGGAAGGGCCGTCCTTTGGGGTTGCACCTTCGGGGACGTGGATATGGATATCCGTCTTCTCGAAGGACTCCTCCTTGATGCCCAGGCGCCGGGCGCGGGCTCGAACCACCGAGCGGGCCGCCTCGACCGACTCCTTCATCACGTCGCCCAGGGAACCGGTGCGCAGGATGTTGCCCTTGCCAGGGAAGCCAACGCATTCGATGGTCAGCAACTCGCCGCCCACTTCCGTCCACGCGAGGCCAGTGACCTGACCAACCTGGTTTTCCTTCTCGGCCATGCCAAAGGTGTAACGGCGTACGCCCAGGAACTTGTCGAGATTTTTGGCATTGACGACCATCTTGCTGCCGCGGGCGCGCAGGAGCAGGGTCTTCACCACCTTGCGGCAGACCTTGGAAATGTCCCGTTCCAGAGCGCGGACGCCAGCTTCCCGAGTGTAGTAGCGGACGATGTCGCGGATGGCGCTTTCGGTCACGGTGAGCTCGGTCTTCTTCACGCCATTGTTCTTCATCTGCTTGGGCAGCAGGTAACGCATGGCGATGTTGACCTTCTCGTCCTCGGTGTAGCCGGACAAGCGGATCACCTCCATCCGGTCCAGCAGAGCTGGCGGGATGTTGAGGGTATTGGCCGTGGCCACGAACATCACGTCCGAGAGGTCGAAGTCCACCTCGGCGTAATGGTCCTGGAAGGTGTGGTTCTGTTCCGGATCGAGGACCTCCAGCAGGGCGGAAGAGGGATCGCCACGGAAATCCTGGCCGAGCTTGTCCACCTCGTCCAACAGGAAAAGCGGATTGCGAACGGTGACTTTCGTCAGGCTCTGCAGGATCTTGCCCGGCATGGAGCCGATGTAGGTCCGGCGGTGGCCACGGATTTCGGCCTCGTCACGGACGCCGCCCAGGGCCATGCGCACGAACTTGCGGTTGGTCGCCTTGGCGATGGATTGGCCGAGGGAAGTCTTGCCGACACCCGGAGGGCCGACCAAGCAAAGGATCGGCGCCTTGACCTTCTCGACGCGCTGTTGGACGGCAAGGTATTCCAGGATCCGTTCCTTGACCTTCTCGAGGCCGTAGTGATCCCTGTCCAGGACCTTCTCGGCTTCCTTCAGATCCTTGCTGATGCGGGTCTTCTTGCGCCACGGCAGGCCGATCAGCGTCTCGATGTAGTTGCGAACGACAGTGGCTTCCGCTGACATCGGCGACATCAACTTCAGCTTCTTGAGCTCGCTTTGGGCCTTGGCGAGTGCTTCCTTGCTCATGCCGGCGGCCTTGATCTTCTTGTCCAGTTCTTCCAGATCGGCGCCTTCCTCGCCTTCGCCCAGTTCCTTCTGGATGGCCTTGACCTGCTCGTTCAGGTAGTACTCGCGCTGGCTCTTCTCCATCTGGCGCTTGACGCGGCCGCGGATGCGCTTTTCCACCTGCAGGATGTCGATTTCAGTCTCGGGTTGAGTCAGAAGGCGGTCGATTCGCTCCCGCACATTCTCCATTTCGAGGATTTCCTGCTTCTGCTCGAGCTTGAGGGGCAGATGGGCGGCGATGGTGTCGGCCAGGCGGCCGGCATCCTCGATCCCGGAAATGGAGGAGAGAACCTCCGGCGGAATCTTCTTGTTCAGCTTGACGAACTGGTCGAACTGGGCGACCACGGCCCGGCGCATGGCTTCGATCTCGTGGTCATCGGCACCGGCGGCAGGCAACGGCGCGGCTGTCGCCATGAACAGGGCGGCCTGGGCTTCGATGGCTTCGACCTGGGCGCGCTGGGTGCCTTCCACCAGCACCTTGACGGTGCCGTCGGGCAACTTGAGCATTTGCAGGATGTTGGCCATGCAGCCGATGCGGTACAGGTCGTCCGGCTCCGGTTCGTCCTTGGCGGCCGACTTCTGGGCCACCAGGAGGATGCTGCGGCCACTTTCCATTGCCACCTCCAGCGCCTTGATCGACTTGGGCC
>DATFAA010000023.1:0-2664 GCA_035255045.1 Rhodocyclaceae bacterium | reverse complement strand
CAGCTCCTGTTCAGAAAAGGAAAAGGATTTCGGCGGCTGCCGCTGCCAGGCCTTCCTCCTCACCGGCGACGCCGGCAACACCGACCCCGCCTGCAGCCGCTCTCCCCGGCACCACGTGGTGCAGGAAGCGGTGGCAGCGGTGGCCCAGCCCCTGCGCTTCCGGAAGCCCCTGGTGAAGCGGGCCGCCGGCGCCGTGTCCACTGCCTTCCTGGGAGGCTGAAATGAGGCATCCCTACGACACCGCCGCCGGCACCGTCCTCCTGGGGCTCGTCCTGACCGCCGTCCTGGTGGCGCTGCTGCGCCTCCTCGCCGCCTGAGGCCCGCCGTGGATATCCATCTCGACCTGGTCCTGCGCTGGGCCCATTTCCTGGCCGGCATCATCTGGGTGGGCCACAACTATTCGAGCGTGGTGCAGCGGCCTAGCTGGCAGCCGCTCGCCGCCGCCGACCTCGTCGACGACCGCAGCCCCCGCTTCCAGGCCCTGCTCAACCGGGAGCACGGGTTGTTCCGCTGGGCCTCCGTGGTCACCTGGTGCGCCGGCATGCTCATGCTCTGGCAGCGGGGCTGGCTGCCGGGCGCCCTCGGCCTCGAGGGCGGCCTCGCCTTTATCGGCCTGGGCATGTACATCGGCACGGCGATGATGCTGAACGTCTGGTTCGTCCTCTGGCCCCACCAGCAGAAGGTGCTGGGCCTGAAGCCCGCCTCCGTCGAGGAACGCCTCCGATGCTCCCGCATCACCCACCTGTCCTCCCGCACCAACACCATGCTGTCCATCCCGCTCCTCTTCTTCATGGCGGCGGGCAGCCACGGCGGCTTCCTGCTCGCCTGAGGCCGATGAGCTACAACTTCTCCGCCGGACCGGCCCGCCTCCCGGACGTTGTCCTCGAACGGGCCCGGGCCGAGCTCTTCAGCCGCGGCCCGGACGGGGCTTCGCCCCTGGAGCGGCCTTTCACCGGCGACGCCTTCCGCGCCGCGCTGGCCCGGGCCCGGGAGACCCTGGCGCAGCTCCTGGACTTGCCGGCCGGATATCACATCCTCTTCCTGGCGGGCGGGGCCATGCACCAGTTCTCCCTGGTGCCCATGAACCTCCTGGGAGAGGCCCGCCGGGCCGCCTATGCCGACTCCGGCTACTGGTCCCGGCGGGCCATGGCCGAAGCGGCCCGTTATGCCGAAGTGACGGTGGCGGCCCGCCATGAGGGCCCGGCGGCCCTGGCGGCGCCGCCCCTGGAAGGCTGGGCTCTGCCGGCCGGCTGCGCCTACTGCCACATCACGCCCAACGAGACCGTGGACGGGGTGGCCTACCCCGCCCTCCCCGACACCGGCGACGTGCCCCTGGTGGCCGATTGCACCTCCAGCTTTCTCACCGGTCCCCTGGATGTTTCCCGGTTCGGCCTCGTCTACGCCAGTGCCCAGAAGAATATCGGGCCCGCCGGGCTCACCGTGGTGGTCGTCCGGGAAGACCTGCTGGAGCGCCCCGCCCCCCTGGTTCCCGCTCCCCTCTCCTACCGGCTGCAGGCGGAACAGGGCAGCTGCCTGAATACGCCTCCCACCTGGGCCATTCACCTGGCGGCCCTGGTCTTCGACTGGATCGCCGAGGCCAGCGGACTGCCCGCCATGGCGACCGCCAACCGCCGCAAGGCCGAGACGCTCTACGCCGCCATCGACGGCAGCGGCGGCTTCTACGTCGCACCGGTGGCGCCGGGCCACCGCTCCCTGAGCAACGTGCGCTTCCATCTCGGCGAGGAACGCCTGACCCGCTTCTTCCTGGCCGCAGCGGCCGCCCAGGGCCTCGCCAACCTGGGCGGCCATCGCCAGGTGGGCGGACTGCGGGCCAGCCTCTACAACGCCATGCCCCAGGCGGGTGTCGATGCCCTGGCGGACTTCATGGCCGATTTCGCCCGCCGCCACGGATGAGCGCCGGCTCCCTGCCCTGGCTTTCCCGTCCGGGCCTGGCCGGCGGCATCGACCGGGACGGCAGCCGGGCGGAAGAGCTCCTCGGCCTCGGCTTCGGCAGCGTCGAATTCGGCACGGTCGTCGCCCATCCCCAGGCGCCCTTCGGCCTCGCCCCCCTCACCGCCCGCCTGGCCGCCCTGCCGTCTCGGCCGGCCGGCGGAGCCGCCATCGGCATCGGCATCGGCCTGCCGCCGGGGGCGTCCGAAACCGAGCTGCCCAACCTCTGGCTGGCCGGGCTCCTGGGCGCCTGGCCGGTGGCCGACTACGTCAGCTTCAACCTGAGCGCCCAGGCCTACCGGCCGCTGCTCGCCGCCGCCCACCTGCCCCTGCTGGGCCGCGCCCTGCACGGCGTTGCAGCCGGACGCGCCTGCCTGCCCCGGCCTGTCGCCCTGGCCCTCAAACTTCCCCTGGGAGATGGCGATGCGCCGCTGCCGGCCGTGGCCGAGGTCGCTGCGGCCGCCGGCTTCGACGCCCTGACCGTGGTCCTGCCCGAGGGGGACAAGGCCTGCCCCCGTCTGGCGGCCCTCGCCGGCAGGCTGCGGGGCGGCCCCGCCCTGGTGGCGGTGGGAGGCATGCGCTGCCGTGCCGACGTAGCCGCCGCCCGGGCGGCCGGCGCCGTCGGCATCCAGGTCCATCGGGCCTTCCGCGACCATGGGCCGGCCTGCCTGGCGGCTCTCCTCGGCCGCTGACGCCGCCGACTTCATATGGATT
>DATFAA010000022.1:0-2117 GCA_035255045.1 Rhodocyclaceae bacterium | reverse complement strand
ATAGGCGAACTGCTAGGGCCGGAGCGGTCCACTTCCTTCACCAGCCCCCCCACCGCGCTCACTCAAAGCTCCCCATCCAACGGCAGCAGCGACAGCCAGTTGGCCTTGAAGCGCCGCCAGCCGCTTTGGGCCGGCTCCTCGGTGTAGTCGACAGTCTTGCCGCCTTCTTCGGTGCGCCAACGTAACCCAGGCGGGGCCCCGCTTTCTTCCGCCGGCAACAGCAGGTGGTAGCTGTTGCTCGGCTTGGCGAACGCCTCGAATCTGGCGGCGATCTGCTGGGCCAGTTCGGGGCTGTCGATGATCAAGCCGACTTCGGTGTTGAGGTGCATGGAGCGCTGGTCGAAGTTCATGGAGCCGATAAACAGCCGCTTGCGGTCGAAGACGAACAGCTTGGCGTGCAGGGCATAGTTGCCGAAGCGCGACATGGCCTTGGACTGGCCGCTGCCCTTGGCACTGCCCAGCAGGTCACGAATTTCGTAAAGCTCCACCCCGGATTCCAGCAGGGGCTGGCGATAGTGCATGTAGCCGGCGTGGGCGGCGAGGACGTTGGTGGACATCAGGGAATTGGTCAGGACGCGGACGCGCACCTGGCGCTGGCGCAGATCCTGGAGCAGCTTCATGCCTTCGGCGCCGGGTATGAAGTAGGGGGTGATGATCAACAACTCGGATTGCACCTCCGCCACCCGTTTGGCCACCGCCCGGTGCATCAGCTGGCCGACGATTTCTCCTTTTTCCACCTTGGACTTTTCGGGACTGTCGCAGACCACCTGGGCCGGGGCCCAGACCAGGGGCAAGGCTCCGGAGATCATGCCCGCCAGGGGTTCGCCGGAGGCGATGCGGGCGACGTAATCGGTGCCATCCGCCTGTAATTTCTGCCGGTGCTCCGCCAATTGCTGACGAAGGGCGCTCAAGGCCTGCTCCGGGGTCTTCTCCAAGGCTGGCTCCAGAGCCTGGGCGGGGATGGCGCTGGCGCTGTTCCAGTAATCGTCGAAGGTGGCGGAGAGCTGCTTGACCACGGGCCCCACGGAGAAAACATCGTCATCGCCTAACTGAAGCTCCGGGTCGATCTGGAAATAGGGGTCGCCGATATTGCGCCCGCCGATAAGCGCCAGGGCGTTATCCACCACCAGCAATTTGTTATGCATGCGGTAGTCCAGGCGGGATTTGTGGAAGAGGAATTCGGTGAAGCGGAACAGCTCCATATGCCCCCGGTAAGCAAAGGGATTGAAGATGCGCAGGGCAATTTTGGGATGGGCTTGCAGGGCGGCGAGCTTCTCGTCACCGGGGGCGGTTTCCCCGTCGTCCACCAGGATGCGAATCCGCACGCCTCGGTCGGCAGCGCGCAACAGGGCATCCGCCAGGAATTGCCCCGTCTCGTCGGCGCGAAAGATGAAATATTGCAGATCGAGACTGCGCTCAGCGCTGTTGATCATCTGCGCCCGGGTGAGGAAACCGTCGATCCCCATGTTCAGGATGCGGAAGCCGGAGGCGCCGCCATGGGCCTGGGTGGCCTGCTCGAACTTCTTGCCGACCACGGTCTGTTCGGGGTGTGCGAAAGCGACGGATGGGGTCTTGGGGAAGTCCGACCCCGGCGGGAGCGAGGCGCAGCCGCCGAGCCATGCGGCGAGCAGGAGCAGGAGCGAAAGATGGCATCCCGTTGCAGTGTTTTTCATTTTGAGCCTCCCCACGTCATGGCAAGACGCCCGGGAAGGCGAGGCGACCACGCCAGCCCTCCCCTGCTCTCGTTGCTTAGGCCACCAACCTCTGGCCGGGTTCTCCCGGGCGGGAATTTTGCGGCTTGAAGGCTCCGCCGGCGACTGGGCTATCACCTGTGCCCCGTTGCTTCTATGCTGGAACGAGGATGTTGCAGAAAATCGCCGCCTGCCTGTAGCGGCACGGAATACAGAAAGGAAGGCAACCATGAACCAAACGGCCTTAGCCGCGAGCGTGCTCGAAGCGATCCAGAAGCGCCGCTCGGTGCGCGATTACTCGCCCCAGCGCCTGGACGGCGCCACCGTCGAGGGCCTGCTGGCCGCCGCAGTCCGCGCCCCGACCGCCATGCACGCCGAGCCCTGGCGCTTCATCGTCATCCAGGACCTGCCCCTGCTGGGGCGCAT
>DATFAA010000021.1:0-16498 GCA_035255045.1 Rhodocyclaceae bacterium | reverse complement strand
GGACAGTACCCTCGCCCGCCACCGGGTGGGCGGGCTGACTTCGGTATTTCCCAGCACCACGGCCAGTGCCATCCCCACCTTCCTGACCGGCCTGCCGCCCCAGGCCCACGGACTCACCGGCTGGCACATGTGGTTCGAGGAAATCGACCAGATCCTCGCGGTCCTGCCCCTCACCCCCCGGGCCAAGCCGCCGGCGGCCTGGGCTCCCGCCAGCCTGGCCGTGCCGGACAAGCTCTTCGGCTACCGCCCTCTCTTCCAGTCCCTGGCCGGGCGCAGCTGGACCGTGGCGCCCCAGGACATAATCGATGCCCCTTTCAACGCCTTTCACACCGCCGGCGCCCGGCGGGTGGCCTACCAGGACACGGCCGGCCTCTTCCAGGCCATCGAGTTCTGCGTCGCCGAGGCTGCCCTGACCGACACCGGCGGCCGACCGAACTACATCCACGCCTACTACCCGGTCCTGGACGGCCTGATGCACGAAGTCGGCACCCGGAACGAGCGGGTTCCCAAGCGCCTCGCCAAGCTGGACGGGGAATTCGCCGCCTGCTGCCAGCGCCTGGCTGGCACGGGAACCAGCATCATCGTCACCGCCGACCACGGCTTCATCGACGCCCCGCCGGAACACCTCATCAACCTGGACCAACACCCGGACCTGGCCGCCCTCCTCACCCGCCCACTGTGCGGCGAGCGGCGTGTCGCCTATGCCTATGTCGAGCACAACAAGCAGCTCGAATTCGAGACCTACGTGAAGCGCCACCTGGGCCATGCCTGCGACATTTTGTCCTGCCAGGACTTCCTGGCCGCGGGCTGGCTCGGCCCCGGCCCGGCCCATCCCCGGCTCGCCAGCCGCATCGGCGATTTCGTCCTGCTCATGAAGGAGGACTGGACGATCAAGGACTGGCTGCCAGGAGAGAAGCACCATGACCAGCTCGGCGTCCATGGCGGCACCAGCACAGCGGAGATGCTTGTCCCCCTGATGCAGGTGCTCTGCGCGTAAACAATCCCATTGCCTCAGCCTGGAAATTCCCCTAGTCTTCGCGCTAAACCAAAGTAATAAGAGAGCTAGCGGGGAGCGTTAATGTTGAAACTGCATGTCACGGCAGCCGCGGTTGCCTTGGCTTGGGCTGGTCATTCCGTTGCCCAGTCGACGCTGGATGAGGAGGATCTGGCGCTGGCCTATGGGAGCAAGGATTTCATCAGCATCGCCACAGGCAACCGGCAGCCGGTACATAAGGCCCCCTCGGTCGCGACCGTCATCATGGCGGAGGACATCGCGGCAATGGGCGCAGTGGACATGGACGAGGTGCTGGAGGCGGTCCCGGGGATGCATGTATCCCGCGCCTCACTCCGCTACGCGTCCACCTACATGATCCGTGGCATCGGCGGTGGCGGCCAGGCCAATCCCCAGGTACTGCTGCTGCAAGACGGCATTCCCATGACCACTACCTTCAACGGCGACAAAGGTTCCGCTTGGCGGGGAACGTCGATCGAAAATATCGCCCGTATCGAGATCATCCGCGGACCCGGATCGGCTCTGTATGGCGCCGACGCCTATGCCGGCGTAATCAATATCATCACCAAGACCGCTCAGGATGCGCCGGGGACCGAAGTCGGCCTGCGGCGCGGCTCCTTCAACACCTGGGATGGCTGGATCCAGCATGGCAGTACCGCGGGACCGGTCGACGTGGCAGCCTACCTGCGCCTTGGCAGAAGCGACGGGTTCAAGGAAACCATCGCAGCCGACGCCCAGACCCGCAATGACCGCCTGTTCGGAACCAATGCAAGTCTCGCTCCGGGGCCGATCAATGCCGGCTATGACGCCATCGACGGCAGCCTCAACCTTGCCTACGAGAAGTGGCGGCTGCGCGGCGGCTACAAATTGCGGGATCACCTCGGATACGGCGCCGGGATTTCCTCTGCCCTCGTTCCTGGCAGCGAAGGAAAGTCCGAACTAATCAACAGCGACCTGTCCTGGGCCAATCCCCAGTTTGCCCGGGATTGGGGCACGGGCTTTTCCGCCAGCTACCTGCAGTACAGCCTGACCTACCCGAACAACCTGATGCTGCTCCCTCCGGGCACACAGCTAGCAACGGGGTTATTCCCTCAAGGCGTCATCGGTGGCCCCAACCAGTGGGAAAGGCAATTCAGGATCTCCGCCTTCGCAACCTACTCCGGCTTTGCAGACCACAATGTGCGCATCGGCCTGGGCCACGACGACCTAAATCTCTACAAGACGAAGACATACAAGAACTACCTGCTGAATGCCGCCGGCACCCCCGTTCCAACGGGACCAGTAATCGACTACTCTGATATCCAGCCTTTCATCCAGCCGCAGCGGCGCAAAGTCGCGTACATCTATGCCCAGGACGAGTGGAAGTTCGCCCGGGACTGGACACTGACCGCCGGCCTGCGCCATGACGACTATTCGGACTTCGGGGCCACTACCAATCCGCGCCTGGCCGTGGTCTGGGAGGCCGCTTACAACTTGACCGCCAAGGTACTTTACGGTGGCGCCTTCCGGGCTCCCTCCTTCAACGAACAATACGGCATCAACCCGGTGAACAACGGCAATCCGAGCTTGCAGCCCGAAAGAATCCGTACCCTGGAAGGCGCCCTATCCTGGCAAGTCCGCAAGGACGCTCAGGTAACCCTGAGCGTCTTCCGCTACACCATGAGCAACATCATCCGTCCGGTTGCAAACCCGGCACCGACCCCCGGTTCAACCTACCAGAACGCCGGCACCCAGACTGGCGACGGAGCCGAACTGGAAGCCAGTTGGGACGCCACCCGAACGCTACGGCTCTCCGGTTACTATGCCTACCAGCGCTCGGTGGACGAGAGCACGGGACACGATGCAGGTTACGCTCCGCGCCACCATGTCTATGCCCGCGCCGACTGGCGTATGGCCCCTGGCTGGCAGCTACATACCCAGGTAAATTACGTGGCCGACCGCAAGCGCGCGTTCGGTGACAACCGACCTCCCGTAGCTGACTACACCACTTTGGATCTGACGTTGAAAACCGACCGCACCAGAGACGGCTGGGACTTCGCCGCCTCGATTCGCAACTTCTTCGATGCCAGCGTCAAGGAACCCACGCTCGCCCCTGGAACGGCTCTGCCCGACGACCTCCCCATGCCTGGCCGCAGTTTCTGGCTGCAGGCCCGTTACAGCCTATAGATTCCGCATCGCCGCTACCGCTGAAGCCGTTGGCCGCAGCTATTTCTCATTTTGATTCACGACACTGGGGATTACGACATGGACGCATTCGACCTTGCCCTTGCCGGTGATCTGGAAAACAAGAATTCGCCGGCATCGGCTCAAATCCCGCAAGTCGCCGATCTCATCCTCTCCTACCTCGCACAGCTTGGTGTTGAATACGTCTTCGGCATACCCGGTGGCGCCATCGAACCTCTCTACAATGCCTTGGCCCGTACCAGCCGCCGTGGCGGCCCCAGGCCGGTCGTTTCCCGCCACGAGGCCGGAGCCGCCTTCATGGCCGACGGCTATGCCCGGGAGACCGGCAAACTCGGTGTCTGCATCGCCACTTCGGGTCCTGGGGCGACTAATCTCATTACTGGTGTTGCCTGTGCCCACGACAACAACATTCCGGTTCTAGCGATCACCGGTTTGCCCTCCCTGCCCTCCTTCGGCAAGAACTCCCTGCAAGAGTCATCGTCCATCGGCGTCAACACCGTGGAGATGTTCCACCACTGCACTCGGTACAATTCGGTCGTTTCCCATGTGGAACAGCTCGAGCGCAAGCTGGCGAACGCCGTCATGTCGGCCCACCAGGCCCCCGGAGGTGCCGTCCACCTTGCGATTCCCCTCGACATCCTGCGAGCCCCTGCCCCGGTCGCTTTTCCCTCCTATGACTTGGCAAGGCTCCTCAAGGAAAAACCCTCGCTCATCGACGACCGGGCGATCTGCGAACTACGAGGCGAACTTTACCGCGCCCGCCGGATCGTCGTCTTGATAGGCAGCGCCTGCGGCGATGCGGTCAAGGCGATCATGCGCCTGATCGATCTCACCGGTGCGCTCTTCATCACGACCCCCGACGCCAAAGGCCTGATCAATCCCCGGCACCCTGCCTACTGTGGCGTATTCGGCTTTGGCGGCCACAGCAGCGCCGACCGGCTGCTAGCCAGCGAGCCGGACTTGGTCATCGCCTTGGGTACGGGATTTACCGAACTGATCAGCGGCAACCGCTGCGACGCCCTGCTAAGTCAGCGCCTGGTGCACATCGACGCCTCGGAGGAGAACCTGCTCCGCACCCCCATGGCCAAGCTGCATGTGCGCGGCCGCATCCGCTCGGTCTGCGAGCGTCTGATAGAGTTGCTTGATGCTGACTCCTTCGTGCCTGCCCGAACCGCAAATGTTAAAGACAGCCCCTCCGAAGGAGGCATGACCTACCACTCGCCGGCGGCCATGACGTCCGATGCAACTCCGATCAAGCCGCAACGGCTGATGCGGATTCTGTCCGAACGCTGCCCGCCCGATGCCCGCTTTCTTGCCGACATCGGCAACAGCATGGTATGGACGGCCCACTACCTTGAACTCAGCGATCGGCGCTTCGAGCAGGAACCTGCCGACCGTGGCGTCCGAGAACGGCGCTCGGCCATCGGCAGCTGGCTGCAGATGATTATGGAGTTCTGCCCTATGGGGTGGGCAATCGGGGCAGCCATCGGAGTTGCCCGGGGCAACCCGGCCTGCCCGGTGGTCTGCATCACCGGCGATGGCGCCTACCTGATGAGCGGACAGGAAATCACAGTCGCTGCCATGGAAGGCCTGCCTGTCATTTTCGTGGTTCTCAACGACGCCGCCTACGGCATGGTGAATCACGGGCAACGCTTGGCCAACGCCGAGCTGATCGGCACCGAACTACCGCGTATCGACTACCGCAAGCTTGCGGAAGCCATGGGCATCCCGGGCTACGTCATCGAGTCACCTCAGGACATGGAATCCCTGGACTTCGATGCCATATTTAATCGCCCGGGGCCGACACTGCTGGACGTACGGGTCGACTCGGAAGAGGTCCCCCCCATGAGCCTGCGCATGAAAGCCTTGGGGACCATGAAATGAGTGCTTCCCTGCCTCCCATCCACACCCGCATCTGGCACGAAGAACCCGAGCCGGACAATCCCTACGCCACCCGGGCCGCCTATTGCCGAGGCTATGATGTCTTCGGGCAGATGGTCGGCAAGGCCCGCTGGGTCGAGATACTGGTTCTGCTCTTCCGCGACGAGTTGCCCAGCCCGGCTGCCCTCGACATGCTGGAAGCCCTGGCAGTCGCCCTGGCCAACCCGGGCCCCCGGGACCCCGCTGTCCACGCCGCCATGTGCGGCGGTGTCGGCGGCTCCACCGCCGCTGCCAACCTGATGGCAGCGCTATCGGTTGGAGCCGGGCGCTATCGGGGCGCCCGGGATGTGTTCGATGCCATGGCCGCATGGCAGGCCGTTGGCGGCGACCTCGCCCGCTGGACCGAGCAGGTTGCCAAATTCGACCCCAAGGCGGTCGATATCTGGCCCGCCCCGGAGCGTCCGCCGGGTTTCGACCCCCATGGAGTGTCCACGGCCACCATCGTCCGCCAACTGCTGGAGGCCCTGGCGGCCATCGGCGCGGCCGCCCAGGCTTCGCCGCGCCTGTGCTGGCTGGCGGAGCACCGGACGGCGATCGAGGCGGCCATCGGCCTGCCCCTGGACATTTCGGGAGTCGCTGCCGCCGCGTTCTGCGACCTAGGCTTCACCCCCACCGAAGGTGAGATGCTCTATCTTCTCCTCCGCCTGCCCGGAGCGGCTGCCCACGCCCTCGAACAGGAAAATGCCGGTTTCAAGCAGTTTCCTTTCTACCCAGTAGAATTGACCGACGACCCGGCCTCAAACAACGCTGCCGCTGCCCAGGAGACGCCATGAAAGGCCCGGAACTCCTCGATTCCCACGCCGGCGTCCTGCGCACCCGCGTCGGCGCCTGCTGGCCCGGCAAGCGCGCCGTCTTCCGGGGCCATGACCTGCACCAGGATCTGCGCCACTCCGACTGGCTGGAACTCTATCTCTTCGGCATCACCGGGCGCCGCTTCGCGGCGGACCAGATCAAGCTCCTGCATGCCATGTGGGTGATTACCAGTTATCCCGATGCGCGCATCTGGAACAACCGGGTTGTCGGCCTGGCAGGCAGCGCCCGCAGCACGCCGGTCCTCGGCGTCACCGCCGCCCTCGCCGTTACCGAAGCCCGAATCTACGGCGGCATCGGTGGTGTCCGGGCCATCGACTTCTTCCAGCGGGCCGGGAAAGCGGTGGCCGCCGGCCAGGACCTCGGCAGCTTCGTCCGCCAGGAACTGGAAGCCGGCGAGTACATCTGGGGCTACGGCCGCCCCATCGACTCCCACGACGAGCGTCTGGCCTGGCTCACCTCGGTGGCCGGCGAGCTGGGACTGGCCGATGGGACCCACTTCAAGCTGGCGCGGGAGGTCGAGAGAATCCTCGTGGACGACCTGGGCAAGCCTGCGCTGCGGATGAACTACGCCGGCATCACCGCTTCCCTTGGCGCCGACCTCGGCCTTTCGTCCCGGGAATTCCATCTCTTCCGTATTCCGCTGGTGATGGGAGGCATGCCGCCCTGCTGGCTGGAAGCCGCCGAGAAGCCCGAGGGCGCCCTCTTCCCGACCCCCTGCCACGGCATCGCCTATTCCGGCGTTCCCCAGCGCCCCTGGGGAAAATAACCCGCCCTGACCCCCTTCCTTCGTCCATGGATACCTTACCCAGCACCCACTACCACACGCCCCTGGTCACCAATTTCATTCGGGAGGCGCAAGGCAAGCCGAAGATCGACCTGTCGCCGGAAGCCCTGATCGCCGACGCCCGACGGCAAACCGGCCTCGAGCATTTCGGCGACGAGAGCTTCCTCCCCGCCATGAGGACGCTACTCCAGGCCATCGAGGAGGAAGCCGACCTCAACGCCTTTGGCCGCTTCATCGCCCACACCCGCACGGTGCGCTCCCTCTGCAACCGCCTGTGGGCCGACGCCTGCTTCGAAGCCCGCAAGGAAATCCAGGCCCGCAAGATCCCCGCCCCCATCATCGTCGTCGGCCCCCACCGCTCCGGCACGACGCGGCTCCAGCACATGCTGGCCTGCGACCAGCGGCTGCAGTTCCTGAGCGCCTGGGAAGGCAGTAATCCGGCCCCCCGCCCCGGCCACCCGGACCAGGGCCGGCAGGCGCGCTACGAAGAGGTGGTGAAGGGGCTGGCGGCCCGGGAGCCCATGTATCCCGGCGCCTTCGTCGCCCACCCCATCAAGGCCGACTGGCCCGAGGAGGAGATGCTCCTGCTCAACCACTCCTTCAGCGGCTTCCCCCCCCTGGGGCTGTACCACGTTCCCAGCTACTACCGGTGGTTCATCGAAGGGGACAAGACCTTCGGCTACCAGTACATGGCCGACCTCATGAAGCTCATTTCCGACAACCGGGGCGAGCCCGAGGAGAAGCGCTGGATCCTGAAGAATCCCCAGCACCTCCTGGACCTCGACATCCTCCTCAAGGTCTTTCCCGACGCCAAGCTGGTGTTCACCCACCGGGACCCGATCAAGACGGTGGGCTCCATCATGTCCCTGGTCTGGTTCTACGCCGTGCAGCACACCGACCGCCCCTGCCGCGGCCATATCCGGGACGTCTGGCTGGACTTCTGCGAGCAGATGGCCCGCCGCTCGATCGAGGCCCGGGCGAGCATCCCCGCCAGCCAGCAGATCGACGTCTATTACCACGACATGAACCGGGACTGGCGCGGCCAGATGAAGCGCATCTACGACTTCGCCGGCCTCGAGTTCACACCGGAGGTGGAGGCTGCCCAGGCGGCCTGGCTAAAGGCGAGCGAGAGCCAGCACGGCCAGCACCGCTACAACCTGGAGGACTTCGGCACCAGCGCTGCCGAGGTGGACGAGCGGATGATGTTCAACCGGAAGCACTACGACATTCCCTACGAGGGCAGATAGCCGGCCACCTGGGCCGCCATATCCTTGCACCGCTTGAGGCAGACATGGGCAATCCTAGCCAAACCAACTCCCCCACCGACCTGGAGCAGCACACCAGCGGCAACATCTGCTGGCACCGGGGCCTGGTGTCCCCGGCCGAACGGGCGCACATCCTGGGGCAGGAGCCTGCCACCGTATGGCTCACAGGGCTTTCCGGGTCGGGCAAGTCGACCCTCGCCTTCGCTCTCGAGAAGGCCCTGATCGAGCAGGGCCGGCCGGCCTACGTGCTCGACGGCGACAACATCCGCCACGGCCTCAACCGGGACCTCGGCTTCTCGGCCGCCGACCGCTCCGAGAATATCCGGCGCATCGCCGAGGTAGCCCGCCTGTTCAATGATGCCGGGCTGATCGTCATCGCCGCCTTCATTTCCCCTTACCGCCAGGACCGGGCCACCGCCCGCGAGATCATCGGCCCGGGGCGTTTCTTCGAGAGCTACCTGTGCGCCGGCCTTGAAGTGTGCGAACAGCGGGACCCCAAGGGCCTGTACAAACAGGCCCGGGCAGGCCGGATTCCCGAATTCACCGGCATCTCCGCCCCCTACGAGGCACCCGACTCCCCGGAACTGGCCCTGGACACCGGCCGCTTCACCGTGGCCGAGAGCGTCCAGGCAATACTGGTGGCCCTGGCCCCGAGATGGCGTTGAGGAAGGCAGCCGGGATGGGGCCTGTGGCAGAAGCGCGGCAGGTGCGGCGGGGGCGCTCAACAGCGCGCCTTTATGCACATATAATTGAAATTGTCATTGATGAACCGGGTTGCAGATGCAATTGTTCCCTCCGGCATTACCTGCCCAGCATGCCCGGTTCAGGCTCCAGGCGAATTTTCTAGGGCATCCATGAAAGTGCTTTCTGTTCACCGGGTGCTCCTGAGCTTGCTGCTGGCCGCCGGGTTTGGTACCGTCCCGGCCGCCGAGCCTGGCCGCATCGCCGTCATCTACGCCGACGATGAGCCGGTGCCGGGCATCTTCACCCGCATGATCACTGCCATGGACGCCCTCGCCGACAGCCAAGCCACCCGCCCGGAAGCGGGTGTCCGTCCGCCCGCCCCCTTCGCCGCCCCATCCCTGCTGGCATCGACCCTGCCCGGCGGCGCCCTGCGGCTGGCCGCCGCCGGCGCCCAGGGTTCCATCGCCGTCATCTACCCGGACATCGGCGAGCCCTACCGCAGCGTCTTCGCCAAGATCATCGAAGGCATCGAAGACAAGGCCCGCGTGCGGGTCGCCAGCTACCCAGTGGGCAACAGCTTCAATCCCCAGGCCCTGTCCGGGGAATTGAAGAAGCAGGATATCCGGGTGGTCATCGCCCTCGGGCGCAACGGCCTCAAGGCGGCCGGCGCCCTCGACCGGGACATCGGCGTGGTGGCCAGCGGAGTCGTTTCCGTGCCCGAAAGCGAAGGGCGCAGCACCCAGGTCCTCAGCCTGGCCCCTGACCCCGCCCTGCTCTTCGCCCGGCTGAAGGCCATCGCCCCGAGCACCCGGCGGGTGTTCGTGACCTACGACCCCCAGCAGAACGGCTGGCTCATCCGCCTCGCCCGGGACGCGGCCCGCATCAACGGCATCGAGCTGGTGGCCCAGGAGGCCGCCGACCTCAAGACCGCCGTGCGCCTCTACCAGGAGTTCTTCGCCGGCGCCGACGGCAAGCACGATGCCCTGTGGCTGCCCCAGGACAGCGTCACGGTGGAGGAATCCACCGTCCTGCCCCTGGTGCTGCAGGAATCCTGGAACCGCAGCATCCCCGTCTTCTCCAGCAGCGTCGCCCACGTCAAGCGCGGCGCCCTGTTCGCCCTCTACCCCAACAACGTGGAGCTCGGCCGCAACCTGGCCGCCTCGGCCCTCGGCGTCGCCGCCGGCACGGCCCCGTCCCGGGGCGTCCAGCCCCTGCGGGACGTCAAGGCGGCCTTCAACACCCGCACCGCCAGTCACCTGGGGCTGCACATCTCCCCTTGGCAACAGCAGAGCTTCGATCTGCTCTTCCCCGAGCAGTAGCATCCATGAACCGGCTCCGGCAACTCCTGCAGCACTACCGCAACACCACCTTCCATCGCCAGCTGGCCATCCTGGCCGCCACCTGCGTCCTCAGCGTCTCCCTCCTCGCCGCCCTGACCACGGCCTGGCAGAGCAGCCGGCAGATTCGCGCCACCCAGCTGCTCCAGGGCCAGCGCATCGCCCAGAGCCTGGCCTCCCAGAGCCGCCTGGCCCTCATTTTCGGTTCCCCCGAGAATGTCGAGGAAGCGGTCGCCGCCACCCTGTCCTTCCCGGACGTCATCCGGGTCGAACTGCACCACGCCGACGGCCGCCTGCTCCTGGCCCGGGGCGACCAGAATCCGGGCGACGCCTCCGCCACCTCCATCGCCGCCAGCCGCGGCGCCTTCCTGGAGAGCGAGGACGATTCGGGCTGGCGCTTCGTGGCGCCGGTACTCACCCAGGCGGGGGGCGACTCCCCCTTCGAGATGACCGAGCGCAAGGAAGTGGCCCTCGGCTACGTCCGCGTCAGTCAGAGCAAGGCCACCCTGAGCCGGCTGATGCGCGAGGTGTTCCTGGTCAATTTCGCCACCGGCCTGGTGTTCGCCATCATCTTCCTCCTGGCCCTGCGCATCCTGGTGCGCCGGCTGACCCGCCCCCTGAGCGACCTGTCGGAAACCATGGCCCGGGCCGAGGCCGGGGAGAACGGCCTGCGCGCCGGCCTGTCCGGCCCCCGCGACCTGGTGGACATGGCCCATGCCTTCAACAGCATGATGAACGCCCTGGAGGAACGGGAGGCCGAACTGCGCACCGCCCGGGACAGCGCCCTGCGCTTCGCCAAGCTCAAGGCCGACTTCGCCGCCACCGTCAGCCACGAAGTCCGCACCCCCCTGAACGGCGTCATCGGCACCCTCGACATGCTGAAGACCGGCCCCATGACCCCGGATCAGCACCAGCTCCTGGAGCTGGCCTGGGACTCTTCCCAGTACCTCCTGGAACTGATCAACAACATCCTCGACTTCTCCAAGCTGGAAGCCGGCCGCATGGAGGCGGAGCGCTCCGACTTCGAGCTGCGCCCGTTGGTGGACAGCACCCTCAACGTCTTCGCCGCCCAGGCCGCCGCCAAGGGGCTCGAGCTGTCAGCCGACCTGGCGCCGGCCATCCCGCCCCGGCTGATGGGGGACCCCGCCCGCATCCGCCAGGTCCTGACCAACCTCATCGGCAATGCCATCAAATTCACCGAGCACGGCCGCATCGACGTGACCGCCGCCCCCGACCCGGACGGCTGCGTGCGGTTCACGGTCACGGACACCGGCATCGGCATCGCGGCGGAATACCAGGAATCCATTTTCGACTCCTTCACCCAGGCCGATACCTCCACCACCCGCCGCTTCGGCGGCAGCGGCCTGGGCTTGGCCATCTGCAAGCAGCTGGTGCGCATGCTGGGCGGCCAGATCGGGGTCGTCAGCCACCCCGGCCAGGGCAGCAGCTTCTGGTTCACCGTGCCCTGCCTCCCCGCCCCGGCGGCAGTCGGCCGCGCCGCCGCCCCAGCCGAGCACGCCTCCGGCGGCGAGGGCCACATCCTGATCGTCGAGGACAACCAGACCAACCGGGTGGTGGCTGCCGGCATGCTGCGCCTCCTGGGCTGCACCAGCGGCATGGCCGAGAACGGCACCCAGGCCATCACCGCCTGGCAGAGCGGCAACTGGGACCTTGTCCTGATGGATTGCAACATGCCGGAGACCGACGGCTACCAGGCCACCGCCAGCATCCGCCGGCAGGAGGCCGTCAGCGGCCGCCGCATCCCGATCATCGCCATGACCGCCAATACCCAGCCCGTCGATATCGAGAAGTGCCTGGCGGCGGGCATGGACGACCATCTGGCCAAGCCCCTCACCCTCCAGGCCCTGGCCGCCAAGCTCCAGCGCTGGCTTCACTGGACCGGGTCGGAGCGGGAGCAACTTCCCGTCGAACCCGAGCCGGCTGAGGAAGAGTGCCTCGACACCACTGTGCTGCAGCGCCTGCGGGAAGCCCTGGGAAGCTCCATCGGCGAAGCCATCCAGCCCTTCCTCGAGGACATGCCGGGCTACCTGGCCGAGATGGACACCGCCGTGGCCGAAGGCAACGCCACGGCCCTGCGCCGGGTGGCCCACATCATCAAGGGCGCCGCCGGCAACCTGGGCGCCAACGCCGTCGCCGGCGTCGCCAAGGAAATCGAGCTCCACGCCGAAGCCGGCGCCCTGGCCGAAAGCGTCGAACTCATGACCCGGCTGCGCACCGAGTTCGCCCTGGTGGAGCCGGCCCTCATCGCCCACCTGACCGCAGCCGGCCTGGCCAGCGACCCGGCCGTGCCGGACGACGCGCCCCTGATCCTGGTGGTGGACGACGACCGCAGCACCCGTTCCGCCCTGCGCCACGTCCTGCGGCGCAGCGGCTACCGGGTCGAGGAGGCGGGCGACGGCGACGAGGCCCTGGCCTGGCTGGAAGGCGCTTCCCCCGACGCCATCCTGATGGACGCCATGATGCCCATCATGGACGGCTTCACCGCCTGCGCCGCCCTCAAGAAGCATCCCCTGTGGCGGGACATCCCGGTGCTCATGATCACCGCCCTCGACGACCGCCAGTCCATCGAGCGGGCCTTCGAGGCCGGCGCCAGCGATTTCATCCCCAAGCCCATCCACCTGTCGGTGGTGAACCAGCGGGTGCGGCGCATCGTGGACGCCACCCGGGCCGAACGCCATGTCCGGGAGCTGGTCTATAACGACACCCTGACCGGGCTCCCCAACCGGGCCCTGTTCATGGACAAGCTCAACCGCTCCATCGAAAGAACCGCCGCCCGCAGCGGCATGATCGCCGTGCTCTTCCTCGACCTCGACCGCTTCAAGTACGTGAACGACACCCTCGGGCACGAGGTCGGCGACCGCCTGCTGACGGCCATGGCCCAGCGCATCAAGGGCTGCGTGCGCAGCGACGACTGCGTGGCCCGCCTGGGGGGTGACGAATTCACCATCCTCCTCGAGGACATCCCCAACCCCGGGGTGGCGGGCAGCGTCGCCCAGAATATCGGCCGCACCATATCGGCTCCCCTTGAGATCGACGGGCAGGAAATCTTCGTCGCCGCCAGCATCGGCATTTCCATCTACCCCACCGACGGCCCCGATGTCAGCAGCCTGCTGCGCCACGCCGACACCGCCATGTACCGGGCCAAGCAGACCCGCAGCGGCTTCGCCTACTACGAGGCGGCCATGGAATCGGACATCGCCGAGCGGGTGCAGCTGGAGAACGCCCTGCGCCGGGCCCTGGAGCGGGACGAGATCACCGTCTTCTACCAGCCGGTGGTGGATACCCGGACGGGGGCCATCGCCAGCGTCGAAGCCCTGGTGCGCTGGCGCCATCCGGTGCGCGGCATTATTTCGCCGGTGGAATTCATCCCGGTGGCGGAAGAGACCGGCCTCATCCTGGCCCTGGGCGAGCGGGTGCTCCGCACCGCCTGCTTCCAGACCAAGGCCTGGCTGGATTCCGGCCTGCCCCTGCAGCGGGTGGCGGTCAATCTCTCGGCCAAGCAGCTGGAGCAGGAAAACCTCTGCGACGTGGTGCTGTCCGCCCTCAAGGACAGCGGCCTGCCGCCGGACGTCCTCATCCTGGAGATCACCGAGAGCGTCCTCATGGAGCAGGCCCAGGACCCGGCCAGCATCCTCCACAGCCTGCGGGACCTGGGGGTGCGCATCTCCATCGACGACTTCGGCACCGGCTACTCGTCCCTCGCCTACCTGAAGCATCTGCCGGCCGACTATCTCAAGATCGACCGTTCCTTCATCAAGGACATCCCTGAGGACGCCGACGCCGTCGCCATCGTCACCGGCATCATGACCCTGGCCCACAGCCTGCGGCTCACGGTGGTGGCCGAAGGGGTGGAGCTGGAGGCCCAGCGCGACCAGCTGTCCACCCTGAACTGCGACTACCTGCAGGGCTTCCTGTATTCCAAGCCGGTGCCGGCCGAACTCCTCGAAACCCAGCTGCTGACGCCGCCGCCCCAGCGCCAGCGCAGCAAGAGCAAGAAGGCCCTTTGACTCCGGCCGAAGCCATCGCCCTGCAGAAAAACCTGGCGACCCGCATCGAACTCACCGACCGCCTGGGAGACATCCGCCACATCGCCGGGGTGGACGTCGGCTTCGAGGCCGCGGGCACGGTCACCCGGGCCGCCGTGGCGGTGCTGGACGCCGACAGCCTGCAACTGGTGGACCACGCCATCGCCCGCCGGCCCACCGAGTTCCCTTACATTCCGGGGCTCCTCTCCTTCCGGGAAATCCCGGCCATCCTGGATGCCCTGGGCAGCCTGCGGATCCGGCCCGACCTCCTGCTGGTGGACGGCCAGGGCATCGCCCATCCCCGCCGCATCGGCATCGCCAGCCATCTCGGCCTGCTGGTGGACCTGCCCAGCATCGGCGTCGGCAAGAGCCGCCTCACCGGCAAGCACGGCCCGGTGCCCGAAGGCCGCGGCGAATGGACGCCCCTGGTGGACAAGGGCGAGACCATCGGCGCCGTCCTGCGCAGCCGGGTGGGGGTCGCCCCCCTCTACATCTCCCCGGGCTACCGCATCTGCCTGGAAACGTCCTTGCACTGGGTGATGCACGCCCTCACCCGCTACCGCCTGCCGGAGACCACCCGCTGGGCCCACCGCCTGGCCTCGGGCCCGGCCCTGTCGCCCAAAAAATAGGCAGTGACCGGTTTTCCCCGTCAGGACAGGGGCTTAGGGAAACTGTCCCGACCTTATCCACAGGCTTACCCGACCAAATCGGGGATAAACAGACTTTATGCCAGGGCCATGGCGGCCCAGCGGCCCATCAAGGCAGGGGCGGCAGGCCGTGGAGGCGGCGGGCCCGGTTGCAGGCGGCGTGCTCCACGTCGAATTCCCGGCAAGGGGACGGCCGGCAGCCGTAAATCGTGCACGCCACCTCCTTCCCCACCTCGCCCCGCAGGGCGACGCAGCGCGGCGGCGAATCGTCGGTTCCAACCAGGCGCACGAGTTGGGGCGTCAGGGGGATGGTGAGGGCCCGGGGCACGCCCTCCCCCCAGGGGAAGGCGCCGCCGGCCAGTTCGGCCGGATGGAAATCGACCCGGAAGGCGGCGCAGCAGGCGCCGCAGGATTGGCAGGGGCTGGTGCTCATGCCGCCAGCGCCAGGGTCGGGAGGATGCCGAACCGGCCGAGCACTCGCTCCACCTCCTCCGCCTTCCTGAGGGCGCGCAGCTCTTGGTAGAGGGCTTCCGCTTCCGGATAGGCGCGCCGCAGCAGCCCCAGCCACTGCTTGAGTCGCCCCGGCGCGTGGCGAGCCTCCAGCTTGTCCCGCACTCCGGCCCAGAAGGCGGCCAGGGCCGGCGCCAACTCCGGCCAGCCGTCCACCGCTTCCCCGCGCAGCCGCCGGGCCAGGAGTGGATCGGCGATGGCGCCGCGGCCGAGCATGACGTCGGCGCAGCCCGTCTCCCGCCGGCAGCGCTCGTAGTCGGCCGGGGTCCACACCTCGCCGTTGGCAATCACCGGCACCGCCACCGCTTCCCGCACCCGGGCGATCCATTCCCAGCGCGCCGGCGGCCGATAGCCGTCGGCCTTGGTGCGGCCGTGGACGATGAGTTCGTCGATGCCTCCGGCGGCCAGGGCCCGGGCGCAATCCAGGGCGCGCTCCGGGCTGGCGATGCCGAGGCGCATCTTGGCCGAAAAGGGGACGGTGGCCGGCACCGCGGCCCGCACGGCGGCGGCGATGCGGTGTAGCAGTTCGGGATCGTCCAGGAGCGCCGCCCCGCCGCCGTGGCGATTGACCAGGGGGGCGGGGCAGCCGAAGTTCAAATCGATGCCGGCCGGCGCCAAGGCCGCCAGGCGGACCGCGTTGGCCGCCAGGCAGCCGGGGTCGGAACCCATGAGCTGCACCCGCACCGGGGTCCCGGCGGCGGTGCGGCTGCCGGCCTTCAACTCCGGGCAGACCCGGGTGAAGCAGCGGTTGGGGAGCACGGTGCCCGAGACCCGCACGAATTCGGTCACGCACCAGTCGTAGCCGCCGATGGCGGTGAGGACGCCCCGCAGGACATCGTCGGCGAGGCCTTCCATGGGAGCGAGGAGGATGCGGGACATGGATCGGGGAAGTCGGGAAAGCGGCGCATTATAATCCGCCCCCATGCTGCGCCTCGATTTGATAAGAACAGGTGAGCGGCAGCTATAGAACGCGTGAGTGGGTTGCAATCCCACCAACCAGGCCGCTTTTGACACATTGCTAGTCCTGCATGTCCATAAATTAGTCAATAAGGCTGCATTCTAAGCCCGCTTTATTTACAAACCAGAAGGGCGTTCCATGCATGCCACGTGCATGCGTCGCTTACGACATCATTTTGAATCGCCCCGGCTTCAGTAGACACTCTCGAGCCGGTTGAAATACTGCTTTTCGAACTCTACCGGAGCCACGCCGCCGGCGTGACCATGGCGGCGTTTCGGATTGTAGAAGAGCTCGATGTAATCAAAGATGTCCCGACG
>DATFAA010000020.1:0-8496 GCA_035255045.1 Rhodocyclaceae bacterium | reverse complement strand
AGTCCGATACCCGCCCGCAGGGCGCCGCGCAGCAGGCTGTCTTCGTCGGCGGAGACGGCAAAGGCCTCCCCGCCCTCAATGAGGATGGTGTGCTCCATGATGGAAGCCGGGCGGGACGGCCAGGCCGTCCCGCGCCGGAATCAGAGGCCGAGGCCCGCGCGGAAGGCCCGGGTCGCCGCCTGGGCATCCCGACCCGCATTGGGCGCGTCGGGCAGGGCGGCGCAATAGGCGGCGATGGCGGCGTCCGCCAGCGGCTCCCACTTGGCTATCCAGCCGGCCAGGACTTCCCGGTTGGCCTCCTGCTCCAGGGCCATCTTCACCAGGGCGCCGGCCCAGTGGCGATGGCGCTGGGCGTCGGCCAGCTGGGCATCGGTCAGCAGGCCGAGCAGAGTGTCGCCGTTGTGGCGGCCGGCCTGGCCCAGTCCCCGCAGCACCGCTTCCTCCACCGCCGGACGCAGCACCAGGCTGAAGGCCGTGAAGCTCTCGGCCCAGTCCCAGGCCACCAGGGCCTTTTCCGCCAATTCACGGAAACCCTGCCAGGCCGGGTCCTGCTCCCAGTATCTCCGCTCGTCGCTACCGAAGCCGATGTCGGCGAAGCCCTTGGCCAGTTCCTTGGTGCGGTAGGCCGTGTGGGTCAGCCAGCGCAGGGAGTCGGCGGTCTGGTAGGCGGCGCAGTTGGAGATGGTCGACGCGGGGGCCATCTGGGTCAGGTAGGCGGAGCCCATCTGCAGGGCGTGGAACAGGTAGCGGCCCGGGGTGTAGAGCCGGGCCAGGCTGCCCACCCAGGTGCGCTCGATCATGGCGTCGTGGCCGCGGGCGGAGAACTGGTCCAGCAGCCCGTAGACGTAGGTCTCCTGGCCGTCCTGGAGCATGTTGTAGGTGCGATAGACGATCTCGTCGGGGTCGCGGAAGGCGTTCCAGTCGGCGTGGCGCAGGGGGCTGGCATTGCGGTAGAGCTTGAACCACTGGGCCATGCCGAAGTTGGGGTCCAGCTCGAAGGGGGCGTCGGGGTTGTCGGTGGTGTAGTGGAGATTGGTCGAGACGATCTCGTACTCGCTCGGCTTGCGGCGCCGGGCGGCGAGGTGGCTCCAGGTCTTCAGGGGCTTCAGGATCTCGGGTTGGTTCATGTTCTGGTCTCCTCGGCTCACAGGGTCTTTTCGTAGTAGAAGCGGACGTAGTCGTCCGTGGTCTCGATGCGCCCGGCGAAGGAACCCAGGTTCACTTCCAGTTCGGACATCTTGAAGGGCCGCCCCAGGGTGCGCTCCAGGGTGGTGCGGTAGAGGACCAACTCGCCCTCGGTCTCGATGCGGACGTAGGCCGCCTTGTCATGGACGCTGACGACCTTGCCCGGGTTGTCCTCGTGGGCCGCCTCGATGACGCCCTCGGTGATGTCGCTGGCCCGCAGGATGGGGCCGACCCGGTTGTTGCGGTACGCGTTGGCAGTGTTCTGAATGGTCAAGATATTTTCCTCGAATGAATTTCAGGCGCTGGCGAAGAGGGGGTCGACCCCTTCCACCGCTACCAGGACGTCGTTGCCTTCGATCCTCACCGGGTACTCGGCCAGCCGGCAGTTGCCCGGGTTGAGGCCCTGGCCGCTGTGGGCGTCGAAGGTCCACTGGTGGGCGCGGCACATGACGACCCGTCCGTCGAACTTGCCTTCGGCCAGGGGGATGTCCTGGTGCGGGCAGATGCCCTGGAAGGCCCGCAGCTCGCCCTCCTCGGGCCAGACCAGCAGGATCAGGTGGTCGTCCACTTCGACCTCGGTCATGTCCCCCTGCCAGAGGTCGTCCAGGGTGCAGACTTTCTTGAAGGAAGCCATGGTCCGGTCACGCCTCGCAGAAGATGAACTCGACCGTTTCCATGGGCTGGATGTCGGTGTCGCCCAGGCGGGCGTGGCGGGGGTAGAACTCGGTCGCTCCCTGGCGGCGGACGCGGACGACCTTGCCCGGCTGCGGAGCCACCCGCCGGCCCACCGAGTGGTGGGCGGCGGCGGCGGCCACCTCGTCCATGGTGTTCTGGGTGTCCACGGCGACGAGCTGGAGGACGAAGTCGTACTGGAAATTGGAAATCAGCGGAAATGTTGCCATTTGGTTTTCTCCTCTGCGGCCGGCTCAGGCGGCCTTCTTCTGGTAGCGGCTGGTGCGATAGGCCTCGACCCAGGCGTATTTGTGGGCGTCGTCCCCGATTTCGCCGGGGGCCAGGTTCATGTACTGCAGGGCGCCCATCAGGTTGGGGGGCTGGATATGACCAGCCAGGAAGCGGTCCACCAGGGTCAGGTGGTCGCGGTAGCGCGCCGGGTCCTGCTGGAACACCCAGCGGTCGATCTCCGAATTGAAGTGGTAGGTGCGCCCCTGGTACGTCAGGGGATAGTCCTTGACGTTCCAGCCGTTGCCGGGCACCGCGCAGATGGGCAGCTGGCTCATGTTGCAGACGATGGGCAGGGTTTCCGGCACCGTCAGCTCGGGCTTGCCGGCCAGCAGGTTGTCGATGATGACGTCCCAGGCCTTGCCGAAGGTGTCGTTCCAGCCCGGATACTTCTCCTCCAGCCAGTCGCGGCACTCGGGGGTCATGCCGGCGGCCGGGTTCCACCAGACCGTCGGGCGCCAGAACCAGATGCCCATCTGGTAGGCGTGGTGCTGGTAGTCGAACTCGGCGATCATCTGGTTCCAGTACCAGGGCAGGTCGAGGCCGAGGTCGATCAGGGTGCGCTCGAACTGGCCGACGATCCATTCCTGCATGAATTCCTTGAAGGACTGCTTGCGATGCCCGATCGGGGTCGCGTAGTCCATGGAAGTCCCGCTCAGCAGGCAGAAGAGCCGCCAGGCGCGGGCGATGGCGACGTCCACCAGCTTCTGGGCTTCCTCCTTGCGGCCGTTGGCGATCATCACCTGCAGGGCCGGGCCGCCGATCTGGGCGTGGCGGGACTCGTCGGTCTGGATGCTGGAGATGAGGCTGGCGAAGGTGAAGTCGCCGGCCTCGGCGGCGTCCGCGGCCAGGCCCAGGAACTGCATGTTGGTGAAGCCGGTCTCGAAGGCGAAGGTCAGCATCACCGCGATGTCGGTGGCGCTGCGGGCCATGAAGAGGTCGTCGAAGGTGTGGCGGGCGGCGATGGCCCCCCACTCGTTGGAGTGGTAGGCCTTGTGGGCCCAGTCGAACTGGCGGTCCTTGGAGCAGTGCTCGTGGGGGAAGTAGAGCTGCAACTGGGCGTGGCGGTTTTCGTCCAGCATTCCGAAGGTAGCCATGTTGCGCATGCCGGGGGCGCGGCCGAAGCGGGCCATCCGCGCCTCGGCGCTCATGGCGGCGTATTCGCCGAGGGCGATGGCGCCGTAGTGGGCCTTGAGGATGGAGACCCAGCCCGGATCGGAGTCCTCGAAGATGCGGCTGCGCTCCAGCGCCGCCTTCACCGAGTAGGCGCCGGCATCCTTCTCCCGCTGGATGCGGACGTATTCCGGGTACGAGGTCTTGTAGGGTTCGTCGTAGACCTCCCACTTGTCCACGGGCACGCCCTTGGCGCCGGTCATGACGTCGGGGAAGAGCTCCGATTCGGAGACGTAGGTCGGGGTCCAGTTGGTGTTACGAGCGATGTCGTACCACTCGTTGCGTTCCAGTAATGCCACGATATTTCCTCCTCTTGGTGGTCAACATGGGTCTGTTATCCGGCGACAGCCAGTTCTGGGTGTCGCCGGGCCCTTAACAGCAATGTCGATGCCAATGGCTAGAGGAGGGGGGAATTGGTGCACCGCCGGAGAGCGGTAATGCCGGCGGGGCGGGCGTCGTCGGACATTCGGTCGGTCCGGGTGCTGCAGCGCCGCAACAGGCGGCAGGAGGGAGATTTGATGCGCTGGTCAAATTCCGGCGCACCTGCAAAGGGGCCGAAATGTGACTATTTGGTGAAAATCTCGAGACTGCGTCAGAAGGGAGAGGCGGGAGCCGGGGACTACTGGAGACCTCCGGCTCCGCACCATGGCCTTGAGGAGGTCAGGCCAGGGCGGCGGCCGCCACGGCCGCCGCGGAACAAGGCAAAGGGCTTGCTGCCCTAGTTGGGCTTGCGGGCGCTGCTGCCGGGGGCCGACAGGCTGGCGGAGGCGGGAGCCGGCAGGCCCGCCTTGGCGCCCGCCGCGAGCCGGGCGTTGCTCTCCAGCAGCCCGACCTCGTCGCTCAGGATGCGGGCCGCCTCGACCTGCAGGATGTCCCGGTCGTCCTTGCGCACCTTGGCGAGGCCCAGGCCGTCGAGGAGGTCCTCCTGGTCGGCGGGCTGCGCCTCCTTGTCCTCGGGCGCGCTGGCCCCGTCGCCGGCGGCGGCGTCGGTCGCCTTGGCCTGCTCGCGGCGCAGCTTCAGGGCCGCCAGGCGGGCGTCGATCTTCTCCTTCTCGGCGCGCCGCTTGGTTTCGTTCAACGAAATGGTGCGCTCCTTGCGGCGCTCGTTCAGTTCGTCGATGTCCCGTCGCAGCTGCTGGAATTCCTTGTCCTTGGCGACCCGCGCCTGATGGCGCTTGGCCAGGGTGGGTACCAGGGGCGCCAGGTCGCCGGCCTTCCGGTAGGCGGCAGGGGTGATCTGCATCCAGGGCAGGGCGTTGTCCTGGGTCGATTCGCCCAGGGTCTCGTCATCCGAGATCTTGGGGAAGGAAATGTCCGGCGTCACGCCCCGCAACTGGGTGGTGCCGCCGTTGATACGGAAGAACTGGGCCACGGTGAGCTTGAGGTCGCCGTATTCCGGCTTCTCGTTCTTGGCGATCTGGTCCAGGTCGAACATGCTCTGCACCGTGCCTTTGCCGAAGCTCTGCTCGCCGATGACGACGCCCCGGCCGTAGTCCTGGATGGCGGCGGCGAAAATCTCCGATGCCGAGGCCGATCCCCGGTTGATGAGGACCGCCAGGGGACCATCCCAGGCCGTGCCGGCCTTGGTGTCCGCCTCCACCACGATGCGGCCGCGGGCATCCCGCTCCTGCACCACCGGGCCCTGGTCGATGAAGAGGCCGGTGAGCTCGATGGCTTCCCGCAGGGAGCCGCCGCCGTTGTTGCGCAGGTCGATGAGGACGCCGGCCACCTTGTCCTTCTTGAGCTCGCCCAGGAGGCGCTCCACATCCCGGGCAGCGCTCCTGAAGTCGGGCTCGCCCCGTTGCCGGGCGCCGAAATCCTCGTAGAAGGTGGGCAGGGCGATGACGCCGATGCGGCGGGCGGCCCCCCCGTCCTGGACGGTGACGACGGACTTCTTGGCCGCCTGCTCCTCCAGGCTGACCTTCTTGCGGATCAGGGAGACCCGCTTCTGCTTGCCGTCGAGGCCAGGCCCGGCGGGCAGGACATCGAGGATCACGGTCGAGTCGGCGGCGCCGCGGATCAGGCTCACCGTGTCGTCCAGGCGCCAGCCGACGACGTCGGTCATGGATTCCTTCTCGCTCTGGCTGACGCCGACGATGCGGTCGCCCACCTTGAGCTGCTTGGAGAGGGCGGCGGGACTGCCGGCGACCACTTCCCGGATGGTGATGTAGCCGTCCTTTTCCTCGAGGACGGCGCCGATCCCCACCAGGGAGAGCTTCATGGAGATGTCGAAATCCTCCGAAGCCTTCTGGCCCAGGTAGTTGGTGTGGGGCTCCACCGCCATGGTGTAGGCGTTCATGAAGGCCTGGAAGGCGTCCTCGCTCTTCATTCGGCCCATGCGCTTGATGTAGTTCTCGTAGCGCCGGTCCAGGGTCTCGGCGATGGCCCGGTCATCCTTGCCGGCCAGCTTGAGCTGCAGCCAGTCGTTCTTGACCCGGCGCCGCCAGAGATCCTGCACCTCCGCCTCGGACTTGCACCAGGGGGCCTTGGTGCGGCCGTACTGGAAGCTCTCGTCCTGCTGGAAGTCGAAGCCCTGCTTGAGCAGGGTGCGGGCATAGGCGTAGCGGTCCTTCACCCGCTGGGTGTAGGCGTTGAAGATGGCGAAGGGAAGGGTGAGGTCTTCCTTGGCGACGGCGTCGTCCAGCTTGGTCCGGGCGTCGCTCCAGGCGTCGATGTCGGCCTGGACGAAGAAGAGCTTCTCCGGGTCGAGGTGCTTCAGGTAGAGGTCGAACATCTTCTCGGACAGCTTGTCGTCCAGCGCCTGCTTGCGGTAGTGGAAGCGGTCCAGCACCAGGGAGGTCAGATGGGCGGCCTCCGCCTGCGCTTGCTGCGGTTTCAGGTCGACTTCCGGGTTGACGGCTTCGACGGAGGCGGCCGGGCCGGCCATTGCGAAAGCCAGGACCAGCCACAACAGTTTGCTCTTCATAGATTCTTTCCCAGGTACTCGGAGGACAGATCGGGGGGATTCGGACGGGGCCGCCGAATACACCACCCCCGCCCAAGACAGCCAAAGGTAGCATTGGTTCCATTTTCTTGGGAGTTCCAGGCATGCCGGCTGCTAAGAGCATGGCACGGCCAGGGGGTATTTCCTGCATCGAAAAGGGATTGGCCCGGGACACCTCTGCCGTATTTGCCTGAGAAAGGAAGCGCCATGCCTACTACCGCCAAGACCCCGTCCAAGACCAAGTCCGTGTCGAAATCCCACGGCCGTGAAAAAAATGCCCTCGATCTCCTGAAGGCCGACCACAAGCAGGTGGACGGGCTCTTTTCCGAGTTCGAGCAGACCACCGCCCCCGCCAAGAAGCGAAACCTCGCCGCCGAAATCTGCATGGCCCTCACGGTGCATGCCCAGGTCGAGGAGGAGATGTTCTATCCCGAGGTCAAGGCCGCGCTCAAGGACAAGGAGCTGGTGCCCGAGGCCACCATCGAGCACGGCGTGATAAAGGACCTGGTGGCCCAGATCCAGGCCGACCAGCAGGGCGGCGAAATGTTCGACGCCCGGGTCAAGGTGCTTTCCGAGTACGTGAAGCACCACGTCAAGGAAGAGGAAAAGGAGATGTTCCCGAAGATCAAGCAGTCCGGCCTCGATCTGGAGGAACTCGGCGCCCGCATGGCCGAGCGCTTCGAAACTCTGCGCGCCGCCAAGCACTGACCTGGACGGCGGCGGCCGCCGGGCTGTTGCCTGGCGGCCGCCGAGGGCCGGTCAGAGTTCCGTGAACACCGCCGCCTCGGGCAGGCGGGACTTCGGCAGCTTGGCATTGAAGTCGTCCGCCCCCCGGTAGCCCAGGGCCACCATCACCAGGGCGGTCAGCCCGCGCTCGGCCAGGCCCAGTTCGGCATCGAGGACGGCCGTGTCGAAGCCCTCCATGGGGCAGGCGTCGATGTCGAGGGCGCCGGCGCCCAGGAGGAGGGCGCCAAGGGCGAGGTACACCTGCCGCTCGATCCAGGTTTTCTCGTCCTGCAGCTGGTTCTGGTGCAGATTGACGTAGAAGCGCCGGCTCTTGTCCTGGTTGGCCATGGCCTCCGGGGTGGCGAAGCGGCCGTCCTGCTTCTCCTGGGCGATGACGGCATCGAGGTGGGCATCGTCGAGCCGGGTGCGGCCGCACAGGATCACCACGTGGGAGGCATTGCGGATCTTGGGCTCGTTGTAGGCGAAATTCTGCTGGGTGGCCTTGGTGATGCGGCTCTTGGCCTCCGGCGAGGAAGCGATGACGAAGTGCCAGGGCTGGGAATTGACCGAAGAGGGGCTGTTGCGCAACAGGGTGCGCAGCTGGTCGATCTGGGCCTGGGGAATCTTCTTCTCGGGGTCGAAGGCCTTGGTCGTGTAGCGGGTCTGGGCGATGCGTGCGATATCCATGGACGATTTTTCCTTGTTGTACTTGGTGGAGCCGGAAGGCCGGCCTGCCGACGCAGGGGCCAATAATCTACCAAGATCGCCCCGGCCCCGCCACCGGCCGCCGGGCGGCGGCGTTCAGTTCTCGGCCTTGCGCCAGCCCAGGGCTTCCATGCAGTAGTGCATGCGGCGGACCATCTCCTGGGTCACCATGCCGCTGGTACCGGAATAGCTGGCCGCCTTGCAGTGGATGAGGTCGGCGTCGTACTCGTCCGGCGACGCTCCGGGCTTTTCCCAGTGCCAGCTGGGGGCGAAGGCGCAGCCGCCGGCGGCGACGAGGAGGGCGGCAAGGCTCTTTTTCATGGCCGCCATTCTAGCGGCGCGCCGGCCCGGCCCGCTAAACACCTGAAACGAATCTGTCACACGCCGTGACACTGGCTTACCTTCCTACTGACATCCGGGGCGCAACCGGCCGCGTTATTCGGCACAAGGCGCTGCCAAACGGGGCAGCGCCGAAAACCGAACCCAGTCGTATCGCTAACTCAAGGAGATTCAAATGAACGTCATCAAGTCCGCCATCGCCCTGGCCGTTGCCGCCGGTTTCGCTTCCGCCGCCTTCGCCGAGGCCGCCACCCCGGCGACTCCTGCCACCCCGGCCGCCCCCGCCGCCAAGGTCGAGCCGGCCAAGGCAGAAGCCGCCAAGATCGAAACCGCCGCGCCGGGCGCCAAGGTGGTCAAGGTCAAGCATCACGGCAAGAAAGCGAACAAGGCCGAGCCCAAGACCGAAACCAAGACCGAAGCCCCGGCCCCGTCCGCCAAGTAAGCACCTCCTGAAGTCGGAACTT
>DATFAA010000019.1:0-89391 GCA_035255045.1 Rhodocyclaceae bacterium | reverse complement strand
GATCCCGGCGGTCAACCTACTCAGCGGGCCGATGATCTTGCGTCCCGCTACGGGCCGCCCCGCCCCTCGGGCGAGCCGGTCCGCGCCGGCCGCAGATGATCCCCCGCCTGGTTCTCACAGATATGAGGAGTGGCGATCATGTGCTACTGGATGATGGAAAGACGCTCGGGTGCAGCGAAGCAAAGCACCGAAGGCAAGGGGACGGCCAGCGGCAAGACCGGCAAGGTCGCGCCGCCGGAAGAAGCCGTCACCGCTCGCCGCCAATCCGAAGAGAAGGCCTATTCCGACTTCAAGGGCCGCATCCAAAGCCCGGTCGAGAAGGAACGGGAAGAGGAATCCATCTCTTGAGCTGACTGTCGGGGTCGCTGGCGCCGTGCCGCCAGGAGGTCGCGTCCATCGGCCGCCACGACCCCGAATCCGCCCGACTCCCTGTCGGTCCCCTTTACACGGGGCCGCCCCGTTTCCGCCCGATTCCCCGCAAAAACCCATGGAAACAGCCCCTTGGCTGCCTGGGGCGTAGTTCTTGCGTTCCCGATCCTCCGGTGCCGCCAACGAATCTACGAGGATCAAAATGAAACGCCTGATTGCTACATCGCTGCTGGCTGGCTTGGCCGCCAGCGCCCATGCCGCCCTCATCTTCACCGGCGGCGGCATCCTGAACGGCGCCCAGGAAGTGCCTCCCCACACCAATCCCACCGCCGGCACCGGCAGCGCCCAGGTGACGGTGGATGACGGCAACGACCAGAACCCCAACACCAACCTGTTCTCCTGGGATGTCACCTTCAGCAAGCTCACTACCACCATGACCGCCGCCCACTTCCATGGGCCGGCCATTCCGGGGGTAAATGCGCCCGTCCAGGTGCCGATCACGGCGAGCCTGCTGGGAACCCCGGGCACCTCCGGCGAGTTCAAGGGCTCCGCCAATATCGACGCCGCCGATTTCCAGCAGCTGGCCGCCGGCAAGTGGTATGCGAATGTCCACAGCATGCGCTTCCCGGGTGGGGAAATCCGGGGCCAGATCACCGGCAGCGCCCCTGGCGGCTCGGTGCCCGAGCCCTCGTCCATGGCCTTGCTCGGCCTCGCCCTGGTGGGCTTGGTGGCGCCCCGGTGGCGCCGGCGTGCCGGAACCGGAAAGTAATTCGCAGCGCTCCGGGCCGAGGCATACGGCTTCGGCCCGGAATGCCGTTGACGCACCTCCACCCATCGGAGATATAATCCGCGCCCCGGCGTTCTTAGCTCAGTTGGTAGAGCGCTAGCCTTACAAGCTGGATGTCGGCGGTTCGAGCCCGTCAGGACGCACCAGGGCCTTGGTGGTGAAATTGGTAGACACGCTATCTTGAGGGGGTAGTGGCGCAAGCCGTGCGAGTTCGAGTCTCGCCCAAGGCACCAAAAAGCATTCCGAAGCAGTTCAAAGTAGGCCGGCAAGCCAAGTAACTTCAAGGCTCCCGGCCTTTTTTGCGTCCTAATCATTCCAAAGGGTGCTATTGCAATCCGGGGGCAGGTGGGGGCAACATAGGGGGCAACAAGCCGAGTCCGCACGGAGGTTGCCCCCAAATGCCGCTGACTGATACCGCGATCCGCAACGCCAAGCCCACCGAGAAGGCCCAGAAGCTCTTTGATGGTGGCGGGCTTTACCTGGAAGTTGCCCCCAGCGGGGGCAAGTGGTGGCGCCTCAAGTACCGCTTTGGGGGCAAGGAAAAGCGGATCAGCCTTGGCGTCTATCCCGATGTGGGGCTGAAGGAGGCCCGGGAACGCCGGGACGAAGCCCGCAAGCTGCTGGCCAATGACATCGATCCCGGCGAGAGCCGTAAAGCCCAGAAGGCCGCGACAGTGCTGCGGGCGGCAAATTCCTTTGAGGTGATCTGCCGGGAGTGGCTTGAGCAGTGGCGGACCACGGTGGAGCCGGCCCAGCACAAGAAGGCCCTGGCCAGGCTAGAGAAGGATGTCTTCCCGTGGCTGGGTGGCAGGCCCATTGCCGAGATTACCGCCCCGGAAGTGCTGGGCGTCCTGCGGCGCGTGGATGACAGGGGCGCCCGCTACACCGCCCACAAGGTCAAGAGCGAAATTAGCCAGGCATTCCGCTACGCTATCGCCACCGGCAGAGCTGAACGCGATCCCTGCCCAGACTTGAAGGGAGCCATCCCGCCGGCTCGGGGCGAACACTTCGCTGCCATCACGACCCCCAAGGAGGCCGGGGAGCTGCTGCGGGCCATTGATGGGTTCCGGGGGACGTTCGTGGTGAAGTCAGCGCTACTGCTGGCCCCAATGCTCTTTGTCCGCCCCGGCGAACTGCGGAAGGCGGAATGGTCAGGCTTCGACCTGGAGAAGGGGGAGTGGCGGTATCTGGTGACGAAAACCAAGACCGAGCATCTGGTTCCCCTGGCTCCTCAGGCAGTGGCCATCCTGCGGGAGCTACGCGCACTGACCGGCCATGGGCGCTACGTCTTTCCTGGGCGCGATCCGCAAAAGCCCATGAGCGATGCCGCGGTGAATGCAGCCCTGCGGCGGATGGGCTACGACACCCGGACGGAAATTTCCGGGCATGGCTTCCGGGCCATGGCGCGGACGATCCTGCATGAGGAACTGCACTGCAAGCCCGAGGTGATTGAGCACCAGCTGGCCCACAAGGTGCCGGATGCCCTGGGCACCGCCTACAACCGGACCAAGTTCCTGAAGGAACGCAGGGCGATGATGCAGCAGTGGGCGGACTATCTGGACCAGCTGAAAGCCGGCGCCGAGGTGATCCAGCTACACCCGGCTGCATAAGCAGTTGCAACCTTTCCCAAACTTACTTTAGTATTCCTACGCCTTCGTATCGATCATAGGGCCCTCGCTGACAACCAGTGGCAGGAGAGCGGGCACCGAATCGAGAATGCCGACTGATCGAAGCCAGTTAATTTTGGCTGCTTCAAGTAGAGGGCCGAGGACAACATCCTCGAAGTGCCCGGCAAGGGACGGCGACAAGCTAACGCTTGCCCGTCCCTTTTTCTTTGTTCAGGCAAGCGCTTTGTGTGACTCACCGGAGCCCTAATTGTGTCTGAACAACGTCAACCCGCACTTGCCATCCTACGCCGTAGGCATGTAGAGGCCCGCACTGGGCTTTCCCGCTCCACCATTTATTCCCGCCTGAACCCAAAGTCCCCTAACTACGATCCGACGTTTCCCAAGCCGATTGAACTGGGACACGGGATGAAGAATCCTCCCGTGGGGTGGTTGGAAAGCGAGGTGGAAAGCTGGCTTGCCGCCCAAATCGAGTTTAGCCGCAAAGCGGCTTAGGGGGCGCGATGTCTCCTGCTCTCCAGCAATTTCACGGGCGGAACGCGTTTGACCGCTCGCAGCTTATCCCAGGCCGAGCCAGGCCAGCGCTCAGGATCCAGTTCCACGCTCCGGTTCACTTCGAGAACATCCGAGGCCCGTTCCAGTTTTCCTTCCAGCTTGAGGCACCCGCCATTGTCTGGGGAAGGGACGGCCGCTGCTGGGCATTCCTGCATGACTTCGATCTTCGTTCAGTCCAGCTGATCCTGGAACAGTGCCGGGAGGCAACCTACGACCGGCGCGGCGCTTTTGCCCATCCATTCGGCTTCAACCAACAAGGGATGTAACCGGGAATGTCCATACGCGTAATGGCCATGGTCTGGGACGCTTACCCGGGAGTTGGTAGCGAACTGCTCGCCATGCTTGCGCTTGCTGACTGGAGCGACGATGAGGGGCGCTGCTGGCCATCGATGGCGTCGATTGCAAAGAAGACTCGACTCAGCGAAAAGCAGGCCCGCCGGGTAGTTCATTCGATCATCGAGACCGGCTATTTGACGGTTACCGACAATCCACAAGGTGGAGCAACAAGCCGGCGGTACCAGATTCAAGTGAATCGCCTTACCCCTCCCGCCGATGGGACCCCTCCCATGGATGGGAGGGCTCCCGCCCATGTCCCTAACCCCTCCCGTGGATGGGAGGGCACCCCTCCCACCGGTGGGAGCCGAACCGTCATTGAACCGTTACTACCCGTCAGAGAGGGCGCGCAAGCACTGCCCGATCAGTCGGCAGAGTCGAAATCGAGGAAGGCAGGAATCACCCTGCAGGCCTTTATCCAGCAATGCCAGGCCGGCAGCCTGAAGCCGATACCGGACGATGATCCGATCTTCGACTATGCGGAGAAGGTCGGCATCCAATCCGAAATGCTGTCCATCGCCTGGCGCGAGTTCAAGAGCTACTGGCTGCCGACTCAGAGCCGGAAAAAGGACTGGCCTGGTACGTTCCGCAATGCCGTCCGCCAGAACCGCGCCGGCCTCTGGTATCTCAAGGAAGGCGAGCCGGCCCGCTGGACCACGGCCGGCGAGCAAGCGCGGAGGGCAGCAGCATGAACGCCCCCGCCGAACTGCACCTGCCGCCCCACTCGATCGAGGCCGAGCAATCCGTCATCGGCGGCCTGCTCCTCGACAACAACGCCTGGGAGCGGATCGCCGGCCTGGTCGCCGACTCGGATTTCTACCGGGACGAGCACCGGCGCATTTTCCGCCACATCACGCAGATGCTTGACCGCGGGCAGCCAGCCGACGTGGTAACGGTCGCCGAGAGCCTGGAAGGCTCCAACGAATCCGAACGAACCGGAGGCCTCGCCTACCTCGGCGAGCTGGCGGCCAACACGCCCAGCGCCGCCAATATCCGCCGCTACGCCGAAATCGTGCGAGAGCGCCGCGTTCGACGCGATGTGCTGGCCATGGGGCAGCAGGTGACGGAACTGGCTGCCGCCGCCGGTAGCACCACCGCCGAGCTGCTGGAGCAGGTCACCGGCCTAGTGATGGGCCTCGCCGACACGAAGCACGCCGGCAAGGAGCCGAAGACCATCTGCGAGTTGCTTCCTAGCGTCCTGGATGCGCTTGAGCAGAGGAAGGACAAGGGCGGCCAGATTTCAGGCCTGCCGACCGGCTTCCGAGACCTCGACAAGCTGACCAGCGGGCTGCACCCCGGAGATCTGGTCATCGTCGCCGGCCGCCCGAGCATGGGCAAAACTACGTTGGCGGTGAATATCGCCGAGAACGTCGCGGTGGCAGGCGGTGTCGCTTTCGTAGTGTCGCTGGAGATGGGCGCCGATCAGCTCGCAGAGCGCTCCATGGCTCGCTTCGGCAGCATTAGCACCACGGCCCTTCGCTCCGGCCTGATTGGTGACGATGACTGGTGCCAAATTTCGGCATCACTGGCCAGGCTCTACGAAAAGCGGCTCGTTATCTCCGACGACCCGTACCTCTCGCACGTCTCCCGCATCCGCCTCGCCGCCCGCAAGGTTTGCCAGCGCTTCGGCAGTCTCGACCTGATGGTGATCGACTACCTGCAGCTGATGCGTGGAGAGGGCAACACGAAGAACGAGGAGCTTGGCGGCATCACCCGCGCCCTGAAGCTCCTGGCCCGCGAACTCTCCTGCCCGATCGTTCTCCTCTCACAACTCTCGCGGAAGGTCGAGGAGCGCCCGGACAAGCGCCCGGTCATGTCCGACCTGCGCGACTCGGGAAGCATTGAACAGGATGCCGACGTCGTCATGATGTGCTACCGCGACGACTACTACCGCCCGGACAGCCCTTTCAAGGGGTTCGCCGAGATCCTGATCCGCAAACAGCGCCTTGGCCCTCTTGGAGACGTGCGCCTCGTATTCCAGGGCGAGTTCTCCCGATTCTGTGATGCCGACCAGCGCGAATTTGCAGAGGCCGCGGCACGGGCGGCGGAAGCGCGAGCGGCGCGTCATACACGAAAGGGGTTCGAATGATCACCGACCAGACCACTACCAAGAAGCTTGCAGCGCTAAAGCACAGGCAAATTGCGGCCACCCTCAAGCGCGAGCAGCGCGAGGCCGAGGTAGCCAGAGAACAGGCCCAGGGCGGCCGGATAAAGGCGGCGATGCCGGCCAAGTCCGCCCGGTCGGACCGAATCCCGCCGTACTGCCATCTCATCCCCGGCCGCAGTCCGGAAGAGGCCGCCAGGGCGGCAGTCGCTGACCCGAAGACCCCGTACCCCATTGATGCGCTCGCCATTCTCTGGAAGTTGCGACAGGCGACTCCGGAGCCCTCAGAAGCGCCCAGCGTGAGCACCCCCCTCAGGACCACCAGAAAACGCAACGGCGGCCCACGGTGCAAGCCCCGGCCCCATTCGCCCACCACCCAAAGGGCCCGGGTGGCGGCAACCAATCCATAGGGAGCATGAACCATGTTTGAAGCCTACAAGGTCGCAGTGCGCCTCTCGCTCATCAACAACGTGAGCAGCGGGCTACTCGCCATCTCGTCGCACTTCATGAAGACCGGCAAGGATGCCGAGGCACTCCAGGCGAGGCTCGAAAAGCTGCGCAAGATCACTCTGCTGGGGACGGCGGCCTCCGCCACCGGCGCCTTCGGCCTGGGGATGATCGGCAAGGCGCTGAAGCCCGCCGAGGATTACGTCCACCAGCTCAACATCATGAACATGGCCGGGATGAAGCAGGCAGAAATCGCGGAAGCCGTGAGCGATGCCTGGAAGCTCGCCGGCGAGAACATGACCACCACGGCCACCGGGAACCTGAAGGCGCTGCTGGACCTGCGCAACGTCACCGGCAACTGGCATGAGGCCAGGGAGTTCCTCCCGATCATGCAGCGCATGCAGACGGTGCTGGCAGCGTCCAAGGAGGGCAGCGTCGGCGGCCACGCCACCGACTTGGCATTCAGCGCCATGAAGGCCCTGGACATCCGTGGTGCGGTGAATGACCCAGAAGTGCTCAAGCGCCAAGCCGACTACATGACCCGAGTCATCATCGGCACCCAGGGGCGGGTCACTCCGGAGATGTTTCAGAGCGTCTTCAACTACGCCCGCCAAGCCAAGTTCTCCCTCTCCGACGACTTCGCCTACAAGTACCTACCCACCCTGATGCTGGAGAACGCGACCAAGGGCGGCGGGGGCGGCGGCTCCAAGGGCGTGGGCCCGGCCCTCGCCGCGCTGTACCGCCTCACAAACCAGGGGTTCGTGAATCGGCAGTCCCTGCCCCTTCTCAAGGAGCTGGGGCTCGTGGGCAACGGCCAAGCGCTGCCCACCTCTACCCCGGGAACGGTCGTGGCACCGCTCAAGGGGGCAGACCTTGCGGCCAAGGATTCCTTCACCTGGACCAATCAGGTGGTGGTGCCCCAGGTCCTGGACTACCTGAAGCGCCACAAGATGGAGGCCAGCGACCAAAACGTGCTGCAGATCCTGAACATGATCAGCCGCGGCAACCAGCTGGCCGGCGGGCTGCTCGGCGAGTTCTACATCAAGCGAAAGAACTTCGAGCGGGACCGCCTCCTGATGGAGGGCGTCATGTCTCCGGCAGAGGCCTACAAGAACGCGATGACCAAGGACCCGGACACCGCCCGCCGAGCACTCCATGCCGCCTGGGAGAACTTCGAGACGTCGCTGACGGTGAATGTTGTCCCGGTGGTGGTCCCGGCTCTTCTCAAGCTCTCCAGAGGGCTCAACGACATCGGCGACTTTGCCAGAAAGCATCCCAACCTCACCAAAGACTTGGTAATCGGCTTCGGCGCCATCTCCGGGGTACTGGCGGTGGGCGGCCCGCTCATCACCGGCCTTGCAATGACCCGACTGGCTTTCGGTGACCTAGGAGGCGTCCTTGGCAAAGGCAGCGGCTTGGCAGGGAATGTCAGCTCCCTGGCCGGAGGTCTCAAAGCGTTCGGGCTCGCGGTGACACCGCTGCTGGCCATGCTGGCGGTCAAGAATTGGGCCGAAGATCAAACCCATGACAAGGAGCGCGTCGATACCCTCAAGGGCTGGTCGGACACGGTAAAGGGATGGATGCCATCGTGGATGGGTGACCCCAGCAAAAGATCGGTGGATCGTTACATGGCTGCCCGGCGTGAGCTTGATGGCACCGCCGACTATGCCCCCGGCTCAGCCAACGGCGGTCAGCGTCAAGTAGTGGGAGCGATCAGCCGACCGGCGGCCGTCACAACGCCCCAGGGCTCCAACTACGTCGCTCCCCGGCAGCAGCAGCCCATCCAGGTCAGCAGCACCATCAACCTGGACGGCCGCAAGGTGGCCGAGGTCGTCACCGATCATCAGTACCGGGACGCCCAGCGGCCGACTGCCGGGGTTTCCCGGTTCGATGGACGTATGACGCCGACTCCGGTCGGCTCTTCCGGAAGGTGGTAGAGATGAAGATCGCCACAACGCAACATCTCGACGCATTCAACCGGGCTACCCAGGAGATCATGCAGCGGGCGCCGCAGCTCGAAGCGATGACCCTGGGGGCCTTGGCAGTGGTGGAGTACAACACGGTCGCCGGCAACCTCGATGGAGCGCTCGCCGCCGGGGTCGTCTCCCTGGAACACGGCGCCAGCGAGTTCCAGCGCCTGCTGGGCCAGTTCCAGAAGGCAGCCGCGGACCTGATGGGTGAGCATCCGGCCCCGGGCGAGACGCCGGTGGATTTCTTCGGGCGAATCTACCGGATGGGGGCTGAGGGGTGGTTCGCCCTGGCCAGGAAGAACGGTATCAGGCTTGCGTTTTGATGGTGCCAGCTTTGATTCAGCTTAGAAGGAATTGACCAAGCCCCGACATCCCGAATGGCGCCGAAACTGGCGCCGGCAGACGGATGGCGGGCCATCTTGCTGTTCAGAATCTCATGGAGCCATCAAAGCTGAGAGTGACGGGGGCAAGACAGGAGTAAGACATATCAGGGGCTAGCCCTCGTGCATCTGGCCGCACAAATCCGCCACCGGGAAACGCTTGGCGAGCCGTCATACCTTTCAATGCTAGTTCCTACCGTCAATCACCAGGGTGAGTGGTATGACTGGGGTATGACAAATTTGAATTTCTTTCAATATTTTTCAAAGCTCAGGGCGGCGTTACGCAGGACGTTACGCAAAGCGTAGTGCGTAATATCGAGGACGCTGCAGCCCAGGACATCGCCGACATGGAGCACGGAAAATTCCGCGAAAACAGCAGGACCGCAGGCCTTCGACCTCCTGAAAAAACCTGAAATTCAGGAAGCCATCTAAGCGCTCGGCTGTTGAAAAAAGTTGAAGTCCAGGAAGCAATCGAAGAGCGGTTGAATGGGCGGCACAGCGCCTTCACGCGGGCTTTTCATTTCAGCCGCATGTCCTCCATTTTGTCCTGGCCCATCGGTGGCGAACCAATCGCCTACAATGACGAGGAGATAATTCACCTCAGCGATGGAGCGTAAATTGACGACCGCCAGACTATCCATAGCCCTCTCCAGCCTCATGCTGTTGATCTCGGGGTGCGCCACAGAACCTGTCCCCAACAGCCAGGCAGCCATGGTCCCAAGCGAGCGCCTGATCAGCTCGAAATATTCCCGTCCCGCAGAGGGAACGGGAGAGGTGGTCGTGAAGCGGGATGTGTCCATTGGCGGACACGGGTGCTCGTGGCGGGTTTTCGTGGATGGTTCCCCCGTTGCCGACCTGAAGCCGGCGGAGAAGGTTGTCCTGTATTTGACGGCCGGGGACCACATGCTCGGGACCAAGCCAGAGGGAGCGATATGCTTTGGTCCGATGACCGAGGCAAAGGCAACAGTGAAGGCCGGAGAGCCATCCACCTATCGAACCGGGTTTGGTCACGGTGGCGAGATTTACCTGCAGCCGACCGCATTCTGAGTTTGGTTCGCACGATGGCAGCCGAGCTGGCAACAGCCCCTTGGTAACCATGGGGCAGCAGTACGAGCTGCGGTACGAACATCGGACTTCGTACCATTCCCATGGCATTGGGAAGATGGGCAGAATACTGCCTTCAAATCTTGGAGAACACGGTGGAAAAACTCGACTTCATTGAAGCCGCGGCTCGGGCCAACGCAGCTTTTCACGTTGCCAGCGCTGAAATGCTTGCCAAGGAAGCCAACAGCACGCTCTTGCTACTGCTCTCCGGTGCCGGCGGAGCTTTGGCCTATGCGGTGAATTTGTTCGATAAAGGGGGGCTGCCCTGGGCTATCGCCGGCATGGCCGCTGCCAGCGTGTATCTGTTCGCCCTATCTGCATGGCTGGTGTGGTGCGCCCTGCGCATTCGCCCAATCTGGCCAACCGCTAATGAGCCAGCGACTCTCCTATCCGCGGATTGGACGATTGAAGAACTCCGGGAGGCAGAGCTTCGCAGCCAGCAGCGATGCATCGAGCGAAACAGGCTGCGCAATGATGAAATCGGCGCCGCTCTAAACAGGGTCCGTATCGGGGCTTCCTGCGTGCCCCTTGTGTTTATCGTGGCTGCGGCTTCTTGGAGTAGTCGCTAGGTTGCTGATCCCGGCGGCTGGGCTGGGGATCAGGGAGTTCCTTGTCTGAGGTTTGGGCGAAGATCATATCCGGCTCGTCTTAGGAGAAATGACAGGAGAACCACAAAAGCATAGGTCATAACTATGCCGAAACATTATAGATTGACTGCCCTTATTGACCCTGGTGTTTTGTGGGGTCTATGCTGTAGGTAATGCTGAAACAACAGCAGGCGGGCTTGGCGGCCTGTATGACAGTGGCGTATAACTGCGGTACGCAGTTTTTTTGCGTCCGTAGCATGGCAAGCTCAACGAGCGGGCCGTGCGGGAGGGCTTCGGCCCTGCCGGTTCCACTGTACCGGTCCGCCAACCTGCACGGCCTGCTCACCCTCTTGGCGGGGGGTGACGGGAAGCCCAACCGTTACAGTGGAGCGAATCATGCAAACCAACACCACCACCCCTCACGTTGAGCAGCACTGGCAGGACTTCGAGCGCCCGGTGACCATCCAGCCTGGGCCGGCCGGCTCTGCCTACCGTGCGATCCGGAGCATCAAGGCAACGCTCCGAATGGTCGCAGACCACCAGCTGCGCGCCAACTCTGGCGGGGTCCAACCGCTCCGGCTCTCCCCCAGCGAGGTGGATGCCATGCTCGCTGGCGCACTCGCTCTCTCCCAGATGGTTGAAGAGATGTTCGAGGACCAACATTCCTGACGGTTATGGAGGGCGGCACAAGCCGCCTCTCACAGCCTGCGTCCTTGAAAGGAGAGACCATGCTTAAGACCAGTGGGCCGGTCGTCATCATGACCAAGACCGAGCTGGATGCGCTGATAAGGCAGACCGCGAAGGAGGCTGCCGCCGAAGCCTTGAAGAGCTTTCAGGCCTGGACGGCCACACGATCCGGAAAGACGGTTGGCGGAGCCCCGGGCGCCGCCGAGGCGCCGGCACAATCACACGAGCAGCCAAAGAAGCAGAGCAGCGGCAGCATCGCTTCGGGCGACAAGATCCTGCGCCTGCCCGACGTCGAGCAGATGGTCGGCCTGAAGAAGTCCGCCATCTACAAGCTGATCACGGCCGGGGCATTCCCTGGGCGGATCAAGCTTGGCAAACACGCCTCCGGCTGGCGTGAACTGGAGGTGCAGGCCTGGATCAGAGCCCGGGACGGCAAGCAGCCGGCGGATATTGATAGCGCCAGCACACCCGAGCCAACTATCGCCCCCGGCGCACCCAACAAATGAGCCGCGGAGATACCGACATGACTACCGCCAAGATCATTCAACTGTGCCCCCCATCCTCCCAGACCCAGGGCAAGGCGGGACAAGGCAACAGCCGACTCTCACAGGCCGTATTGAAGGCCGCTACCCATCTGGCTGCAGATCAGGAGCCAATCCACGAGGCTTGGATAACCATCGTTCGGCCGGGTGGCCTCATTGAGCAGATAGCGCTGCAATAGCCGGTACCCCGCGGAGTGCGGGGTACGGGCCCGTGCTCCAGTTGCATTTGGTGACAAATGAGCAATTGCATGTCTCCTGACCGGTGCCATAGTGAAAGCGTGGCGCCGTATTAGGGCGCCTGGAGTTGCATCATGAGAATTCGCACCCGTGCCATGGCTGCAGCGGCTGTGGCGGCACTCTCGGGCTGCATGGTCGTTCCCTCCTATCCTGGCCCTTACGACTATGGATATGGCTATCAAGGCTATCCCGTGTATAGCGGCCCGGTCTTTGTCCCCAACGTCGTCATCGGCGGATGGTGGCATGAAGGCGGTGGCCATGGCGGTTGGCATGGGGGCGGCAGAGGATGGCGCAGGTAGAAAGCTCCGTCTTGCCAGGTATCGCAATCAATGAGGTCCCCGGATGAAAATCCCCCTGACCGAATGGGCCGCCCGCAACTTTGACCCGCCACCGCATCGCAACACGCTAATGAAGTGGCGGGCCGAGGGGTACATCTCCCCGCTTCCGATCTATATCGGCCGTTCCTATTACGTGGACGAGAATGCCCGCTTTGTCGGCGGCAAGAAGGACGCACCGAAGCGCCCCGACCTGAAGGCCAAGCGCCTGCGGAGCGGTGAAAAATTGAGCTTGGTAGAGAGGATCATGGAAGACCGTGCCGCTAGGCCTCCGGGATCATCAGCCACTCCACGAAAGGCAAAGGCGTAGTTGGTTTTCCTCGGAAAGCTGTGCCACTCCGGCCCGACCGGTGCTTATAATTTCAACGTCATAGCACCCACCGATCTTCCTAGGGAATAAACCATGGCGAAACATCGATCCGCCCGTCTTCGCAAAAAGCTCCACGCGGGTGAATTTCTCGAACTCGGCTTCGAGGTAAAGGCTCAGTTACAGCATCCCTTGTCAGACGATGCCGCAGAAGCATTCATCGATGCGTTCCTGGTGGAGGTAATTGAGGCCAGAGGACTGCTATTCGGCGGGTGGGTAGATGGCGGCTACGTGACCAGGAGCGGTAGCGGCAGTGCAACAGAGGAAGATCGCGCCACTGTTCGGGCATGGTTTGCCGCGCGTAGCGAAATCGCCAGCGTAGCCGTATCGCCTCTAGGTAATGCCCGGGCGTAAGCCAAGTCCTAGCGCTCTTGCCCTGACAACATGGAAGTCCTCGCCTTACTCGTGTTCCTCGCGTTCGTTGCCTGGCTGGTGCTGTCACCCTTCCGGCGGAAAGCGGCCGAGCGCCCCCACCAAGAACTGGAGGGGCGAGCTGGGCGGCAGGTTGCCGAGGCATGCGCCTACATCGCTAACCTGAACCGAGACCGGGTATTCGTGCCGGTGTGGATGCCCGACGTCAGCCTCAAGGATGGCGAGTTCGGCTGTCTCCAGGAACCTTCCACGCTCCACGAGCTGCGAACAAGGCGGATCAGCATGGGCGCCGGCACCCGGGTCAGGATCGGCAAGGTCCCCATCTACCTCGGCGGCGGCGAGTCCATCCCCGTTGAGGACATCCGACCTGTCGCCGACGGCAACCTCCACCTGACCAACCGGCGCCTGGTCTTCCTGTCCCCTCGGAGGTCAGCCGCTGTCGCGCTCAAGGACGTGATCGGGATCGATGCTTCCCTGGATGCCATCACGGTCCACACCAGCAAGAACGAAAAGCCGAAGTCCTTCACGGTCGGCAATCCCGCCAAGTGGTCACTGCTCATCAAGCTGATGGCCGGTGAAGAGCTGCACTCCCCAGCGCTGCCGGAAGGCCTTGCCCTCACGGCAGAGCCGACTGCCACACCTGGCGAAGTTAAGTTCTCGGCCCACCGGATTGCTGGCGTCCCCCGAGGTGATTCTTGACCCCATCCCGCCGACGGCTGGCCATCTCGGCTGCCGGCCGCAGGGGAACGCTTGGAGCCATCTGCAGAATCTCGCTAGTCGCTGCCTTGCTACTGGCCGGCGGAGTGGCCGAAGCCAGGCGGTCGCCGGCCCGCTCCTATCCGCAATTCACCGTCGCCGGGGAGAACAACCTGCAGGAGCATGGGCACTACACCAGCCGGAGCGGACAGACGGTCCATGCGCCAGCCCACTCTCTGACGGGGGCGGTACCTGCCGGGGCCTCTGCGAAGTGCAGGGACGGCTCATACTCCTTCAGCCAGAGCGCCCGGGGAACCTGTTCCCGTCATGGTGGGGTCGCCCAGTGGCTAAACTGACCATCGCCATTGCCCTCCTCTGCCCGCTGGCAGCATATGCGGCCGGCGCCCTAAGTCCGGAGGTAACCCAGGACAACACCCACCAGACGATCTGCCAGCCCGGCTATACGGCCACCGTTAGACCGCCAAGGTCCTACACCGACAAGGTGAAACGGGCCCTGATGCGGGAGGCCGGGATAGACGAAGGGCTGATCGCCGAATACGAGCTGGATCACATCATCCCCCTGGCCCTGGGCGGTCATCCGCGCAAGGCCGAGAACCTCCGGCTGCAGCCATGGGAAGGGGAAGGCGGCGCCAAGCGAAAAGACCGGATCGAGGTCAAGCTCCAGTGCTTGGTCTGCTCCGGTCAGGTAGCCCTCGCAGACGCGCAGCGAGAGGTCGCCGGGGACTGGCAAGGGGCATGCCACCGGTATTCGCGCCCGAAGTGCCGGCGCTAATCTGAAGTCCACTGTCCCGCGGCAAAGCTCATGCAACAGCGCGAGCGTTGCCGATGACAATCCACGCTTTCTATGGGAAACCACATATCTGAGGTTCGCCCGCCATTGAGGCAATAGCGGGACGCACAGGCCGAAAAAAGCAGATGAGTCTTTGAATGCGCCTACTGCTGTATGCTGGTGCTGGCCGAGAAGATCAACGGGAGGGAGGGTATGACTTCTTTATATTATGCTGCTGTTGTCACTGCTGTGATCGGATATGTCAGGCCAGATTCTCGCTGGTATATTGGAACTTTCTGGCTCTTTGTGGTGATGGTCACACTTGTTTTGCCTCGTTTCCAATGGTGGCGGTGTCACGCTATGGGCCGCCACGAATGGATTGCGGTAGATCGGTATCGGGGGCACGACATTGGCGAAAATACGGATCAATGTCGGCACTGCGAAAGAGTGAATAAATGGATAGGATGACGTGCGAGGCTTCCATGTGAAGTCTGGGTGTGTGCGAAATGGTAGAGTGCTTCACCTGGGGGCAAGTTTTGGGGCAACTGCCAAACTGTGAAATTGCAGATTGCCAATCCATGCGGCTTCCCGGACGTTGTTATATTCACGCCCAAGCACCAGACAGCAGTAATTGGACATCCAGTAGCACGTAATGAACCCGCCAGAGTGCGGGTTTTTTATTGCCTTTTCGCCCTGTCTGGGAAACGCCTGCTCCCGTTCGGCGAAAGAGCCCCGCAAATCGCTGTCCGCTAGGTCGACAGGGTCTTCAGCGCCGCGAACATCAGCACGCAGGCCAATGCCATCTGCAGCTTGCGGGCCGAGAATCGACCGGCCAGCAGGGAGCCCGCGACCACGGCGGGAATGGAGCCGGCGAGCAGGCTGAGCAGCATTTGGAGGTCCACCATGCCGGCCACCAGGTAGCCGGCACCGGCGACGATGGCGAGGGGAATGGCGTGGACGATATCGGTGGCGACCAGGCGATGGGGCGTCATCCGCAGCGGGTACAGGTAGAGCAGCATCACGCTGCCCAAGGCGCCCGCGCCGACCGAAGTCAATGCCACGCAGAGCCCGAGCGCCGCGCCACACAGTACGGTCAGGGCTGTCTGCTTCGCCTTGAACTCCCGGGGGCGTTCGAGCCGCCGATGGCGGGCGATGGCCGCGAGCCTTGGCGCGAGCAGCAGACCGACGGCAGTGACGAGGATGACCATCCCGATTGCCTGGGACAGCCAGCCGATCTTCTGCACCTTTGCCCCGAAGCTGACGGCCAGCACGACCGCCAGCGCCACAGGCAGGCTGCCGAGCCACAATCGCCTGACCACTTGCCAGTCGACTTGGCCACGCTGCTGATGAACCCCGGCCGCTACCACCTTGGTGGCGGCGGCGAACCACAGATCGGTAGCGATGGCGGTGTTGGGCGCGACGCCGAAGACCAGCAGGAGAATGGGGGTCATCAAGGCTCCGCCACCCACCCCCGTGAGGCCTACAAGGAACCCGGTAAGCGCCCCGGCGACGGCATAGGACTCAATGATCATCTGGGTGTCATGGTTACTGGCTGCCGGCCATTATAGGCCGGGAGGTTCGGGCGCCTGTTCGAAGGCTGGGGCGCCAGGCGGGTGTCCTGGCGCCTCCGCAGTGCAGGAATCGTCCGACATCCGACTCCGCGCCGTCCGACAGAAATTGCCCGGCGAGACGCTTAGCATGGTCACCATCATCCTTCCAAGGAGCCGACCATGAAACACGTCAAGATATTCCTTTGCAGCCTGGCTGCGGCCCTCACCCTGGCGGGCTGTGGCACCACGAGCGGTACGGCGATCGGTGCGGCCGCCGGCTACGGCGTCGGAGACGCAGCCACCAACTCGACGGCAGGACGGGTCGGCGGAGCGGTCGTGGGCGGCGTGATCGGCCACGAAGTGGGCAAGCGCAACGAGCGCTAGGCTGCCCCGGGGCGATTCCTCCCGCCCCTTGCAGGCACGAGGCCGGCAAGCCCGATCCAACGGGCACCGGCCTTTTCCTTTACAGCGGCCGCTTGACCGACAGGATGCCGCGGATGTCGCCACGGCTGTAGCCCACCGCCTTGTCGTGGGGGTAGCTCTCCGACAGCTTGGCCTTGAGCTTCGGGTCCATGCTCTCCGGCGCACCATGGCAGGCGACGCAGACATCCGCCACCGGCAGGGCCTTGGCGTAGCGGAAGTAGGACTTGTCCCCTTCCTTCACCACCTCCGCCTTCTCCAGGCTTTCCGGCTTGGCGCCGGAGGCCAGCTTCTGATCCATTTCCTTGAGGGTCGCTTCTTCCCAGCTGTCGGGAGTGCCCCGGTCCGGGTTGCGCACCTTGAGGGTGACCCGGCGGATGGACCAGCCGGTGGCATCCCGTACTTCCTGGATGAGCTTCGGGGCCTGGTCCTTGCACACCGGGATGGCGTCGGCCACGCCCTTCTGCCCGACCGCCTCCTGCATGGCGGCCATCACCTTGGGGACCACCGGCAGGACGGTCTTCTTGGTGTCGGCGGTCAGGGCCTCGATGTCCTGGGCCAGGGCAGGGAAGGCGAGGGCGGCTAGGGCCAGGGCGGCGACTGTCTTCTTCATGGGTTTCTCTCCTCTAAAGGTGAATGGATTATGGCTTTCGTGCCGGTCAGGGCAGCATGAAGGCTGCCTTTTCCCGGATATGGATGCTGTCGTTCTCCTCGGCCACGATGTCGAAATGGACGGGGTTGGAGCCGCTCTTGCCCGATCCCGGCGGGGCATGGACGACCATGGGCATTTCCTTGAGGCTGGCGGCAGGGACTTCCACCTCGCTGCTGCTCACGCCGATGCCGTCCAGGCCGCTGATGCCGATGCGGTAGCGGTGCGGCCGTTCGTCGGTATTCATGAAGCGTAGCATGTAGATGTTCTCGATGCTGCCGTCCTCGGCCTCCCGGGTGAGGGTGGCGCGGTCGCGGATGACGTCCACCTTGAGGGGGATGCGGTGGCCGATGAACCAGCCGGTGGTGCCGACGATGGCCATGAGGATGGCGGTGTAGAGCAGGATGCGGGGGCGCACGATGCGGCCCACGATCTCCCGGCGGGAGAGATGCTGGCTGCCGGCGTTTTCCGTCGAGTAGCGCACCAGGCCGCGGGGATAGCCGACCTTGTCCATGACCCCGTCGCAGGCGTCGATGCAGGCGGCGCAGCCGATGCACTCGTACTGGAGGCCCTTGCGGATGTCGATGCCGGTGGGGCAGACCTGGACGCAGATGCCGCAGTCGACGCACTGGCCCAGGCCCTGGGCCTTGAGGTCGGCGCCTTTTTTCCGGGCGCCCCGGGGTTCGCCCCGCTCTTGGTCGTAGGTGATGATGAGGGTGTCCGGGTCGAACATGACCGACTGGAAGCGGGCGTAGGGGCACATGTACTTGCACACCTGCTCCCGCATGAAGCCGGCCATCAGGTAGGTGAAGCCGCCGTAGAAGAAGATCCAGAAGGTCTCCCAGCCGCTGAAGGAGAAAGTCTTGGCCTCTTCCATCAGTTCATTGACCGGGGTGAAGTAGCAGACCAGGGTGAAGCCGGTCCACAGCCCCACCAGTATCCACAGGGCGTGCTTGGTGGCCTTGATGCGCAGCTTCCTGGCGCTCATGGGCTCCTTGTCCAGCTTCATGCGGGCGTTGCGTTCCCCCTCCACCCAGTTCTCGATCCACATGAAGACCTCCGTGTAGACCGTCTGCGGACAGGCATAGCCGCAGAACAGCCGCCCGGCCACGGCGGTGACCAGGAAGAGGGCATAGGCCGAGATGATGAGGAGCACGGCCAGATAAATCACATCCTGGGGCCAGAGGACGAGGCCGAAGAGGTAGAACTTGCGCTCCACCAGGTGGAAGAGGATGGCCTGGCGGCCGTTCCATTCCAGCCAGGGGGCGCCGTAGAACACCAGCTGGGTGAGCAGCACCAGGGCGATGCGCCAGTTGGCGAACATCCCCTGGGCGGCGCGGGCGTAGATGGTCCGGTGTTTCTCGTACAGGGAGACGGCGACCGGGTTGCCGGCGGCGGGGGGCTTGGTCATGTCGTTCATGGTGCTGTTACCTCAATGGGGATAATCGTTTGTCGCCCGGCCTTCCGCGCCGGGCAGTTCGCCGCAGCGCCGGTTGGCGGCCTGCTTGTCCGCCAGGCCGGGGAGGGGAGGCTCCTCCCGCCGGCGGTTGAGGGCGATGAATTCGTCCCGGCTGATGCCGAGGAGCATGGGGTTGGTGCGCTTCTCCTCGCCGATGCAGCTCACCCAGCGCCGCTGGGTGCCGTGGCCGGGGTAGATCAGGTACTCGTCGGGCCGGGTCAGGAGGCGGCGGGTGAGGCTGTCGAAGAGCTGGCCGCCGTTGCCGCCCGGCTCGTCGGTGCGGCCGCAGCCGCCGATGAGCATGGAATCGCCGGTGAACAGGCGGTCGCCCCAGCAGTAGGTGAGGCAGCCCGGGGTGTGGCCGGGGGTGGCCAGCACCTCCAGGGTGAGATCGCCGAAGGTCAGCTGTTCGCCGTCGGCCAGCAGGCGGTCGGCACCTTCGAAACCGCCCTGGCGGCTGCCCATCACGGCGGCGCCGGTGAGCTGGCGCAGGACGCCGGCGGCGGTGACATGGTCGGCATGGACATGGGTTTCCAGGACGGCGGCCAACTGCAGGCCGAGTTCCTGGAGAACGCCTAGGTAGAGGGGGACCTGCTCGCGGACCGGGTCGATGAACACAGCCTGGCGAGCGGCGGCGGACCCGATCAGGTAAGAGCAGGTGCCGGTGGAGGAATCCCAGAAGCGTCGTAGCAGGGGCATGATCCCTGTATTAACAAGACCCATGCCAAGCCGCTGCCTTTGGGCTCGTTTGATATAAATCAACGGCTTGTTGATTTTTGTCAGTCGGGAGTGGTGCATTCGGGAAGCTGATTTGTCAAAATTGACAGACAGATTCTTCCGAAAGTGTCAGTCGTGACGCAAATCGCCTCGCCCCATTACCTCGCCGAGCTCCTTTCCTTCCTGGACGGCCTGCCGGAACCCCGCATCGTCATGGATACGGATTTCCGCATCGTCGCCGCCAACCAGGCCTATGTGCGGGAATTCGGCGGCGGCCAGCCCATCCGGGGGCGCACCTGCTACGAGGTCTCCCACCATTTCACCGTGCCCTGCGACCAGGCCGGGGAATCCTGTCCCCTGAAGCAATGCCTGGAGAGCGGCGTCTCCCAGCGGGTGCTCCACCTCCATCACACGCCCCGGGGGGAGGAGCACGTCGACGTGGAAACGGTGCCGGTCCAGGACGAGACAGGCAAGGTGGCCTATTTCGTCGAGACCATGCGCCGCGTCCGCCAGGCCAGCAGCCGGGCGGCGGCCCAGGGCCTGGTGGGGCGCTCGCCGGTGTTCATGCGCATGCTGGAACAGGTGGTGCGGGTGGCGCCGGCCGACTCGGCGGTCCTCCTCCTGGGCGAGACCGGCACCGGCAAGGAGCTGGTGGCCCGGGCCGTGCATGAGGCCAGCAACCGGGCCTCGGGGGCTTTCGTGGCGGTGGACTGCGCCGGCCTGTCGGAAACCCTGTTCGAGAGCGAGCTGTTCGGCTACGAGAAGGGCGCCTTCACCGGCGCCAGCCACCGCAAGCTCGGCCTGGTGGAAGCGGCGAGCGGCGGCACCCTGTTCCTGGACGAGATCGGCGACCTGCCGCCGGCCCTCCAGGTCAAGCTTCTGCGCCTGCTGGAAACCAACACCTATCGCCGGGTCGGCGGCATCGACGCCCTGCCCGCCGATTTCCGGCTGGTGGCCGCCACCCACCGGGACCTGCGGGCCATGGTCGAGGACGGCACCTTCCGGCGCGACCTCTACTACCGGGTGAGCGTTTTTCCCGTCCGCACCCCGGCTCTCCACGAGCGGGCCATGGACATCCCGCTGCTCGCCGCCTCCCTCCTGGAACGGGTGGACCGCCGGCCGGGCCGGGGCTTTTCCGCCGATGCCCTGGACTGGCTCACCCACCGGCGCTACCCGGGCAATATCCGGGAGCTGCGCAACCTCATCGAGCGGGCGGCCCTGATGACCGACCACGATCTCCTGACCGCGGGCGACCTGCAAAGCGTGGACGACGAGGGCGGCGGCCCCCCGGCCCTGTTGCCGGCCCCAGCGGCCGGGCTGTCCTTCGCCGTGGACGGCCTGATCCCCCTCGACGACCTGGAGGAGCGCTACGTAAAATGGGCCGCGAGGGAAGCCGGCAACGACCTTCCCCGCCTGGCCGAGCGCCTGGGGGTGAGCGTCCGCACCCTCTACCGGAAGCTCAAGGCGGCCGGGGCGGGAGGGGAGTGAAGGCCCTGGCATGGCTCCGAACTTCGGTCCCGCCCTCCTGTCCCTCAGTACTGGATTCACCCGAACCGGAACGAGAGAGAACGCCCATGCCGCGCATCCCCCATCGCTTTGCCCCGGATCCGGCAAACGACAGCTTCCTTTCCCTCCTCTACCGGTTCTTCTTCTTCGACTGGCTCTTCGCCGACATCACCCAGGCCAAGGGTCTCCTCGAACGCCACGCCGCCCGGGCCCACAACCTGGAGATGCGCAAATACCTGCCCGCCTACCTGCGGCGCTGGGGGAGCCTGGCCGTCGCCGCCTTCCTGGCGGGCAGCCTGTGCGACCGGGTGTTCGAAGCCCAGCTGGCGGCCTCCTGCTGCTACACGGGCTTCAGCATCACCCTCGGGGTGATGGCGGTCATCGTCGCCGCCTGGCTCCTGCTCGCCCGGGCCCAAGCCAGCTGAGCTTCCGCCTCCCGGCCGGCCGCCCTTGCGGGGCGGGCTGCCCTTTGCACCCAATGAATATTAGCGTACACTAATATTATGAAAGCAAAGCTCGCCTTCCTTCTATTCGGTGCCCTGGCTTCCATGGCCTGGGCTGATTCCTTGACCGCCGTGACGGTGCAGGCCCATCCCGTCGCCGTGACCTTTCCGGCCGAGGCGGTGGTGGAAGCGGTGCAGCAGGCGACGGTGGCGGCCCAGGTGCCAGGCCGGGTCGTCGAGGTCCGGGCCGACGCCGGGCAGATGGTCAGGAAGGGCGAACTGCTCATGCGCATCGACTCCCGGGAGGCGACCGAAACCCTGCGCGCGGCGGAAGCCCGCTACGTCGACGCCAAGGCCGCCTACGACCGGGCCCGCAACCTGCAGCAGCAGAAATTCGTCAGCCAGGCCTCGGTGGACAAGGCCAAGGCCGAGCTGGACGCCGCCGCCGCCAACCGCTCCGCCGCCAGCGCCGGTCAGAGCCATTCCGCCATCCTGGCCCCAATCACCGGCGTGGTGGCCCGCCGCCACACCGAGCTGGGCGAGATGGCCGCCCCGGGCAAGCCCCTGTTCACCCTCTACGAGCCCGGCGGCCTGCGGGTCACCGCCAACGTGCCCCAGTACCGGCTGGCCGAGATGCGCAACATCAAGGGCGCCAAGGTGGAATTCCCCGAGCTGGGCAAATGGATCGACGCCGCCGGCGTCACCGTGCTGCCCACCGTGGACGCCGCCACCCACGTCTCCCAGGTGCGGGTGAATCTGCCCGCCGGGCCGGAGACTGCCAGGCTGGTCACCCCCGGCATGTTCGCCCGGGTCCATTTCGTGGTCGGCGAGGCTACCAAGCTCACGGTGCCGGCCCGGGCCGTGGTCCGGCGCGGCGAGGTAGCCGCCGTCTACGTCCAGGGAGCCGGCGACCGGCTGTCCCTGCGCCAGGTGCGCCTGGGCGAGGTGGTGGGCAGCGGCGAGATCGAGGTCCTGGCGGGCCTCGCCGGCGGCGAGAAGGTGGTGGTCGACCCGACCCAGGCCGGGATCGCCCTCAAGGCGGCCGCCAAGTCCGGGGACAAGTAAGCCATGGAGCAGCGCAAGTTCGGCATCGCCGGGCGCCTCGCCCGGACCTTCCAGGCCTCGCGCATGACCCCGCTGCTGGCCCTGGTGGCCTTCCTGATGGGGGTCTTCGCCACCCTGGTGACGCCCCGGGAGGAGGAGCCCCAGATCGACGTCACCATGGCCGACGTCTTCGTCCAGTTCCCCGGCGCCTCCGCCAAGGACGTGGAGAACCTGGTGGCCCGGCCGGCCGAGCAGGTGCTGTCCCGCATGCACGGGGTCGAGCATGTCTATTCCGTTTCCCGGCCCGGCATGGCGGTGATGACGGTGCAGTTCGACGTCGGGGTCAAGTACAACGACGCCGTCCTGCGCCTCTACGACACCGTTCATTCCCACCGGGACTGGCTGTCCCCCAACCTGGGCGTGCAGGAGCCGGTGATCAAGCCCAAGGGCATCGACGACGTGCCCATCGTGGCCCTCACCTTCTCCACCGCCGATCCCTCCCGCTCCGCCTTCGAACTGCAGCAGGTGGCCCGGGCGGCCGAAATCGAACTGAAGCGCATCAAGGGCACCCGGGACGTATCCACCATCGGCGGGCCCGATCATGTCATCCGCGTCCAGATGGACGCCGAGCGCATGAACGCCTACGGCGTCACGCCCCAGGACCTGGCCGGCGCCCTCAAGGTCTCGAACGCCCTGCAGTCCTCCGGCAACCTGGTGGCCGGCTCCAAGGAACTGATGGTGCAGACCGGCACCTACCTGGAATCCGCCGCCGACGTGAAGCAGCTGGTGGTGGCGGTGCGGGACCGCAAGCCGGTGTTCGTGAGCGACGTGGCCCGCATCGAGGACGGCCCCGACCAGCCCCGGCAGTACGTGTGGACCGGCACCAAGGCCGGCGAGATGCCCGCCGTCACTCTGCAGATTTCCAAGCAGCCCGGGGTCAACGCCGCCGACGTGGCCAGCGCCGTGCTGCGCCGGGTGGACAGCCTGAAGGGCGCGGTCATCCCGGACGGCATCGACGTCACCGTCACCCGCAACTACGGCGAGACCGCCACCGAGAAGGCCCAGAAGCTCATCGGCAAGCTCATCTTCGCCACCGCCTTCGTGGTGCTCCTGGTCTTCTTCGCCCTCGGCCGGCGCGAAGCCGTCATCGTCGGCGTCGCCGTCACCCTGACCCTGGCCGCCACCCTGTTCGCCTCCTGGGCCTGGGGCTTCACCCTCAACCGGGTGTCCCTGTTCGCCCTCATCTTCTCCATCGGCATCCTGGTGGACGACGCCATCGTGGTGGTGGAGAACATCCACCGCCATCGGGCCCTCGAGCCCGACAAGGGCCTGCTGGAAATCATCCCGCCGGCCGTGGACGAAGTCGGCGGCCCCACCATCCTGGCCACCCTGACGGTCATCGCGGCCCTGCTGCCCATGGCCTTCGTCACCGGCCTCATGGGGCCCTACATGAGCCCTATCCCGATCAACGCCTCCATGGGCATGGCCATCTCCCTGGCCGTGGCCTTCATCGTCACTCCCTGGCTGGCCGCCAAGCTGCTGGCCAAGGAGCATGCGGCCCACGGCCCGTCCAAGCTCGATGCCAGGCTGGACGCCACCTTCCGCCACCTGCTCACGCCCTTCCTGGACGAGGACAAGGGGGCCGGCGCCCGCCGCAAGCTGGGCGTCGCCGTGCTGCTGCTCATCCTCGGTTCGGTGTCCCTGGCGGCCTTCCAGTTGGTGGTCCTGAAGATGCTGCCCTTCGACAACAAGAGCGAATTCCAGGTCATCCTCGACATGCCGGTGGGCACACCGGTGGAGGAGACCGCCCGGGTGCTCCACGAAATCGGCGCCGAGCTGGCCCAGGTGGAGGAGGTGACCAACTACCAGGCCTACGCCGGCGCCGCCAGCCCCATCAATTTCAACGGTCTGGTGCGCCAGTACTACCTGCGTGCCGCCCCGGAGCGGGGCGACATCCAGGTGAACCTGGTGGACAAGCATCACCGCTCCCGCCAGAGCCATGAGATCGCCGTTTCGGTGCGGGGCAAGATCGAGGCCCTGGCCAAGCGCTACGGGGGCAACGCGAAGGTGGTGGAAGTGCCGCCCGGGCCGCCGGTGCTCTCGCCCATCGTGGCGGAAATCTACGGTCCCGAATACCCGGAACAGATTTCGGTGGCCAAGAAGGTGCGGGCCGCCTTCGAGCAGACCCCGGACATCGTCGGCGTGGACGACTACGTCGAGGCCGACGCCAGGAAGAGCGTGCTGCACGTCCTGCAGAGCAAGGCGGCCCTCCTCGGCGTCGCCCAGAGCGACATCGTCGAGGTGGTGCGCATGGGCCTGGCCGGCGAGGACGTCACCCCGGCCCACAACACCGAGTCCAAGTTCGAAATCCCGGTGCGCATCACCCTGCCGGCGGAGAAGCAGTCCAGCCTGGACGCCCTCCTGAAGCTCCGGGTCCGCTCACGGGACGGCCAGTTGGTGCCGGTTTCCGAACTGGTGGAAGTGCGCGACCTGGAGCGGGAAAAGGCCATCTACCACAAGGACCTGCTGCCGGTGGTGTACGTGGTGGCCGACATGGGCGGCAAGCTGGATTCGCCCCTCTACGGCATGTTCGACATCCGCTCCCGGGTCAATGGCATGGCCCTGAAGGAGGGCGGCACCCTGGGCGAGCACTTCATCCGCCAGCCCGACGACCCCTACGCCGGCTTCAGCCTCAAGTGGGACGGCGAGTGGCAGGTGACCTACGAAACCTTCCGGGACATGGGCTTGGCCTACGCCGTCGGCCTCGTCCTCATCTACCTGCTGGTGGTGGCCCACTTCGGGTCCTACCTGGTGCCCCTCATCATCATGGCGCCCATCCCCCTCACCATCATCGGCGTCATGCCGGGCCACGCCCTGTTCGGGGCCCAGTTCACCGCCACCTCCATGATCGGGATGATCGCCCTGGCCGGCATCATCGTCCGCAACTCCATCCTGCTGGTGGACTTCGTGCGGGAGCAGATGGCGGAGGGGATGCACTTCAAGGAAGCCATCGTCCAGTCGGCGGCGGTGCGGGCCAAGCCCATCGCCCTCACCGCCCTCGCCGCCATGCTGGGGGCCCTCTTCATCCTCGACGACCCGATTTTCCAGGGGCTGGCCATCAGCCTCATCTTCGGCATCCTGGTCTCCACCCTGCTGACCCTGGTGGTGATCCCGGTTCTTTACTACTCGGCTTTCAAGAAGGAGTTCGGCGCATGAATATTGAACGTCTCATCCGCATCATGGCGGGGTTTTTCATCCTGTTGTCCCTGGCCCTGGGGATCGAGGAGAGCCCGCTGTTCGTTTCCAGGTGGTTTCTGGCCTTCACCGCCTTCGTCGGCTTTAACCTTCTGCAAAGCGGCTTTACCGGCTTCTGCCCGCCCGAGCGCCTGCTCTCCCGGCTGGGCCTGAAGCACGGCGGCGCCGCCTGCAGCAAGTAACTTCTCCGCCCGCTCGATGCGCCCATAGAGCCCCTTGTTCTCGTAGGCCGGGCCGGCGGTGAAGAAGAGGGCGCCGGCCGGCTGGCTGGCCATGCCCTTGCCGAAGCAGATGCCCCACAGGCCCTCGATGGCCAGGGGGCGGTTGTCGAGGTTGCGGATCTGACCCCGGAATTCCCCGGTGGCCGGGTTGTAGGCGTTGATCCTGCCGTCGCCGAAATTGGCGACCAGGAGATGGCCGCCGAACTGGCCGAAATCCGCCGGCGCCAGGGCCATTCCCCAAGGGGCGTTGAGATTGCCCCGGGAGGCCAGGCGCCGCAGCAGCCGGCCGTTGGCGTCGAAGACATTGACGAAGCCGAGGCCCGGGCCGGCGACGGCCTCCTCCTTCAGTTCGTCCTGCCGGGCGTAGGTGACGTAGAGGTTGCCGTTGATGTTCTGGATGCCGAAGGGAGCGAATCCCGCCGGCAGGCCGGGGTCCTTGAAGGCCCCGGGCGGCAGGCGCACCGGGACGAAGGCGCCGTCGAAGACATCGACCTTGGCGCCATGGAAATCCGTGGCGTAGAGGAAGCGGCCGTTGCCGCCGGCGGCGATGGCGACCCCCTTGTAGATGGAGCCGCTGCCGGAATTGTCCACCACCGGGATGGCGTTGGCCGGGTTGGCCCGCTGGTTCCAGCCGGAAATGATCCCGGCCTCGGTGGCGAAGATGAAGGCGCTCGGCTCCCGGCTGCCGTCGGGGCAGGGCAGGGCGAATTCCGCCCCGTCGTTGCCGACGATGCCGGTCGGGCTGCCGCCGGGGATTTCCACCGCCGGGGCCGGTGCCGGCCGGCCCTGGGCGTCGTAGATGGCCGAGGCGGCAAAGCCGTTGGCGGCGACCCAGAGGGCGCCGCCGGGGGCGGAGGCGATGCCCCAGGGGGCGATCAGGTTGGGATCGGTGCGGTCGGCGGGGATGGAGCCGTCCGACACCAGGTTGCGCTGGACGTAGGTATCGGCGCCGCTGTCCGCCGCTGCCGCCGGCAGGCCGGCGGCCAGGAGAGCCAGCAGGCCCACGGAAGGCAGGGACAGGCAGCCCGGGCCGCCGGTCCGCAGGACGGTGTTGCTCATGTCGTCTCCTAGGTATGGGAGCCCCGGCCCGCTCCCCTGGGGGCCGGCCGCGGCGTTTTTCCCTTCAGTCTAGGAAGGGCCGGGGGAATGCAAATGGGGTCAACCGAGTGATAGCGGGTCGAGTCGGGGCTGCAGAACGGGCGCCCGACCCGGATAATTTGATTTTGGGCAATTGACAGTGGGAACGGGGCACGGCAGTCTTCGCCCGGTGCGACGTGAGGGGGCGATGAGGATTAACACCGGCGGGATTGAGTTGGACGAGGATGCCCTCGAGCAGGAGGCCATCCTCGACACGGTGACCCTCGGCATCATCGTCGCCCGCCGGGGCCGCTGCCAGCGGGCCAACCAGCGCGCCGCCGAGATGTTCGGCTACCGCCTGGAGGAAATGGCGGACCTGGCCGAATCCATCCTCTTCCCCTCGGTGGGCAACGTCTGCGCCCGGCTCAAGGGGAGCGCCGCCGGCGCCGATACCCCCTCCGAGCGCGAATTCCACCGCCGCGACGGCTCCTCCTTCTGGGCCCGCATCACCATCCGCCGCTTCGGCTCTCCCGGGAGCGACTGCCGCTGCATCTGGGTCATCGAGGACATCTCCCAGGAGCGGGCCGTCGAGAAGGCCCTGCAGCAGACCATGCGGGAGCTCTACGGCATCCTCAATACGGCCGTGGTCGGCATCGCCCTCGTGCGCCACCGCCAGATCGACCGCTGCAACAGCCGCATGGACGAGCTGTTCGGCTTCGGCCCCGGAGAAATGGCCGGCTGCTCCACCCGGGTCTGGTACGCCAGCGACGAGTGCTACGAGCGCGTCGGCCACGATGTCTACCTGGACCTAGCGGCCGGCCGCGAGGCCTTCCGGGAGCTCGAATTCATGCGCCGGGACGGCACCCGCTTCTGGGGCCGCCTGGCGGGCCGTGCCCTCAATCCCGACGATCCCCACGCCGGGGCGGTGTGGATCATCGAGGACCTGACGGCGGGCCACGAGGCCAACGAGGAACTGGTCCTCGCCCGCAAGGTGTTCGAGGTCAGCTCCGAGGCCATCATGATCACCGATGCCCGCAACCGCATCGTCTCGGTCAACGCCGCCTTCCAGGCCATCACCGGCTACTGCCGGGAGGAGGTCCTGGGGCACGATCCCAAGTTCATGAGCTCCGGCCGCCACGACGCGGGCTTCTTCCTGGCCATGTGGGAGTCCCTCCAGGACAGCGGTCACTGGGAGGGGGAAATCTGGGACAAGCGCAAGGACGGCAGCGTCTATCCCAAGTGGCTCACCATCGACACCATCCGGGACGACCAGGGCGCCATTTCCCACCACGTCGCGGTCTTTTCCGACATCACCGAGAGGAAGGCCTCCGAGGAGCGCATCGCCTTCCTGGCCCACCACGACCCCCTCACCGGCCTGCCCAACCGCCTCACCCTGAGCCTGCACCTGGAACATGCCATCGAGCAGGCCAAGCGGGACCAGCTGCGCATCGGCCTGATGTTCATCGACCTGGACAATTTCAAGCGCATCAACGACACCCTCGGCCACCACATCGGCGACCTGCTGCTGTGCGAGGTGGCCCGGCGCATCCGGGCGGCGGTGCGGGAGTCGGACATCGTCGCCCGCATCGGTGGCGACGAGTTCGTCCTCGTCCTGGAGCGCTGCGGGCTGCCCACCGACGCCGCCTCGGTGGCCCAGAAGATCATCGACCAGCTGGGCGAGCCCTACCATTTCGAGTCCCACGAGCTGCACACCACCCCGTCCATCGGCATCGGCATCTACCCCGACGACGGCGAGGACATCGAAACCCTGATGAAGAACGCCGACGCGGCCATGTACCACGCCAAGGGCCTGGGCCGGAACAACTACCAGTTCTACGCCCAGGAGATGAACGCCGCCGCCGCCCACCGCCTGCGGCTGGAGTCCCGGTTGCGCCTGGCCATGGCCACCAGCGAGGACTTCGCCCTCCACTACCAGCCCCAGGTGGACCTGGCCAGCGGCCGGGTCATCGGCTTCGAGGCCCTGATCCGCTGGAAGGATGTCGAACTGGGGGCGGTGCCGCCGAGCGTCTTCATCCCGGTGGCCGAGGAGATCGGCCTCATCCACTACATCGGCACCTGGGTGCTGCACACCGCCTGCCAGCAGGCCCGGGCCTGGATGGACGCGGGACTGGAGTTCGGCCGGGTGTCGGTGAACGTCTCGCCCCAGCAGTTCCGCCAGCCCCGCTTCGCCGCCCTGGTCCAGACCATCCTGGCCGAGACCGGGCTCCCGGCCGCGGCCCTGGAGCTGGAGATTACCGAAAGCACCCTGATGGACACCGCCGACTTCGCCGTCTCCATCCTCAACCAGCTGAAGGAAGTGGGAGTGGCCCTGGCCATCGACGACTTCGGCACCGGCTACTCCTCCCTCGCCTACCTGAAGCGCTTCCCCATCGACTACCTGAAGATCGACCGCTCCTTTGTGGATGACATCGAGACCGACTCGTCCGACGGCGCCATCGCCATAGCGGTCATCGCCCTGGCCCATTCCATCGGCCTCAAGGTGGTGGCCGAAGGGGTGGAGACCGAGGGCCAGCGCGACTTCCTCACCCGCCACGGCTGCGACCGGGTGCAGGGCTACTTCTACTGCCGGCCGGTGTCGGCGGCGGAAGCGGCGGAGTTCTGCCGGCGGAGGTAAACTCCCGGAATTCCTTCCGTCGGAGTCTTCTATGAAAATCGGTTTCATCGGCCTGGGGCTCATGGGGCGCCCGATGGCCCTCAATCTCCTGAAGGGCGGCCACGCCGTCACCGTCTGGGCGCGCCGCGCCGAATCCATGGCCCCGCTCCTGGCCGCCGGCGCCGCCGCGGCCGCCAGCCCGGCCGAGGTGGCCCAGGGCGTCGAAGTGGTCATTTCCATGGTGGCGGACGCCCCGGACGTGGCCCAGGTCATGCTGGGCGAGCAGGGCGTCGCCCAGGGCGCCCGGCCCGGCCTGGTGGCGGTGGACATGAGCACCATCGCCCCGGCCTCGGCCCGGGAAATCGGCGAGAAGCTGGCCGCGGCCGGGGTGGATTTCCTCGACGCGCCGGTGTCCGGGGGCGAGGTGGGGGCCATCGCCGGCACCCTGTCCATCATGGTGGGCGGCTCCGATGCCGGCTTCGCCAAGGTCAGGCCCGCCTTCGAGGCCATGGGCAAGAACATCGTCCATGTCGGCGCTTCAGGCGCCGGCCAGGTGGCCAAGGCCGCCAACCAGATCGTCACCGGCATGGGAGTGCTGGCGGTGGCCGAGGCCTTCGCCTTCGCCAACAAGAACGGCGTGGACCCGGCCCGGGTGCGGGAAGCCCTCCTCGGCGGCTTCGCCTATTCCCGCATCCTCGAGAACCACGGCCAGCGCATGCTGGACCGCAATTTCAAGCCCGGCTTCAAGAGCTGGATGCACGAAAAGGATATGAACATCGTCATGCAGACCGCCCACCAGCTCGGCCTTTGCCTGCCCGGCTCGGCGGCCACCGCCCAGATGTTCAACGCCATGGTCGGCACGGGCCTGGGGGAAGAGGATTCCATCGCCGTCCTCAAGCTCCTGGAACGCCTCTCCGGCCAGGAGCACTGAGGTGAAGGTCGGCTTCATCGGCCTCGGGGTCATGGGGCGGCCCATGGCCGGGCATCTCCTGGCCGCCGGCCACGACCTCGCCGTCTGGGCGCGGCGGCCGGCCAGCGCGGCGCCCCTGGCGGAGAAGGGGGCGGCGGTGTGCGCCACCCCGGCCGAACTCGCCCGCCACTGCGAGGTCGTCTTTACCATGGTCACTGCCAGCGCCGACGTCGAAACCGTCGCCCTCGGCCCGGACGGGCTCAGGGAAGGCATGGCCCCGGGGGCGGTGCTGGTGGACTGCTCCACCATCTCCCCCGACGCCGCCCGCCGCATCGCCGCCGCCCTGGCCGAAAAGGGCGCCCATCTGCTGGATGCCCCGGTCTCCGGCGGCGAACAGGGAGCCATCGACGCCACCCTGGCCATCATGGCCGGCGGCGAGGAGTCGGTGCTGCAGCGGGTGCGGCCGCTGCTCGAATGCCTGGGCAAGCGCATTGTCCATGTCGGCCCCAACGGCGCCGGCCAGGTGGCCAAGGCCTGCAACCAGATGATCATGGTGGCCGCCATCGAGGCGGCGGCCGAGGCCCTGCGCCTGGCGGCCGCCTCCGGGGTCGATTGCGCCCGGGTGCGGGACGCCCTGGCCGGCGGCTCGGCGGCGAGCCGGGTGCTGGACGTCATGGGGACCCGCATGGTGCAGCGGGATTTCGCCGCCGGCATCGAGGCCCGGCTCCATCACAAGGATTTCGGCATCGCCCTCGAAGCCGCCCGCCAGGCCGGCGTACCGGTGCCCCTGACCGCCAGCGTCGGCCAGCAGCTCAACGCCCTCATGGCCCAGGGTTGGGGCAAGGACGACACGGCCTCCCTGCTGCGGGTGCTGGAGCTGATGTGAGGCTCCTGGCCTGGGGGCTCGTCCTCTTCCTCGCCGCCTGCGCCGCCCGCTTCGAGAAGCCGGCGGTGAGTCTGGCGGGGGTGGATATCGAATCCCTGGGCCTGTTCGAGCAGCGCTTCATCCTCAAGCTCCGGGTCAGGAACCCGAATCCGGTAGATATCCCCGTGGAAGGGCTCAATTTCGACGTCGACCTGAACGGCCGCCCCTTCGCCAGCGGCGCTTCCGCCCTGGCGGTGACCATTCCCCGCTACGGGGAGGCGGTGCTGGAGGTCAAGGCCAGCAGCAACCTGGCCGCCTTCCTGCGGCAATGGCGCGAACTCCAGAAGGAAGGCCAGCCGGGGTTGGACTACCGGGTCAAGGGCAACCTGCGGGTCACCGGCTACGGTGCCCTGCCCTTCGACCACCGGGGCGAGGCCCCCTTCCCGCAGCTGCCGGGGGAGGGTGAGCGGCCCTCCAAGCCTTCGCCCGGCGCCGTCTAGCGCGGCTGGCCGTAGGTGGCGAACTTCTCGATCACCACGGCCATCTCCTCCTCCGACAGCAGCACCGGCTGGCCCAGCTGGCAGGCCCGCCAGTACTGGCCGCACAGTTCCTCCAGCTCGATGCCGAGGGCCAGGGCCTGGTCGAGGTCGCGGCCGAAGAGGAGCATGCCGTGGTTGGCCAGGAGGCAGGCGTTGCGGCCCTCCAGGGCCGTGAGGGCGGCGTCGGACAGCTCCTGGGTGCCGAAGGTGGCGTAGCCGGAGCAGCGCACCGTGGTGCCGCCGAAGCGGGCGATCATGTAGTGGAAGGGCGGGATGTCGTAGCGCAGGCAGGCCAGGCTGACGGCGTAGGGGGAATGGGCGTGGAGCACGGCACCGGCCTCCGGGCGGGCGGCGTAGATGTCCCGGTGGAAGCGCCATTCCGACGAGGGCGCGCGGCGGCCTTCCCAGCTGCCGTCCAGGTGCATGAAGGGGATGTCGTCCGCCGTCATGGCCTCGGGCGCCATGCCGGTGGGGGTGATCCAGAAGCCGTCGCCTTCCCGCACGCTGAGGTTGCCGGCTGTGCCCTTGTTGAGCCCGGCGGCGGCCATGGCCCGGGCGGCGGAGATGAGTGCCTCACGCATGGGCGGCCTCCGGATAGAGCCCCAGCAGGCCGTCCCGGCTGGCGGGGCAGACGCCCCGCTCGGTGATGATGGCGGTGACCAGCCGGGCCGGGGTGACGTCGAAGGCCGGATTGCCCACCGCCTCCTTGTCCGACAGCTGGCGCAGGGCGGAGGGGCAGCCCCGCTCGTCCACGCCGTGGACCAGGCGGAATTCGTCGCCCTCCCGTTCCTCGATGGGGATGGACCGGCCCTCGGGGCAGGCGAAATCCAGGGTGGACCGCGGAGCACAAACGTAGAAAGGAATGCCGTTGTCGGCGCAGGCCAGGGCCTTCAGGTAGGTGCCGACCTTGTTGGCCACGTCGCCGTTGGCGGCGATGCGGTCGGCGCCGACGATGACCGCATCGACCCGGCCTTCCCGCATCAGGATGCCGGCGGCGTTGTCGGCGATGGCGGTGTGGGGCACGCCGTGGTGACGCAGCTCCCAGGCGGTGAGGAGGCCCTGGTTGCGGGGCCGGGTCTCGGAGGCCCAGACGTGGATGGGCAGGCCGGCGTCGAAGGCGGCGTAGACCGGGGAGAGGGCGGTGCCCCAGTCCACAGTGGCGAGCCAGCCGGCGTTGCAGTGGGTCATGACCTGGAGCGCCCTGCTATCCCGGGGCCGCAGGCCCTTGAGGAGGCCGAGGCCATGCTGGCCGATGGCGTGGTTCTGGGCCACGTCCTCCTCGGCGATGGCGTCGGCCTCGGTCCACGCCGCGCCCGGGCGCTCGGCCGCCGGCAAGGGGGCCAGGCGCTGGTGCATGCGGGCCAGGGCCCAGTGCAGATTGACGGCGGTGGGACGGGTGGCGCCCAGGACGCTGACCGCGCCCTGCAGCCCGACGTCCGAGGGGTCGGCTCGAAGGGCGATGGCCAGGCCGTAGGCGGCGGTGGCGCCGATCAGCGGCGCCCCCCGCACCTGCATGGCGCGGATGGCGTGGGCGGCCTCGTCGAGGCTGGCGACCCGCACCCAGCGCAGCTCGTGGGGCAGGCGGGTCTGGTCGATGATGTCGATGGCACCGTCGGCCGGATGGGGGCGCAGGGTGCGGGTGGGAGTACCGTCGATTTTCATGGGCTGGCAGGGCTGTGGGGGAGGGCCGGCCCCGGGGGCGGGGCGGGCGCCGGCAGGAGGGCTACGATAGCAGGCGGCTCAGGGGCCGGCAACCGGGGTGCCCTGGCGCTCGTCCTCGATCCGGGCCTCGGCCAGCAGCCATTCCCGGAAGGCGGCCACCGAGGCGCGGTGGGCCACCGACTCGGGCATCACCATGAAATAGGCGTAGGGGGAGGGCACCACCACGTCGAAAGGCACCACCAGCCGCCCCGCCTCCAGTTCGGCCTCGACCAGGGGCTTCAGGGTGAGGGCGATGCCCTGGCCGTCGAGGGCCGCCTGGATGGCCATGACGGCGTTGGAGAAGCGCGGCCCCCGGCGGGAGTTCACGCCGCTGACGCCGGCCAGCCGGAACCACTCCTTCCAGTTGGGCTGCTTGCCCTCGTCGTCGATGGTTTCGTCGTGGATCAGGACGTGGCGGGCGAGGTCCCGGGGCCGGGCCAGGGGCGGCTCCCCGGCCAGCAGGCGGGGGCTGCACACGGGCACGTAGCAGGGGGTGAACAGCCGCTCCACATGGTAGCCCGGGTAGGCGCCGGTACCGTAGCGGATGGCGACGGCGCTGACCGCTTCCCGCGGGTCCACCAGCTCCTCCTCGAGGACCGAGGTCTCGCCCCGGCGGTCGATGGTGTCCCGGCTGCTGGCCAGGCGCAGCTCCAGCTCCGGGTAGGCGGACATGAAGCGGGGCAGCCGCGGCACCAGCCAGCGGGTGGCGAAGGAGGGCGGGGCGGTGACTTTGAGGAGGGTGTCCTCCCGGCTCTGGCGGGTGGTCTCCACCGCCGCCGCCAGGCAGTCGAAGCCCTCCCGGATCTTGGGCAGCATGGCGGCCCCCTGCTCGGTCAGCTCCAGGGCCCGGGTCAGGCGGCGGAAGAGGGGGATGCCCAGGTAGCTTTCGAGGGCCTTGATCTGCTGGCTGATGGCCGCCGGCGTCACGTGCAGTTCCTCCGCGGCTTTCTTGAAGCTCAGATGCCGGCAGGCCGATTCGAAGGCGCGCAGGGCCACCAGCGGGGGAAGGCGATAGGTCACGGGAAATGGGTTAGTTTTTCTAAGGCATCGAATAATAAATAGTCGTTTGCCGGGGGGCAATGGCGTCTCTATCTTTGCGACCTGGGCCGCGCACCGCCCGATGTCTCCCCCATCACCGAAAAGGAACCGATCAAATGAAACACTCCCTGCTTGTTGCTGCTCTGCTCGCCCTGGCCCTGTCCGCTTGCGGCAAGAAAGAGGAGGCAGCGGCAATCGCCCCCGCCGCAGCGGCCCCCGTGGCTGCCGCTCCGGCCGCGACCCCGGCTCCGGCCCAGGCTGCCGAAGGCGCCGACGCCGCCAATGCCGGCACCGGCCTGAAGGCCGACGGCGTCCAGGCCCCCGCCCCCCTGGCGCCGGCCCAGTCCACCGAGCAGAAGTGAGCGCCGGGACGATTAAGTTTTCCTAATTCGACAGGCAACAAAATGTCGTTCGTTCCGAAACGGCGCCTTTGATAGATTTGCGTTGTCTCCTCTGGGTCTTCTATGCGCTGGAGATCCGGCTTTCAGCCCGCCCCGAGCGGGCTTTTTTTTAGGGTCGGCAGGACGGGAGACGAATATTGGTCAAACTTGTCACGGAGCATTTCAGGAAATGAACGGAGCCTCCCGCATCCACTGCGCCGCCTTGCGCAGCAAGATCATGTCGGCCTCAGAAGCCGCCGCGCTGATTCCTTCCGGCGTCAATGTCGGCATGAGCGGCTTCACCGGAGCCGGGTATCCCAAGGCGGTGCCCTCGGCCCTGGCCAAGCACATCATGGATGCCAATCTGAACGGCAAGAAGTTCAAGATCGGCGTGTGGACCGGCGCCTCCACCGCCCCCGACCTGGACGGGGCCCTGGCCATGGTGGACGGGGTGGAAATGCGCCTGCCCTACCAGTCCGATCCCACCTGCCGCAAGCGCATCAATGCCGGCGAGATGGAGTACATCGACATCCACCTCTCCCACGTCGCCCAGTTCGTCTGGTTCGGCTTCCTGGGCAAGCTCGACGTGGCGGTGGTGGAAGTGGCGGGCATCCTGCCGGACGGGCGCCTCATCCCGTCCTCCTCCGTGGGCAACAACAAGACCTGGCTGGATCAGGCCGACAGGATCATCCTCGAGGTCAATTCCTGGCAGAGCGCCCAGCTCGAGGGCATGCACGACATCTACTACGGCACCAACCTGCCGCCCCAGCGCCAGCCCATCCCCCTGGTGCGGGTCAATGACCGCATCGGCGAGCCCTACCTGCGCTGCGACCCCAACAAGGTCATCGCCGTGGTGGAAACCCACGCCCCCGACCGCAATTCCGCCTTCTCCGCCCCCGACGAGAACTCCCGCCGCATCGCCGGCCACATCCTGGAATTCCTTCAGCACGAGGTGAAGAAGGGCCGCCTGCCGCCCGAGCTGCTGCCGCTGCAGTCCGGCGTCGGCAATATCGCCAACGCCGTCATGGCCGGCCTCAACGAGGGCCCCTTCGAGAACCTCACCGCCTACACCGAGGTCCTCCAGGACGGCATGCTGGACATGATCAAGTCGGGCAAGCTGACCTGTGCCTCGGCCACCGCCTTCTCCCTCAGCCCCAACGCCCTGGCCGAGCTCAACGCCGACATGGAGCGCTACCGCAACAGCATCATCCTGCGCCCCCAGGAGATCAGCAACCATCCGGAAGTGATCCGCCGCCTCGGGGTCATCGCCATGAACGGCATGATCGAGGCCGACATCTACGGCAACGTCAATTCCACCCACGTCATGGGCACCGGCATCATGAACGGCATCGGCGGTTCCGGCGATTTCGCCCGCAACGCCTACCTGTCCATCTTCATGACCCCGTCCCAGGCCAAGGGCGGCAAGATTTCCTGCATCGTGCCCATGGTCCCCCACGTGGACCACACCGAGCACGACGTCCAGGTGCTGGTCACCGAGCAGGGCCTGGCCGACCTGCGGGGCCTGTCCCCCAAGCAGCGGGCCAAGGTGGTCATCGACAACTGTGCCCACCCGGACTTCCGGCCGGCCCTGCGGGACTACTACAAGCGCGCCCTCGACCGGGCCGTCGGCAAGCAGACTCCCCATCTGCTGGACGAAGCCCTGAGCTGGCACCTGAGCTACCTGGGCACCGGCGCCATGTGAGGGGTGGGGGCCGCCGCCCCCGCCTCGAACTTTCCACGGGAGTGGCTGTCTGTGGAGCCTGCCGGCAACAGGTTCTGGAGACGCCATTCCCCACTCCCCCGATCTGCTTCCCAAACAGCCGGACGCCTCGGCGGGACTCCGCATCCCGCCCTGGTCGGTGCGCGCCTGGCTGATCTCCCTGGTCCTCGCCTGCCTGGTGCCGGGCATGGTGGGTGCCGCGCTGCTGTTCGAGCGGGAATACCGGAACAACCACGAGCGGCTGGAAAGGAACACCATCCTCACCGCCCGGGCCCTGATCCAGACGGTGGACAGCCACCTGTTCACGGCCCGGGCGGTGGCCCAGACGCTGTCCACCGCCGGCCCCCTGGCCATCGGGGATTTCGAGCAGTTCCACCGGCGGGCGCGGCGCGTGCTGAGCGTGGTCGGGCCGGGTTCCAGCTTCATCCTCAGCGACCCCAGCGGGCAGCAGATCGTCAATACCGTGGTGGAGTACGGCCATCCCCTGCCCCGCCACAGCTCCCCGGATCTGGTCCAGCAGGTCTTCAATACCGGCAGCCCGGTGATTTCGGACCTCATCACCAGCCTCCTCGTCCCCCGTCCCACCGTCAGCGTCCATGTGCCGGTGGTCATCCATGGGAAGGTGGCCTATGTCCTCAGCCTCGGCCTGCCGCCCGACCAGTTCAACGCCATCCTGCGGGCCCAGGGCCTGCCGCCCGAATGGGTGGCGGCCGTCTTCGACAGTTCCGGCACCATCGTCGCCCGCACCCATGCCCCGGAGCGCTACATCGGCCGCCCGGGGGCCACCCGGCTGCTGGAGCACATGCAGCGCTCGTCCGAAGGGACCCTCGACAGCGTGACCCGGGACGGCATCCCGGTGCTCGGGGTCTACAGCCGCTCCCAGGCCACCGCCTGGGCCGTCGCCATCGGCATCCCCCGCCAGCACCTGGATGCCTCCCTGGGGCGCAGCGTGGCCTTCCTCGCCCTGGGAATGCTCGCCCTGTTCGCCATCGGCGTCGGGCTGGCGCTGATCATGGGGGGGCGCATCGCCCGCTCCATCCAGGCCCTCATCGGCCCGGCCACCGCCCTCGGTGCCGGGCAGGCGGTGGCCGTGCCCCGGGTCCACGCCAAGGAGGCTGCCGAGGTGGCCCGGGCCATCAGCCGGGCCGCGATCATGCTCAGGGAGCGCACCCAGGCCCTGGAGGAAAGCATCGCCGAGCGCCGGGCCGCCCAGGCCGAGGCCGAGGAGAGCCGGGCCCGCCTGGCGGCCATCCTCCACAGCCTCAAGGAAGGCGTCGTCGTCTTCGACCTCGAGGGCACCCTGCTGCAGATGAATCCCATGGCCCTCCTGCTCCATGGCTACATGGACCCCTTCGAAGTCCATCGCGGCCTGGCCGAGTTCGCCGAGGTGTTCGAGGTGCGTTCCCCGGAGGGCGATGCGCTGCCAAAGGAAGAGTGGCCCCTGGGCCGGGTCCTGCGGGGCGAATCCTTCACCGAACAGGTGGTCGAACTGCGCCGCAAGGGCGACGGCCGCTCCCGCATCATGAGCTACAGCGGCACGCCGGTCTGGGACGACCATGGCCACGCCATCCTCGGGGTGCTCACCATGCGGGACGTCACCGAGCGCCGGCAGGCGGAGGCGGAGATCCAGCGCCTCAACGCCGAACTGGAGAACCGGGTGCGCCAGCGCACCGCCGAGCTGGAACGCTCCAACGAGGCGCTGCTGCGCAGCAACATGGAACTGCAGCGCTTCGCCCACGCCGCCGCCCACGACCTGCAGACGCCCCTGCGCTCCATCGCCAGCTTCGCCCAGCTCCTGCAGCGGGAGATGCGGGACTGCCTCGATCCCCGGGCCGACGAGTGGCTGACCCTGGTGGTGGACAATGCCCGGCGCCTGCAGAACCTGATCCGGGAACTCCTCGCCTATTCCCGCCTGGAGGCCCAGGCCCGGCCCTTCGAGGCCACCGACCTGGGGGAGGTCTGCGACCAGGTGATCGCCTCCCTGGCGGCCCCCATCGGGGAGGCAGGCGCCGAAGTCGGCCGCGGCGACCTGCCCACCCTGCCGGTGGACCGCACCGAGATGGCCCAGCTGCTCCAGAACCTGATCGAGAACGGCATCAAGTACAACCGCTCGACGCCCCCCCGGGTTACGGTCGGTGGCGAGCACCGGGAAGGGGAGTGGGTGTTCTCGGTGGCGGACAACGGCATCGGCATCGACCCCAAGCACCACGAGCGCATCTTCGAAATCTTCCGGCGCCTGCACACCTATACCGACGTGCCCGGCACCGGCATCGGCCTCGCCATCTGCCAGCGCATCGTCGAGCGCCATGGCGGGCGCATCTGGGTCGAGTCGGAGCCGGGGCGGGGAAGCGTCTTCTACTTCACCCTGCCGGAGCGGCCGTCCTGACCGGCAGGGTGAAATAGAAGGTGCTGCCTTCCCCGAGCCGGGATTCGACCCAGATGTGGCCCCCGTGGCGCTCGACGATGCGCCGGCACAGGGCCAGCCCGATGCCGGAGCCCGCCACCTGGCTGTAGGTGTGCAGGCGGCGGAACATCTCGAAGATGCGCTCGTGGTGCTTGGGATCGATGCCGATGCCGTTGTCCGCCACCGAGAACACCCACTCGTCCTGCTGCAGGTCGGCGGTGATCGAGACCCGGGGCGGCTTCGAGTGGTTGTACTTGATGCCGTTCTCGATCAGGTTCTGGAAGACCTGGGCGATCTGGAAGCGGTCCACGGGGAGGGTCGGAATGTGGCCGTGGCGCACTTCGGCGCCGGTCTCCTGGATCAGTACCGCCAGGGAGGCCAGCACCTCGTCCAGCACGGCCCCCAGGTCCACCGTCTCGAAGGGCAGCCCCTGGGCGTCCACCCGGGTGTAGGCGAGGAGGTTCTGGATCAGGTCCTGCAGGCGCCGGGTGTTGTCCACCACCAGGGACGACCATTCCCGCACCTGCTCGTCGCCCCGCTCCTCCATGGCGTGCTGCAGGAGCTGGGTGAAGCTGGCGATGGAGCGCAGGGGCGTCTGCAGGTCGTGGGCGGTGGCATGGGCGAAGTGCTGCAGCTCCATGTTGCTGTGGAGGAGGGCGTCGTTGGACTGGGCGAGTTCGGAGGTGCGCTTCTCCACCTGGCGTTCCAGCATGGCGTTCATGCGCTGGATCTCTTCCTCGGCCAGCTTGCGCTCGGTGATGTCCTCCGCGACGATGATGATGCCGCCGATGCGCCCGCGCCCGTCGCGCCAGGGGTGGACCGCCCAGCTCGACCAGTGCCGCGAGCCGTCGGCGCCCGGCCAGAAGGCCTCCTGATTCCGCTGGGGGATGCCGGACAGGGCCGCCCGGTGGACCTCCTTCCAGCTCGTCGGCAGCCCTGGGTGGACCTCGTAGTGGTCCCGTCCGATCAGGCGGTCCACATGGCTGCCGTAGATTTCCATCCAGCGGGCGCTGGCCGCCACGTACCGCATCTCCCGGTCGAGCATGGCGATGGCCATGGGCGCCTGCTCCACCAGGGTGCGGAACTGGCCCAGGCCGGCCGCCCGCTGGGCCGAGCGCAGCAGCCACAGGCTCAGCAGCCCGAAGGCCGCGACGACGGTGAGCACGATGGCATCCTCGCGCCACCAGACCGCAAGGGTGTCGCGGCGGGCATGCCCCATCACCACGTACAGGGGCAGGTCGGAGACCCGGCGGTAGACGCAGTTCCGTGATATGCCGTCGAAGGGGCTGGTGGCGGCGAAGGTGCCGTACCGGGGCGCGGCCCGCAGCTGCTCCCGGGACGGCTGCCGCAGGACGGTCTTCTCCAGGGCTTGGCCGTCCTTCGGCGAGGGGACGCGGGCGATCAGGCGGCGGTCCTCCGTCAGCAAGGCGACGCTGCCGTTCGGCCCCGGATCCAGACTCGACAGCAGGTCTTTGAAGTGGTCGATGGTGATGGCGGCATAGACCACGCCGGCGAAGGAACCGTCCGGTCCGTCGAGGCGCCGGGCAATGGGGACGATGCGGTAGGTGCCCATGCGGGACAGGTAGGGGGCGCCCACGGTCAGGCCGTCTCGCGGGTCGTCCCGCAGACGCTGGAAGTAATCCCGGTCGGCCACGCTGGCGCCGGCCGGGGGCGCCGTGCCGCTGGAATAGCGGATGATCCCGTCCGGGCCGGCGATGCGCAGGGCGTGGAGATCCGGCTGCAGCGACCGCTGTTCGGCCAGGATCTGCCTGACGGCTGCCGGGTCCATGGCCCCTTCCCGGTCCAGCTGGTGGCCGATTTCGAGGGCGATGGTGCGCAGCGAGACGTCGGTCTTCTCGATCATCGCCCCCAGGTTGTTGGCCAGGACCAGGGACAGGTTCTCAAGGGCGAGCTGGTTCAGCTGGCGGTAATGGAGCCGGCTCTGGTAGACGCTGAACAGGGCCAGGGCGACCAGGAAGGCGATGAAGACGAGGTTGCCGGCGAGAAAACGGCGCCGGGCGGGAAAAATGGCGGACACCGTGCTGCTCCGGGGATGGGATGTTCCCGACTTGGGCAGTCCCCACGCGGCCATGGCACACCCCGGCCCGCCGTGCGGAGGACCGCCCAAAGAATTAAGACCCCGGGCAGGCGGTGGGATTCCGCGGCGCCGGGCGGCCGGCCCCCGGGCTCAGTCCATGGCCAGGGGCTCATCGCCGGCCGCCACCTTCTGCGGCTTCCTCAGCAGGGCGACCAGGGGGATGGCGGCCAGGGCCAGGAACATCATCAGCCGGAAGTCCTGCAGGTAGGCCAGGGTGGCGGCCTGGCGGGTGACTTCGGCATTGACGGCAGCCAGCCCATGGACGGAGTGGAGATCGGGGCCGCCGGCCCCGGCGCCGAGGGGTAGCCGGAAGGGCGTGATGTAGCCGGCGAAGGCCGCGTGGTTGGCCTGGATGCGCCGGGCCAGGTAGGTCATCACCGCCGAGATGCCGATGCTGCTGCCGATGTTGCGCATGAGGTTGAAGAGGGCGGTGCCTTCGGTGCGGTAATGGGCCCCCAGGGTCGAGAAGCTGATGGTGGTCAGGGGCACGTAGGTGAGGCCGAGGCCGAGGCCCTGGATGATGCCGGTGCGGATGATGGTCCAACTGCCGATTTCCGGCGTGAAGCGGGTCATTTCCCACAGGGAGAAGGTGGTCAGGACGAAGCCGACCAGGATCATGCGGCGGGGATCGACCCGGCGCGCCAGGCGGCCGACGGTGACCATGGCGATGAGGGTGCCGACCCCCCGGGGCACCAGCAGGAAGCCGACGTCGAGGACCGGATAGCCCATGAGGTTCTGCATGAAGGGCGGCAGCAGGGCCATGGTGGCGAAGAGGACGACGCCGATGTTGAAGATGAAGACCAGGCCGACGCTGAAATTCCTGTCCCTGAACAGCCCGGGCTCGATGAAGGGCTGCCCGTGGGTGAAGATGTGGGCGATGAAGAGGTAGAGGCAGAGGCCGGCCAGCATGGCCTCGACCACCACCTCCCGGCTGGCGAACCAGTCCAGGGACTCGCCCCGGTCCAGCATCATCTGCAGGGCGCCGAGGCCGATGCTGAGGAAGGCGAAGCCCAGCAGGTCGAAGCGCCGGGAGCGGTCGATGGGCGTCTCCCGCACGAAGGCGGCCAGGCCGAACCAGGCCAGCAGGCCGAAGGGCAGGTTGATGTAGAACACCCAGCGCCAGCTGTAATACTCGGTGAGCCAGCCCCCCAGGGACGGCCCCAGGATGGGGCCGACCATGACGCCGATGCCCCACAGGGCCATGGCGGAGCCGTGCTGCTCCCGGGGATAGCTGTCCAGGAGCACCGACTGGGAAAGGGGGACCAGGCTCGCTCCGAAGACCCCCTGGAGGAGCCGGAAGAGCACGATCTCCGGCAGGTTCTGGGCGGCGCCGCAGAGCATGGAGGCGACCGTGAAGCCGGCCACCGACCACATGAAGACCCGCTTGCGGCCGAGGCGGGCCACCAGGAAGCCGGTGAGGGGCATGACGATGGCCGCCGCCACGATGTACGAGGTGAGGACCCAGGCGATCTGGTCCTGGGTCGCCCCCATGGTCCCCTGCATGTGGGGCAGGGCGACGTTGGCGATGGTGGTGTCCAGCGCCTGCATGATGGTGGCGAGCATGACCGAGAGGGTGACGAAGCCCCGGTGCGAACCCTCTCCCGCCCTGGCGCCGAAATTCACCGCCATGGGCCGCTCCTCAGAAGCTGAAGCCGAGCAGGCTGCGGCGATGGCCGGTGTCGATCTTCACGACGGTGCTGAGGCCGGAGCGCAGCTGGGGCAGGCCGGGAACGAGGTCGAGCTTGATGCGCACCGGCACCCGCTGGGTGATCTTGACCCAGTTGCCGGTGGCGTTCTGGGCGGGAATCACCGAGAACTCGGCGCCGGTGGCCGGGCTCAGGCTCTCCACCCGGCCCTTCCAGTCGGTGTCGGGATAGGTGTCCACATGGACCGTGGCCGCTTCGCCGGGGCGGACGTGGGTGAGATCGGTCTCGGTCAGGTTGGCCTCGACCCACAGGGTGTCGCCGGCCACCAGGGCCATGGCCGTGTTGCCGGCGGCGACGAACTGCCCCGGCTTGGGGCGGTTGCTCACCGTTCCCGGCAGGGAGGCCCGCACCTCGGTGCGCGCCAGGTCGAGCCTGGCCTGCTGCAGTTCGGACTGGGCGGCCAGGTAGGCGGGGTGCTGCTCCACCGGCGCATCGAGGCTGCCCCCCAGGGACTCGGCGATGCGCTTCAGGTCCTGCTCCAGGGCGGCAATCTGCTGGCCGGCGAGGTCGGCGTTCTGGGCCGCGTCGTCGTAGCGGGAAGCCGAGATGAAATGCCGGGCCACCAGGTCGGCCTGGCGCTCCCGGTCCCGCCGGGCGAAGGCGTACTTGGTCCGGGCCAGGGCGATCTCGGCCTGCTTCTCCCGGTAGGAGGCCTTGAGGGCGGCGAGGTCGGTGCGCGCCTGGGCGAGCTTGGCCTCGGCCTTGGCCACCGCCACTTGGAAGGTGGCCGGATCGATGCGGAAGAGGGGCTGGCCGGCGGCCACCGTCTGGTTGTCCCGGACCAGCACTTCCTTCACCATCCCCGACACCTGGGGACTCACCGGCACCATGTCGGCCTTGACGTAGGCGTCGTCGGTCTCGACATAGCGCCCGCCGCTCAGGTAGAGAGTGCCGATGGCCGCCAGGGCAACGGCGGGCACGGCGACCAGGAGCACCAGCCGCTGCAGGCGGCGCCTGGATAGGACAGTGGCGGGGGCGGCAGGGACGGGCTTTTCGGTGGGGTGATTCATGACTTCTGATACTCCGGAATGGCTGCTTGCCGGGGGCTACTGGGGTGGCGCCAGGTTGTCGTGCATGCGGCGCAGTGCCGACGCCAGCAGGGCCGCCTCTTCCGGGCTCAGGCCCCGCAGCGCCTCGGCCCGGATGCCGGCGGTGACTTCCCGGATGGCCGCCAGGCGCGGGCCGGCGTCCGGCGTCAGATGGAGACGGTAGGCCCGCCGGTCGGAGGGATCGGGGCGGCGCTCCACCAGGCCCTGTTCCGCCAGATGGTCGATGAGCCGGGCCAGGGTGATGGGCTGGATTTCCAGCATGTCGGCCAGTTCGACCTGGCGCAGTCCCTCGTGGCGGGAGACGTAGATCAGCGCCCGGGCCTGGGCCAGGGTCAGGGTCAGGGCGCTGCCCTCTAGGCGGCGCTGGAAGGCCTGCCGCATCAGCCGGGAAACATCCGCCAGCAGGAAACCGAGACCTTCGTCCTGGGAAGCCACATCCGCTCCTCAAATAGTAAGCATTGCTTACAATATAACTACGGTACGGATTTGGTCAAGCCCGGGTATGGTCTGGAATCAGATTCTGAAACGGGCGACCGACTCCCGGAACCTGGCCATCAGCCGGTTGAAGGCATGGCCGGCCCGGGTTGCTTCCAGGGGCCCGCTTTCCGGCACGTGCCGGGAGACCCTGATCCGGATCAAGCCTGGGACATACCGCCGGGCGGGGCTCCGGCGGCGAGCAGGACTCAGGCTGAATATGCTCGCAGCGTGGCGACGTCGGAAATATGTATCTTCCGGCCTTCGACCGCGATCAGGTCGCGGCTGGACAGATCGTTGAGGACGCGGGAGAGGTGCTCCTGGGTAAGGTTCAGGCACGATGCGACGGTGCGCTTGCTGACGGGCAGGCCGACGGTCACTTTCGTGCCGGTTTCATTTTCCGGCACTTCGCGCAGGAGATAGCCGATGACGCGCTGGGTCGCCGACTGGAGGGAATAGGATTCCACGTCGCTGACCATCTGGTGCAGCCGCCTGGAGATCCCCGCGATCATCGCCCGGCCGAATGCCGGATTGTGTCTCAGCCCGTCGAAGATGGCCGACTTGGGGATATGGAGCAGCGTGGCGTCGGTCAAGGCCTGAGCCGAGAGCATGTACAGCTTGTCGATGAACATGAGGGCTTCGCCGAAGGTCTGGCCCTGGCCGATTATCTCCAGGATTTTTTCGCCTCCCCCGGCGGAGGGGAAGGCAAGCTTGACCTGTCCGTACAGGACGACATACAGCCCCGTACATTCGGCCCCCTTGTGAACGATGACTTCGCCCTTTCCGGCCTCGACTTGCCTGGTGGCGCAGGCGATCTGCGAAACGGCGCCGGGTTCGAGGTTGCTGAACAGCGGCAGGCGCGCCAGCAAGGCATCTACGTCTAGATTCTGTGTTGCAGGCATTGCAGGTGTTTCTCAGGGTGATGCGGACAGGGTTGCGGAAAGTCCGGGCAATTCCATGGTCGCCGGCCCGCGGCTAATTCCCGGACGTTGGCGCCGGTTGGCGCTCTGCGCTTCGAGCGTATGCCAAGCAAGAAATCGGCCGATGGCGGGCGGGGGGCCGCCCGCAGCCCGGGAGCCCAATGCCCGCAAGGGCTGAGGCACTCGGCCGGGGTTTCCCGGTCGGGCGAAAGCCGTCCCGTTTCTTGGAAAGCCGCAGCCGCTATTCCTGTCGGCAGGAATGGTTGCCGCCAGGGGCCAGGCTCGATGACGGGCATCCTTCGCACCCCGGGGCCCCGTGTTTTCCCGCCTTGCACCCGGCCGCTCCCGCCGGCATGATTGCCCGCTCCACAGTTCCATGGAACGACCCCATGCTCGCCACCCCGTTTGCCGTCGATTCGCGCTTTCCCAACCTGGGCACCACCATCTTCACCGTCATGTCCCGGATGGCGGCCGAGTGCGGGGCGATCAACCTCAGCCAGGGCTTCCCGGACTTCCAGGCCGAGCCGGCCCTGTTCGACGCCGTGCACCGCCACATGCTGGCCGGACGCAACCAGTACGCCCCCATGGCCGGCATGCCGGAGCTGCGCCAGGCCGTCGCCGACAAGGTGGAGGCCCTCTACGGCACCCGCTTCGACGTGGAATCGGAGGTGACGGTCACCGCCGGCGCCACCCAGGCCATCTTCACCGCCATCGCCGCCTTCGTGCGGCCGGGGGACGAGGTCATCGTCTTCGAGCCGGTCTATGACTCCTATGTCCCGGCCATCGAAACCGTGGGCGGCATCGCCGTCCCCGCCCAGCTCCATTTCCCGGACTACGCTCCGGACTGGGACGAGGTGGCCCGGCTGGTGACGCCGAAGACCCGCATGGTGATCGTGAACTCGCCCCACAACCCCACCGGCAGCCTCCTCACCGCTGCCGACCTCGACCGGCTGGCGGCCCTGGTCCGGGGCACCGGCATCGTCGTCCTCTCCGACGAGGTGTACGAGCACATCCTCTACGACGGCGAGCAGCACCAGAGCCTGGCCGGCCATCCGGAGCTGCGGGGGCGCACCCTGGTCGTCTCCAGTTTCGGCAAGACCTACCACATCACCGGCTGGAAGATCGGCTACGTGGTGGGGCCCCGGGATCTCATGGCCGAGTTCCGCAAGGTGCACCAGTTCAACGTGTTCACGGTGCACACCCCGTCCCAGCTGGGACTGGCGGAGTACATGCAGGACGCCTCCCGCCACCTGGGGCTGGCGGCCTTCTATCAGGAAAAGCGGGATTTCTTCCGGCGCCAGATGGAGGGCACGCCGTTCGAGCTGCTGCCCAGCCGCGGCACCTATTTCCAGCTCGCCCGCTACGGCCGCATTTCCGACAAGCCGGACCGGGAATTCGCCGAGTGGATGACCCGGGAAGTGGGGGTGGCGGTGATCCCGGTGTCGGCCTTCTACGCGGATGGCCGGGACGACCGGGTGGTGCGCTTCTGCTTCGCCAAGAAGGAAGAGACCCTGGCCGCCGCCGGCGAGCGCCTGCGGCGGCTGTAGAGAGGGTTTCCTAGCCGAACACCGCCCGCCACAGGGCCTGGACGGCCACGATGTGGTGGATAACCGAGTTGCGCTCGATGCGGGACTTGGGGCTGTCGTTGAGGCGCTTCTCGTGCTGCAGCCGGCGGTATTCCCGGTAGGCGTTGCGGGTGCCTTCGGCCAGCTGGGTGGGGATGAGACCGAGGCCGGCCGCCATCTTGAGCAGCGCGATGTTGCCCAGGTTGCCGGTGAGCTCCGGGTAGCGCCGGGCGTAGCCCAGCACCAGGTACTGGACAATGAATTCCACGTCGATGATGCCGCCCGGGTCGTTCTTGATGTCGAACTCGGTGGCGCTGTTGCTGGCGTGGGCCTCGTACATCTTCTTGCGCATGGTCACGACCTCGTCCTGGAGGCGGCCGAGGTCCCGCTCCTGGCAGAGGATCTCGTTGCGGATGGCCTCGAAGCGCGCCCCCACCTCCGGGTCGCCGGCGCAGAAGCGGGCCCGGGTCAGGGCCTGGTGCTCCCAGGCCCAGGCGTGCTTCAACTGGTACTGCCGGAAACCCTCGATGGACACGGCCAGGAGGCCGGAGTCGCCGTTGGGCCGCAGGCGCAGGTCGGTCTCGAAGACGATGCCGGCCGGGGTCTGGCTGGACAGCCAGGTGGTCAGGCGCTGGCCGAGGCGGACGTAGATCTCCTCGGCCTCCATGGCCGGGTCGTCGTAGACATAGACCAGGTCCAGGTCGGAGGCGTAGCCCAGTTCCTTGCCCCCCAGCTTGCCGTAGCCGATGACCGCGAACTTGGGCTTGTCCCGGTGGCGCTTCTTGAGATTCTCCCAGCACAGGTCCAGGGTGGTCTGGACCAGGATGTCGGCGAGTTGGGTGAGGTGGTCGGAAATGCGCTCGATGGTGTGCAGGCCGGCCAGGTCCTGGGCCAGGAGCCGGAAGACGTGGGCGTGGTGCTGCTCCCGCAGGATGTCCATTTCCCGCTCGGTGTCCCCCTTGTGGTCGGCCAGGTCCCGCAGCAGGGCGTCCCGGAACTGGTTCCAGTCGGTGGCGGTGTCGAGAAGGGAAGGGGCGAGGAGTTCGTCCAGGAGGATGGGGTGGCGGGTGAGGTATTCCGCCGCCCAGGATGAGGCGCCGACGATGTCGGCCACCCGCTTCAGGGCCAGGGGATACTGCTGGAGCAGGGCCAGGTAGGCGCCCCGGCGGCTCACCGCTTCGAGGAAGGCGAGGCCCCGGGCCAGGGTGGCGTCGGGCGCCGGGGTGGCGGCGGCGGCCTCGATGAAACGCGGGCCGACGGCGTCCAGGCGCTCCCGGTTGGAGGCCGGCAGCTGGCGGTAGCGGCTGGCCCCCCGCAGGTCGGCGAGGCGCTCGGCGGCGGCCTGGGGCTGGCGGAAGCCGAGTTCCGACAGGCGCTCCAGGGTGGCCTCCTCGTCGAGCTGGCCGAGCCAGAGGCCGGCCAGGGCGTGTTCCCCCTCGCCGGGGTCGGAGAAGACCTGCTCGAAATGGCGGCTCACCCGCTCCCGGTGGCCGTTCAGCACCGCCAGCAGGGCCGGCCAGTCGGCGAAGTCCATGGAACGGGCGATCTGCAGGCGGTCGGCTTCGTTCTCCGGCAGGGAATGGGTCTGCTTGTCCTCCACGTACTGCAGGCGGTGCTCGAGGCGGCGCAGGAATTCGTAGGCCGCCTGCAACTCCGCCTCGGTCTCCGGCGGGATGATGCGGCGCTCGGCCAGGAGCCGGAGGACGGCCTGGGTGGGACGGATCTGCAGGGAGGGGTCGCGGCCGCCGCGGATGAGCTGGAAGACCTGGGCGATGAACTCGATTTCCCGGATGCCGCCGGGGCCCAGCTTGATGTGGTCGGCCATGTCCTTGCGGGCCACCTCCCGGCGGATCTGGGCGTGGAGGTCGCGCATGGCGTTGATGGCGCCGAAATCCAGGTACTTGCGGAAGATGAAGGGACGGGCGATGCGCTGCAGGTCGCCCATGGCCTGGGGCTGGGCATTGGCGCCGTCATTCATGACCCGGGCCTTGATCCAGGCGTAGCGCTCCCATTCCCGGCCCTGGGTGATGAAGTAGTTCTCCAGGCCGTCCAGGGAGCAGACCAGGGGGCCGGAATCGCCGTTGGGGCGCAGCCGCATGTCCACCCGGAAGACCTGGCCGTCGGCGGTGATGTCCCCGAGGGCGCCGACCAGGCGCTTGCCCAGGCGGCAGAAGAAGTCGAAGTTGTCGATCTTCTTGGGGCCGGCGGTGTCGCCGTCCTCCGGGTAGATGAAGATGTAATCCACGTCGGAGGAGACGTTGAGCTCCCGTCCACCGAGCTTGCCCATGCCCACCACCAGGAGGCGCTGGGGCCGGCCGGCGTGGTCCAGGGGCTCGCCGAACTGGGCGGCCAGCTGGCGGTGGTGGTGGTCGAGGGCGTAGTTGGTGGTGACGTCGGCCAGCAGGGACATGCTCTCCATCACCTCGGCCAGGGGCGCCAGGCCGGTGAGGTCGCGCAGGGCGATGTGGGCCATGGCCCGCTGCCGCAGCTGGCGCAGGGCGCGCTTCAGGGCCTCGTCGTCGGCCGGGGGCGGGGTCAGGGCGGCGAGGAGCATGGCCTCGTCCAGGGGACGCTCCCAGGCAGCTTCCAGTTCGGGCCCCAGGGCGGGGCGGGCGGCCAGGAGGGCGGCGAGGTAGCGGCTGTGTCCGAGGGCGGGCTGCCAGCGGGCGTCGAGGGTCTGATTCATTGATTTTGGGGTCCCATGGGGGCCGAAAAGGCTAAAATCCGCTTTTTTCGGCAATCCGGCGATTGTAGTGACCTCACCCATCCTCTGGCAAAGCGGCTGTCTGCGTGGATAAGCAGGAGCTTCGCCACGGCTTTTATTATCGGCTGCGCTGGTTGTGGCCCCTGCTCGCCCGCCAGGCCGTCCGTCGCCTCCTGGGCGTGGTGGGCTGGGCCCTGGTGGCGGCCTATTTCGCCTTCGCCGGCCTCATCCTGGCCCTGCGCTACGCCGTCCTGCCCAACATCGGCCAGTACCAGGCCACCATCGAGCAGACCGTCGGCCAGGCCATCGGCCTGCCGGTGAGCATCGGCCGCATCGAGGCCGGCTGGGACGGCCTCAAGCCCCACCTGACCCTGTCGGACGTGGTGGTCTCCGACCGCCAGGGGCGGCAGGCCTTCGCCTTCGAGCGGGTGGACAGTGTGCTTTCCTGGCAGACCCTGTGGCGCCTGGAGCCCACCCTCGACCTCCTGGCGGTCGAAGGGCCGACCCTCAATGTGCGGCGGGACGCCAGCGGGCGCATCTCCGTGGCCGGGGTCGAGGCCGAGGGGGAGACCGACCCGCGCCTCATGGAATGGGTCCTGGCCCAGCCCCACATCCGCATCCGGGACGCCATCATCGTCTGGGAGGATGCCCTCCGGAACGCCCCGCCCCTGGTGCTGGAGGACCTGCAGTTCGGCCTCGACAACCGGGGTAGCCGCCACCGGTTCGGCTTCTCCGCCGTGCCGCCGGCCCACCTGGCCTCCCGCATCGACCTGCGGGGCGAGTTCCGGGGCAACCCGGCGGAGGCCATGGACCAGGTTTCCGGCCGCCTTTTCCTGGAACTCCAGTACGCCGACCTGGCCGGCTGGCGGGACTGGGTGGACTACCCGGTCCACCTGCCCCAGGGCCGGGGCGCCCTGCGGGTCTGGGGCGACTGGGAGCACGGCCAGGGCCATGTGACCACCGACGTGGCCCTGGAGGATCTGCGCATCCGCCTCGGCCAGACCGTCCCCGTGCTCGACCTGGCCAACATGCGGGGCCGGCTGGAGGCCCGCTACCAGGCCGACGAATGGGATCTCGCCGGCAGCAAGGTCGAGCTCCAGTCCCTGGACGGCATCCGCATCTCCCCCACCGATTTTCACCTGCGCTGGCGCCACGATGCCCAGAGCGGGCGCTGGAGCGGCAGCGCCACCGCCAACCTCCTGGACCTGGACGCCCTCGACCGCCTGGCCAACTACCTGCCCATGGATGCCCGCAGCCGGGAGCTGCTGGCCACCCATCAGCCGACCGGCCGGATCGCCGACCTCAAGGCCAGCTGGGAGGCCGAGGCCGGCCAGCTGAACCGCTACGCCCTGCGGGCCGGCTTCGACGGCCTGGGGGTCAAGGCGGCGGGTTACGTCCCCGGGGCCAGCGGCCTGTCCGGCGAGGTGGACGCCAGCGACAAGGGCGGCAGCCTCAAGCTCGATTCCCGGGATGCCGGGCTCGATCTGCCGGCGGTCTTCCCCGAGCCCCATCTCGCCCTGGGCAGCCTCAAGGCCCGGGCGGCCTGGGTGGTGGACGGCAAGAACCTGGACGTGCGCCTGGACCGGGTCGATTTCTCCGGCACCGACGCCGCCGGCTCGGCCAAGGGCCTGTACCACTTCGGCGGCGAGGGCCCCGGCACGATCGACCTCACCGCCACCCTCAGCCGGGCCGACGGCCGGGCGGTGTGGCGCTACATGCCGGCGGTGGTCAGCGCCGACGCCCGCAACTGGCTGCGCCGGGGCATCGTCGAGGGCACCGCCAGCGACGCCAGGCTGGTCCTCAAGGGCGACCTCAAGGACTTCCCTTTCCGGGACAAGGGCAAGGGGCAGTTCCTGGTCACCGCCAAGGCCCACGGCGTGAAGATCGACTACGCCCCGGACTGGCCGCCCATCGAGGGCATCAGCGGCGACATGAGCTTCGGCATCGGCATGAGGGTCGAAGCCCACCAGGGCGGCATCCTGGGCACCCGCATCGGGCCCGTGACGGTGGAAATCCCCGATTTCGAGGCGCGGGAGCAGATGCTCCTGGTCAAGGGCCAGGTGACGGGGCCGACGGCGGAATTCCTGCGCTTTATCGACCTCAGCCCGGTGGGCGAGAAGATCGACAATTTCACCGAGGACATGCGGGCCGGCGGCAGCGGCCGCCTGGACCTGGCCCTCGACATGCCCCTGCAGCGCATCCCCGATACCCGCATCCGGGGCGAGTACCAGTTCCACAACAATCTGGTGACGGTGCTGCCCGGCCTGCCGCCGGTGACCCAGGTCAACGGCCGCCTCAGGTTCACCGAGAATTCCCTGAGCGCCCCGGAGATCACCGGCTACGTCCTGGGCGGCCCCATGCGCCTGGCAGTGAAGAACGAGGGCGACCGGGTGACGGTGGCCATGGGCGGCAATGCCAACATGCGGGAGGTGCGGCGTCATCTCGACCTGCCCCTCCTCGACTACGTGACCGGCGGCACGGCCTGGAAGGGCGAAGTGCGGGTGCGGAAGAAATCGGCCGATTTCGTGGTGGAATCCGGCCTCGCCGGCATTTCCTCCAGCCTGCCCGAGCCCCTCAACAAGACGGCAGGATCAATCCTGCCCCTGCGCTTCGAGAAGAAGAACCTGCCGGACAACTACTACCGGGACGGCCTGCCCCGGGACCAGATCCGGGTGACCCTGGGCAAGGCGGCGGAAGCCCTGCTGGTGCGCCGCCAGGAGGGCGAGGCCATGGTCCTGGAGCGGGGCGCCCTGGCGGTGGGCGACGCCCTGCCCAGCCTGCCCGAAAAGGGCGTGGCGGCCCAGGTGTCGGTGCCGCGCCTGGATCTGGATTTCTGGCGCCAGGCCATGGCCGGCGGCGGCAATGGCAACGGCGGCGGCCAGGGCGGGGCCGGCGCCGCCGGCCTGGTCAGCCACATCAACGTCAAGACGGCCGCCATGCGCCTCATGAACCGGGACTACGCCAATGTGGAAATGCAGCTGCGGCCCCGGGAAGGGGGCTGGCAGATCGGCCTGTCCACCAAGGAGGCGGCGGGGGACATCTTCTGGCGGGAGGCGGCCGGCGGCTGGGTGCAGGCGGACTTCAAGCGCCTGGCCCTGCCGAGCGAGGCCAAGGTCGATTCGGGAGCCCGGGAAGTGCTGGATTCCCTGCCGGGCATGGACATCCGGGTGGCGGACTTCGCCCTCGGCGAGAAGCGCCTGGGGCGCCTGGAACTCAAGGCCCACAACGACGCCGGTGTCTGGCACCTGGACACCATCGGCCTCAGCAACCCGGACGGCAACCTCAAGGGCAAGGGCCAGTGGAGCAGCGTCGGCAACCACCGCACCCGGCTCAATTTCGAGCTGACGGCCTCGGACGCCGGCAAGCTCCTCGACCGCCTGGGCTACCCGGGGACCATCCGGCGGGGCACCGCCCGGCTGAGCGGCGACCTGGCCTGGGAGGGGGCGCTGACCTCCATCCACTACCCGACCCTGAGCGGCGACCTCACCCTGGCGGCCGGCAAGGGCCAGTTCGCCAAGGTGGACCCGGGCATCGGCAAGCTCCTCGGACTCCTCTCCCTGCAGTCCCTGCCCCGGCGGCTGACCCTGGATTTCCGCGACGTCTTCAGCGAGGGCTTCGCCTTCGACAGCATCGACGCCCGCCTGGCGGTCCGGAACGGCATCATGCGCACCGTGGACGACCTCAAGATCGACGGCCCGGCCGCCCGCATCCTCATGAAGGGCCAGGCCGACCTCAAGAACGAGACCCAGGACATGCTGGTCACCGTGCAGCCGGAAATGGGCAGCGCCGTGTCGGTGGGGGCCCTGCTCATGGCCCATCCGGTGGTGGGGGCGGCGGCGGTGGTGGCCAACAAGCTGCTGCAGAATCCCTTGAACAAGATTTTCAGCTTCCAGTACCACGTCACCGGCACGTGGACCGACCCGAAGATGGAAAAGGTCGGGCAGTCGGTCCAGGAAACCGCGGCGCCGGCGCCCTTGCCCAAACCCGAGGAGGCCAAGCAATGAGTCCGAATCTCCAGAACTGCCGCATCGCCGCCCTGCAGATGGTTTCCGGCCCGCAGGTGGCGGACAACCTGGCCGTCGCCGGCCGCCTGGTGGAGGAGGCGGTGGCCCAGGGCGCCCAACTGGCGGTCCTGCCCGAATACTTCCCCATCATCGGCGCCGCCGATGCCGACCGGGTGCGGGCCCGGGAAGCCTTCGGCCGCGGCCCGGTCCAGGACTGGCTGGCGCAGACCGCCCGCCGCCACGGCATCTGGCTGTTCGCCGGCTCCATCCCCCTGGAGGCGAGCGGGCCGGACAAGATGCGCAATTCCAGCCTGGCTTTCGACCCGCAGGGCCGCTGTGTCGCCCGCTACGACAAGATCCACCTGTTCGGCTTCCAGAAGGGGGAGGAGCGCTACGACGAGGCCGCCTTCATCGAGGCCGGCAAGGAGCCGGTGGTGGTGGACACGCCCTTCGGCCGGGTGGCGCTGTCCATCTGTTACGATCTGCGTTTCCCGGAGCTGTACCGGGCCCTGGCGCCGGTGGACCTGATCCTGGTGCCGGCGGCCTTCACCGAAACCACCGGCCGGGCCCACTGGGAAATCCTGCTGCGGGCCCGGGCAATCGAGAACCAATGCTATCTGTTGGCGGTCGGACAGGGCGGCCTGCATCCCAATGGTCGCATGACCCACGGCAACAGCATGATCGTCGATCCCTGGGGCGAAATCCTGGATCGCAAGCTGAAGGGGCCGGGCGTGGTGATCGCCGACCTCGATCACCGCCGCATCGCCGAAATCCGCGAGAGCCTGCCGGCACTCGCCCACCGTCGTCTCTGATGGAGTCTGAATGAAACAGAACAGCGCCCTGGCGCAAGCCGAGAAGCTCCTCCTCAAGCCCTTCGATCTGGTCGAAGCCAACCTGTCCCGGACCTTCGGCGAAATCATGAAGCACGGCGTGGACTACGCCGACCTCTATTTCCAGTACTGCCGCTCCGAGGCCTGGAGCCTGGACGAGGGCATCGTCAAGTCCGGCAGCTTCTCCATCGACCAGGGGGTCGGGGTGCGGGCTTCCAGCGGCGAGAAGACCGCCTTTGCCTACTCCGACGACATCAGCGCCCGGGCCCTCACCGACGCCGCCGGCGCCGTGCGGGCCATCGCCGCGTCCGGCCAGAGCGGCTCGCTGCCGGTCATGCGGGCGGGGCAGGGCAGGGCCGTGCGGCTCTACGGCACCCATGACCCCCTCGATTCCCTGGCGCCGGAAGCCAAGGTCAGCCTCCTGGAGCGCCTGGAGCGCTTCGCCCGGGCGGCGGACCCCCGGGTCTCCCAGGTGGTGGCCTCCCTCGCTGGCGAGTACGAAGTCATCCTGGTGGCCGGCTCGGACGGGCGCCTGGCGGCCGACGTGCGGCCCCTGGTGCGCTGCTCGGTGTCGGTCATCATCGACGACAACGGCCGGCGAGAGCAGGGCAGCGCCGGCGGCGGCGGTCGCTTCGACTACGGCTATTTCAGCGACGAGATCCTGGAGCGCTACGCCCGGGAGGCGGTCCATCAGGCGACCACCAACCTCGGCGCCATCCCGGCCCCGGCCGGCCAGATGACCGTGGTCCTCGGCCCCGGCTGGCCCGGCATCCTGCTCCACGAGGCGATCGGCCACGGCCTGGAAGGGGACTTCAACCGCAAGGGCAGCTCCGCCTTCTCCGGCCGCGTCGGCCAGCGGGTGGCGGCCCCCGGCGTCACCGTGGTGGACGACGGCACCATCCCGGACCGCCGCGGCTCCCTGAACATCGACGACGAGGGCAACCCGACCCAGCGCACCGTGCTGATCGAGGACGGCATCCTCAAGGGCTACATGCAGGACTCTCTCAACGCCCGCCTCATGGGCGTGGCCCCGACCGGCAACGGCCGCCGCGAATCCTTCGCCCACCTGCCCCTGCCGCGCATGACCAACACCACCATGCTGGCCGGCCAGCACGACCCCCAGGAGATCATCCGGTCGGTGAAGAAGGGCATCTTCGCCGCCAATTTCGGCGGCGGCCAGGTGGACATCACCAACGGCAAGTTCGTCTTCTCCATGTCCGAGGCCTACCTCATCGAGGACGGCAAGGTGACCCAGCCCATCAAGGGGGCGACCCTGATCGGCAACGGCCCCGACGCCCTCACCAAGGTCTCCATGATCGGCAACGACATGAGGCTCGACCCCGGCGTCGGCACCTGCGGCAAGGACGGCCAGAGCGTGCCGGTGGGCGTCGGCCAGCCCACCCTGCGCATCGACGGCCTGACCGTAGGCGGCACCGGCTGACCGGCGATTAACAATTGTCATAGACCGTTTGAATAGAGTCCTCCAGAATTGCGGGCTTTGCCGCAATTTTCCGAGGACTCTATGAAGGGCATCTGGAGTATCGTCCTGGCATTTTTTCTCGTCCTGGCGACGGGCGAGGCCGGGGCGGAGATCACCGACATCCACTCGGCCATCAACAAGGCGGGGCGCCAGCGCATGCTGTCCCAGCGCATGGCCAAGGCCTATTTCCAGCTCGGCCTGGAGGTGGACGTGGAGCGCTCCAGGAAGGTCCTCGCCGCCTCGGTGGACCTCTTCGACCGCCAGCTGGCGGACCTCAAGCGCTACGCCCCCACCGCCGAAATCCGCGACACCTACGACAAGCTGGGACGCTCCTGGCTGGCCTACAAGGACCTCCTGCTCGCCGCCTCCCCATCGCCGGAGAGCGGCAGGCGGGTGCTGGAGGCCTCCGAGGGGGTTCTGGCCCTGGCCCAGCGGGCGACGGCCCTGCTGGAAAGGCAGGCCGGCACCGCCGCCGGCCGCCTGACCGACATGGCCGGCCGCCAGCGCATGCTGTCCCAGCGCATGGCCAAGTATTACCAGGCCCTGGTCTGGGGAGTGGGCGACGCCGCCAGCGCCGCCGAGCTGGAGAAGTCCCGCCGGGAATTCGACGGCGCCCAGCAGGAACTGGCGGCGGCCGGCGCCAAGGCGCCCCGGATTCGGGAAGGCCTGGAGCTGGTGCAGCAGCAGTGGATTTTCTTCCAGAGCGCCCTCGACCCCCGCAATGTCCGGGACAAGCGCTCCGCCCTCGTGGTCGCCTCCGCCAGCGAGCGCATCCTGGAGGAAATGGAGAACCTCGTCGGCCTCTACGAAAAAGGCGCCGCCCGCTAGCCTTCTTTCCCGCCGGCGCCTTTGTCGGGCCTGACGGGGTGGAGTATCATGCCCGGTTGATAATTACCGGGATCCGGGTGCATTGGAGGACATATGAGCAAGGTGCGGACAGCCTTCTGCCTGCTGGTTTTCTGTTCGGCAGCGTGGGGCGCGCCTGCCGCCCCGGCCCAGGTCCCCGGCGTGCCGCCTTCCCCCATGCACGACCGGCTGAAGGCGGTGGCAGCCGACCCGGCCGCCCTCAAGGCGGCGGTGGAGGCAGGCCGCAAGGCCAGCTTCTTCTGCGCCAACTGTCATGGCGAGGACGGCAACAGCAAGACTCCCGACGTGCCCAACCTGGCCGGCCAGAACCCCTCCTATCTCCTCGAGCAGATCCGCAAGTTCGGCGCCGGCGAGCGCAAGGACCAGTTCATGCAGGGCATGATCAAGGTGCTGAAGGAGGAGGAGCGCATGCAGATCGCCCTCTACTTCGCCAATTCGGCCGTCAGGCCGGGGCAGGGCGATGCCGCCCAGGTCGGCCGCGGCAAGGATCTCTTCAGCCGCCTGTGCGCCCGCTGCCATGGCGAGCAGGCCCGGGGCAACGAGACCATCCCGCGCCTGGCGGGCCAGAAGATGCCCTATCTCCAGACCTCAATCACCCGCTACCGGGACCGTACCGGCGAGCGCAACAATCCCCTCATGGCCAGCGCCACGGCGCCCCTCAAGAACGACGAGATCACGGCCCTGACCCACTACCTGACCCAGCTGCCCTAGAACAGGGACAGCTGCCGCGCCGCCGGCGGGTCCGGCGGGGCCGGCGGCAGGAAGCGGCTGCAGTCCAGGGGCGCCCAGTCCCGGCCGAGGCCGAGGCGCCGGCAGGCGAGTTCGAAGCGCTGGCGGATGAGGCTGGCGTAGGGGCCGCGGCCGGTCATGCGGCTGCCGAAATCGGCGTCGTTATCCTTGCCGCCCCGCAGGTCGTGGATCACGCCCATGACCCGGGCGGCCTTGTCGGGGGCGTGGCAGTCCAGCCAATCCCGGAACAGCCCCGCCACCTCATGGGGCAGGCGCACCAGGGTGTAGGCGGCGGCCGTGGCGCCGTGTTCCTTGCCGGCCGCCAGCAGCTTTTCCAGCTCGCTGTCGTTCAGGGCCGGGATCAGGGGCGAGGCGAATGCCGCCACCGGCACCCCGGCCGCCGCCAGCCGGGCCATGGCCTCCAGGCGGGCCCGGGGAGCGCTGGCCCGGGGCTCCAGGCGGCGGGACAGCTCGTTGTCCAGGCTGGTGAGGGAGACGCAGACCTGGGCCAGGCCCTGGCTGGCCAGCTCGGCCCACAGGTCGAGGTCCCGGGTGATGAGGGCGGACTTGGTCACCACCGACACCGGGTGGCGGGTCTCCAGCAGCACCTCCAGCATGGCCCGGGTGAGGCCGAGCTTGCGCTCCAGGGGCTGGTAGGCGTCGGTGGCGGTACCGAGGGCGATGGGGGAGCAGCGGTAGCCGGGCTTCGCGAGCTCGGCGCGCAGCAGCTGGGCAGCCGCCGGCTTGTGGAAGATCTTGGTCTCGAAATCGAGCCCCGGGGAAAGGCCCAGCCAGGCATGGGTGGGGCGGGCATAGCAGTAGACGCAGCCGTGCTCGCAGCCGCGGTAGGGGTTGGCCGACTGGTCGAAGGGGAGGTCCGGGGAGTCGTTGCGGGCGATGACCGTCTTCGCCGTATCAGTGAACAGCTCGGTGCGGGGGGCGCTTTCTTCCTCCCGGCACCAGCCGTCGTCCTCCGCCTGGCGGCTGGTGGCGGCGAAGCGGTGCCCGACGTTGGCGGCGGTGCCGCGGCCCTTCCGGGGGGACGGCATCAGTCCGGAATCGGGGTGGCGGTCGAAATCTTCCATGCTGATCCAGTACAATGCCCGATTTTCCGGATTTTTAGAACGGGGCAAGGCCATGATGCCGCATACCAAACCAAATACCGACGACGTCCGCATCAAGGAAATCAAGGAGCTGGTGCCGCCGGCCCACGTCTTCCGCGAGTACCCGGTGAGCAACCGGGCCGCCCAGACCACCTACAACGCCCGCCAGACCATCCACCGCATCCTCCACGGCGCCGACGACCGGCTGCTGGTGGTCATCGGCCCCTGCTCCATCCACGACTACGAAGTGGCCATGGAATACGCCCGCCGCCTGGCCAAGGAAGCGGACAAGTACAAGAACGACCTCCTCGTCCTGATGCGGGTCTACTTCGAGAAGCCCCGCACCACGGTTGGTTGGAAGGGCCTCATCAACGACCCGCGCCTGGACGGCAGCTTCCGCATCAACGAGGGCGTGCGCCTGGCCCGCCGCCTGCTGCTGGAGATCAACGAACTCGACCTGCCCTGCGCCACCGAGTTCCTGGACACCATCACGCCCCAGTACACCGCCGACCTCATCTCCTGGGGCGCCATCGGCGCCCGCACCACCGAGTCCCAGGTGCACCGGGAGCTGGCTTCCGGCCTCTCATGCCCGGTGGGCTTCAAGAACGGCACCGACGGCAACATGCGCATCGCCGTGGATGCCATCCGGGCCGCCCAGTCGCCCCACCATTTCCTGTCGGTGACCAAGTCGGGCCACACCGCCATCGTGTCCACCGTCGGCAACGAGGACTGCCACGTCATCCTGAGGGGCGGCAAGGAGCCCAATTACGATGCCGCCCACGTGGACGCCGCCGCCAAGGAAGTTGCCGCCGCCGGCCTGGCCGCCAAGCTGATGGTGGATTTCTCCCACGGCAACAGCCGCAAGCAGTACAAGCTGCAGATGGAAGTCTGCCAGGATGTCTGTGCCCAACTCGCCGCCGGCGAGGAGCGCATCATGGGCGTCATGGTCGAGTCCCACCTGGTGGAGGGCCGCCAGGACCTGTCCCCGGATCGGCCCCTGGAATATGGCCAGAGCGTCACCGACGCCTGCATCGGCTGGGAGGACAGCGTCGCCGTCCTGGAACAGCTGGCCGCCGCCGTGCGGGCCCGCCGGGTGGCCGAGGCGGCGGAGTAATCAGGCCGCGTTCTTGCCCTTCTGCCAGAGCACGTCGCCTTGGCCGCCGAAGCGGTTGAGGCTGCGGCCGAGGATGAAGAGCAGGTCGGAAAGCCGGTTGAGGTAGCGCCGGGCGTTGTCCGACACCGGCTCGGCGGCGTTGAGGCGGACCAGGGAGCGCTCGGTCCGCCGGCACACCGTGCGGCAGAGATGGGCCAGGGCCGCGGCCCGGGTGCCGCCGGGGAGGATGAATTCCTTGAGGCGGGGCAGGTCGGCGTTGAACTGCTCGACCAGCTCCTCCAGCCGCGCCACCTGGGCTTCCTTCATGACCTCCATGCCGGGCAGGCAGAGTTCGCCGCCGAGGTCGAAGAGGTCATGCTGGATGTCGATCAGGGCGGCGCGCACGGCTTCCGGCAGTTCCTCGCAGAGCAGCACCCCGAGGCTGGAATTGAGCTCGTCCACCTCGCCGATGGCGTCGATCCGCAGGCTGTCCTTGCCGGTGCGGGTGCCGTCCCCGAGGCCGGTGGTGCCGGCGTCGCCGGTGCGGGTGACGATCTTGGAAAGGCGGTTGCCCTGGCGTTCGCTCATGGTCGTTCCTCGGTGAAATAGCAGCGGATTATACTTGCCGCCTTCTCCAGGGACTGTCGTCGCCATGCCAAAGTTCTGTGCCAACCTGAGCTTCCTGTTCACCGAAGCGCCCTTTCCGGAGCGCTTCTCCCGGGCCGCCGCCGCGGGCTTCCGGGGAGTCGAGTACCTCTTTCCCTACGACTATCCGCCCCAGGACTTGGCCGGATGGCTGGAGGAGGCCGGGGTCGAGCAGGTGCTCTTCAACCTGCCGGCCGGCGACTGGGCCGCCGGGGAGCGCGGCGTGGCCTGCCTGCCGGGCCGGGAGACCGAATTCCGGGCCGGGGTCGAGCAGGCCCTGGCCTACGCCGAGGCCCTGGGCTGCCGGCGCCTCCATTGCCTGGCCGGCTTGAGGCCTGGCGGAGTGGACGAGGAAACGGTGCGTGCCACCTACGTCGCCAACCTGCGCCACGCCGCCGACCGGCTGGCGGGGGTCGGCGCCCGGCTCCTCATCGAGCCCATCAACAGCCGGGTGGACATGCCTGGTTACTGGCTGGACACCCCGGACAAGGCCTTCGAGTTGCTGGAAGAGATCGGCCGCCCCAACGTGGCGGTGCAGTACGACATCTATCATGCCCAGGTGATGGCCGGCGACCTGGCCCGCACCATCGAAGCCAACCTCGGCCGCATCGGCCATTTCCAGGTGGCCGACAATCCCGGCCGCCACGAGCCGGGCACCGGCGAGATCAACTACCCCTACCTGTTCGATCTCCTGGACCGGCTGGGCTACGACGGCTGGGTAGGCTGCGAGTACAAGCCGAAGGCCGGCACCGAGGCCGGCCTGGGGTGGTTCAGAAACGCCTGATCACCAGAACTTCCACCACCATTTCTTCTGCTTCATGGTGGTCTGGACCTCGTTGCTCCAGGCGGCGTACTGGGAGAGGCCGGCGGTCTGGAAGAAGGAGCCGAAGCGCTTGTCGCTGTCGTTGATGTGCTGGGTCAGCCAGTTCTTGAGGAAGTGCAGCAGCTCGAAGGTGATGGCCACGTTCTCGTGGTCCAGCTTGTGCTGCAGGTCCTGGACCTGCTTGATGAGGTCCTCGTGCTGCTGCTTGTGGATCTCGAAGCCCGGGTAGTGGGTGAGGCGCATGAGGCTTTCCTCCAGGAGGAAATGGGTGCGCGTATACTCGGCCAGACGATCGAGGATTTCCCGGGAGGCAGCCTTGCCGCGGTGTTCGCGGATGGCCTCGTGGAGCTGGTTGAGGAGGGAAACGAGCACCTGGTGCTGCTCGTCAACTTCCTGGACTCCTATGTTGTAGGCTTCGGACCACTGGAACAAGTCATTCGCGGACATAAGGGAATAGTCCAAAGGTATAGGCACAGCAGTATATCCAGCGCCATTTCGAGCCTCATTGACAAAGGTCAAGGGTGTTTTTGCCATGACATCAGCCAAGAAAATCTTGCGAAACCTGCTGGACGCGGCCCTGGCGGCCGCCGATCCGGCCCGCTGCCTGCCGCCCTTCCTGGCGGACTTCCTGCCGGAGGACGGCGACGGTCGCCTGATCGTGATCGGAGCCGGCAAGGCCTCCGCCGCCATGGCCCGGGCCGTGGAGCAGAACTGGTCGGGCCCCCTGGAGGGCCTGGTGGTGACCCGCTACGGCCACGGCGTGCCCTGCGAGCGTATCGAAATCGTCGAAGCCGCCCATCCGGTGCCCGATGCCGCCGGCGAGGCGGCCGCCGCCCGCATGCTGGACATGGTCCGCGGGCTGGGCGAAAAGGACCGGGTGCTGGCCCTCATCTCGGGTGGCGGCTCAGCCCTGCTGGCGGCCCCGGCGGCCGGGATCACCCTGGCCGAGAAGCGGGCCATTACCCAAGCCCTGCTGAAGAGCGGCGCCGCCATTTCCGAGATGAACTGCGTGCGCAAGCATCTCTCTGCCGTCAAGGGCGGGCGGTTGGCGGCGGCGGCCTGGCCGGCCGCCGTGCTGACCCTGGCCATTTCCGACGTGCCGGGGGACGACCCTGCGGTCATCGCTTCCGGCCCGACGGTGGCGGACCCCACCACCTGCGGCGAGGCCCTGGCCATCCTCGACCGCTACGGCATCGCCATCGATTCCGGGCTGCGGGCGCGGCTGGCGACCGGCGAACTGGAAACCCCAAAGCCCGGCGATCCACGCCTGGCGAAGAGCTCCTACCGCCTGGTGGCGAGCCCCCTGCAGATGCTCCAGGCCGCCGCCGAGGCAGCCCGGGCGGCCGGGGTGGAGCCCCTGATCCTGGGAGACGCCATCGAGGGGGAGGCCCGGGAAGTGGCCAAGGTCATGGCCGCCATGGCGCTGTCCAGCGCCGCCCACGGCCTGCCGGCCCGGGCGCCCTGCGTGTTGCTCTCCGGCGGTGAGACCACCGTCACCCTGCGGGGGCAGGGGCGGGGCGGACGCAATACCGAATTCCTGCTGGGACTGGCCCTGGCCTTGAATGGTGCGCCGGGTATCCACGCCCTGGCGGCAGACACCGACGGTATCGACGGCAGCGAGGACAACGCCGGCGCCCACGTCGCCCCGGATACCCTCGAACGGGCCCGGGGCCTGGGTCTCGGCGCCCGCCAGTACCTGGACGGCAACGATGCCTGGGGCTTCTTCTCCGCCCTGGGCGACCTCCTGGTCACCGGGCCGACCCGGACCAATGTGAACGACTTCCGGGCCATCCTGGTGGGGGTAGAATGACCTCCCTTTCCTTGGGGGCGACATGACCGGCGGCGAAAAGACATTCCACACCGACCGCGCCAGGCTGGCGGCGCAACTGGCGACGGTGCTGCCTTCCCGCTGCCTGCTGGTGGACGAGGAGGACCTGCGGCCCTACGAGTGCGACGGCCTCACCGCCTACCGCAACCTGCCCGCCGCCGTCTGCCTGCCCGAGACCGAAGCCCAAGTCCGGGATGTCCTGCGGGTCTGCCACCGCCTGCAGGTGCCGGTAGTGGCCCGGGGCGCCGGCACCGGCCTGTCCGGCGGCGCCATGCCCCACGGCGAAGGGGTGGTGCTGTCCCTGGCCCGCTTCAACAAGATCCTGCGCATCGATCCCCTGGCCCGGCTGGCGGTGGTCCAGCCCGGAGTCCGCAACCTGGCGGTATCCGAGGCGGCCGCCCCCCACGGCCTCTACTACGCCCCAGACCCTTCCTCCCAGATCGCCTGCACCCTGGGAGGCAACGTGGCGGAGAATTCGGGTGGCGTCCACTGCCTCAAGTACGGCCTCACCGTCCATAACGTCCTGCGGGTGCGGGCCATCACGGTGGAGGGGGATATCCTCGAAATCGGCTCCGAGGCCCTGGACGGGCCAGGCTACGATCTGCTGGCCCTCCTCGTCGGCTCCGAGGGCATGCTGGCGGTGGTCACCGAAGTGACGGTGAAGCTCACCCCCAAGCCCGAGCTGGCCCAGGTGGTGATGGCCTCCTTCGACGACGTCGCCAAGGCCGGCGATGCGGTGGCCGCCATCATCGCCGCCGGCATCATCCCGGCCGGCCTGGAGATGATGGACAAGCCGGCGACGGCCGCGGTGGAGCCCTTCGTCAAGGCGGGCTACGACCTGGAGGCGGAGGCCATCCTGCTGTGCGAGTCCGACGGCACCCCGGAGGAAGTGGCGGAGGAGATCGCCCGGGTGTGCCGGGTCCTGGAGCAGAGCGGCGCCCGGGACCTCAAGGTTTCCCAGTCGGAGGCCGAGCGCCTGCGCTTCTGGGCCGGCCGCAAGGCGGCCTTCCCGGCGGTGGGGCGCATCACCCCGGACTACTACTGCATGGACGGCACCATCCCGCGGAAGCGCCTGGCCGAAATGCTCCAGGCCATCGCCGCCATGGAAAGGAAATACGGCCTGCGCTGCGCCAACGTCTTCCACGCCGGCGACGGCAATCTCCATCCCCTCATCATGTACGACGCCGCCAAACCCGGGGAATGGGAGCGGGCGGAGGCCTTCGGGGCCGAGATCCTCGAACTCTCCGTCGCCCTCGGCGGCTCCATCACCGGCGAGCACGGGGTCGGGGTCGAGAAGATCAACCAGATGTGCGTCCAGTACGGGAAGCCTGAGCTGGAGACCTTCCACCGGCTGAAGGCGGCCTTCGACGAGGGCGGCCTCCTCAACCCGGGCAAGGCGGTCCCCAGCCTGCACCGCTGCGCCGAGTACGGCCGCATGCATGTCCATGGCGGCGACTTGAAATTCCCCGACCTGGAGCGCTTCTGATGCAGCTCGACGATCTCGCCGGCCGTCTGCGCCAGGCCGCCGAAACGGGCACCGCCCTGCGCCTGCGGGGCGGCGGCAGCAAGGATTTCTACGGCGGCATGCTGGCCGGCGAGGTCCTCGACGTCTCCGGCTACCAGGGCATCGTCGATTACGAGCCCACCGAACTGTTCATCACCGCCCGCTGCGGCACGCCCCTGGCGGACATCGAGACGGCCCTTGCCGAGCGCGGCCAGATGCTGGCCTTCGAGCCGCCCCGTTTCGGCACCGCCACCGTCGGCGGCTGCGTCGCTGCCGGCCTGTCCGGGCCCCGCCGGCAGCAGGCCGGGGCGGTGCGGGATTTCGTCCTGGGGGTGAAGATCGTGGACGGCACCGGGCAGGTGATGGAATTCGGCGGCCAGGTGATGAAGAACGTCGCCGGCTACGATGTCTCCCGCCTCATGGCCGGCAACCTGGGCACCCTGGGGCTGATCGCCGAAGTCACCCTCAAGGTCCTGCCCCGGCCTGTCGCCGAGAGGAGCCTGGTCTTCGAGGTGGACGAGGCCGGCGCCATCGACCTGCTGAACCGCTGGGGCGGCCGGCCCCTGCCGGTTTCCGGCGCCCTCTGGTACGACGGCGTGATGATGGTGCGCCTGTCCGGCGCCGAGGCGGCGGTGGCGGCGGCCCGGGACAAGCTGGGCGGCGAACCGCTGCCCGCCGCCGACGCCTTCTGGCAGACCGTGCGGGAGCAGCGCCACAAGGCCTTCGCCGGCGGCATCCTGTGGCGCCTGTCGGTACCGTCGACGACGCCGCCCCTGGCGCTCCCGGGGAGCCAGGCCATCGACTGGGGCGGCGCCCAACGCTGGCTGGTCACCGATGCCGAGGTCGCCACGGTGCGGGAGGCGGCCCGGCGGGCCGGCGGCCACGCCGTGCTGTACCGGGCCCCGGAGTCCCTGCGCTGCCGGGAGGGCGCCTTCACCCCCCTGGCGCCGGCCCTCCTGGCCCTGCACCAGCGCCTGAAGAAAGTGTTCGACCCGAAGGGCATCCTCAATCCGGGCCGCCTCTACGCAGAGGTCTGATGGAAACCCATCTCGCCGACTTCATCCGAGACACCCCGGCCGGCCGCGAGGCCGAGGCCATCCTGCGCAAGTGCGTCCATTGCGGTTTCTGTACCGCCACCTGTCCCACCTACCAATTGCTGGGGGACGAGCTGGACGGGCCCCGGGGCCGCATCTACCTCATCAAGCAGGTGCTGGAGGGCAAGCCGGCCAGCGAGAAGACCCGGCTGCACCTGGACCGCTGCCTGACCTGCCGGTCCTGCGAGACCACCTGCCCGTCCGGGGTCAAATACAGCCACCTCCTGGACATCGGCCGCCAGGTGGTGGAGGAGCAGTTGCCCCGCCAGGGCGCCGAGCGCCTGGTGCGCTGGCTTCTGAAGGAGGGGGTGCCCCGCCCAGGCCTCTTCGGTCCGGTGGTCAAGCTGGGCCAAATGGTCCGGCCCCTGCTGCCCTCCGGCCTGGCCGACAAGCTGCCGCCGGATGCGGTGGCGCCGCAGCGGCCCTGGCCGGTGCCCGGCAAGCATCTCCGCCGCATGCTCCTGCTGGCGGGTTGCGCCCAGCCGTCCCTGGCCCCCAATATCAACGGGGCGACGGCCCGGGTCCTGGACCGCCTCGGCATTTCGCTGTTCGAGGCGGAAGGGGCGGGCTGCTGCGGCGCCCTGCGCTTCCACCTCACCGACCAGGAGGCGGCCCGGGACGACATGCGGCGCAATATCGACGCCTGGTGGCCCCACGTGGAGGCCGGTGTCGAGGCCGTGGTGGTCACCGCCTCGGGATGCGGGGTGCAGGTGAAGGAATACGGTCACCTCCTGGCCGGCGACCCGGCCTACGCCGACAAGGCAGCCCGCATCAGCACCCTCTGCCGGGACCCGAGCGAGGTCCTGGCGGCCGAGGAGGCCGCGCTGCTGCCCCGGCTGGCGGAGGCGAAAAGGGGGCGGGGCAAGCTCGCCTTCCATTCCCCCTGCACCCTTCAGCACGGCCTCGGCATCCGGGGGACTATCGAGGCTTTCCTGGCGGCGGCCGGGTATCAGCTGACGCCGGTAGCGGACAGCCATCTCTGCTGCGGCTCGGCCGGCACCTACTCGGTGCTCCAGCCGGAGCTTTCCAGGCGCCTGCGGGACAACAAACTGGCGGCCCTGAGCGCCGGCGCGCCGGCCGCCATCGCCACCGCCAACATCGGCTGCCTCACCCACCTCCAGGCCGGGAGCGCCCTGCCGGTGAGACATTGGATAGAACTGATAGACGAGGCCTTGCCATGGGCGCAATGACCGAAGGAAAGGTGTCGGTGTCCGACATCCTCAAGACCCTGGACGAGCCGGCGGCGACCAAGGCCCGCCGGCTCCTCGACCAGGGGGTGAAGATCCCGCCCCAGCCCCGGGTCCTGGAGGAATTGCGCCAGCTTCTCCTGCGCCGGGAGTTCGACGTCCGCCACCTGGCCCGGGTCATCAACCGGGATCCCGGGGTCACGGCCGCCCTCTTCAAGGTTTGCAGGAGCGCCGCCTACCGCCAGCACCATCCCTTCGACTCGGTGGAGGAAATCCTCCACGCCCTCGGCGTCCGCCAGGCCTTCAACCTGGTCCAGGCCGTCTCCCTGGCCGGGGTCACCGAGGTCAGGCGCCATCCCCGGGCCTACGAGGCCTTCTGGTCCCGCTCCCAGGCGGTGGCCCAGCTGGCGATGCTGATTGCCGACGACCGCATCTCGGTGTGCAACATCTTCCCGGACCAGGCCTACATGGCGGGCATCTTCCACGACTGCGGAGTGCCGCTCCTGATGCAGCGCTTCCCGAGCTACTGCGCCGAGATGCAGCTGGAGCAGCCGGGGCGCTGGATCGAACTGGCCGAGGAGGACCGGAAATTCCACGCCGACCATTGCGTGGTCGGCTACCTGGTGGCCAAGTACTGGCGCCTGCCGGACTTCATCTGCGACGCCATCCGCAACCACCACGACATCAAGGGCATGGGCATGCACGCCTCCCGCTCCATGGTGGCCATCCTGCAGCTCGCCATAGAAATCTATTACCGCGACCAGCACGTGGACAACCGGGAGTGGTCAGACGTAAACGACGAGGTTTTGGGCGAGTTAGGGGTTCACCACGATGACGCCCTGGAGTTGATTGACGTTATCCTTGAGCGCTTCCACGAACAACAATAAGGGCCAACATGGAAAAGCACTATACGGACAGCCAGGGGCAGCAGCGGCCGGAGCGGCGGATGAATCCACAGTTGCGGGAATTGTTCGACAGCGCCTACGCCATGATCGAACCCTTCTTCGATCCGGCGGCGGGATGGGGCGGGCGCTCCCTGGAGCACCTGGCCTTTCGCGTCCTGCGGGAAAACTTTCCCCAGCTGTCGGCGGAAGAGGTGCACGCCATCGTGGTGGCCGCCCACCGCGTCTATATCAGCCACCATCCGGAGGGCAGCGAACACCTGCCCCGCCCGGAGGATCTGAAGAAACCCTATTGAGGATGAAGCCCGGCGGCCGAGGGCCGGCCGGGGGTCACTTGCGGCCGAGACCGCCGAGGAGGGCCGCCACCACCTTCTTCGGCTTGTGGGGATCGGCCTTGGCGGGCGCCTGGGGGGAATCCGGCACGTCGGCCCGGGGCTCCTCGTAGGGCTTGCTGAAGTCGAAGCCGTCGGCGGCGATGGTGGATTTCCGCGATTCCCGGGAACGGGCGGGCCGCTCGGGCCGCTCGGGCTTGTGGGCCAGCGGCGCCTTGGCCGGGGCGCTGCCCCGCTTCCTCTTGTTCCCCGGGGGGTATTCGTATTCCGGGTCGGGCTCGAAGCCGGCCACCTCGATCTGCTCGATGGGGCGCTTGATGAGCTTCTCGATTTCCACCAGGTAGCCCACCTCGTGGGCGCTCACCAGGGAAATGGCGTTGCCCTGCTTGCCCGCCCGGCCGGTGCGGCCGATGCGGTGCACGTAGTCCTCGGGGACGTGGGGCAGTTCGTAATTGATGACGTAGGGCAGGTCGTCGATGTCCAGGCCCCGGGCCGCCACGTCGGTGGCCACCAGCACGTGGGTGGTGCCGTTCTTGAAGGCTTCGAGGGCCTTGAGGCGGTCGAGCTGGCTCTTGTCGCCGTGGATGGCGTCGGCGTGGATGCCGGCCCGCTGCAGTTCCCGGGACAGACGGGAGCAGCCCTGCTTGGTGCGGACGAAGACGATGGCCTGGGTGATCTCGCCGGACTTCAGGAGCTTGGTGAGCAGGGAGCGCTTGCCGAACTCGGACACCGGATGGACCCGGTGGGTGATGGTCTCGGAAACCTGGTTGCGGCGGGCCACTTCCACCAGCACCGGCGACTTCAGCATGGTGTCGGCCAGGCGCTTGATCTCTTCCGAGAAGGTGGCCGAGAACAGCAGGCTCTGGCGCTCCTTCGGCAGCATCTTGAGGATGCGGGTGACGTCCGGGATGAAGCCCATGTCCAGCATGCGGTCGGCCTCGTCCAGCACCAGGGCCTGGACGGCGGCGAAGCTGACGCTCTTCTGCTCGACGTGGTCCAGAAGCCGCCCCGGGGTGGCCACCAGGATCTCGACGCCTTTGCGCAGCTCCTCGATCTGGGGCTTGATATCCACGCCGCCGAAGGCGCACATGGCCCGCAGGGGAGTGTGCTTGCTGTAGGACTTCACCGATTCGAACACCTGCAGGGCCAGTTCCCGGGTCGGCGCCAGGATCAGGGCGCGGACCGGGTGCTTGGCCGGGGAGGGGCTGCTGCTCGCATGGGGCAGCAGGCGCTGCAGGATGGGCAGGGTGAAGGCAGCCGTCTTGCCGGTGCCGGTCTGGGCGCCGCCCATGATGTCCTTGCCGGCCAGCACCATGGGGATGGCCTTGGCCTGGATGGGCGTGGGCTTGGTGTAGCCCTCGTCGGTGACGGCCCGCAGGATTTCGGGGGCGAGGCCCAGGTCGGCGAAGGTGATTTCGGGGGCTGCATCCGGTGCAGCGGGAGGGGCGGAGTTTGCGTTGCCTTCGCCGACTAAAGTATTGATTTCAGACATGGGCCAACATTATACGCCTTAGCGTGTTTTCAACACCCGAAGATGCCCGGTGACTTCCTCCCGGTCATGGTAGAGCTGCTTGAAGCGCAGCCGAGCCTCCACCCCTGCCGCCGCCAGCCTGGACTCGATGATGTCGCGGCAGTGCCGGAGCTCTTCGTAGCGTTTCTTCATCGGCAGCTTGAGGTTGAAGATGGCTTCCTTGCAGTGTTTTCCGGCGGCCCAGTCGGCCACCAGCTCGGCTATCCGGGCGGGCTTTTCCACCATGTCGCACACCAGCCAGTCCACCGGGCGCTTGGGACGGTAGTGGAACCCGTCGGTCTTGAGGTGTTCGACCATGCCGCCGGCCATCAGTGCCTTGTCCATGGGTCCGTTGTCCACGGCGGTGACGTGGATTTCCCGCTGGGCGAGCTGCCAGGTCCAGCCGCCGGGGGAGGCCCCCAGGTCCACCGCCGTCTGGCCGGCCCGCAGGCGCTGGTCGGCGTTCTGGCCGCCGACGAATTCCATGAAGGCCTCGGCCAGCTTCAGGGTGGAGCGGGACGGAGCGGCCCGGGGCATCCTGAGGCGCGGGATGCCCATGGGCCAGTCGGAGCCGTTGCCCGGCAGGGAGATGGCGACGAAGGCGGCGGCCGAGCCCAGGAAGAAGAGATGCAGGCGCGGCAGCTCGCCGTTGTCCGGGGCAAGGAGGCCGGCCTTCTCGAGGGCGATTCTGAAGGGCTTCTCGAATTTCTTGCAGAAGCTCGACAGCTCCTTGGCCTCGTTGGTGTCGGCGGTTTCCAGCCAGACGTCCCGGAAGCGGCCGCCGAGGCTGCGCACGCACTGGAGCAGGGGGGTGATGCGGTCGCCCACCGGCAGTTCGGCGACCAGGGGGGCGGCGAAGAGGAGCTGGCGGGCGAAGACCAGGTGGCGCCAGCGCAGGCCTTCCACCAGGGCGGCCATGGCAGCGGGGTCGTGGGGATGGTAGGCGACGTAGCCGCTGTCCGGCTTGGTCTTGGCGTAGCCTTCGACCCCGAGGGCTTCGGCGGCGGCGCAGATTTCCGCCGCGCATTCCTTTTCGAAACCGGGGCGGCAGTAGAGCACAACTTGGCTGAGGGCGGCGGAGGACATCAGTGCTGGGCCGCCGGTTTTTCTGCCCCTTCCTCGGGCGCCTTGGTCTCGTTCCCCTTGGCTTCGCCTTCGGCGACGGCCTTTTTCTTCTTCTTGGTCCCCGGCGGCTCCGCCGGCGGCAGTTGGGGAACCACCGTCTCTATCTGGTTCTGGCGCATGTATTCGTCCATTTCCCGCCAGCCGGCGAAGATGGCCGACTTGGGCAGCCAGTTGTAGATGGAGTAGCAATCCTCGATGGCCCGGCCGGACTGGCGGCAGGCGCTGCCCACGGCCTTGCCCTCCGCCTCCTGGCGGGCTTCCTTCTTGGCGGGGTCTTCGAGGCCCAGTTTCTGATTGACCTGGTCGCAGCCGGCCAGGGACATCAGGACAAGGGGCAGCAAAATCAAGCTTTTACGCATGGGCGGCATTTTCCCACAAAATTGGGGCGATGACGGCAGGGCATCGTCATGGCTCGACCGGATTCTGGTTTTCGCCAGCCTCGCTATAATTGGGTTTTCGCTAGTCGGGAGTTTCCATGTCGCACCTCATCCGCGCCGCAGCCGTCGTCTGCGGCCTGGCAGTCGCCGTCGGCGCCCATGCTGCCAAACCCACCCGGGCCGCCAAGCCGGCGCCGGCCGCCGCTGCCCCGGTGGAAATCGAATTGGCCCAACAGCTCGGCGACGGCGCGGAAGAGCGCCTGGGCAAGCTGGTGGAGCACTTCAACCAGGAGCAGAAGGGCATCACCGTCAAGCTGGTGCACCTGTCCGAGGGCGCCAAGCCGGCGGTCCTGAACCTGGTGCGGCGCCAGGACATGGGCGAGTTCCTGTCCCAGAAGGGCAGCCTGCGCCCCCTCTACCAGGTGATGAGCGAGGCCAAGGTGCCCTTCAGCGCCAACAGCCTGTCCGCCGACCTCAAGGCCGGCGCCACCGACGAGAAGGGCAAGCTGGTGGCCCTGCCGGTCGCCTACTCGACCCCGGTGCTGTTCTACAACAAGGCCGCCTTCAAGAAGGCCGGGCTCGACCCGGAGAAGCCGCCCAAGACCTGGTGGGAGATGCAGGAAACCGCCGGCAAGCTCTACGACGCCGGCTACAAGTGCCCCTATACCACCTCCTGGCCGACCTGGATCCACATCGACAACCTGTCCGCCCTGTCCAGCGCGCCGGTGGCCACGGCCAAGGGTGAGCTGATCTTCAACGGCCTGCCCCAGGTCAAGCACATCGCCATGCTGGCCTCCTGGTCCAAGGCCAAGTACTTCCACAACTTCGGCCGCAAGGACGAGGCCGACAAGCACTTCGCCAGCGGCGAGTGCGCCATGATCACCACCGATTCCGCCGCCCACACCCAGTTCCGCGACGCTTCCGGCATCGAACTGGGCGTCGCCCCTCTGCCCCACCACGACGACATCTACGGCGGCCGCCAGCACACCCTGGCGGACGGTGCCGCCCTGTGGGTCGGCGGCGGCTACAAGCCCCAGGAATACAAGGCGGCGGCCCGCTTCGTGGCCTTCCTGCTGAACCCGGAAAGCCAGGTCGAGCTGGCCCGGCTGTACGGCCAGGTGCCCCTCACCCAGGCCGCCCGCAGCGTCCTGAAGAGCAAGGTGCTGCAGGATCGGGACCATGCCCTCGACGTGGTCTACTCTTCCCTGAAGGGCGAAGGTGCCACCCATCCCCTGCGGGTTTCCGCCGTCGACCCGGTTCGCATCATCGTGGACGAGGAACTGGAAGCGGTCTGGGATGACCAGAAGCCGGCCAAGGCCGCCCTCGACGCGGCGGTGGCCCGCGGCAACGCCCTCCTGTCGGCCAAGCCGGCCCTCAAGAAGACCGTTCCGTTCTGAGCGGTCCGCGCTACCCCCTGCCGCGGTGGATCGCCCACCGCGGCGGCGGCGCCCTGGTGCCCGAGAACACCCTGGCCGGCTTCCGGCTGGCGGCCCGCCTGGGCTTCAAGGCCGTCGAATTCGACGTCATGCTGACGGCCGACGGCGTCCCCATCCTCATCCACGACGAGACTCTCCGGCGCACCACCGGCGGCCATGGCCGGGTGGCGGACCTGGAGTGGGCAGCCATTTCCCGCCTCGATGCCGGTGCCCGCTTTCATCCCGCCTGGGCCGGCGAGCCGGTGCCGCGCCTGGCCGATGCCCTCACCCAGTGCGCCGCCCTGGGCCTCGCCGTCAATGTGGAAATCAAGCCGGCCGCCGGCCACGCGGCCGAGACCGGCAGCGTCGTCGCCCGGGTCGTGCAGGGTGCCTGGCCCGCCGGGCTTCCCCTGCTGTTTTCCTCCTTTTCCGAAAAGGCCCTGGCCGCCGCCGCCGAGGTCGCTGGCCCCTGGCCCCGGGCCCTTCTCGTCAAGGCCATCCCCGGGGACTGGCACGCCCGGCTGGCGGCCCTGGGCTGCACTGCTCTCCACGCCCGGGCCGCCGACCTGTCCGCCCAACGGATGGACGAGCTGCGGGCGGCCGGCGTGCCAGTCGCCGCCTACACCGTCAATTCCTCGCCGGAAGCCGAGCGCTGCTTCGCCCTTGGCGCGACTGCCCTGTTCACCGACCGCCTCGACCGCTTCGGGCCGGCTTGAAACAACTCCACACACTTTGTTGCAGCTCGCCGGTGGCAGCCATGACCTAATGGCGCGGTGGGATGTGCCCACGCCAATCAAGGAGAGCAGCAATGATTTCCAGAGCAAGAATTCTCGTCTTTGCGGGCCTCGCCCTTCCGGCCGCCGTCTTCGCCCAGGCGCCGCTCGTCGGCGTCCAGGCCGGTGCCAGCGTGGACCAGCGCCAGGTCAACCAGGAGATGCGCATCCAGCAGGGCGTGGATTCCGGCGCCCTGACGGCGCGGGAAGCAGTCAAGCTGGAACGCGGCCAGGCCGGGGTCCAGCGCATGGAGGCCCGGGCCGTGGCCGACGGCACCGTGACCGCCAAGGAAGAGAACCGCCTGCAGCGGGCCGAGGACCTGCAGAGCCGGAAAATCTTCCGGGAAAAGCACGACCGCCAGCACGACTTCAACCATGACGGGCGGCAGGACCTGCCCGTCATCGGCCGCGCCCGCCAGCGCTGACCGTACTGGATCCTCCCGGAAGCCCGCCGCGGGTCGTCCCCCGGCGGGCTTTTCTTGTTGCATGCCCCGGATTGCGGCTCGGCGCGGGCGTTTCCGGCATGGGGCCTCGCTGCACCGGGTTGCTTTCATTTAAAATCGGCGGTTTCGAATTATTGCCGACAGGCCGCAACCCATGAAAAGCGCCGAAATCCGCCAAGCATTCCTCGACTTTTTCGCCTCCAAGGGCCACCAGATCGTGGCTTCCAGCTCCCTGGTGCCCCACGAGGACCCGACGCTGCTGTTCACCAACGCCGGCATGAACCAGTTCAAGGACGTCTTCCTGGGCTTCGACAAGCGTCCCTACACCCGCGCCACCACTTCCCAGAAGTGCGTGCGGGCCGGCGGCAAGCACAACGATCTGGAGAATGTCGGCTACACCGCCCGTCACCACACCTTCTTCGAGATGCTGGGCAATTTCAGCTTCGGCGACTACTTCAAGCGGGATGCCATCAGCTACGCCTGGGAACTGCTCACCGAGGTCTTCAAGCTGCCCAAGGACAAGCTGACGGTCACCGTCTACGCGGAAGATGACGAAGCCTACGACATCTGGACCAAGGAAGTGGGCGTCCCTGCCGAGCGGGTCATCCGCATCGGCGACAACAAGGGCAGCCGCTACGCCTCCGACAATTTCTGGATGATGGGCGACACCGGCCCCTGCGGCCCCTGCACCGAAATCTTCTACGATCACGGTGAGCACATCTGGGGCGGCCCCCCGGGAAGCCCCGAGGAAGACGGCGACCGTTTCATTGAAATCTGGAACAACGTCTTCATGCAGTTCAACCGGGATGAGGCCGGGGTCATGCATCCGCTGCCCAAGCCCAGCGTGGACACCGGCATGGGCCTGGAGCGCATCGCCGCGGTGCTGCAGCACGTCCATAGCAACTACGAAATCGACCTGTTCCAGAACCTGATCCAGGCCGCCGCCCGGGAAACCAGCAGCGCCGACATGGACAGCCCCTCCCTGAAGGTCCTGGCCGACCACATCCGCGCCTGTTCCTTCCTTATCGCCGACGGCGTCATCCCGGGCAACGAGGGCCGGGGCTATGTCCTGCGCCGCATCATCCGCCGGGCCATCCGCCACGGCTACAAGCTGGGCGCCCGGGCTGCCTTCTTCCACAAGATGGTGCCGGACCTGGTGGCCGAGATGGGCTCCGCCTACCCGGAACTGACCCAGAATCAAGCCAAGGTCATGGCCGTCCTCAAGCAGGAGGAGGACCGCTTCTTCGAGACCATCGAGAACGGCATGGCGTTAGTTGAAGAAGGTATTGCGCAAGCGATTGTGTCTGCTCAGATGAAAGCTGATGGATATGAATTGATATCCGAGCAACAAATTGGAAAATTTAGGCCCGATTTTGTGGCCATAAAAGGTGACAAAAAGCACCCTGTGGAGGTGAAGTGGATCCAAGGGAAAAGAGAGCGGGAGGTTGATCTTGTTCGGTTAGCTGGAGCATTGTCCCAAGCAATTCAATACCAGTCACTTCAAGGCGCAGGCCTGACTGGGCGGCCGATTCTCTATGTCGTCGCTAACCCTGGCGTAACCCAGTTTATCCAGGCATGGTGGGACTCTCGGAACGATCACGGAACCGTCCTTTGGGGACTGGCCTGTAGAGCAGATGGAGCAGTCTTTAGTGGTGACTTGGCCTTTGTGCTGCATGACACGTATGGTTTTCCGTTAGATCTCACGGCAGATGTCTGCCGCGAGCACGGCGTCACCGTGGATGCGGCCGCCTTCGACGCCGCCATGGCGCGGCAGAAGGAACAGGCCCGGGCCGCCGGCAAGTTCAAGATGGCCGCCGCCCTGGAATACGAGGGCCCGGCCACCGCCTTCCACGGCTACGAGTCCCTGGAGGTCAAGGGCAACGTCCTGGCCCTCTACAAGGATGGCACCCCGGTGAACCAGCTGAACGAAGGCGAGCTGGGCGTCGTGGTCCTGGACAACACACCCTTCTACGCCGAGTCCGGCGGCCAGGTGGGCGACCGGGGCGAGCTGCGCTCGGTGCATGGCATCTTCGCGGTGGAAGACACCCAGAAGATCCAGGCCACCGTCTTCGGCCACCACGGCGTCGTCAAGACCGGCACCATCAGCGTCGGCAACGGCGTCACCGCCAAGGTGGATGCCCAGGCTCGAGCCCGCACCATGCGTAACCACTCGGCCACCCACCTGCTCCACAAGGCCCTGCGGGAAGTGCTGGGCGAGCACGTGCAGCAGAAGGGCTCCCAAGTCGATTCGGACAAGACCCGCTTCGACTTCGTCCACAGCCAGCCCATGACCGACGAGGAAATCCGCCGGGTCGAGAACATCGTCAATGCCGAGATCCTGAGCAACGAGGCCACCCAGTGCCGGGTGGTGCCGATTGCGGAAGCCCAGAAGCTGGGCGCCATGATGCTGTTCGGCGAGAAGTATGGTGACGAGGTGCGGGTGCTGGACATCGGCTCTTCCAGGGAACTGTGCGGCGGCACCCACGTGTCCCGTACCGGCGACATCGGCCTCTTCAAGATCACCATGGAAGCCGGCGTCGCTGCCGGGGTGCGCCGCATCGAGGCGGTCACCGGGGACAACGCCCTGGCCCTCATCCAGCAGCAGGAGAGGATGCTGGCCGAGGCCGCCGCCGCCTTCAAGGCGCCGGTGGGGGAAGTGCCGGCCAAGATCGCCCATGTCCTGGAGAATATCCGCAACCTGGAAAAGGAGCTGGCACGGCTGAAGTCCAAGCTGGCCTCCTCCCAGGGGGACGACCTGGTGAGCCAGGCGGTGGAGATGAAGGGCGCCAAGGTCCTGGCCGCCAGCCTGGAAGGCGCCGACGTGCCGGCCCTGAGGGAGACCATGGACAAGCTCAAGGACAAGCTGAAGAGCGCCGCCATCGTCCTGGCCGCGGTCGCCGACGGCAAGGTCAGCCTGATCGCCGGGGTCACCGCCGACCTTACCGGCAAGGTCAAGGCCGGAGAGCTGGTGAATATGGTCGCCCAGCAGGTGGGCGGCAAGGGCGGCGGCCGGCCGGACATGGCCCAGGCCGGCGGCACCAACGCCGCCGCGCTGCCGGCGGCCCTGGCTTCGGTCAAGGGCTGGGTGGAAGGAAAGCTCTGATAGCGTAGGCGGGACCGGGCAAGAGCACGGCATGCTGCGGGGGCCTTTCGGCCCCCGTTTCTTTTTTTCTGGTGTTGCGGCCAGGATAATTCCCTTACAACGAATGTGGATTTATTTGACGTGGGTCAATTTCGGCCCGATGGACGGACGTAGCATTTCGTCGCTTCATCGATAGTTCAAAAACATTTCCATTTGATGACGAAGGGGGTTTTACATGCATAAGAAGTTGCTTGTCGCTGTCATGGCTGCTGCCGGTCTTCTGTCCGCCACCGCCGTCCAGGCCGAAGGTCCTCTGCTGGTTCGGGCTCGGGCGGTGAATCTGGACTGGGGCAACAAGAATTCCGACGGCCTGCAAAATCCGGCCGGCAAGATCGAAGCCGAGAACCGCTGGATTCCGGAAGTGGATCTCAGCTATTTCTTTACCAAGAATCTGGCGGCAGAACTGGTGCTGACCTATCCGCAGGACGTCGACGTCAAGGCCGCCGCCGTCGGCAAGCTGGGACATGTCCAGGCCTTGCCGCCGTCGCTCATGCTCCAGTACCACTTCACCGATCTCGGCATGTTCAAGCCCTACGTCGGCCTCGGCGTCAATTACACCATCTTCACCAAGAAGGCCTTCAACAGCGCCCCCCTCGGCGGCGCGAGGGTTTCCGTGGATGACAATACCGTCGGCCTGGCTGCCCAACTCGGAGCCGATTTCATGATCGACAAGAACTGGATGATCAACGTGGACGCCAAGTACATCCAGATGGAGACCGATGTGAAGGTGAATGGCGCCAAGATCGGCAAGCTGGGCCTCAATCCCGTGACCTGGGGTGTCGGCGTCGGTTATCGGTTCTAGGTGGCAGAACGGGAAAGGGCGCCCGCAGGCGCCCTTTCCATTTCAAACAGATCCGTTCCGTTCAGAACGGCAGCTTCACTCCGGGCCAGACGGCGGTGATGGCCCGCCCGAAGTCGGCCTGGATGCGGGCCAGGGCTTCCGGGTTGTCGGCCTCGAAGCGCAGCACCACCACCGGCGTCGTGTTGGACGGGCGGGCGAGGCCGAAGCCGTCGGCGTATTCCACCCGCACGCCGTCGATGGTGATGACTTCCCGGGCGCCGGCGAACTTGGCCTGGGCCTTGAGCTTGTCGAGGAGGGCGAAGGGCTCGCCTTCGGCCATCTTGATGTTCAGTTCCGGCGTGCTGGTGGAGTTGGGCAGTCCCTTCAGGACCGTGTTGCCGTCGGCGGACCTGGAGAGGATCTCCAGCAGGCGGGCGCCGGCGTAGAGGCCGTCGTCGAAGCCGAACCAGCGCTCCTTGAAGAAGACGTGGCCACTCATTTCGCCGGCCAGGGGGGCGCCGGTCTCCTTAAGCTTCTTCTTGATGAGGGCGTGGCCGGTGTTCCACATGACCGGCGTGCCGCCGTGCTCGCGGATCCAGGGGGCCAGCAGGCGGGTGCACTTGACGTCGAAGATCACCTGGCCGCCAGGCACGCGGGAGAGCACATCGGCGGCGAAGAGCATGAGTTGGCGGTCCGGGAAGATCACCTCGCCGTCCTTGGTCACCACCCCGAGGCGGTCGCCGTCGCCGTCGAAGGCAATGCCGATCTCGGCGTCGGTGGTCTTGAGGGCGTGGATGACATCCTCAAGGTTCTCAGGCTTGGAGGGGTCCGGGTGGTGGTTGGGGAAGTTGCCATCCACCTCGCAGAACAGGGGAATGATGTCGCAACCCAGGCGCTTGAAGAGCTCCGGGGCAACCGCGCCGGCGACGCCGTTACCGCAGTCCATGATGATCTTCATGGGGCGGGCGAGCTTCACGTCCTTGGCGATATGGTCAATGTAGGCAGCGCGGACGTCGGCCTCCCGGCGCCGGCCCTGGCCACTCTTCAGGTTGCCCGCCTCGATGCGCTGCTTGAGGGCCTGGATGGCATCGCCGGCCAGGGTTTCGCCGGCGATGACCATCTTGAGGCCGTTATAGTCCGGGGGGTTGTGGCTGCCGGTGACCGAGACGCAGCTGTTGCAGCCCAGCTGGTGGGCGGCGAAATAGGTGACCGGCGTCGGCACGCAGCCGATATCCACCACGTCGATGCCGGCGGCGCAGATGCCTTCGGCCAGGGCGCCGGCCAGTTCGGGGCCGGACAGGCGGCCGTCGCGGCCGACGGCGATGGCGGTCTGGCCCCTCTCGGCCGCCAGGGAGCCGAGGGCCTGGCCGACCTGCCGGACCACGTCGGCCGTGAGGGTCTTGCCGACGATGCCGCGGATGTCATATGCCTTGAAAATTTCTCCGGGAAGCATGGGGGATTACCTCGTCATTGAATTTGGTTATCCAGCTAGTGTAAGAGCCTTTGCGGCACCCAGTCCACCTCGCGGGAGCCCGGCTAGAGCGCAGCCGATCTAGGAATTGACAGCACGGCGCCCGCGCTGTTCGGCGGCGGGCGCCCGGGAATCAATGCAGGGTGCGGGACGGGGCCGGCTCGCCGACGGTGACGGTCTTGTTCTCGCCGGCGGCGGAAGCGTGCCGGCTCACCAGGCGCCAGCCGTGGGCGCCCCGGGAATAGACGTGGGTGACGTGAAGCGGCCCGTGGGGCGCCGGGTCGTCGCCGACGAACAGGGTTTCCACCAGATGGTGGATGGAAAGCAGCATGCCGTGCCAGTGGGCCACCGGCTCCGGCCGCACCCGCAGGCGGGCGGTGGCGAAGATGTTCTGCCAGCTCTCCCGGATCGGGCTGCTGCCGACCAGCTGGACGCCGGTGGGATGGACACAGACGATCTCCTCGTCCTCGGCCCAGATGGCCATCAGGGCATCGGTATCGCCGTTGGTGAGGGCATCGTAAAAGGCGCGTTCAGCGTCTTCCGGGGAGGTGAAGTGGAGGAGCTGGTTCATGGCGGCAGATGGGCTAGGCAGGCGTCGAGGGCCCGGGTGGGCTCCAGCTTGTTGAGGCAATCCAGGTGGCCCAGGGGGCATTCGCGCTTGAAACAGGGGCTGCACTGCAGGCCGAGGCGAAGGATGGAGGCCCTATCCGACAGGGGGGGCGTGAAATTCGGGGAGGAGGAGCCATAGAGGGCCACCAGGCGGCGATCCAGGGCCGCGGCCACGTGCATGAGGCCCGAATCGTTGCAGACCACCAGCTCCGCCAGAGCCAGGAGGTCGATGGCCTGCTCCAGGCTGGTGGCGCCGCACAGGTTGCGGCAGGGGCCCGGCACCAGGTGGACGATTTCCTCGCCGACATTGCGGTCCTTGGGGGAGCCCAGGAGCCAGATGGTGTGGCCGCGGGCGATCAGGGCCCGGGCCAGGGCGGCGAAGTGCCGCGCCGGCCAGCGCTTGGCGGGGCCGTACTCGGCGCCGGGGCAGAAGACCACCAGGCGCCGGGGCGGCGCCAGGCCGAGGGTGGCGAGGGCGGCGGCCTGCTGCTCCGGGGTCGAGGTCAGCCGCGGCCGGGGCAGGGGGCGCGGTAACGGCGCTCCCGGCGCCTCGGCCAGCTGGGCGAAGCGCTCGACCATGAGGGGAAGCGCCTCCTTGTCCAGGGTGTGGCGGCGGTTGATGAGGCCGTAGCGGGATTCGCCGACGAAGCCGATGCGCTCGGGGATGCCGGCCATGAAAGGCACCAGCGCCGACTTCAGGGAATTGGGCAGGATATACGCCTGCTGGTACTCCTCGGCGGCGATCTGGCGGGCCAGGTTCCAGCGGGTGCGCAGGGAGATTTCACCGTGCCCGAAGGGGCTGTCGATGACGTTCCGGATCTGGGACATGCGGGCCAGCACCGGCGCCACCCAGCGTGGCGCCAGGGCGTCCAGCTCGAGGCCGGGATGGTGCTCGTGCAGCCGCTCGAAGAGGGGCTGCGCGAGGACGGTGTCGCCGATCCAGGCGGGGGCGACGACGAGGGCTTTCACTGGTTCGGGGCTGGCGGGCGGTCAGCCCGCCGCGGACTCAGTGATGGCCCTTGGGCAGCTCGCCGGCGAAGACGTAGTGCGCGCTGCAGTAGGGACAGACGGCGTCGCCGGTCTTGGTGACGTCGAGGAAGACCCGGGGGTGCTGGCACCACAGGGGCGAATCGGGACGCGGGCAGTGCAGCGGCAGGTCCTTCTCGGTGACCTCGATGCGGACGCTTTCGGCCGTGAGGCGGTCGTTCATGGTTTTCTCCCTGTTAGACATAGGCCAGCCAATCCCGGTGTTGCTCGGAGCGGCCATTGACCACGTCGAAATACTTTTCCTGCAGCTTGGCGGTGATGGGGCCGCGGCGGCCGATGCCGATCTGGCGGCCGTCCAGTTCCCGGATGGGGGTCACTTCGGCGGCGGTGCCGGTGAAGAAGGCCTCGTCGGCGGCATAGACCTCGTCCCGGGTAATGCGCTTTTCCAGCACCTGGATGCCCAGCTCCTCGGCCAACTGCAGCACGGTGGAGCGGGTGATGCCTTCCAGGCAGGAGGTCAGGTCCGGGGTGTACAGCTTGCCCTTCTTGACGATGAAGACGTTCTCGCCGGCGCCCTCGGACACGTAGCCTTCCGGGTCCAGCAGCAGGGCCTCGTCGTAGCCGTCGTTGGTGGCTTCGTTATTGGCCAGGATGGAATTGATGTAGTGGCCGCAGGCCTTGGCCCGCACCATGGAGATATTCACGTGGTGGCGGGTGAAGCTGGAGGTCTTGACACGGATGCCGCGCTCCAGGCCTTCCTCGCCCAGGTAGGCGCCCCAGGGCCAGGCGGCGACGACCACGTGCACCTTGGCGCCCTTGGGGGAAACGCCCAGCTTTTCCGAGCCGTAGAAGGCCAGGGGGCGCAGGTAGCCGGATTCCAGGTTGTTGGCGCGGATGACTTCCTTCTGGGCCTCGTTGAGGGTGTCCCGGTCCCAGGGCATGGCCATCTGGAAGATGTGGGCCGAATTGAACAGGCGCTCGGTGTGTTCCTTCAAACGGAATATGGCGGTGCCTTGGCTGGTCTTGTAGGCGCGGACGCCCTCGAAAACCCCCATGCCGTAGTGCAGGGAATGGGTCAGGACGTGGGTGGTGGCTTCGCGCCAGGGCACCAGCTTGCCGTCGTACCAGATGAATCCGTCGCGATCCGCCATGGACATGTGCTTCTCTCCGTATGCAGCGTCAAAGCCCACGATTTTAGCCCATTTCGGCTGGTAAAATAATGCCTTTGCCAGACGAGTACAGTCGCATGGTTTGGAAACCCAATGTCACCGTTGCCGCCGTCGTCCACCGGGACGGCAAGTTCCTGCTGGTCGAGGAAGAGACCGACGACGGCGTCCGCTTCAACCAGCCGGCCGGGCACCTGGAGTGCGGCGAGTCCCTGGTGGACGCCGCGGTGCGCGAGGCCCTGGAAGAAACCGCCTACGATTTCAAGCCCACCCATCTGGTGGGCATCTACAACTGGCGCCATCCCCACAAGGACATCACCTACCTGCGCTTCGCCTTCGGCGGCGAGCTGCGGGGCTTCGACCCGGCACGCAAGCTGGACGAAGGCATCATCGGCGCCCGCTGGCTGACCCTGGATGAGGTCCGGGCCACCGCCTCGCGCCACCGCAGTCCCCTGATCCTGCAGTGCATCGAGGACAGCCTGGCCGGCAAGCGTTACCCCCTGGAACTCATCACCCACTACGGATGAGGCCCTGGGCCCTGCTGATGGCGCTGGGCTGCGGCCTGGCGGCAGCGCAGGAAAGGGTGGAGATCTGCTACAACTGGAGCTGCATCGCCCAGGCCGAAGTGGTCTACGGGAGCGAGCAGCTCCGGGAAGTCGAGCGCCTGCTGGCACTGGCCGATGACGACGAGAGCGAGCGCGCCCTCCTGTCCCAGGCCCTGGGGCGGCTCTATCGGTGGGCCGGCGAGCAGTCGGACGTGGGCCACGACCGGGGCGGCAACCAGTGGGACGGCGAGGTCTACGGTCGCATGGACTGCATCGACCACTCCACCTCGACCACCCGCCTGCTGCGGCTCCTGGAGCGGCAGGGCTGGCTGCGCTGGCACCGGGTCCTGGAGCCGGTGCGGCGCACCCGCTTCGTCCTCGGCCAGCATTTCGCGGCGGCCATCGAGACCGTGGACACCGGCGAGGCGCCGGCGCGCTTCGCGGTGGATACCTGGTTCATGGATAATGGCGAGCCGGCGGTGATCCTGCCGCTGGAATCGTGGTTGCGAGGAGAAGGTCCCGATGTCGAATAAAACCGTGGTGGTCGGCTTGTCCGGCGGTGTCGATTCTTCCGTGGCGGCGCTCTTGCTGAAGCGCCAGGGCTGGAACGTGATCGGCCTGTTCATGAAGAACTGGGAGGACGACGACACCGAGGAATATTGCTCGTCCCGCCAGGACCTGATCGATGTCATGAGCGTCGCCGACCGCATCGGCATCGACGTCGAAGTGGTCAATTTCGCCGCCGAGTACCGGGAGCGGGTCTTCGCCGAGTTCCTCAAGGAATACCAGGCCGGCCGCACCCCCAACCCGGACATCCTGTGCAATTCGGAAATCAAGTTCCGGGCCTTCCTGGATCACGCCTTGAAGCTGGGCGCCGACCGCATCGCCACCGGCCACTATGCCGGGGTGCGGGAATTCGAAGGGGAATTCCAGCTCCTCAAGGCCGAGGACGGCACCAAGGACCAGAGCTACTTCCTCTACCGGCTGAACCAGGCGCAGCTGTCCAAGACCCTCTTCCCGCTGGCCGACATGTATAAGCGGGAGGTGCGCAAGATCGCCGCCGAGGAGGGCCTGCACGTGGCCACCAAGAAGGACTCCACCGGCATCTGCTTCATCGGCGAGCGGCCCTTCAAGGAATTCCTCATGCGCTACCTGCCCCCCAAGAAGGGGGAAATCCGCCGCCTGGACGACGGCAAGGTGCTGGGCGAGCACGACGGCCTCATGTACCACACCCTGGGCCAGCGCAAGGGCCTGCACATCGGCGGCGTAAAGGACAAGGGCCAGCCCGGGGGCGGCGACCACGACGCCTGGTTCGTGGCCGGCAAGGACATGGAGAAGAACATCCTCTACGTGGTCCAGGGCCACGACCATCCGGCCCTCTACGCCGACGAGCTGGTGGCCGAGCAGCTTTCCTGGGTTTCCGGCCGGGCGCCCCACACCCACTGGGTCTACACCGCCAAGCCCCGCTACCGCACGGCGGACCAGCCCTGCGAAGTGGAGCGGGTGGACGGCGAGACCTGCCAGATCAGGTTCGCTTCGCCCCAATGGGCCCTGACCCCGGGCCAGTCCGTGGTCCTGTACGAATCCCGGGTCTGCCTGGGCGGCGGCATCATCCGCTGAAACGGCGCCGCCGTCAGCCGCGCCGCGAGGGCGGCGGCGGGGGCGGCGGCTTGGCCGCACCGGTGGGGGTCGGGCCGTGCTCCCCCTCCACCTTCTCTCCCTTCTCCTTGCCCTCCGGGGCGTAGTGCTCGATCAGGGCATTGATCTCCGAGCCCAGGAGGATCACCAGCCCGGCGATGTAGAGCCACAGCATGAGGATGATCACCGCCCCGATGCTGCCGTAGGTGGCGTTGTAGTCGCCGAAATTGGTGGCGTAGACCTTGAAGGCCAGGGAGGCGGCGACGAGGAGCAGGGCGGCCAGGACGCTGCCCGGGGTGATGAACTTGAATTCCTGCTCCACGTCCGGCCCCAGGTAGTAGATGAGGGCGAAGCCCAGGAGCAGGGCAAGGACGATCATCACCCAGCGGAAGAGGGCGAAGAAGTCGAGGAGCAGGTCGCTGGTGCCGAAATGGTTGCCGATCCAGTCCTGCATCACGCCCCCCAGCACCACCAGGGAGAAGGCGCCGACCACCAGCACCCCGAACAGCAGGCTCAGGCCCAGGGAAGTGCCCCGGGCCTTCAGGAAGCTGCGGCCCTCCGTGACGTCGTAGGTGACGTTGAGCTGCTGCATGACGGCGTACATCCCCGCCGACGCGGCCCAGAAGGTGGCCACCAGGCCGAAGGAGAGGACGCCGCCCCGCTGCTCCCGGGTCACCTCGTCCACTACCCCGGCGAACATCTGGGCGGCGGTGTCGGGCAGGGCCTGGCGCAGGAGATCCATGATGGCCTGGTCCACCCGGGCCACCGGCAGGTAGGGCAGGATGGCCATGAGGAAAATCATGGCCGGGAATACCGCCAGGGTCAGCCAGAAGCCGAGGGCGGCGGCGCCGTTGAAGATGTCGTCGTCGTTGATTTCCTGGTACAGCTCCCGGAGAAAGCGTTTCCAGGGGATGCCATAGACCATTGCCGCTCTTCCGCTTGGGGGTTGAAGGGATGCCCGGATAGGCTCCCTTCGGCAGCAAGCGGTGTTCCCAGCGGCCGTTCAGTCGGAAACGGCGGCCAGGATGGCGGCCAGCAGCCGCCAGGCGCGGCCCACCGATTCGATTTCCACCGACTCCCCTGGGGCGTGGGCGCCGCGGATGGTGGGGCCGAAGGAGACGGTGTCGAGGCCCGGGTACTTGGCGCCGATGATCCCGCACTCGAGGCCGGCGTGGATGACCTGGACCTTGGCCTCGCCGCCGAATTCCCGGCGGTAGACGGCTTGGCACAGGGCGAGCAGGGGCGACGCCGGGTTGGGGGCCCAGCCCGGGTAATAGCCGGACTTCTCCGCCGCCGTGCCGGACAGGGAGAAGAGGCTGGCGATCTCGTCGGCCAGGGCGGCGCTGCCGCTGTCCACCAGGGAGCGCACCATGAAATTGCAGGAGCCGCCCCCGGGACCCAGGTCCACCATGCCGAGATTGTTGGAGGTTTCCACCACCCCGGGGACGCTGCGGCTCCAGCGCCGCACCCCGTGGGGCGCGGCATGCAGGGAGGCGAGCCAGACCGCCTGCTCCCGGGCGGATAGCGCCTCGGCGGCTTCGCCGGCGCGGCAGTCGAGGCTCAGGCCGTCGTCCACCCCGGCCAGTTCCTGGCGCAGACGGTCCTGCCATTGCGCCAGGGCGGATCGCAGGGCCGCCTCCTGGCCGGCCGGCAGGGCAATGGTGGCGAAGGCTTCCCGGGGCAGGGCGTTGCGGGCCGTGCCGCCGCGCAGGGCGGCCAGATGCAGGGGGAAGCGGCCTTCCAGGTCGCGCAGGACCCGCGCCAGGAGCTTGATGGCGTTGCCCCGCTCCTCGTGGATATCCACCCCGGAGTGGCCGCCCCGCAGGCCCTTGAGGTCGATGCGCCAGGCTTCCTGCCCGGCGTCCAGGGGTTCGCCCTGGCCCGGCCGGGCGACATTGACGTCCAGGCCGCCGGCGCAGCCCAGGAAGAATTCGCCCCAGTCCTCGGTGTCCAGGTTCAGCATCAGGCTGCCCTGCAGCACGCCGGGAGCCAGGCCCCGGGCGCCGCCCATGCCGGCTTCCTCGTCCACCGTGAACAGGGCCTCCAGGGGGCCGTGGGCGATGCGGTCGTCCTCCAGGGCTGCCAGGATGAGGGCGGCGCCGATGCCGTTGTCGGCCCCCAGGGTCGTGCCTTCCGCCACCAGCCAGCCGTCCCGGCGGACGGGCCGGATGGGGTCGCGGCTGAAGTCGTGGGGCGTGTCGGCGTTGTTCTGGCAGACCATGTCCAGGTGGGCCTGGAGGATGGTGCCCGGCGCCCCTTCCCGGCCCGGGGTGGCGGGCTTGCGGACGATGAGGTTGCCGGCCTCGTCCACGGCGCAGGCGAGGCCGCGGCCGGCGGCCCATTGCCGCAGGTGCTCCCGTAGCGGGCCTTCACCCTTGGATGGGCGGGGGATGCGGCAGAGGGTGGCGAAATGGGCCCAGACCGGGGCGGGTTCGAGGCCGACGAAGACGGGGTCGGTAAGGGAATGGGCTGACATGGGGAGAACCATTGGCGGGTGGGGGAATCCTCAATAGTAGGGGAATGGCGGCATTCCTGAACAGTTCCCCCGGCGGCTGCGGTGGCCGATGTCGATTGACTGCGCCTGCCCGGCCCCGGATACTTGTCGCCCCCGCTGATTCGGGCTGCGCGCTTCAGCCCGGGCACCGATTTCTCCGTAGGAACCAACGACATGCTGCAAAAACTCTCGTCTTTCGCCGGCATCAAGGGCCCCGTCGTCATCATCGTCATGGACGGCTACGGCATTCCCAAGTCCGACGCCGGCAGCGCCATCGCCGCCGCCCGCAAGCCCACCCTCGACCGGCTCTTCGCCATGTATCCCCACGTCGCCCTGCGGGCCCACGGCACGGCCGTCGGCATGCCCTCCGACGAGGACATGGGCAACTCGGAGGTCGGCCACAACGCCATCGGCTCCGGCCAGGTGTACAGCCAGGGCGCGGCCCTGGTGTCCGATGCCATCGCCTCCGGGAACCTCTGGCAGGGCGAGGCCTGGCAGGAGATCGTGGCGGGGGCGAAGGCGGGCCGCGGCGTGCTCCATTTCATCGGACTCTTCTCCGACGGCAACGTGCACAGCCACATCGACCACCTCAAGGCCATGGTGCTGCGGGCCAGGGAGGAGGGCGTCAAGACGGCGCGCATCCACGCCCTCCTGGACGGCCGCGACGTGCCGGAGACCAGCGCCCTGGAATACACCGAGCCCTTCGAGGCCTTCCTCAAGGAGATCAGCGGCGGCGGCTTCGATGCCCGCATCGCCTCCGGCGGCGGCCGCATGACCATCACCATGGACCGCTACGAGGCCAACTGGAAGATGGTGGAGAAGGGCTGGCAGACCCACGTCCTCGGCCAGGGCGACCAGTTCGCCAGCGCCTCCGAGGCGGTGAAGGAACTGCGCCAGCGCTTCCCCGGCACCATCGACCAGGACCTGCCGGCCTTCGTGATCGCCGAGGGCGGCAAGCCCGTCGGCACCATCGAGGACGGCGACGCCGTGGTTTTCTTCAATTTCCGCGGCGACCGCGCCATCGAGATCAGCCGGGCCTTCGAGGAAGCCGAGTTCGACAAGTTCGACCGGGTCCGCCTGCCCAAGGTGGCCTTCGCCGGCATGCTCCAGTACGACGGCGACCTGAAGATTCCCAAGCGCTTCCTGGTGGCGCCCCCCGCCATCAAGGACACCATGGGCGAGTGGTTCTCCAAGGCCGGCATCACCCAGTTCGCCTGCTCCGAGACCCAGAAATACGGCCACGTCACCTACTTCTGGAACGGCAACCGCTCCGGCAAGTTCGAGGGCGAGACCTACCTGGAGGTCCCCAGCGACGTGGTGCCCTTCGAGCAGCGCCCCTGGATGAAGGCGGCCGAGATTGCCGATGCCATGATCGACGCGGTGCGGAGCGGCAAGCACAAGGTCCTGCGCTGCAATTTCGCCAATGGCGACATGGTCGGCCACACCGGCAACTTCCGGGCCGCCACCATCGCCGTCGAGGCCGTCGATCTGCAGCTGGCCCGCCTGTTGCCGGTGATCGACGCCGCCGGCGGCGTCGCCCTCATCACCGCCGACCACGGCAACGCCGACGAGATGTACGAGCTGGACAAGAAGACCAAGGAGCCGTCGCTCAACAAGGACGGCAGCTTCAAGGCCAAGACCGCCCACACCCTCAACCCGGTGCCGCTGATCCTCTACGACAACGTCACCGGCGGCAGGCTGGGCCTGCGGCAGAACCCCAAGGCCGGCCTCTCCAACATCGCCGCCACCACGGCCAACCTGCTGGGCCTGGAGAAGCACGAGAAGTGGGACGACAGCCTCCTGGAGGTCAACCCGGGCTGACCGTCAGCACCGCCGCCCCCTGGAGGGCCCCCGCCCGCAGCCGGGCCAGGGCCTCGTTGGCTTCTTCCAGGGGGAAGGGCGTGACTGAAGTGCGCACCGGAATGCGCGGCGCCAGTTCCAGGAACTGGAGGCCGTCCTCCCGGGTGAGGTTGGCGACGGAGCGGATCATGCGCTCGCCCCACAGGTCGGCGTAGGGGAAGGACGGGATGTCGCTCATGTGGATACCGGCGCAGACCACGCAGCCGCCCTTTGCCATGTGCTTGAGGGCGGCCGGCACCAAGGGCCCGGCCGGGGCGAAGATGAGGGCCGAATCGAGGGCTTCCGGCGGCTGCTGGTCGGCGCTGCCGACCCAGGCGGCGCCCAGGCTGCGGGCGAAATCCTGGCTTTCCGTGTCGCCCGCGCGGGTGAAGGCGTAGAAGAGCCTGCCCTGGTGCCTGAGTACCTGGGCGACGATATGGGCCGCTGCGCCGAAGCCGTAAATTCCCACCTTTTCAGCGTCCCCCGCCAGGCGCAAGGCGCGGTAGCCGATGAGGCCGGCGCACAGCAGGGGCGCCAGGTCCGGCGCCGGGCCTTCGGCCAGGGGAAAGCAGTAGCGGGCGTCGGCGACGGTGTATTCGGCGTAGCCGCCGTTGATCTGGTACCCGGTGAAGCGTGCCTGGTCGCAGAGATTCTCCCGGCCGCTCCGGCAGAAGCGGCACTGGCCGCAGGTCCAGCCCAGCCAGGGAACGCCGATCCGCTGGCCGGGGGCGAATCCGGCCACGCCATCCCCCAGCGCCGTCACCCGGCCGACGATCTCGTGGCCCGGGACGATGGGCCGCGCCGGCTCGGGCAGTTCGCCGTCGATGAGGTGGAGGTCGGTGCGGCAGACGCCGCAGGCTTCCACCTGCAGCTGGAGCTGCCCCGGCCCGGGCCGGGGAACCGGCAGGTGCTCGAGGCGCAGGGCTTCGCCGGGGCGGTGGAGGACCATGGCGCGCATGGTGGCGGGCGGAGAGAGGGGCATGGCGTTTCTCCTTGGCGATTCAGGCTGCCGCCAGATTACCCGGTCGGCATGACCGAATCACCATGAGTGGGGAATATTTCACAGCCGGGAAAATGGCTGCCGCGTATAGTTCGTTCCACTGCAGGGCCCGATCGATCCAGGGCCCTGGGTTCCCAACCTAATGAACTTCAAGGAGATTTCCATGCGCCTCGTTTCCGTTCTCGTCGCCGCCGCCGTTGCCGTTCCCGCCTTCGCCCAGCAGGCCCAACGCTCCAGCAACCCGCAAGGCGTTCAGATCCAGGGCAACACCAACATCCAGGCCGAGAACAAGAACGTGACCGCCGTTGCCGTCGGCCAGGACAACACCGCCAAGAACACC
>DATFAA010000018.1:0-18639 GCA_035255045.1 Rhodocyclaceae bacterium | reverse complement strand
AAACCTACATCCTCGACAAGCTGGCCATCATCCTGCGCTGCCCCATGATCGCGCCCCGCCTCCCGGACTGACCGGGTCCGCCGAGCCCATCCCGCAGCCGCCCGGAGAACCCCCGGCCGGCTGCCGGCCCCGGGCGAAATCCCCTGCTATGCCAAAGGCCATATGACATTGATCAAATCTTTGTACTATGCTTATGCCCGGCTGTATCCGAAACACCCGTTCCATAGACTTCAATTTTCTTAGGGGCCCGGGGGGGCCCCTGATCGTCACAACTATAACGGAGACCCCAATGTCGATCGTCGGACAATCTCTCAAAGCACGCTTGTGGATGCTCGGGGTGCTGAGTTCCCTAGGCGTGGCCTTCCTGGCCGCGTCCTCCCTCTGGTACGCCCAGCGCAGCAAGGATCACCTGCTGCAGTTCGTGGACCAGCACATCGCCCTCAACCGCCATGCCACCGGCGCCTACGCCAACGGCCTGCAGATGGGCCAGGCGCTGCGCAACATCATCCTCGACCCCACCAAGAAGACGGCCTACGACAATTACGCCAATGCCGGCGACAAGTTCACCCAGCAGGCGGCCCAGCTGGTCGCGCTCCTGCGCACCAGCCAGGAGGGGACCGCCGTCGCCGCCGACCTGGAGGCCCGCATCGCCGCCTGGCGCCCCCTCATGGGACAGGTGATCGAGCTGGTCAAGGCCGGCCAGGACGGCGAAGCCCGGACCATGCTCAATGCCCAGGAGACTCCCGCCTGGCGCGCCGTGCGGGAAATCCTGCTGACCCAGGTGAAGCGCAGCGAGGCCAATGCCGACAGCGAGCGCGCCGCCCTGGTGGCCGCCCTCGACAATTCCAGCGCCATCGCCATTGTCATCAGCCTGGCCACCCTGGCCCTGGTGATCGGGACGACGGTCTTCGTCGGCCGCGGAGTCTTCCGGCTGGTGGGCGCCGAGCCGGACTACACCGCCACCGCCCTCACCCGCATTGCCGACGGCGACCTCACCCACGACCTGCCGGTGGACCGGGCCGACCACAAGAGCATCCTGGCCGCCGCCCAGGAGATGCAGACCCATCTCCGCGGCCTCATCGACAACATCTCGAAGGGCTCCCGGTCCGTGCTGGAGGCCAGCGAAGCCCTGCGCAACAATGCCGAGCAGGTGACCGCCACGGCCGAGCAGCAGAGCTGCGCCACCTCCGCCATCGCCGCCGCCGTCGAGGAACTGACCGTCAGCATCGGCGTCATGTCGGACAACGCCAGCCAGGCGGCTTCCCTGTCCTCGGACACCGAAGCCAAGGTGCGGGGCGGCCTGGAGAGCATCTCCGCCACCACCGAGACCATCCACCGGGTGGCCGACAGCATGTCCAAGTCCTCGGAGACCATCGAGGAGCTTTCCCTCAAGGTCAGGAACATCAACGGCATCGCCCAGACCATCCGGGAAATCGCCGACCAGACCAACCTCCTGGCCCTCAACGCCGCCATCGAGGCGGCCCGGGCCGGCGAACAGGGCCGGGGCTTCGCGGTGGTGGCCGACGAGGTCAGGAAGCTGGCAGAGCGCACCACCGCCTCGACGGTGGAAATCTCCCAGATGATCGCCGACGTCGAAGCCAGCACCCGGGCCGCCCAGGCGGACATGGGCCACACCCGCCAGCTGGCCATGGAGGGCGCCGAGTACACCAAGCAGGTGGAAAGCAATGTCTCGGGTCTCGACGAGGCGGCGGCGTCCGTCCGCCTGGCCATCGACTCCATCAAGTCGGCCCTGGAGGAGCAGAGCGCCGCCAGCACCGACATCGCCCAGCGAGTGGAACGCATCGCCCAGGGTATCGACGAGGCCCATCATTCGGCCTCCAGCTCCAGCGAGCACACCCGTAATCTGGTGGAACTGACCAGCACGCTCCAGCAGCAGATCAGCCGCTTCCGGATAGCGTAGAACGCATTTCCCAGGCCGGCACGGCGCTCCGCCACGGGGCGCCGACCGGCAGCCTCCCCGGATGCCGCCGGCCGGGGGGTCGCAGGAGCCGCAGGAAGCGGAGCAGATAGAACAGCAGCGCCATGCGGACCGCCCAGATGACGGCCGACCCGACGATATCCCCTGTCTGCCCTTCGAGGATATTGCCGACTTCCCGCAGGATTTCCCCTTCGACCAGCCGCCAGAGTCCGACGGCCAGGGCGTAGTAGGCGAGCCAGGCGGCGGTCAGCACCGCTCTCTTCCCCAATCCAAAGTGGCGCATCTCAAATCTCCCCATGCAGGACACCCATACCGAGCGCATATTCTATGCACGGCGGCAGGTTCCGCCGCCTGGGGGAAAGGCCTGCTTGTGGCGGGACGCGAACCGTAGGCCGCCCGGCTTCAATCCTTCCCGTTTCGGCTGCTGACCGGAGTCACCCCCTTGCGGCCGGAAGCCGGCTCCCGCCATTTCCCGGCACTGATCAGGCGGTTGCGCAGCCCCGGCAGGGTGTGGCCCAGGGCGTAGGCCCGGTGGGCGGCCTTCAGGGCCTTGTCGTACTCCCGGGCCTCGCAATAGGCCAGGCCCAGGTTGTAGCTCAGGGTTTCCGATTCCTGGGCCTCGGCGCTGACCTTGTCCAGCTGCTCGATGGCCGCCGCCCTTTCCCCCTGCTTGGCCAGCCAGTAGCCGTAGGCCAGGCGCACCTGGACGTCGGAGGGGGCGAAGCGCACCGCCCGGTCATACCAGCAGCCCATGGAATAGCGCGATCCCCGGGGATGGTCCGTGTTCTCCTGGCGGGCCAGGTCGGCCATGGCCATGAGGGCGCGGGGATGGTTGGGGAAGAGTTCCAGCATGGCGTCCAGGTCGGCGGCGATCTTCTCCCGGCTTTCCCTGCCCGCCTGGGGCGGCGCCCCCAGGGGCTGGGACAGCGGCTGGAAATAGGACTTCTCCACCTGGCGCCGCTTGTCCGGCGGCGCCGTGCGGTAATCGTAGGGGCCCGAGTCGGGCCCGGCGGCATCGCGGACCACGCTGCCGCAGTCGATGCTGCCGCTTTCCACCCGGGCCAGGGCAGGCCAGGACCAGGCCAGGGCAAGACAAAGTCCGAACATCGCTTTCTGGGTCATTGCCATCGGGGTCTCCATTCCATGTCGTTCTCATCGGTGGACAGCCATTCGGCATTGCCCCGCCCCCGGCGGTTCCCTCCCCGCACCCGGCGCGAACGAAAAGTGCGCATCCACAGTCGAAGGGAAGGCCCACGCGGAGGCCATGAGATTGGAATGGCGCCGCCGGCTGCGGCGGCGACAAGAACAACACCGGAATCCCAAGGAAGATCATGACCACCACCCTGCTCCATGACCTGCCGCTCCATTCGGCGGAGCGCTCCCCCGCGGCCCGCGCCCTCACCTGCGGCGACCGCTCCATGACCTATGCCGAACTGGCGTCCGACCTCCGTTCCCTGGCCGGCGGCCTGGTGGAGCGGGGACTGGGCCGGGGCGAGCGGGTCGCCATCTATCTGGAGAAGCGCTTCGAATTCGTCATCGCCGCCTTCGGCGCCCCGGCGGCCGGAGCCGTCTTCGTGCCGGTCAATCCCCTCCTCAAGCCGGACCAGGTGGCCTACATCCTGCGGGACTGCAATGTCCGGGTCCTGGTGACTTCCGCCGAGCGCTTCCCTCTCCTCAAGGAGCACCTGCTTCAGTGCCACGACCTGCGCCGGGTGGTGCTGACCGGGAACGGCGCCGCCGACGGCGACGGCCTGCCCTTCGCCGTGGACCGCTGGCAGGAGGTCCTCGCCGGGGCCGGGGCCGCGCCCCACCGGGTGGTGGACACCGACATGGCGGCCATCCTCTACACCTCGGGCAGCACCGGCCGGCCCAAGGGGGTGGTGCTGTCCCACCGCAACATGGTGGCCGGGGCCAAGAGCGTCGCCAGCTACCTGGACAACCGCCCGGACGACACCCTCCTCGCCGCCCTGCCCCTGTCCTTCGACGCCGGCTTCAGCCAGCTCACCACCGCCTTCCACGCCGGGGCCCGGGTGGTGCTCCTCAATTACCTGCTGCCCAAGGACGTGCTCAACGCCCTGGCCGGCGAGCGGGTCACGGGCCTCACCGCCGTGCCGCCCCTCTACATCCAGCTCACCCAGCTCAAGTGGCCGGAATCCATCGCCGACCATCTGCGCTACTTCGCCAACACCGGCGGGCGCATGCCCCTGGAGACCCTCAAGGCCCTGCGGACGGCCCTGCCCCGCAGCCGCCCCTACCTGATGTACGGCCTGACCGAGGCCTTCCGTTCCACCTACCTGCCGCCGGAGCAGGTGGATGTCCGTCCCGATTCCATCGGCAAGGCCATCCCCAATGCGGAAATCCTGGTGTTGCGGGAGGACGGCAGCGAATGCGCGGCCAACGAGCCCGGGGAACTGGTGCACCGGGGCGCCCTGGTGGGCATGGGCTACTGGAACGACCCCGAGAAAACCGCCGAGCGCTACCGCCCCCTGCCCTGCCGGGAGGCCGGCCTGGTGCTGCCGGAAATCGCCGTCTTCTCCGGCGACACGGTGCGCCGGGACGAGGAAGGCTATCTCTACTTCATCGGCCGGCGGGACGAGATGATCAAGACCTCCGGCTATCGGGTCAGCCCCACGGAGATCGAGGAGGTGCTCTACGGCACCCAGCTGGTGGGGGAAGCCGCCGCCTTCGGCGTTCCCCATCCCCAGCTCGGCCAGGCGGTGGTGGTAGTGGTAACGGCCCGGGACGGCATCCTGGATACCGACACCCTGCTGCGCCGCGCCCGGGAGCAGCTGCCGGCCTACATGGTGCCGGCCCGCATCGAGGTGCGCCCGGGCCCCCTGCCCCGCAATCCCAACGGCAAGATCGACCGCAAGCTCCTGGCCTCGGAATTCCAGGACATGTACGCCGGGAGCGCGCCATGAACGCCCCCCGCCACGCCCCCCTGGACCACTTCCCGGTGGAGGACGGCGAGCTGCTGGTGGGCGGCATCCCCCTCTCCCGCCTGGCGGCCCGGGTTGGCAGCGGCCAGCCCTTCTACGCCTACGACCGCTCCCTGCTCTCGGCCCGGGTCGCCAGGCTGCGGTCCGCCCTGCCCCGGGACGTGAAGCTGCACTACGCCATCAAGGCCAATCCCATGCCCGCCCTGGTCTGCCACATGGCGAGCCGGGTGGACGGGCTGGACGTGGCCTCCGGCCAGGAATTGCGCATCGCCCTGGACGCCGGCATGAATCCCCGCGCCATCAGCTTCGCCGGGCCCGGCAAGTCGGAAGCCGAGCTGGTCCAGGCGGTGGCCGCCGGCATCCTGGTGAACGTGGAGAGTTTCCGGGAGCTGCCGCTGCTGTCGGAAGCCGGGCGCCGCCTCGGCCTGCCGGCGCGGGTGGCGGTGCGGGTCAATCCGGATTTCGAGCTGAAGAGCTCCGGCATGAAGATGGGCGGCGGCCCCAAGCAGTTCGGGGTGGATGCCGAGGAGGTTCCCCGGCTGCTGGATGAAATCCGCCGCCGCGGCCTCGTCTTCGAGGGCTTCCACATCTACTCCGGCTCCCAGAACCTGCGGGCCGAGGCGGTCTGCGAAGCCCAGGCCAAGGCCGTGGACCTGGCCCTCGGCCTGGCCGCCGACGCCGGCCTGCCCATCCACAGCCTCAACGTCGGGGGCGGCTTCGGCATCCCCTACTTCCCCGGCGAGGCGCCCCTCGATCTCGCCCCCATCGCCGCCAACCTGGAAGGCCTGCTGGGCAAGGCGCGGCTGCGCCATCCCGGCCTCGACCTGGTCATCGAGCTGGGCCGCTACCTGGTGGGGGAAGCGGGCATCTACGTCTGCCGCATCGTCGACCGCAAACTCTCCCGGGGCCTCGTGCACCTCGTCACCGACGGCGGCCTCAACCACCACCTGGCGGCCTCCGGCAATTTCGGCCAGGTCATCCGCAAGAACTACCCGGTGGCCATCGGCAACCGCATGGCGGCCGACGCACCCCGGGAGATCGCCTCGGTGGTCGGTCCCCTGTGCACGCCCCTCGACCTCCTGGCCGACCGCATGGAACTGCCGGTGGCCGAGCCCGGCGACCTGGTGGTGGTGTTCCAGTCCGGCGCCTACGGCCTGACCGCCAGCCCCCACGGCTTCCTCAGCCATCCGCCCCCCCTGGAAGTCCTGGTCTGAATTCCGCCGGCCGGGGGAAAAACCCCGTCCGGCCTAGGGTTCCAACGGGGCCCTTGTCAGGGATCGGTCTCCCGAGCTTGCTGGCCATCCCTTATTGCCCGCTCCTGGGGCCGATGGAACACTGCCGGCACGCCAAACCTGACACGGAGGTTGCATGCTGCGTTTCATCCAGCTGATTTTCCTGACCATTATCGCGGCCTTCGCCGATTCGCCCGCCGAGGCCATCGGCAACGAGCGCTGGCGGGCCCATGGTCTCAACCGTTCCCTGGACGCATCTGCCGCCACGTGGGACAGGCTGAATCAACGCCTCATGGCCGGCCATCCCATGCTGGACAGCCGCTTCATTGACGCCATGCTGCGCCACTTCGGCGACAGCAGCGAGCGCCTCTGCCAGCTGGAGCGGGACGGCGAAGTGGTCGGCATGTGCATCCTGCGCCGTGCCAAGCCCGGCGTCTGGGCGACCTTCCTGCCGTCCCAGACCCAGCTGGGGCCCGCCATCCTGGCCGACCCCGCCGATCTGGCGGGCCTGCCCACCCAACTGCCGGGCCTGGCCGGCCAGGTGGACCTCCTCTGCCAGGACCCGGACTTCAGCCCCGCCTTCCAGTGCACGGGCATCCCCTGCCAGACCAAGACCCACGCCCTGACCATGAGCATCCGCCTGGAGGGGGATTTCGACACCTACTGGTCCGACCGCCCCAAGAACCTGCGGGCCAGCATGCGCAAACGCGAAAACCGGCTGTCGAAGGGGGAACTGCAGCCGCGAGTGGTGCGCATCGACCAGGCCAGCGCCATGTCCGCCGCCGTGGAGCGCTTTGGCGCCCTCGAATCGGCGGGCTGGAAGGGGCGGGCCGGCACGGCGGTGAGCAGCGACAATGCCCAGGGACCCTTCTACCGGGACCTGATGGAAGCCTTCGCGGCCACCGGCCAGGCGGTGGCATACGAATACTGGCTGGGGGAGCGCCTGGCGGCATCCCAGCTGGCCATCACCTCGGGCACCATGATGGTCCTCCTGAAGACCACCTACGACGAGGAGCTGGCGTCCTTCTCTCCCGGCCGCCTGCTGCTTCGGGAGGTCATCGCCGACGCCTTCCAACGCCTTCCGGGCGGCGTCATCGAGTTCTACACCAACGCCGATGCCGACCAGCTGGCCTGGGCCACCGACCAGCGCTGGATAGAGCACATCTCCCTCTACCGCAACCAGCTGGTGGAGCGCCTGGCCACCGCCTTCCGGACGACCCGCCGGTTTGCCCAGGGTTTCGGGCACGGGCCCGAAACCCGGGCGGCGGCCTCGGCCCAGGAGGGTTGAAGCCGCCGATTCAGTGGGAGTTGTCGCCGCCATCCCGGGAAGCCCAGAGGATGAGGACGGCGGAGGCCCCGAAGAACAGCAGGCTGATGACCAGGCCTTCGAACAGGGCGGATTCCGGGTAATCCATGGGGTCGCCTTCCGAATATGCGCTAGGGGGAGGCATCGTAGCGCCGAAAACCCCACTGGCATATAAGTGGGAACCCATAGGGATTCAGGCGGGAAGGGAGAAATAGAAGACGCTGCCCCTGCCCACTTCCGACTCCACCCAGATGCGCCCCCCGTGGCGCTCGACGATGCGGTAGCAGATGGCGAGGCCGATGCCCGTGCCCGGGATTTCGTGGTGGGCGTGCAGGCGCCGGAAGATCTCGAAGATGCGCTCGTGGTGCTTGGGATCGATGCCGATGCCGTTGTCGGCCACCGCGAACACCCATTCGTTCCCCTGGCGCTCGCAGGTCACCCTTACCCGGGGCGGCGTGGAACGGTTGTACTTGATGCCGTTCTCGATCAGGTTCTGGAGGAGCTGGGTGACCTGGCTGCGGTCCGCCGTCACCGTCGGCAGCTCGCCGCAGCTAACCTCGGCGCCGGCCTCGCCGATGGGCGCGGCCAGGGTGGTAGCCACCTGCCCGAAGACCTCCTCCATGGCCACCGGCTCGAAGGGCCGGGCCTGGGCGTCCAGCCGGGAGTAGGCCAGGAGTTCCTGGATGAGGGTCTGCAGGCGCTTGGTGTTGGAGATCACCAGGTCCATGAGCTGGCGGGCCCGCTCGTCCATGCAGTCCCGCAGTTCCTCCTGCAGGATCTGGGTGAAGCCGACGATGGAGCGCAGGGGCGTCTGTAGGTCGTGGGCGGCGGCATGGGCGAAGCGCTGCAATTCCATGTTGCTGTGCATCAGGGCTTCGTTGGAATGCTCCAGCTGGGCGGTGCGATCGCGCACCCGCGTCTCCAGCTCGGCATTGAGGCGCTGGATCTCCTCGTTCTTCCGCCTGGTCTCGGTGACGTCGAGCACCTGGGACAGGACCGAGATCAGCCTGCCCTGGTCGTCGTAGATGGCGGAGTTGTACCACTCGCAATAGATGACGGAGCCGTCCTTGCGGTAATTGCGGTGCACCACCTTGTTGCGGGACGAGGCGCCGGAGAGCATCGACGCCATGGTGCTGGCGAGGAAGTCGGCGTCGTCCTCGTGCACCCAGCGCAGCTGCAGGACCGGCTTGCCGACGATTTCCTCCTCCCGCCAGCCGAAGATGTGTTCCGCCATGTCGGACCAGCGGGTGATCCGGAATTCCGGATCGAATTCCACCACCCCCAGGGGCGAGTTCCCCATGTGGGCATCGAGGCGGAGCAAGGCGGTGGTCAGGGAAGCTTCCTTGGCCTGGTGGAGCCGCTTCAGCTCCTCGTGGGCCCGCCTCAATTCCTCCTCGACCCGGCGCCGCTCGGCGATCTCCCGGTGCAGCTCGGCATTGACGGCCCGCATCTGGTCGTTGCCGGGGACCTTGAGGGCCTTGGGGATCATGGGCCAGAGAACGATGGCGGTGGCGACCGAAGCCACCGCCGTGATCGCCTTGAGGCTGGCATCGAGCCAGTAGAGGGGCCGCCACAGGATGATGGTCCCCATCAGGTGGGTGGTGCCGCAGCTCAGGATGAAGGCGACGAACATCCACAGCAGCCACTTGTAGGGGAAGTCCTGGCGCCGCCAGGCGAAGTAGCCCAGGGCGATGGGCATGGAGAAATAGGCCAGGGCGATCAGGGCGTCGCTGACGAAATAGGTGCCCACCAGGGGGGCGGACCAGCTGAGGCAATAGCCATGGGGCAAGAAACCGTTGAGGACCAGCTGTCTTCCAAGCGCTTCGATCATGTTTTCCAGTTCCGCGGGAGCCGAACAGGGTTGGCAATGCAAACCGGGAACGGTTCCGGCCCTGGCCCCCTGCCCCTCAGGGCCTCACTGCACGCCCGTGCGCCAGTGTGACATCCGGGTGCCGTAAAACGCGTCGTCCCCCTACCGGCCGTATGCCGTGGCAAATACACGCGGTTATGCATTCAAGAGAACGGCCCGAGTTCATACCATTCCCGGAATCCACAATCATCCATCAACATCCGGGCCGGGGAACACGACCAAAATGACGGTTCTCGCACATCACCAGGGACAGGACAGCCTCCGACGGCCAGCCTCCACCCCGCCTTGCGGCGCCGGGTGGGACGCCCTCCGCAGCTTCGCTCTGGCGGCCGCCGCAGCCAGCGACAGGGACAAGGAGGTGATCCCCGTGGTCCTGGACCTGCCCGGCGAGACGGTGTGCCAGCTGGCCGCGCTGCTGTCCGACGCCGAGCTCCGACGGGCCGGCCGCTTCAGGCAGCTGCGGGACCGCCATCGCTACATCGTCGCCCACGCCCGGCTGCGCCAGCTCCTGGCCGAACGCCTGGCGCTCAGGCCCCACGCGGTCGCCATCGGCTGCAATGCCCAGGGCAAGCCCGAGCTACGGGGGCGCCAGGCCGCCAGCGGCTGGCATTTCAACCTCTCCTACTCCGACGGCGCCGGCGGCGGCCTGGCCCTCTGCGTCCTTTCCCGCCGCGGCCCCATCGGCGTCGACGTGGAAGCGGTGCGCCGCCTGGACGATGCCGACAGCCTGGCCCGGCAGTTCTTCTCCGGCCGGGAATACGCCATCTACCGCCTCCTCTCCCCCGAGGACCGGCCCCTCGGCTTCTTCAATTGCTGGACGCGCAAGGAGGCCGTGGTCAAGGCCCTGGGCACCGGGTTGTCCCACGACCTGGGCGCCTTCGATGTCTCCCTGGCCCCCGGCCAGCCGGCCTACATCCTGGGCCTCGGCGGCGCCCCGGGCGAGCTTTGCGGCTGGCGCCTGGAAAGCATCGGCCCCATCGGCGGCCGGGTGGCCGCCCTGGTCACACCACGGATGGCGAGGTGAACCATGCCCCCCTACCGCTCCTCCTGGGCCGACGACAGCGTCCTGCTGTTCCGCAAGAACGTGCGCCGCTTCATCAAAGAGGAATTCCTGCCCGTCCAGGAGACATGGCGCGCCCACGGCCGCCCGGACCGGGAAGCCTGGCTGGCGGCGGGCCGCATCGGCCTCCTGCTGCCCGACCTGCCGGAAGCCTACGGCGGCGCCGGCGGCACCTTCGCCCACCTGGCGGTGGTGCTGGAGGAGCTGGCCCGCACCGGCGTCCACTTCGGTGCCGGCATCCAGGCAGTGGTGGCCCGTTACCTGCTGACCTACGGCACCGACCTGCAGCGGCGAAGCTGGCTGCCCGCCCTGGCCCGGGGCGAGGCGGTGGCCGCCATCGCCATGACCGAGCCCGGCGCCGGCTCCGACCTGCAGGGCATCAAGACCGTCGCCCGCCGGGAGGGTGACCGCTACCGCATTTCCGGCAGCAAGACCTTCATCACCAACGGCATCCAGGCCGACCTGGTGTGCCTGGCCGCCAAGACCGATCCCCGGGCGACCGGGGGTCGCGGCATTTCCCTCTTCCTGGTGGACACCCGCGACCTGCCCGGCTACCGGGTCGGCTCCCCCCTCGACAAGATCGGCATGCACGGCCAGGACACCTGCGAACTCTTTTTCGACGAGGTGGCAGTGCCCGCCGACAGCCTGCTCGGTCCCGCCGAGGGCAAGGGCTTCGCCCAGATGATGGAGCAGCTGCCCTACGAGCGCCTGATGGTGGGCGTCTCGGCGGTGGCGGCGGCGGAATGGGCGGTGGAGCTGACCGCCGGCTACGTCAAGGAACGGCGGGCCTTCGACAAGCCCCTGTTCGAATTCCAGAACACCCGCTTCAAGCTGGCGGAGTGCAGGACGGCGGCCCAGGTGGGCCGCGTCTTCATCGACCACTGCATCCAGCGCTTCCTGGCCGGCGACCTGGACGACGCCACCAGCGCCATGGCCAAGTACTGGCTGAGCGAAACCCAGTGCCGGGTGGTGGACGAATGCCTGCAGCTCCACGGCGGCTACGGCTACATGAACGAATACCCCATCGCGCGCCTTTGGACCGACAGCCGCGTCCAGCGCATCTACGCGGGCACCAACGAGATCATGAAGGAGTTGATCGCGTGGTCCATGTGAGGCCGCCCGCCCTTTTCGGAAGACATCAAAATGAGCCGCATAGACCATCAACCCTCGACCCCGGGTCCCGACCTCTCCGGGACCACCGCCGACTTGCCGGAAGGCGACCTCTGCCTGCACCAGCTCTTCGAGATCCAGGCCGCCCGCCATCCCGACCGGGATGCCCTGGTCTATGAGCAGCAGCGCCTGACCTACGGCGAACTCGACCGCCGCGCCGAGGCGCTGGCCCGGCGCCTGCGCAGCCTCGGCGCCCAGCCCGACCGGTGCGTCGGCCTCTGCCTGGAGCGCTCCCTCGACCTCGTGGTCGCCCTCCTGGCCATCCTCAAGTCGGGCGCCGCCTACCTGCCCCTGGACCCGGCCCTGCCCAGGCAGCGCCTGGACTTCATGCTGGAGGACGCCGGCGTCGGCCTGGTGCTGACCCAGGAATCCCTCCTCGGCATCCTGCCCGACGCCGGCCTGGGGATCGTCTGCGTGGACGGGCCGGAGGAGCCGTCCGATCCCGCCCTGGCCGCGGCCCCCCCGCCCCGGCCCTCCAGCCTGGCCTACGTCATCTACACCAGCGGCTCCACCGGCCAGCCCAAGGGGGTATGCATCGAGCACCGCAACATCGTCGCCTACGTCCGTGGCCTGGTGGAACGCCTGGAACTGGCGCCGGGCCTCAACTACGCAACGGTATCGACCATCGCCGCCGACCTCGGCAACAGCGTCATCTTCCCGGCCCTGGCCACGGGCGGCTGCCTGCACGTCATCTCCCAGATCCGCAGCGAGGACCCGGCCCTCCTGGCCGACGTCTTCGAGCGCGAGGGCATCGACGTGCTGAAGATCGTCCCCTCCCACCTGGCGGCCCTCCAGAGCGGACGCCACCCGGAGCGGCTGATGCCGCGGCGCTGCCTCATCCTCGGGGGCGAAGCCTCCCGCCTGGACTGGATCGAGCAGCTGCGGGCGCTGGCCCCCGGCTGCGCCGTCTTCAACCACTACGGCCCGACGGAAACCACCGTCGGGGTGCTCGCCTACCGGGTGGAACCGGGCCCCCTGCCCGCCACCGCCAGCGGTACCCTGCCCCTGGGCCGGCCCCTGCCCGGGAGCCTGGTTTACCTCATGGATGAAGAAGGCCGCCCCGTCGCCCCCGGGGAAACGGGGGAAATCTGCATCGGCGGCCGGGGCGTGGCCCGGGGCTACCTCAACCGTCCGAAGCTCACCGCCGAGAAATTCCAGACCGATCCCTTCTCATCGGAGCCCGGCGCCCGCCTCTACCATAGCGGCGACCTGGGGCGCCTGCTGCCCGGCGGCGACATCGAGTTCTGCGGCCGCCTCGACCACCAGGTGAAGATCAACGGCTACCGGGTGGAACTGGGCGAGATCGAAACCGCCCTGGCCCGCCACCCCGGGGTGCGGGAGGCCCTGGTCACCACCCAGGAGGACGGCTCCGGCCGCCGGCAGGTGGTGGCCTACGTGGTTACGAGGCGGGTCGAGCAGCCCCTGTGGGAGCGGCCGGTCCATATCCTGCCGGACGGCGCCCCGGTGGCCCACCTCAACCGCAACGAGACCGAGTACATCTACCGGGAAATCTTCGAACTCCAGGCCTACCTGCGGAACGGCATCACCATCGCGGACGGCGACGTGGTGATCGATGCCGGCGCCAACATCGGCCTGTTCACCCTGTTCGCCAGCCGCTTGGCCCGGGACCTGCGCATCCTGGCCTTCGAGCCCAACCCGGCGGCCTATGCCTGCCTCAAGGCCAATGCCGAGGCCTGGGGCGCGGCCCACGCCATCACCTGCCTGCCCCACGGCCTGTCCCGGGAGAACACGTCGGCGGAGCTGACCTACTTCGAGGGCCTCTCCCTCCTCTCCGGCTTCTATGCCGACGCCGCCACCGAGCGGGACGTGGTGCGCCACTACGTGGCCAACCAGCAGCCGGAACTGCTCGCCGACGAGGGCATGGACGCCCAGGTGAGCCAGCTCATCGACGACAAGCTGCGGGCCCGGACCGTCTCCGCCCAGCTCCGCACCCTGTCCAGCGTCATCGCCGAGGAGGGGTTGGAGCGCATCGACCTCCTCAAGATCAATGTGGAGAAGAGCGAGCTGGACGTGCTCCTGGGCCTGGGCCCCGAGGTCTGGCCCAAGCTGCGCCAGCTGGTCATCGAAGTGGACCAGGCGGAAAACCTCGAGCTCATCACCCCCCTGCTGCAGCGCCACGGCTTCGAAGTGACGGTGGAGCAGGACCCCCTGCTGCGCCACACCGACCTGCACTACGTCTATGGCCGGCGGCCGGAAGCCGCCGCCTCCGGTGCCTCCCATCCCCGGCAGGTGCCGGACCCCGCCCCGGACATCCTGGCCCCCGCCCTGCTGCGCCGCCATCTGGCCGAGAAGCTGCCGGCCTACATGATCCCGGCCAGCTTCATGCTGCTGGAAAGCCTGCCCCTCAACGCCAACGGCAAGATCGACCGCCAGGCCCTGCCGCCCCACCGCTTCGAGAACATCCGGCCGGCCCGGGCGCAGTCGGTGCCCCGCACGGCCACGGAGCAGACCCTGGCCGCCCTGTGGAGCGAGCTCCTCAAGGTGGAACCCATCGGCATCGACGACGACTTCTTCGACCTGGGGGGCGACTCCCTCCTGGCCATCCGGGCGGTATCCGGCATCCGCGACGCCTTCGAGATGGACCTGCCCCTGCGCCACCTCCTCGAGCATCCCACCATCGCCGGCCTGGGCGAAGTCATCGACAGCCTGCGCTACGTCAGCCAGGCCCAGGCCGCCGGCGCCGGGGACGGCCGCGAGGAAATGGAGCTGTAACGCGGAGGAGCGACCCCATGAGCATCCCATCCCTTCTCGCCGAGCTGCGCAGCCGGGACGTCCACCTCTGGATCGATGGCGACCGGCTGCGCTGCGGCGCCCCCACCGGCGTCCTGACCCCCGAGCTGCGCCAGCAGCTCACTGCCAACAAGGCCGCCCTCCTCGAATTCCTGCGCAACGCCGACGCCCTCACCCGCCAGCAGCGGGCCATCGTCCCCCTCCAGCCCCACGGCCGGCGCCCGCCCCTGTTCGCCATCGGCGGCCACAACGGCGATGTCTTCTGCTTCCGCACCCTGGCCCGCTGCCTGGGCCCCGAGCAGCCCTTCTACGGCCTCCAGCCGCCGGGGACGGACAGCGAGGGCAAGCCCCTGGAGTCGGTGGAAGAGATCGCCGCCTATTTCGCCGAGCAGATCCGCATCTTCCATCCCGACGGGCCCTACCTCCTGACCGGATTCTGCGCCGGCGGCACCGTCGCCTTCGAACTGGCCCAGCAGCTGCGCCGGACGGGCGCCACCATCGGCCTGGTGGCGATGATCGCCTGCCCCCATCCCCGGGAACTGCGGCGCCTGCCCCGGGCCCGCCGCTACCTGGAAGACCTCGGGCAGCGCCTGCGCCGACACGCCCCGGCCCTGCTCCTGCCCCTGGCGGAGCAGCGCCGCTACCTGGACGCCGCCCTGCAGCGGCACCGGGCCCACAAGGCCGACCAGAAGCTGCGCCAGGGCGACCCCCTGCTGGCCCAGTCGGCCCGGGTCCAGCGCGCCACCCTGGGGGCCCTGGCCCGCTACCGGCCGGCCTACTACCCCGGCTCCGTCCACCTCTTCCTCCCCACCGAGGAATGGATGAACGCCGGCGGCCTGGCCGCCCGCTGGCGGGGCATCGCCGCCCGCCTGGAGGAGCACTACGGCCCGGCCGGCAGCAACCGGGACGACATGCTGCGGGAAATCCACGGCCCGGCCTTCGCCGAACTTTTCCGCCGCTGCCTGGAGGGCATCCGCCGCCCATAGCATCATCCGGGGGCATCGTCCGTACCCATCCCGGACTATGCCTTCCGGCTTGGAGAGGGGGCGGCTGGGGCAGTAAACTGCCGGGTTTTCCGTTTGCCGCCCCGCTCCCCATGTCCGACCGCTCCCTCGCCCAATTGATGACCTGGAACATCGTCACCGTGGACCAGGACGCCAGCCTGGCCCGGGCGGCTGAGGTCATGGAGACGGCCCACATCAGCTCGGTGCTGGTGACGGACCTGGGCCGGCCGGTGGGCATCGTCACCGAGCGGGACATCCTGCGGGCCCTGGAGGAGGCGGTGCCGTCCGCCCGCGCCGTGGCCGCCGTCATGGGCCGGCCCCTGGTCAGCGCCCGCCGGACCACGGCGGTGCACGAGGCCTACCACCTGATGGCCGAGAAGGGCGTGCGCCACCTCCTGGTCACCGACGAGGCCGACCAGCCGGCGGGCATCGTCAGCGAAAGCGATTTCCGCTTCCACCTGGGGCTGGATTTCTACCGCCGGCTGCAGGACGTGCGCACCGTCATGAGCGCCCGCATGCCGGTGCTGCCCCCAACCGCTCCCCTGCGCCAGGCGGTGGCGGCCATGGCCGCCCGGGAGGAGAACTGCGTCATCGTTGCCACCGATGGCATTCCTCTGGGTATCGTCACCGAGCGGGACGCGGTGCGCTTCTACCGCCAGGGGGACGGCCCCCTGGAGCGGCCCCTGGCCGAGGTCATGAGCAGCCCGGTGGCCACCATCGCCCTCGGCACGCCGCTCCATGAAGCCATGGAGCGCATGCAGTCCCAGCGCATCCGCCACCTGGTGGTGGTCGGGGCGGACGGCCGGGTGGCCGGCCTGCTGTCAGAGCACGACGTGGTGCGCCAGCTGGAGAAGGAATACCTGGACTTCGCCCTGCGGGAGAGCCGCCGCAACCGCCAGCGCCTTCAGGACAGCGAAATGCGCCGCCGCGCCGTCTTCAACATGGCCAGCGAGTACATGGCCATCCTGGACGTGGACGGCACCCTGCGGGACATCAACCGCTCGGCCCTGGCCCTGGTGGGCGAATGGCCCGACGACGTGATCGGCAAGCCCTTCTGGAACACCCCCTGGTGGTCCCACGACGCCGCCCTCCAGGCCCGCCTGCGCCAGGCCTTCGCCGATCTGGCCGAGGGCCGCGGCAGCCGCTTCGAGGCCACCCAGCCAGCCGCCGACGGCAGCCTGCGCCACGTGGATTTCCAGCTCCAGCCGGTCCTCGACGAAGCCGGCAGGCTGGCCCTGGCCCTGGCCGAAGGCAACGACATCACCGACCGCAAGCGGGCCGAGGCCGAACTGCGCCAGTTCCAGCGGGCGGTGGAGCAATGCCCGGTGTCCATCATCATCACCGACACCGAGGCCCGCATCCAGTACGTCAATCCCAAGTTCACCGAGATCACCGGCTACTCACGGGAGGAGGCCGTCGGCCAGAACCCCAGCTTCCTGCAGTCGGGCCTCACCCCGAAGCCGACCTACGACCAGCTCTGGGCCACGGTGCGCGACGGCGAGGTGTGGACCGGCGAACTGTGCAACCGGCGCAAGGACGGGGAAATCTTCTGGGAGCTGGCCCGCATCCTGCCCATCACCGATGCCTCCGGCCAAGCCACCCACTTCCTGGCGGTGAAGGAAGACATCACCGAGCGCCGCCGGGAGGAGGACCAGCGCCGGCTGGCTTCCAGCGTTTTCCAGAGCAGCCACGACGGCATCCTCATCATGAACGCCCGGGGCGTCATCATCGACGTGAACCGGGCCTTCTGCGCCTTCACCGGCTACAGCCGGGAAGAGGCCGTCGGCCAGTCCGCCTGCCTCCTCAATTCGGGGCACCAGGACCAGGATTTCTGCCAGCGCCTGTTCGAGACGGCGGCGGACCAGGACTACTGGCAGGGGGAGATATGGACCCGCACCAAGGCCGGCGCCGTCAGCGTCGTGCTGATGACGGTGAGTGCCGTCCGCGACCGGGCCGGCGAGCCCACCCAATATGTCGGCGTGTTCACGGACATCACCCAGAAGAAGGAAACCGAGCAGCACCTGGAGCGCCTGGCCCACTACGACGCCCTCACCAGCCTGCCCAACCGGGGCCTCTTCCGGGACCGCCTGGAGCAGGCCGTGCGCAAGACCCACCGGGACCGGCACATGCTGGCCCTGCTGTTCATCGATCTGGACCGCTTCAAGGAGGTGAACGACAGCCTCGGCCACCTCGCCGGCGACCACCTGCTGGTCGAGGCGGCCCAGCGCATCGCCGCCTGCGTGCGCAGCACGGACACCGTGGCCCGCCTGGGCGGCGATGAATTCACCGTCATCCTGCCCGGGCTGGAGAACCGGGAAACCGTCGAACGGGTGGCCCGGGACATCGTCGCCGCCCTGGCCGCCCCCTTCACCCTGGGCACCGACACCGCCGGCGTCTCCGCCAGCATCGGCATCGCCCTCCATCCCGCCGACGGCGCCGAACCGGAAGCCCTCACCCGGGCCGCCGACCGGGCCATGTACGAAGCCAAGGCCCGGGGCCGCAACGGCTTCTGCTTCTTCTCCGAGAGCCGACAGGACGCGCCGGCAGTCTAGGCGCCCCGGGACTGTCGAGCCGCTTTACATACCCGCCGGCCACCACCCGACGAAACCCAATAGAAACATTGGGTTAAGCAATTGGCACGCACTTTGCCACGGGCAATTCGTCGATGCCATTCCCGGCATCGGCCGGATGGAAGTCCGCGTCTTCCTGGCGCCCGCCCCGGGGCGGGATATGGCAGGACAACGCCACCAGAATCTTGGAGAACAAAATGAAAATTGCAGCGAAGTCAGTGTTGTGCGCATGCTCAGCCGCCGCCATGCTCATGGCCGGCCAGGCGGGGGCCGCCGTACTGCTGTCGGACAATTTCGATTCCGAAACCCGCGCCCTCAACTACACCGGGTTTGCCAACTGGAACGTCACCAGCGGTTCCGTGGACCTGATCGGTCCGGGATTCTTCGATCTCTACCCCGGCAACGGCAACTATGTCGACCTGGCGGGGAGCACCAATTTCGGCGGTACCCTGACGTCGAAGCAGAGCTTCTCCATCGCCCCCGGCGAGAGCTTCGGCCTCAGCTTCAAGCTGGGCGGCTCAGCCCGGGGCACCAGCAACATGGTGGACATCGCCCTGGCGGGCTCCACCCTCGCCACCCTGACCCTGCAGAGCAACGACCCCCTCAGCCTGCGCACCTACAACCTGACCAACAACACCAATTCCCTGATGTCGGGCTTCCTGTCCTTCCGCAACCTGACCAACGGCACCCAGGGCGCCATCCTGGACGACGTGGTGCTCTCCAGCATCTCGGTGCCCGAGCCCGCCTCGGCGGCGCTCCTTGCCCTCGGGCTGGGCGTGCTCATGCTGAAGCGCCCCC
>DATFAA010000017.1:0-28687 GCA_035255045.1 Rhodocyclaceae bacterium | reverse complement strand
GCCCCTCGGGGCGGTGCCGGGGCTGGGGGAAGTCAACGGCCTGGGCGACGGCCTCTGGGCCTGGTACGGACGCGACTTCGAGGAAGCCAATCGGCGCCTGCTGGCAGCCGACGAGGCGCCCAGCGCCGCCGCCGGCCCCTTCAAGGAAGCCCTCTCCCTGTTCATCGCCCAGCGCCGGCCCTCCGACCTGCTGGCCGAGAACGGCCGCCGCCTGACCGAGCTCACCGACAGCCACCTGCGCCTGCTGGCCCGGGACGGGATCATATCGGAGCGCCTGCGGGACGAGGCCCTGGCGGCCGAACTCAAGCATCGCGACAAGCCGCCGGCCCTGCCGCCTGTTTCCTTCATCGAGCGCAAGGCGGTGAACGCCGCCCGGGGCGACCTGGCCGAATTCCTGGAGGTGAAGGACCTCTACTCCCTGGACCGCTTCGACCTCACCGCCCGCGCCACCCTGGACGGGCCGACCCAGAAGGCGGTCACCGAAGCGCTCGGCCGCATGAAGGATGCCGATTTCCTCCAGTGTGCCGGCTTCAAGGGGGAGCGCCTCCTGTCCAAGGGCAATCCCGCCGAGGTGCGCTACAGCTTCACCCTCTACGAGGCCACGCCCGCCGGCAACCTGCTGCGGGTGCAGGCCGACAATGTGGACCAGCCCCTCGACATCAACGTCGGCACCAAGCTGGATCTGGGCTCCAGCGCCAAGTTCCGCACCCTGGTCACCTACCTGGAAGTGGTCGCCGATCTCCATCGCCGCTACGGTGACCTGCCCGCCGACCTGTTGAAGCGGGTCGAACTGGAACCCGCCGACAACCTCAGTCGCTGGGCAATCTCCTATCTCCTGACCGCCAAGGACAAGGACCTGCAGGCCATGCTGGCGGCGGCCCTGGAGCGACGCTATTCCGCCAGTCCCCATGAGGCCTTCTTCACCGGCGGCGGACTCCATGTCTTCGGCAACTTCAAGCACGAGGACGACTACAAGGTGTCGACCATCGCCGAGGCCCTCGAGCAGTCGGTCAACCTGGTCTTCGTCCGCCTGATGCGGGACGTCGTCCATTACTTCGCCTACGAGGTCGAAGGGGCGCCTGGCCGGCCCCTGCGCAACCAGGAGGAAGGATTCAGGCACCAGCTCCTGACCCGCTTCGCCGACCAGGAGGGCAAGGAATTCCTTTCCCACTTCTACCGCAAGTACCGGCGCGCCGGGCCGGACGAGCTGCTGCCGGCCCTGGTCTCCGACCTGCGCCCCCTGCCCAGCCGCCTGGCGGCTGTGTACCTGAGCGTGGAGCCGGGAAGCGATTTCGACTCCTTCGCCAATTTCATGCACAACCAGCTGGGCGAAAAGGCCGGAGACGAGGCCAACCTGAAACGGCTGTTCACCATCTACGCCCCCCTGCGCCTCACCCTGGCCGACCAGGGTTACGTGGCCCGGGTCCACCCACTGGAGCTGTGGCTGGTGGGCTACCTCAAGCGCAATCCGGGGGCCAGCTTCGACCAGGTGGTGGCGGCCAGCACCGAGCAGCGCCAGGAGGCCTACCGCTGGCTGCTCAATTCCCGCTTCCGCCATGCCCAGGACGTGCGCATCAAGATCATGGTGGAGGAGATGGCCTTCGAGCGCATCGCCGACCATTGGCACCGCCTCGGCTACCCCTTCGAGCACCTGGTGCCGTCCTACGCCACCGCCATCGGCAGTTCCGCCGACCGGCCGGCCGCCCTGGCGGAACTCATGGGCATCGTGGTCAATGACGGCGTGCGTCGCCTGCCGGTGCGGGTGGAGGAGATGCATTTCGCCGCCAACACCCCCTTCGAGACCCGGCTGACCTGGCGCCAGCAGGAAGGCGAGCGGGTGCTGCCCAAGGAGGTGGCCCAGACAGCCCGCCATGTCTTGTTGCGGGTGGTGGACAACGGCACCGCCCGCCGGGTCAAGGACGTGTACCGGGACGAGGCCGGCAAGCCCCTCCTGGTGGGCGGCAAGACCGGCACCGGCGACCACCGCTTCGACACCTTCGGCCCGGGCGGTGTAGTGAAATCCTCCCGGGTGGTCAATCGGGCGGCGACCTTCGTCTTCTACCTGGGGGACCGCTTCTTCGGCACCATCACTGCCTTCGTCCCCGGCGAGCAGGCGGCCGGCTACGACTTCACCTCGGCCCTGCCGGTGCAGCTCCTCAAGGAACTGGAACCCAGGCTGCGTCCCCTGGTGGCCGGGCAGCCGGTGCCGCCCGAGACCCGTTGCCTGGCCAAGGCTTCCCTGGCGGGGGCGACGCCCTAGGGCTGTACAATAGGGCGCTTTTTTTCAGCGCCCTGCCATGCCAGACCTAGCTTCCCTCGAATTCTGGGCCGCCGTCGCCCAGATTATTGCCATCGATGTCGTGCTTTCCGGGGACAACGCGGTGGTCATCGCCCTGGCCTGCCGCAACCTGAGCGCGGAGCAGCGCCGCAAGGGCATCTTCTGGGGTGTCGCCGGGGCGGTCAGCCTGCGGGTGGTGCTGACGGCCTTCGCCGCCCTGGTCATGAACCTGCCCTGGCTCAAGCTGGCGGGCGGCCTGCTCCTTCTCTGGATCGCCATCAAGCTGCTGCTGCCGGAAGACGAGGACGGCGAGGACATCGCCCCCGCCGCCCACCTCTGGGGGGCGGTGAAGACCATCATCGTTGCCGACTTCGTCATGAGCCTGGACAACGTCATCGGCGTCGCCGGGGCGGCCCACGGCAGCCTCATCCTCCTCGTCTTCGGCCTGGTGGTGAGCATTCCCCTCATCGTCTGGTCGAGCCAGATGATCATGCATGCCATGGAAAGGTGGCCGGCCATCGTCCTCCTGGGGGCCGGCCTCCTGGGCTTCGTGGCGGGGGAAATGATGCTGACCGACGGCGGCATAGCCGCCTGGCTCCCGGAGCTGCCCGCCTGGACCCCGAAGGCGGCAGGGGTGGCGGGGGCCGCCGTGGTGGTGGTCGTGGGCCGCTGGCTGGAGAAGAGAATCCTGGCCAAGCGGGACGTAACTATTCTTTGAGGTGAAAAAATGGCCTTGTTTGTGACAGAAGAAGACGTAAAGCAGGTTCTCACCATGCCGATGGCCCTGGAGGCCGTCGAATCCGCCCACCGGGACCTCTCCCTGGGCCAGGCCCAGGACATTCCCCGGGCCCGCAGCCGCCTGCCCCAGACGGTGCTCCACATCCTCCAGGGCGCCCTGCCGGCCCAGGGGGTGCTGGGCTACAAGGCCTACACCAGCAACCGCAGCGGCAACCGCTTCCTGGTCCATCTCTTCGATGCCGCCACCGGCATACAGCAGGCCGTCATCCAGGCCGACTACATGGGCATGATGCGCACCGGCGCCGCCAGCGGCGTCGCCGCCAAGTGGCTGGCCCGGTCCGAAGCCAGAGTGGCCGGCGTCTTCGGTTCCGGCTGGCAGGCCGAGGGCCACGTGGAGGCCATCTGCACGGCCCTGTCCCTGGAGCGCGTCAAGGTCTTCGGCCGCAAGGCCGACAAGCTGGTCGACTTCTGCGCCCGCATGACGGAAAGGACCGGCGTCCAGGTCGTGCCTGCCGCTAGCCCGGAGGAGACGGTGCGGGGCAGCGACATCGTCGGCACCGTCACCACCGCCGCCACGCCCCTGTTCGAGGCGGACTGGCTGGAGTCCGGGGCCCACATCAACGCCGCTGGCTCCAATGCCCTCATCCGCCAGGAAGTGTCGGAAGCGGCGGTGCGCCGCTGCGCCCTGGTCTGCGTGGATTCAGTGCCCACCGCCCTGGCCGAGGCCGGCGACCTGCAGCCCCTGCTGGAGAAGGGGCGCCTGCACCAGCGCCAACTGGTGGAGCTGGGGGACGTCATCATCGGGCGCCGGTCCGGGCGTACCGTCCCCGAGGACATCACCCTCTTCGAGTCCCAAGGCATGGCCATCCAGGATTTGGCCATCGCCGTCCGGGTGCTGGCGGCCGCCCGGGAGCGCGGCCTGGGCCAGACGCTGCCCTGGTGACGGCCGCCGCCGTTGGCCGGGTTCCGGGCCCGGCCGACAGGGAATGCTAATTTGACTATCCTAAGAAGCCCGCGTAAGAATACGGATTAAACATATGGTTTTTCGATGCTTTGGCATCGAAAAAAGCCAGGGAGAATGGGGCATGGGGAAGGCGGGATTCTGGAAGTCCGACTGGTTTCTGGGCGTCGTGGTTACCGTGGTCATGCTGGCCATTGGCGGCACCGACCTCATCCGGAGCCTGGAGCGCAAGGCCTACGATCTCGGGGTGCAGGCCTCCAGCCGCACTCCCTCCGAGCGCATCGCGGTCATCGCTATCGATGACCAGAGCATCGCCAACCTGGGGCGCTGGCCCTGGTCCCGGGAACTCCATGCCAGGATGACGGACCTCCTGGCCGGTGCCCAGGCGAAGGTCATCGCCAACACCATCTTCTTCTCCGAGCCCCAGGTGGATGCCGGCTACGGCTATATCACCAAGCTCCTCGACATCGTCAATCAGGCGGCGGCCCCCAGCCCCGAGGTGGTCCAGATCGGGGCGCTGCTCCAGCAGGCGGAACAGGAACTCAACACCGACCGCCGCCTGGCGGAGAGCTACGGCAAGGCCAACACCGTCCTCCTGCCCATCCTGTTCCAGCTCGGGGAGGCTCACGGCCGGCCCGATCAGCCCCTGCCCGAATTCGTCGCCCGCAACCAGCTCCAGCAGGTAGGTGTGGCAGGGGGGCTGGCCCTGCCCGCCGCCGGCGTCCAGGTGCCGGTGGAAGTCCTGGGCAGCAAGGCCCTGGCCCTCGGCCATCTCAACGTCAATGTCGATGTGGACGGTGGCGTCCGCGCCGAGCCCCTGGTGCTCAAGTATTTCGACCAGTACTACCCCTCCTTTTCCCTCATGGTCGCCGCCAGGAGCCTCAACCTGGGGCCGGCGGACATCAGGGTGAAGCTGGGGAAGGAAGTCCGCTTGGGCAACCTGCGTATCCCCACCGACGCCGCCACCCAGATGAACACCTTCTTCTACAAGGGGAGCGAGGGGCGGCCCGCCTTCCAGGTCGATTCCTTCTACGATGTGCTGATGGGCAAGATTCCAGCCGCCAAGTACAGCGGCAAGATCGTCCTCATCGGCGCCACCGCCGCCGGCGTCGGCACCGCCCAGGTCACTCCCGTCTCCCCGGCCATGGCGCCGGTGCTGACCCTGGCCAACGCAGTCTCGAGCATCCTCCAGGAGCATTTCTTCGTCACCCCGACCTGGGGCCCCTGGGCTGGCCTCGGCGCCTCCCTGGTGGTCGGGCTCTACCTGGCCCTCCTGTTGCCCCGGCTGTCGGCGGGCGTGGGGGCGCTGGCCACGGCCCTGTTGCTGGCCGCCCTGGTGGGCACCCACTTCGGCCTCATGGTCGGCGCCGGCATGTGGATTCAGCTCATGGCCGCCGCAGCCCTGCTGCTGGTCGGTCATCTCACCCTGACCACCAAGCGCTTCCTCCACACCGAGCGGGGCAAGCAGAAGTCCGAGATGGAGTCGGCGGAATCCAACCGCATGCTGGGCCTCGCCTTCCAGGGCCAGGGCCAGCTCGACATGGCCTTCGACAAATTCCGCAAGTGCCCGATGGACGAAGGGCTCATGGAGAACCTCTACAACCTGGCCCTGGATTACGAAAGGAAGCGTCAGTTCAACAAGGCCGAGGCTGTCTTCCGCTACATGGCCGACTTCAATCTCAATTTCCGCGACCTGCCTCAGCGCATCGCCCGGGCCAAGCAGATGTCGGAGACCGTGATGCTGGGGGGCGCCCGCGGCCAGACCGGGGGCGGCACCGTCATTCTCGCCGACGGCCAGGTGGAAAAGCCCATGCTGGGCCGCTACCAGGTGGAGAAGGAACTGGGGAAGGGCGCCATGGGAGTGGTCTACCTGGGCCGCGACCCCAAGATCAACCGCATCGTCGCCATCAAGACCATGGCCCTCTCCCAGGAGTTCGACGAGGACGAACTGGCCGACGTCAAGGAGCGCTTCTTCCGGGAAGCGGAGACGGCGGGGCGCCTCAACCATCCCAATATCGTCACCATGTACGACGCCGGCGAGGAGCACGACCTGGCCTACATCGCCATGGAATTCCTCAAGGGCAAGGACCTTGTCCCCTACACCAAGCCGGACAAGCTGCTGTCCCTGCCCAAGGCGCTGTCCATCGTCGCCCAGGTGGCCGAGGCCCTGGACTACGCCCACCAGAAAAACGTCGTCCATCGCGACATCAAGCCCGCCAACATCATGTACGAGCCGGAGGCGGAACAGGTCAAGGTCACCGATTTCGGCATCGCCCGCATCACCGATTCCAGCAAGACCAAGACCGGCATGGTCCTGGGTACGCCGTCCTACATGTCGCCGGAGCAGCTGGCCGGCAAGAAGATCGACGGCCGTTCCGACCTCTTTTCCCTGGGGGTAACCCTCTACCAGTTGTGCTGCGGCCAGCTGCCCTTCGTCGGCGAGTCCATGGCCCAGCTCATGTTCAAGATCGCCAACGAGCCTCCGGTGGACATCACCACCCTCAACCCCGCCCTGCCGCCGGCGGTGGTGGCGGTGATCGACAAGGCCATGAGCAAGGACCTGTCCCAGCGCTACCAGCGCGGCGCCGAGATGGCGGCCGACCTCAGGAAGTGCCTGGCCAGCCTCGAAGACAAAACCGCCGCCGGAGTCGATATCCAGTTCTGAACAAGGGAAAGAACAATAATGAATCTTGCCGATGCCCTGGAAGTCGTCACCCGGACCGATCCCGGCCTGGTGCGCTCCCATAACGAGGATGCGGTCTATGGCAGCGCCGAGCAGGGCATTGCCATCCTGGCCGACGGCATGGGCGGCTACAACGCCGGCGAGGTGGCGAGCGGCATGGCCACCACCCTCCTGTCGAGCAATTTCGCCCGCCTTCTCCAGCATTCCGGCGATTGCCGGCCCGAGGCCGTCGATCCGGCCACCGGCAAGCCGGCTGCCCATCGTCATATCGAGGAAGAGGTGGTCGCCGCCAACGCCGCCATCTATAACACCGCCCAGAGCCAGCCCCAGTACGCCGGCATGGGTACCACCCTGGTAATGGCCTGGTTTTACGACAACAAGGTGAGCGTGGCCCACATCGGCGATTCCCGGCTCTACCGCCTGCGGGGCGACGACTTCCGGCCCATCACCCGGGACCATTCCCTGCTGCAGGAGCAGCTGGACAGCGGCATGATCACCCCCGAGGAGGCCCGCCATTCCCAGAACAGGAACCTGGTGACCCGGGCCCTGGGGGTCGATGCCCAGGTAGTGCCTGAAATCCACGACTACGAGGTCGAGCCCGGGGATATCTACCTCCTGTGCTCGGACGGTCTCAACGACATGGTGGACGACGGTGAGATCGGCCTCACCGTCCAGACCCTTGCCGCCAATCTGGAGCTGGCCGCGGACCAGCTCATCCAGATGGCCAACGACAATGGCGGCAGGGACAACGTTTCAGTTATCCTGGTCAAGGTGCGGGGTGATTTCGCCGTGCCGCAGGGCTGGTGGCAGAAGCTGCTGGCCTGGTTGAAGTGAAGGGAAGGGCAACATGGCGAAATTGATTCTCTCGATGGAAGGGCTGGTGCTCAAGGAAATCAGCCTCAACAAGGAGCGCATGACCATCGGGCGCAAACCCCACAACGACATCCAGATCGACAATCTGGCCATTTCCGGCGAGCACGCCGCCATCGTCACCATCCTCAACGATTCCTTCCTCGAGGACCTGGGCAGCACCAACGGCACCCTGGTGAACGGCCAGCCGGTGAAGAAGCATTTCCTGCGCAACAACGACGTGGTCGAGCTTGGCAAATACCGGCTCAAGTACATCAACGACCCGGCGATCGCCGGCGGGGCGCCCGATTTCGACAAGACCATGGTCCTGCGCCCCGGCGGGGCCCAGCCGGCGGCGCCCGCCAGGAGCCACAGCGATACCCATCCCGGCATGGAGCCGCCAAAATTCGCCGCCAGCCCCGCCGCGGCGCCGGCCCCCCAGGTCGCCGCCATCCAGCTGCTGACCGGCGCCAATACCGGCAAGGAGCTGGAACTCACCAAGACCCTCACCACCCTGGGCAAGCCCGGCGTCCAGGTGGCGGTGATCGCCAAGCGACCCCACGGCTACTTCATCACCCATGTCGAGGGCGCCCAGTTCCCGGTGCTCAACGGCAAGGTCCTCGATGACCAGGCCCACGCCCTGGCTGACCACGACGTCATCGAGATCGCCGGGGTGAAGATGGAATTCTTCTTCAAGGCTTGAGAAGGCCCACCATGCACAGCCCGGGGCCGGCTTGAGAAAGCACATTTTCCGCTTCCTGCTGGGCGTCGCCTGCGTCCTGCTCTTCATCGGGCATGCCGCCCGCCTGTGGCAGATTCCCTTCCTCAGCTTGGTGGACGCCTACCTCTACGACGTCCGGGTGCGGCTGTCGGCCCCCAACACCGTGGATGACCGCATCGTCATCGTCGACATCGACGAAAAGAGCCTGGCCGAGGCCGGGCGCTGGCCCTGGAGCCGGAACGCGGTGGCCGCCATGGTGAAGCGCCTGACCGACGACTACAAGGTCGCGGTGGTGGGCTTCGACGTGGTTTTCGCCGAGCCGGACGAGAGTTCCGGCCTCAAGGTGCTGGAGGACATCGGCCGTGGCCCCCTGCGGGCAGTGCCCGCCTACCAGGCCGCCCTCCACGGCCTGCGGACCAGCCTCAACTACGACCGCCTGTTCGCCGACACCCTGAAGGGGCGGCCGGTGGTCCTGGGCTACTATTTCTCCAACCTGACCGACGCCCGCCAGGGCGGGGCCCTGCCGACGCCGGTTTTCCCGGCCGGCTACTTCAAGGACCATCTCGCCTTCTTCATCGACTGGAAGGGCTTCGGCGGCAATCTGCCCCTCTTCCAGGAGCGGGCCGCCGGCGCCGGCCACTTCAATCCCCTGCCGGATTTCGACGGGGTGTCCCGCCGGGTGCCCCTGGTGGTGGAGTACGGCGGCGCCTATTACGAAGCCCTGTCCCTGGCCATGGTGCGGACCCTGCTGGGCGGGGCCGAGCTGCGGCCGGGCTACCCGGACCCCGAGGCCATCATGGAATGGCTGGAGGTGGTTACGCCCCGGGGCGCCCTCAAGGTGCCGGTGGATGAATTCGGCGCCGCCCTGGTGCCCTACCGGGGGGCGGAGCGCAGCTTCCCCTACGTGTCGGCGGTGGATGTGCTGAATGGCCGGGTCGATCCGGCCCGGCTCCAGAATAAGATCGTGCTGGTGGGCACCACCGCGCCGGGCCTCATGGACCTGCGGTCCACCCCTGTGGGGGCGACCTATCCCGGGGTGGAAATCCACGCCAACCTGATCGCCGGCATCCTGGACGGCAGCGTCAAGCAGAAACCCTCCTATGTCCTCGGGGCGGAGGTGGTGCAGCTGCTCTTCTTCGGCGGCCTGATGGCCTTCCTGTTGCCCCTCCTGTCGCCCTTCCGCTCCTCCCTGCTGATGGCGGTGACCCTGGCCTTCATCCTCACCCTCAATTTCTGGCTGTGGCAGTCTGCGGCCCTGGTCCTGCCCCTGGCTTCCAGCCTCTTCCTGGTGGCTGCGCTCTTCGCCCTCAACATGTCCTGGGGCTATTTCGTCGAATCCCGCACCAAGCGCCAGCTCACCGGGCTCTTCGGCCAATACGTGCCGCCGGAGCTGGTGGACGAGATGGCCCGGGACCCCGAGCACTACAGCATGGAGGGCCGCAAGGAGGAGCTGACCGTGCTGTTCTCGGACGTGCGGGGTTTCACCACGATTTCCGAGGGTCTCGACCCCAAGGAACTGGCACAGCTCATGAACGCCTACCTGGGCCCCATGACCAGCGTCATCCGCCGCAACCGGGGCACCCTGGACAAGTACATCGGCGACGCCATCATGGCCTTCTGGGGCGCCCCGGTGGCCGATGCCGACCATGCCCGCCACGCCGTCCTCAGCGCCCTGGAGATGCAGCGGGAGATACAGAAGCTGGCCGAGCCCTTCCGGGCCCGGGGCTGGCCGGCGCTGCATATCGGGGTCGGGGTCAATACCGGCACCATGACGGTGGGGGACATGGGCTCGCCGGTGCGCCAGGCCTACACGGTCATGGGCGATGCGGTGAACCTGGCTTCCCGCCTCGAGGGCCTCACCAAGGAATACGGCGTCGGCATCGTCGCCGGGGAAGCCACCCGGGGGCTGCTCAAGGACATCGTCTTCCGGGAACTGGACCGGGTGCGGGTCAAGGGCAAGGACGAGCCGGTGGCAATCTACGAGCCCCTGGGCGCGGCCGGGGAAGTGCCCCAGGAAGTCATGGACGAACTCAAGCTCTGGCAGCATGCCCTGCGCCTCTACCGCGCCCAGGAGTGGGATGGGGCGGAGGCGCAACTGTACAATCTGCTCCAGCGCCATCCCGATGTGCGGCTCTACCAGCTCTACAGCGAACGAATCCAGTACCTGCGGGCCAATCCGCCGGGGGAGAACTGGGACGGCGTAACCACCTTCAAGACCAAATGACCATGAAGCTGAGAATCCTGGGCTGCAGCGGCGGCATCGGCGGCAGGCATCTCCGGACCACGTCCCTGCTCCTCGACCACGACATCCTCATCGATGCCGGTACAGGGGTGGCCGACCTGTCCATCGCCGAGCTGGCGGTGATCGACCACGTCTTCCTCACCCATACCCATCTGGACCACATCGCCTCCCTGCCCCTCATGGTGGATACGGTGGGGGACCGCCGCAGCAAGCCCCTGACGGTCTATGGCACCGACGCCGTCATCACCATCCTCAGGAACCATGTCTTCAACTGGGCGGTGTGGCCGGATTTCTCCGAAATCCCCAACGCCGCCAAGCCCTTCATGCGCTTCCAGGCCATCCGGGTGGGTGAGAAGCTGAGCCTGAACGGGCGCCACATCACGGCGCTGCCTGCGGAGCACACGGTACCGGCGGTGGGCTATCACCTGGAATCGCCCCAGGGCAGCCTCGTCTTCTCTGGCGATACCGGCGGCTGCGACGCCTTCTGGCAGGCGGTCAACCGCATCGCCAACCTGAAGCACCTCATCATCGAATGCGCCTTCTCCAACCGGGAGGAGCGCCTCGCCATCGCTTCCAAGCACCTGTGCCCGAGCATGCTGGCGAACGAGCTGCAGAAGCTGGAGCGCAACTGCGACATCTACATCACCCATCTGAAGCCGGGCCAGATCGAACTGACCATGGAGGAAATCGCGGAATACCTGGGCGATTTCAAACCCAAGATGCTGCAGAACAACCAGGTCCTGGAATTCTAAGCGTCATGGAACACCTCAATCCCCAAACCCTCGGCCGCCTCGAACCGATCCGGGGCCTGTCCGGCAAGCGCCGGGAGGAGCTGGCGGCCTTCTGCCGGCCCGAGCATCATCACCTGGGCGTCGATCCCTTCCGGGTCGCCTCGGCCAAGGGCCAGCTCATCTACGTCCTGGCCGGCGAGCTGAAGATCGTCATGCCCGACGGCAGCATGCGCCTGATCGTGGGCGGCTGCGAGATGGCCAACTGGCCTCTGGGCTACAAGGCGGCGCCGCCGGCCGAGGGCAAGGCCATTACCGATGTGGACCTGGTCCGCGTCGATGCCGATCTCCTCGACCTGATGATGACCTGGGACGAGCTGTCCTCGGCCTCCGACGTCGCCGTGCCCAAGCCGGAGGATGCCAACCTGTGGCGCACCATGTCCGGCGCCTTCTCCGCCCACGCCCTGGCTGCCGGCGGCCTGGGGCAGCTGCCGCCGGCCCATGTGCAGGGGCTGCTGCGGCGCTTCGAGCGGGTCAAGGTGAAGCGCGGGCAGGTCATGGTGCGGGAAGGGGACGAGGGCGACTACTACTACCTGATCGAGACCGGCCGCTGCGAGGTGCTGCGCCGCATCGGCGGCTCGGACATCCTGCTGGCCGAGTTGAAGGGCGGCGACGCCTTTGGCGAGGAGGCCCTGGTGTCCGACGCCAAGCGCAACGCCACCGTGCGCATGAAGACCGACGGCGTGGTCCTGCGCCTGGCCAAGCCCGATTTCATCGAACTGCTGCGCACGCCCCTGCTCCATGGCGTCTCCAGGGCCGAGGCGGAACGCCGGGTGGTGGAGGACAACGCCCAGTGGCTGGACGTGCGCTATGCCGTGGAATTCGCCTCCGACGGCCTGCCGGGGGCCATCAACATCCCCCTCAACGAAATCCGGACGGCCTTCGGCCTCCTCGACCGGGAGCGGGAGTACATCGTCTATTGCCAGAGTGGGCGTCGCAGTTCGACGGCGGCCTTCCTCCTGGCCCAGCACGGCTTCAACGCCTTCTGGCTGGAAGGCGGCCTGGCCGGCCGGGGAGGGCACTGACCATGGGCGTCGCTTCCAAGATGGAAACCGCGGGGGCCGGGGACGTGGCGAGCCGCCTGGTCTTTCTCAAGAATTTGCAGACTGTCACCAACAAGATACATGCGACCCGCAACGTCGACGAGATCATGCTGGAGCTGTCCCAGGACATCTGCAACCTGTTCAACGCCGACCGCCTGACGGTGTACGTGGTCAGCGAGGACAAGCAGTCCATCGTCTCCAAGGTCAAGACCGGCCTCAATTCCTTCCGGGACATCAAACTTCCCATCAGCGAGCAGAGCATCGCCGGCTACGTGGCGTCCACCAAGCGGACCGTCAATATCCGGGACGTGTACGACGAGTCCGAACTCAGGCAGTACAACCCCAAAATCCAATTCCTGCAGGAGGTGGACCGGCGTACCGGCTACCGCTCCAAGCAGATGCTGGTGGCTCCGGTCATCGACGCCGGCGGCGACCTGCTGGGCGTCCTGCAGCTCATCAACAACAAGGCGGACGTGCCTTTTTCGGCCATGGCCGAGGAGGGCGTGGGCGAACTGGTCCAGACCCTGGCCATCGCCCTTACCCAGCGCCAGCGGCCGGCCTTCGCCATCCGTTCCAAGTACGACCACTTGGTGGCCGACGGTCTCATTTCCGCCGCCGACATGGAACAGGCCCAGCGGTCGGCCCGCCAGCAGGGCGTCGAGCTGGAGGACGTGCTGCTCAAGGACTGGGGCGTCAAGCCGGCCGCCATCGGCGATGCCCTGGCCAAGTTCTTCGGCACCGCCTACGAACCCTTCAAGGCGGACCGCATCAAGCCCATGGACCTCCTGCGCAATATCAAGCGGGAGTACGTGGACGAGAGCCGCTGGTTGCCCCTCGAGGAAAACCAGGACGGAGTGGTCATCCTCTCGCCGGACCCGGAGCGGGTGCGTAATTCCCGGGTGGCCAACAACGTCTTCCCGAAGAGCAAGATCGTCTATCGGGTGACCACCAACCGGGAATTCGGCCAGACCGTGGACCAGTTCTTCGGCGCCCTGGCCGACATGGGTTCGGTGACCGATCTGCTGTCGGACCTGGGGGAGGGCGAGGAGGGGGCTGACGCCGGCTCCGACGACATCACCGCCGCCGCCGATAACGAACTGGTGCGGCTGGTGAACAAGATCATCGTCGAGGCCTACCAGCAGGGGGCGTCGGACATCCATATCGAGCCGCGGCCGGGCAAGGAAAAGACCATCATCCGCATCCGCAAGGACGGCTCCCTGGTCAATTACATCGAGGTGCCGGCGTCCTACCGCAATGCCCTGGTGACCCGCCTCAAGATCATGTGCGACCTGGACATCTCGGAGAAGCGCAAGCCCCAGGACGGCAAGATCAAATTCAAGAAGTACGGGCCCCTGGACATCGAGCTGCGGGTGGCCACCATTCCCACCGCCGGCGGCGTCGAGGACGTGGTGATGCGCATCCTGGCCGCCGGCGAGCCCATCAAACTGGACCAGCTGGGCCTTTCCCCGCGCAACCACGACAACCTCATCAAGTGCATCGAGAAGCCCTACGGCCTCTTCTTCGTCTGCGGCCCGACCGGTTCCGGCAAGACCACGACCCTGCACTCGGTGCTGGGCTACCTCAATACGCCGGACACCAAGATCTGGACCGCCGAGGACCCGGTGGAAATCACCCAGAAGGGCCTGCGCCAGGTGCAGGTGAACAAGAAGGCCGGCCTCGACTTCGCCACCGTCATGCGGGCCTTCCTGCGGGCCGACCCGGACATCATCATGGTGGGCGAAATGCGCGACGCCGAGACCACGGGTATCGGCATCGAGGCTTCCCTCACCGGCCACCTGGTCTTCGCCACCCTGCATACCAATTCGGCGCCGGAGTCCGTCATCCGCCTCCTCGACATGGGCATGGACCCCTTCAATTTCGCCGACGCCCTCCTGGGCATCCTGGCCCAGCGCCTCGCGAAGCGCCTGTGCAAGAACTGCAAGGAGGCCTACCAGGCGGAGCCGGCGGAAATCCAGCACATGCTCACCGAGTACTGCGAGGAGCTGGGCAACACCGATTTCTGGAGGAAGGACCCCAAGGGCTCCATGGATGCCATCCAACAGGAATGGACGAGCCGATATGCCAAGGACGGTAAATTCACTCTCTACCACCCCAAGGGCTGCGACGCCTGTAGCGGAACCGGCTACAAGGGACGGGTGGGCCTGCACGAGCTGCTGGTGGGCACCGACCGGGTCAAGAAGCTGATCCAGGAAAAGGCCCGGGTCGCGGAAATCCTGGCCTGCGCCCTGAACGAGGGCATGCGGACCCTCAAGATGGACGGCATGGAAAAGGTGATGCAGGGCGTCACCGACATGAAGCAGGTCCGGGCGGTCTGCATCAAGTAGAGGGGGCTATGGAAACCGTCGAGGGCCTATTCAAGCGCCTGGAGCAGCTCAACGACATCGGCGTCTCGCTCTCCAGGGAGCGTGACCTTGACCGGCTGCTGGAGAAGATACTCTTGGCGGCCAAGGCGATCACCCGCGCCGATGGCGGCACCCTCTACCGCATATCCGAGGACCGGCAGCGGCTCTGTTTCGAGATCGTCCGCACCGATTCCCTGGGCATCGCCTTCGGCGGCGCCAGCAGCACGCCCGTTTCCAGCAAGTTCCCTGATGTCGTCCTGTACCGGGACGACGGCTCGCCCAACGACAGCAACGTTGCGGCCTATGCCGCCATGACGGGCAAGACGGTCAATATCGCCGATGCCTACGAGGCCGAGGGATTCGACTTCTCCGGCACCCGCAAATTCGACGCCGGCACCGGCTATCGCTCCAAGTCTTTCCTGACCGTGCCCATGAAGAACCATGAGGGCGAGATCATCGGGGTTCTCCAGCTCCTCAACGCCATCGATCCGCAAGACGGCAAGGTCACCGTTTTCTCCAAGGCCGACCAGCGCCTGGCCGAGTCCCTCGCCTCCCAGGCCGCCATCGCCCTCACCAACCGCCATCTGCTGCTGCAGCTGGAGGAGCTGTTCGAGTCCTTCATCCGCCTCATCAACACCGCGATTGACGACAAATCGCCCTATACCGGCGGGCACTGCCAGCGGGTGCCCGAGCTGACCATGCTCCTGGCGGAAGCGGTGAACGAGACGGCGGAAGGGCCATTGGCCGAGTTCAAGCTCACCGAGAAGGACCGCTACGAGCTGAAGATCGCAGCCCTGCTCCACGACTGCGGCAAGGTGACGACGCCGGTGCACGTGGTGGACAAGGCCACCAAGCTGCAGACCATCTTCGACCGCATCGGGCTCCTGGACACCCGCTTCGAAGTCCTGAAGCGGGAAGCCGAGATCGACATGCTGCGCGCCGTCGCTTCCGGCGGCGACCCCGGCGAGCAGGAAAGGCGCTACCGGCTGCGCATTGGCCTCTATGACCAGGACAGGACCTTCCTGCACAGGGTCAACATCGGCGGCGAGCGCATGAGCGACGAGGACGTCGCCCGGGTTCAGCGCATTGGCCGCGACTACAAGTGGCGCAACGAAGCGGGTGAGGAAGTACCTTTCCTCACCGACGACGAGGTGGAGAACCTCACCATTCGCGGCGGCACCCTGACCCAGAAGGAAAGGGAGATCATCAATCACCACATCGTCGCCACCATCAAGATGCTCGAGCAGCTGCCGTGGCCCCGGCACCTCGAGAATGTTCCGGAATATGCCGGCGGCCACCACGAGCGCATGGATGGCAAGGGCTATCCGAAGGGCCTGAAGCGGGAGGAGATGAGTTGGCAGGCGCGCATGATGGGAATCGCCGACATCTTCGAGGCCCTTACTGCCAAGGACCGGCCCTACAAGGAGGCGATGAAGCTCTCCCAGGCCCTGGCGATCATGGAGAACTTCAAGAACGGCGGGCACATCGACCCGGATCTCTTTGCCGTGTTCATGGATAAGCGGGTGTTCTCCGCCTACGCCGAGCGCTTCCTGGATGCGTCCCAGATCGATGTCGGACAAGCCCGGGCCGTCGAAAACTGACGGTGCTGGTAACTATGTGACGAAATTCGGCAGTTCACAGTAGCTCTGTACGGTAAACAGCGTACCAGCTTGGGGTTTTGCCTGGCACGGATTGTGTTAGGTAGAAAGCAACGGAATATCGGTCCGTTACTCTGAATAAGGAGGATTTCGAATGAAAAAGATGCAAAAGGGCTTCACCCTCATCGAGCTGATGATCGTCGTGGCGATCATCGGCATCCTGGCCGCCATCGCGATTCCGGCTTTCAGCGACTATCAGAAGAAGGCCAATGATTCCACCGCCCAGGCGGATGCGAAGAACAACCTCACCGTCTTTGTTGCTGCCGCCAACTGATTACAGCTGCCTAGGAGATTGAAATGAAGAAAATCATTATGGCTGTGAGCCTGGTGGCTGCTGCTGGTGCTGCCTTTGCCGGTACGACCATGACCAACGGTACGGCGGTGACCGGCGGGTCCAGTGGTGCCTGCACCCTGATCAATACCGACGTGACCCCCCGTCTTTCCAATAACGTGAAGGGCGGTTACGACTGCAATACGACCACCGGCTATATTGGCATCGGTGTTGCCAGCACCGCCGGTCAGAACAAGCAGTTCGGTCTGGCCAACAAGGGCGGCGCGATCGAGACCGCCACCTGCGCGAGCGTGGCTGCCAATGCTCAAACCTGCGCCAACGCCGCCGCTACTACCGCGTCCAACACCTGATCGTTGCTGGTACAGCGTGGGGAGCTTAGGCTCCCCTTTTTTGTTGGAGGCAAGTTGATTCAAGACTTCCGGTTTGCCCTGCTGCTGGCCTATCGCTCAAGAGTCCTGCTGACCATCGGCTTAGGCATGGTCTTTCTCCTGGCTTTTGCCTGGGTCGGATTCCAGTTCAGCGGCAGACAGCCGCAGACCGTGGCACTCGACATGGGGCTGTCTTTCCTCCGGGTGTTCATTCCGGTTCTCGGAATTCTCTATGTCCAGGAGTTGGTCGCCAAGGAAATCGAGCGGCGGCTCATATTCTCCAGCCTGACCTATCCACGCTCGCGCACCGGCTTCCTTTTAGGCCGGTTTGCGGCTGTCATTATGCTTCTGGGCATCGCACTTCTTGCCATGACCTTTGCGTTGGCCCTATGGGTGAAGGTGCTGGGGGCGGCCTACGAACAGGGCACGCCAATCAACACAGGGGCACTGCTATTCCTGGTCAGCACCTTCAATGTGGTGGATTTTCTCGTCATTACGGCGTTTGCGACCGTGTTGGCTGTCCTCGCCACGGTGCCGAACCTAGTGCTGCTCGTTTCCACAGGGTTCATGGTCGTGGCGCGCAGCCTGTCGGGAGTGATCCGCCTCTTGCACGAAGATGAGACGATCATGGTCTCGGCCGAACAATACCGAGCCAATCTGGCGTGGCTGCGCTACATCCTGCCTGATCTTGGCTCCCTCGACATCCGGGCTGCTGCGCTGTACGACAAGGCAGCGCTCATTCCGGCCGAAGGTGGGTGGCTGCTGGTCATGGCTCTAGCTTATGCAGCGGTCCTGCTGGCGATCGCCTGCTGGCGCTTCGAGCGGCGACAGTTCGGATAGTCGAGTCATGGACTCTTCACGTCTGCGCGGGGTCTTGCTGGCTGTCGGTTCGCTTGCGGCGTTCCTCTTTTTGCTGGCGGTGGCTCGAGTGCCGGTGGTGTCGTCACAGGCGAAGGCAATGGCCAACGGCGACGTCGTCCTGCATCCCGCGATCCTGAAATTGCTCTACGGAGGGGATTCTTTCTTGGCAGCCAATGTGGAGACGGCACGAATCCTGACTTCGGGGCGGCTCACAGACCAGGAAAGTCTCGGCTTCTTCGTTCGGCTGCACGAGGGGGTCTCCCGTCTCAATCCGTGCCACGAAGACGCGTACTATATGGCCAGTGCTTTTCTGTCTTCCGGCGGTGCGGTGAGGCCTGCCCTGGACACTCTGGGAAGGGCTGCGAAATGCCGCTTCTGGGACGAGTGGGCGGCGTTCATGCTGGGCTTGAATCAGCATTTCTTCGCACACGACCCGGCAGCCGCAGTAGTGTCCATCCGGGAGGCTGCGCTCCGCGCCGCAGATCCGAAAGTGGCCAATCACTTCAATGTCTTGGCGATCAATATCCAGGCCAGGCAATTCGACGACGCCAAGGCGGCGCTTCGATACCTAGCCCAGGAAAAGTCGCGGGCGCGGGACCCCGCGTTGAAGGAAGCTCTGGAAAAGCGTATCGGTCGACTGCAGGGCTTGGTCAATTTGCGTCAGGCACAGGCTGATTATGAGTCGAGATCCAAGGTGGCCTTGATCGATCCTGCGGATTTGCTGCGGACCGGGGTCTTGAAGGAATTTCCTGTGGACCCGCTGGGAATCGGGTACGAGTTCAGCAACGGACGCTTTGAACTGAAGCAGTTCGTCTTGGAAGGGCAGAGGAAATAGATGACAGCCTTGATCGAAGTGAGCGGCCTCTCCAAGGAATACCGCACCAAGAGGCGGAAGGTCCAGGCACTCAAGAATGTTTCTTTCAGCGTCGAGGCCGGGGAGGCATTCGGCTTCGTGGGCCCCAATGGGGCAGGGAAATCCACCACTATCAAGGTACTGCTGAACATCATCAGCGACTATTCCGGGCAGGTGACGCTGAATGGCGTGTCCGCCCGCGAGTCGGAGGCTCGGCTTGGTGTCGGCTACGTGCCGGAATCGCCTGCGCTCCATGAAATGCTGACGCCGATGGACCTGCTCCTTAACTCGGTGACCATGCACCGCTTGCGGCTCGATGATCCGAGGGCGTCCTGCCTCCAGTGGCTCGAGAGATTTTCAGTGGCCCATGTGGCGACGAGGCGCGTGCGCGAGCTGTCAAAGGGAACGGTCCAGCGGGTCGCTCTGGCCCATGCCATGGTGGTGCAGCCAAAGGTTCTGATTCTGGACGAGCCCTTGTCCGGGCTGGACCCCATCGGCCGCAAGGATGTGGTGGATATTCTGGCGGACTACCGCCGAAGCGGCGGTACCGTATTTTTCACTTCCCACGTTCTCCACGATGTGGAGCGGGTTGCCGACCGCTTCGCCTTGATTCACAAGGGTGAAATCAGGACCGTTCGGTCCCCAGCCGAGTTGGTCGGTGGCGAACAGTTGCTCACAGTCCGCAGTGTCGGCCAGCAGCCGGTTCCCGGCATGTCGCCGGACACCGACGGCCGCTGGCACGCCGAGGTTCCGGGAGAGTGTCTCTGGAGCGTGCTGGAGGCCTTGCGAGCAGCGGGCCACACTCTGCTTGAAGTCAGGCCAGCCCTATCCCTGGAAGCTGCCTTCATGCGCTTTGTCGGGGAAAGCGACCTGTCGGCCAGTCCTCGCGAGCGATGATTTCCGCCGGTTGTCTCGAGCGTGACAGTTCTCCCTTGCTGCCAGGGGCAGCTTGGGCATGCCTGATCGCAGGAGCCTTCTTCTTGCCCTTTGTGCCCCTCGTGCCAGGCCCGGCCGACACTTTTCCGGGGATTAGGGTTTGGGATTGGCAACGGATCTTTCAAGGAGCGCTGATCGGTTCGGGACTGAGTCTGATGCTGCTCAACGTCGCTTCCGGGCGATTCCGATTTCCCGTCTCCACCGTTGTCCTGCGGAGTTGGGTTGCCATTGCCGGGCTCTCCGCGACTTCAGCCCTGATCGCCTACTATCCGAGAGCGGCCTTGCTGGACTGGGCATGGATGCACGCCCTGACCCTGCTGGCGCTATTCTCCGCCTGGTTGTTCAATCAGGCGAAGGGACATTGGGAAAAGTATTGGCTTGCTCCAGCGGGGATCGCTGCTCTGCTCTATACCTTCTGGTTCTTTGTTACCAATTCTGATTACCTGTTTTCCTATGACTTCCGGTCGGTGGCAACAGCCTTTCCCGGATTCAGCAAATCGCGATATTTCTCCGACTTCCAATCGGTGCTGCTCTTCCTGGCTCCGCTGGCCGTGCAGCGCTATCTGTCGGGTCGGCGCAGCCGAGTCCTGGGCTGGTTGCTGGTCGGTCTGTTCTACATGCTGGCTTTCGTCGCCGGTTCCAGGAGCATCCTCGCCGGCCAGATCGTCGCCCACTGCCTTCTCTTCCTGGCTGGCGGTAAAGGCTACCTGCGCCAATTTCGAATGTACATGTTGTGCTGGGGGGCGGGCTTCGTTCTCTACTGGTTGATAATCGTGCTCTATGCACCATGGTCGGTCTCCCTCGGCGATCCCGGGCAGGGACGCGGCGCGCCCGCCGAAGCTAGTGTTCCGGTGACAGGCGTGGTCGCGAGATATGACTCCTCGGGGCGCGGCCAACTGGTTGAAAAATCGTTTCGCTTGATGTCCTCCGCTCCCTGGTTGGGCATAGGCGGAAGGCACTACGGCTGCTTCATGAAGACGGATTTCCATGATCCCCTTAATCCCGACAATGGCGACGCCGCCCATCCGCACAACGCGGTTTTGCAGTTGGCGGTCGAGTGGGGGCTGCCCGTCGCTCTAGCGGTGACTGCGGGCGTGGCTTGGCTACTGATTCGGATCGGAATGCGAATAGGCCGCGACCAGACCGAGGATGTCCGCCTGACCCTTGCTCTGTTCGGCGGATTGCTCGCTCTGCTGGCTCATGGAATGGTGACGGGCGTCCTCAATGCCCCAGTGTCACAGATGCTGTTGGTGCTGCTCCTCGGGTGGTCAATCAGCTTCGCCAGCACGAAACACGTGACGCTTCGTTCTCGCGCCTATGCGTCAACCTTCTGCGTTGCGGTGGCCGGGTTGGGCCTGGGTATGGGATGGCTGTTCGTGCAGGAAGCATCGGACCTGATCTTGTCCGCCAACTCGAACACTGGCAGCGTCTCTCCGACCTGGTATCTGGCGCCGCGGTTTTGGCAACAGGGTTGGCTGTTACCGCTATGTGGTGGCATATGAATCGCCCCATTGCAGCGCCAGAGATGCTTCTTGGGGCCTGGGTTCGAGGCGATGCCCCGAAGCATGTAGACGCGGAATTGATCCCTGGAGCAGGTGCCAAGTGACACGCATCTACTGGAGCATGCTCGCAGGGTTCCGGGGTCAAGCGCTGGCCGGGATTATTCTTCAGGGCTTGGGGGGGGCCATGGAAGCCTTCTCCCTGCTGCTTCTCATGCCTGTCCTCGGAAGCTTGATCGGCGGAAATGCGGCGGCGAGAGTTGACGTTCTCCTGATGCAGATAATCGGGCCCCGGAACTTCGGCCTCTTGCCAGTACTTTTGTTGCTGGCAGCTGCAGGGGCAGCATCGGCCCTGCTCAAATTGGCTGGTGAAGTCGTCATTTTACGAGTCCGCAACAGCATCGAAGTACGTGCCGGCACCGTCATGGCCAGCGCCTTGCTCGAGGTGGCATGGGAACCGTTTGCCTCGTTGCGGCAGGGAGATGTCGCCAAGTCCCTGCTCGTTGAGGGCAATCAAATGGCCTACGGCGTGCGCCAGTTCCTCACTGGCATCGGAGCGATGCTGACGGCACTACCTTTGGTGTTGGCCGCCTTCGTGATGTCCGCCGAAATGACGGCCTACACGTTGGGATTCGGGGCGGCTGCGGCCTTACTCTTTCGCCTGGCCTCTCGGCCGGTGCAGCGCCATGTCGCCCGTCTTTCCGACTCCATTGCGGTCATCAGCGTACGCATTGCCGATGTTTTCGGAAATCTGAAATTCTTCCGCTCTACGGGACTCACCGGGCAAGCCAGAATCGATGCGGAAGACGCCTATCGGGGATATGCCTCGGCATACTTCGACAGCCAGGTGTATCCAGCGGCCCTGCGCCATGGAGTAGAGGCCGCAGCGATCTCCTTCATATCCGGATTTCTCTATTGGCAGTTAGTGCTGGAACAAAGGCCAGCCGCGGCAGTGCTCGTCTTCCTGGCGATCTTCTACCGATTGGTACCCAAGATAATGGCGGCGCAGGATTTTCTCTTCCAGGCGCGCACTTATCTTCCATGGTTCGCATCGTGGCAGGAACGCTTGGCTTTTTGCGACACCCACAGGCAGGCATCGTCGGGAACGCAGACGCCCGTCTTTGGCGACGGGTTGGCCTTCCACAATACTGCGTTCCGCTTCTCTTCGGGCATTGACGTGCTCCATGAGATCAATCTTCAGTTGCCGCCCGGACGCTGCATTGCCGTCGTGGGGGCCTCCGGCAGCGGCAAGACTACCTTGCTGGACTTGGCGACTGGGCTGCTCCGGCCCACCGCCGGGTATCTGACGTTGGGTGGTCGGCCCCTCGTGGACATCGACCTGGCGCGGTGGCAGGAAAGAATCGGTCTGGTCTCCCAAGACTGCCCCGTGTTCTATTGTTCGGTACTGGAGAACATCGCCTGGGGTAACGCCGTGCCAGATCGGGCGTTGGCGGAGAAATGCGCTCGCCAGGCCAATGCCTGGGAATTCATCGAACGCCTGCCTCAGGGCATCGACACGCCCATCGGCGAACGGGGGGCTAATCTTTCCGGCGGCCAGCGGCAACGCCTCGGCATTGCACGGGCGCTCTACCGGCAGCCTTGGCTGCTTGTGCTCGACGAAGCGACCAGTGCATTGGATGCGGTGACCGAAGAAGCGATTCAGGCTGCGCTGGCGGAAATCAAAGGCCAGTTTGCCATCCTGCTGGTCGCCCACCGCCTGAAGACCGTAGCCATGGCAGACGAGATAGTGCTTATAGAAAGCGGCCGAATCGCCGAACGGGGCAGTTGGGCCGAACTTGTTGCCAAGCGCGGGAAGTTCTTCGACCTACTGTCCCGGCAAGGAATGGGGGACGACTGAAGAAATGGGAATGAAAACTGGGCGGGCGACATGCAGTGATCCCGTGCTATGGATATGTTGTGTCCTGGCTGCCGTGCAGATTGGCGTCATCGTCTATCCTGATCCAAAACTGCTGGTTTGGCCTGATTCCATCGGCTATCTCGGACCGGCGGTCGATGCTCTGGAGCGTGGCTATTTTTCCCATTGGTATGGCCGGGCTTATCCCTATCCGCTGTTCCTGCTGGGATTGCTGTCCATTTCTCCAGAGCCAGTTACCATCGTCTATGCACAGCGTGCGCTAGTTTTCGCTACCTATGTCGCCCTGGCCTCGACCGTTTGGCTTCTGGCGCGCCATGCCGCACGCAATCGGCTTGCGTCTCCCCTGTCCCTGGCCATCGTTTCCGGGACTTGGCTGCTGATCTACATCTTCTATCCACCTACGCTTTTCCTAGCTCACGCCGTGATGGCGGAAACGCTGTTCTCCTTCCTGCTGGCAGTGGTCATGCTGGCGATGACGGCGGCAGGGTTGCCCGAGACTTCCGTACGGGCCCGTGGTTGGGCAATCGCTGTGGCGTGCGTGGTCAGCGTGTTGGTCTTGCTGGTCAGGCCTCACTGGCTAGTGGCAGGTTTTCTTGTGCCTCTCCTGTTAGTCTGGCTCGCGCCTCCGGGGCAGCGGCGCCGGGTAGCTGTGGTGGCCGCCGTAGCTTCGCTGTCGTCGTTCCTTGTCCTGGTCCTGCCGGAGAAATCGCTCCAGGGAAAATACGACGCTTACACGAGCAAGGTATTCGGTCCGAAGACCTTGTTCTGCAACAGCGCTGACCTAGTTCACGACTACTTGGCCCGGGCAAAGCAGGACGACTTCAACGACCAGGTCCGTGCCAGCTTGGCGCAATTCTTGACGCCCGGGGCACGTGCGGCGGCAGCCGTCGAGGGCTGGGGCAGGCAAGGGTTCAACGGGGACAAATGCGTATACGGCGGGACCGCTGAGCTCGTCTCGCAGCGCTTTGCCAGGGATCCGGGTGCCGAGGCTTCCTATTATTTCGATCTGTATCTCCGGGCGGTTGCCTATCGGCCCGGGTATCTCGTTCATCGCTTAGGGACACAACTTGCGTCCCTCGGCGGACGGCTGTTTCCGGGCGTTGCATCGGCCTATTCGATATCCCACCGTACGGTCGCGGACAGCAGGGATTTGCGACGACTCTATGAGCAGTGGGTGAGCGGCCGCAAGTATGACCTCATCGGCTTGGTAGAGACTCCCTTCGTAGGCTGGGAGACAGAACTGTCGGCATCCTATTTCGTAGCAGGCGCAGTGTTGGCGTCGGCGCTCGTCGCCTTTCTTCTCCACGTCACCTCTAGCCTGCTGCGGGGAATTCCCACAACTGCGATACAACGCCACGGTGCCGCTGCCCTCATGCTTGGTATCGCGATCAACGGGCTGATTGCTGTCGTTCATACCTTTGACGTATGGCGATATGCCTCCATGCAGGCCCCTTTGTTCACCCTGCTTGGGGTAATCTCCTTCGTGGCCCTGGGCAACTTCTGGAAGGGCAGGAATGCTCTTAGAACGGCGCTGGATGAGTCGCCCCAGGGAGGCACCATTCAACAGGCTCTATCTTCACCGACTCGCGATTGTGATGACCAAGATATCGATAATATTACCCGCGTACAATGAAGAGCAAACGGTCGCAGAGACCATTCGGGCCTTCAGCGCTGCCCTGCCGTCTGCGGCGGTATGGGTAATCGACAATAACTCCAGTGACGACACGGGCAGAATTGCGCGACAGGCGATTCTTGAAGCTGGGGCGACGGGCGGCGTTATCTCCGAGCCGAGAAAGGGCAAGGGCAACGCCGTTCGGAGGGCCTTCCACGATATTGATTCGGAAGTCTATGTACTGGCAGATGCCGACTTGACCTATCCGGCGGATCGGGTAAAAGACTTGATCACCCCTGTACTCGAGGGCAGGGCCGATATGGTGGTGGGTGACCGTCATTCGGCAGGTCACTACCAGCGGGAGAACAAGCGGCCACTGCATTGTTTCGGCAATCGCCTCGTCCAATCGCTGGTCAACAGGCTGTTCGGGGCTTCGCTGGTCGATATCATGAGCGGCTACCGAGCCTTCAGCCGGCGTTTTGTCAAAAACTACCCGATTCTCGTGGAAGGTTTCGAAGTTGAAACCGACATGACCTTGCATGCGCTGGACAAGCGCTTTCGAATTATCGAGATACCCGTGGAGTACCGGGACCGGCCGGAAGGTAGCGTCTCGAAACTGAATACCATCCAGGATGGCGTAAGGGTGATCTATACGATTGCGTGCATCTTCAGGTATTACCGACCTCTGGCATTTTTTGGGGGAATCGGGTTGGCGCTGTCATTTCTCGGCATCGTGGCGGCACTTCCTGTATTCGACGACTGGGTTCGGGAGCGGTACATCCACCACGTTCCACTGGCGATTCTTGCGACGGGGCTGGAAATCAGCGCCATGCTGATGATGGCCATCGGACTCCTGCTGGATTCGATCGCAAATCAGAGCAAGCGGAATTTCGAGCGTGAATTGCTGCGCGGTTGAGCGCGCGGCGGCCTTCGTGAAACGCTATGTTTCGAGCGGCATTCTCACGTTCGGCCTCATCGGTGTGCTTGGGTTCGCGATCGATGGCGGCCTGCTGACCCTGCTGTATTCCTGGGCAGGCCGGAATATCTATCTATCGCGGCTCGTGTCCTTCACCGTCGCCACAGCGACCACCTGGTATCTGAATCGGACTTTAACCTTCGGCACTTCCCGGGGCGCGGGCGGTGGCGCCAGTCGCCAATATTTGCGCTATGTGCTGGTCCAAGTGGGTGGTGGTCTGGTGAATTTAGCGATCTTCGTTGCGTCGATACATCTCTTCGAGTCGCTCAGGAATATCCCAATCGTGCCACTCGGACTGGGTGCTGTGTTTGGCATGCTGTTCAACTATGGACTGTCCAGAACGTACGTCTTTGGGGGGGCACACGGCTGATGAACTCGTATTCCGGTACCGATAACCTTGAGGTCATGGCGGAAGCCGTCAATTACAATGCCTTTCTCTTGTCCTTGATTCGGAGCCACCTGCGCCCAGGACAACGAATCATAGATATCGGTGCGGGGATTGGAACCTTCGCCAGGGCATTGCGTGAGGAAGGATATGATGTCCTGTGCTTTGAGCCCGATCTTCTACAAGCCGAAAGACTGGCAGCCGAGGGCTTGCCAACGGTTACGGACGTGGCGGATTTGCCGACATCGGTTTTCGACGTGGCCTACTCCATGAATGTCCTCGAGCATATTGCGGACGACCTGGAGGCCCTGACGCAATGGCGACAATTGCTGGCTCCAAAGGGACGGCTGCTTCTCTACGTCCCCGCCTTTCAGTGCCTCTATTCAAGCATGGATCGTAAGGTGGGGCATTTCCGGCGCTATCGAAGGAAGGAATTGGCTTTCAAAGCGAAGCACGCTGGGTTCCATGTTGCTTCAGCGGCGTATGCCGACTCGATCGGCTTTGTCGCCTCGGTCGTATATAAGCTGACCAGAAATGAATCCGGGAGCATCGACCGAAAGGCGTTGGTCGCTTACGACCGGTTCTTGTTTCCCATCAGCCGGCTCATGGACAGAATACTGGGCCGGGTTATCGGCAAGAACGTGTACGTGATTGCAGAGCGTTAGCAGCCGCCAAACAAAACCCGGCCGACTTCAGTCCTTGGAGGCTAGCGCCTCCGAATACATGGCTTCGTAACCATTGATGCAGCAGTCCACGCCAAAATCTCTGGCGACACGCTGCTTTGCGTTGAATGCCAGTCTTTCCCGCTCGGTTGGGGAGCCGACCAGTCCCACGATGGCTTCGCCCAGGGCGCGTGCATCGTTGGTCGGGATGACCAGACCCGAGTGTCCGTGTTCTACAGCTTCCGGGTTGCCTCCGGCATCGGTCACGATCATCGGCAATCCTGCTGCCATCCCCTCAAGGATGGCATTCGAGAAGCCCTCTTCATGGGAACAGTGAATGCCGATGTCCGCCGCGACAAGAAGACGGGGGACGTCGTCGCGACTTCCCATCCAGACGACATGCTCGCCGACTCCGGAGTCGCGAGCGAAAGTATGCAGGTTTGTTCCAGTCCCGTCGTCGCGTCCTATGAGGAGCAGGTGCCATCCTGATGGGAGTTGTCCGCGGACAGCCGCCAGTGCTTCCAGAAGAAGCTGGTGTCCCTTGTAGGGGATGATATTGGCCACCATGACCAACACGATCGAATCCTGGCCGATGCCTAAAGCCTCGCGGGTGGCGGATTTGGCCGGCAGGTTCGCGAAGCGGTCCTGATATACCCCGTTGTAAATGAGCCGTAGCCGATTCGCGGGAGCTCCCTCGTTAAGCAGTTGGTCCACGACCGCCCGGGAATTTCCCGAAATGAGCGTCATGCGGGGATGCAGGAAGTGCTCAATCTTCTTTAGCCATGGAGAGCGCGTCTGTTGGTAATTGTTGAGGCTGCGCCGACTCATGATGCGTGGGCGCAGTGCTAATCCCCATGCGCACAGTCCACCAAATACATAGGCGTCGGGAAGGAAGAAGTGGACAATGTCCGGGCGTCGGAAGAGCAGGTGCCGTGACAAGCTGGCGAATGCGCCGAGAACCCGGAGCGACCACTGCCCGACTTCCGGGATTGGCCTGCCCAGGAAGTGGGCGGAATATACAGGTATGCCCGAGGCTCTGACTTCGCTGGCCAGCACTCCCTCCTTGGTAAGGCAGAAAATCTCCGGATCCCACCCCCGTTGCTTCAGTTCGACGGCTACACTTATCAGATGCCTTTCGGCTCCTCCGACGTCCAGTTGGCCAATGATGAATAGAATTCTTCGGGGACGCGAATTGGGTCCGGTAGCGGAGAGCATGGCTCGGCAAGGCCGTTGAAACAAGGTGGGCCTGTGATTGTAAGCCGTGCCGTGCAGTTCGTTGCGTCAGGTGATGTCTTTCGGTTACTTCAAGAATGATGGCGAGGCAGAATAGCTTGGTTGTGGAGGCAGTGGTCGGGGGCTTGGCAGCGGCCGGGCCATCGCTCGGTTCGGTGATCGTGGTGATTCCCTGTCCGCTGTTCAGCGATGACGTAGACCGCATGCTCCATCTCGACAAGGTCGCCGGACTCATGGTGTTGCCTGACTTGGCCGCTGATTTTCGGTCTGATCCTCGTGTCGGCTGCATTCCTCATAGCGGGGAGTGGACTTTGCCCGCCGTGACTGCCCAGGGATTGATGATTCTCGGTCGCCCCGACGCTTTGGCGATGATGTGGCTGAGGGAAGCAATGCGTCGGGGACTGCGATCGTGCCTATGGATGGCGGCCGATGGAATGTGGCGGACGCGATCCTTGCGGTTCGAGTTTGCCTGGCAGGCGGCGCGGCGCTTGACTATCCGAGGGGGGCGCCGATGGTTCGGCGCGAGGTCAGACGGTCCGGGCCGGGACAGAATGGAACGTCGGCTGGAGAGCCTCTTGGCATTGTCGCGTCGGCGAGGTTCGGGTGAAAGCGATAAGGATGGGGGAGCTCGCCAAGGCATCATCCAGGTCACTGCCACCCTGGGTGCGGGCGGAGCGGAACGGCAACTGGTCCGTCTCGCCAACAGCCTTGCGGAGAAGGGCCATCCTCTAACCATACTCTGTCAGAGCCCTCCTTCGGGACAGGCGGCCTTCTTCAAGTCCGCTGTCCTGCCACGAATCCCCGTGCATC
>DATFAA010000016.1:0-14794 GCA_035255045.1 Rhodocyclaceae bacterium | reverse complement strand
GACACCCATGCCATCGCCGACGCCGACGGCCTCGGCACCTTCGCCTACCAGTGGCTGAGGAATGGGGTCGCCATCGCCGGTGCCACCGGCAGCACCTACACCCTGGGTGATGCCGACGTCGGCCACGCCATCAGCGTGCGGATCTCCTATACCGACGGCCAGGGCTGGGACGAGTCCCTCACCAGCGCCCCAACCGGCCCGGTCGCGGCAGTGAACCAGGGTTCCGGCGGCGAGACCCCGATCGGCGGCGAAAACCCGACCACCGGCAACCCGCCGGAAAAGCCCACCCAGAATGAGAATCCGACGGGCAATCCCACCGCCCCGCACCCGACGCCGGGAACGCCGTCCCAGTCCGCGCCGGCCTCCACGTCCCCCCCATCCGGCAAGCCGGGCTTATTCCCCATGGACCATTTGCCCCTCCCGGCCGCACCCGTTCAGCCCCCCGACCAGTGGGAGACCCAAGCCATCGCGGCACCCCGGGTGCAATCGATCTCCATGCTGTCTCCGCAGCTGACCAAGGTGGTTTTCGCCGACGCCAGCAACCGGTTGTCGGAAATCGACATCGTGGGGAACGCCGCCGACGGCCAGTACTCCGTCCGAATGGCGTCCCTGAACCGGGACGACGGCATCCAGAGCCGCCCAAGCCGCGATCTCGAGGTCTCGATCACAGTTGCCGACGATGCCACGCCTGAAACCGACGCCAGGCACGAAGCCGTCGTGCGGACGGGCCAAGCCCTCGGCATCACCCTGACGGCGGGCACCGTGCTGTGGTCCCTGCGCGTCAGCGGCCTGCTGATGGGCATGCTGGCGACCATCCCCGCCTGGCGCCAGCTCGACCTGCTGTCCATCCTGCCCAATCCGGCCGACTCCCGGTCGAACTGGGGACGGGACGACAGCGACGAGGCCTCGAAGGATGAGGACTCGATCGACGACATCCTCGCCCCTCCCGATGACAGGAGTCGGCCATGAGCCCGCAAGTCGCCCTGCACGCCAGCCCGGTGGCCCGCCTGACCCTGGGCCTCATGGGCCTGGTGATCACCATGCTGCTGGGAGTCAACCTGCTCTTCGACGTCATCCCGAACCGCGAGCATGCCCACCAGGAAGTGCGGATGCGCTTCGCCGAGACCCTCGCCGCCCAGGTGGCCGCGCTGACCGGATCGAAAGACGACAAGGCCCTCGGCAAGACCCTGCAGCTGGCGCTGTCCCATAACCGCGAGGTTCTCTCCCTCGCCGTCCGGGAGGCGTCCGGCTACGTCGTCGAACAGCGCGGCGACCACGACCGCTACTGGACGGCGCCGGAAGCCGGGCTCGGTGCGCCGGATCACATGCGCGTGCCGATCCAGAGCGCAGGAAAGCACTGGGGCGACATCGAGATAAGCTTCGCCCCCGTCTCGCCCCCGGGCAGCCGCCCGTGGATCGCCGACCCCCTGGCCCTGCCGCTGGCGGTCTTCTTCGTCGGCGGCGGGTTCGTCATCTACGCCTATCTGCGCCGGGTCCTCCACTATCTGGACCCGTCCACCGCCATTCCCGACCGGGTGCGCAAGGCCTTCGACGCCTTTTCCGACGGCGTCGTGGTGCTGTCGCCGGACGGGCACATCGTGCTCGCCAACAACTCCTTCCGGAACATGCTCTCGGACGGGAGCCGCGACCTGCACGGCCGCCTGCTCGCCGACCTGCCCTGGATACAGGCCGCCAAACCCCACCGGCCGGACGCGCCGCCGCCCTGGCTCACCGTCTTCCGGGACGGCAATCCGGTCAAGGACTACCCCCTCTCCGTTCCCCGGCCCCAGGGCGACCCGCTGGAGATGTCGGTGGGCTGCTCGCCCATCGCCGACCCCGACGGCCGGATCCGGGGCTGCCTCCTGACCTTCGACGACGTGACCGATATCCAGCGCACCAATGACCAACTGCGCCAGACCCTCATGGCCCTGGAGGACTCCCGCCGGAAAATCGAGATGCAGAACGAGGAACTGCGCCTGCTCGCCACCCGCGATCCCCTGACCGGATGCCTGAACCGCCGGGCCTTCTTCGAGATGGCGGGAGAATGGTTCGAGCAGGGCCTGCACAGCCATCGGGAGCTGTCGTGCATCATGGCCGACATCGACCATTTCAAGCTGTTCAACGACCTCTATGGCCACTCGGTGGGCGACCAGGTGATCCAGGTGGTGGCGCGGACCATGTCGAGCAAGACCCGGACCGAGGACGCCCTCTGCCGTTACGGCGGCGAGGAGTTCTGCATCCTGCTGCCGGACACGGGCCTCGACCTCGCCCAGGCGATTGCGGAGCGTATGCGGGCCGCCATCGAAGCCCATGCCCAGGAGGCCATCCGCACCACCCATGTCGAGCCGATCACCGCCAGCTTCGGAGTGGCTTCCATCCGCCAGGGTGCCCTGCGCATCGAGGAACTCATCGACCAGGCGGACAGCGCCCTCTACCAGTCCAAGGAAAACGGCCGCAACCAGGTGACTTCCTGGCAGCCGCCGGAAGATTGAACCGCCACGCCGCCGCTCCATTCGCCCTGGCGGCGGACGGCGAAGGTATACTGCCGCCCATGCTCAGCTATCGCCACGCCTTCCACGCCGGCAACCATGCCGACGTGCTCAAACACCTGATCCTCGTCCACACCAGCCGCCACCTGGGGCTGAAGGAGGCTCCCTTCTGGTACGTGGATACCCATGCCGGCGCCGGCCGCTACGCCCTGGAGAGCGGCCACGCCACCAAGCTGGCGGAATTCCAGAACGGCATCGGCAAGCTCTGGCTGCGCCGGGACCTGCCCCCGGCCGTGGCCGAGTACGTGGAACTGGTGCAGGCCCTCAATCCGGACGGCAAGCTGCGCCATTACCCCGGCTCCCCCTGGCTGGCCTGGAAGACCCTGCGCGCCCAGGACCGCATGCGGCTCTTCGAGCTCCATTCCACCGACGTCCGCCTGCTCCAGGAGACCTTCAAGGGCGCCGGCCGCCAGGTGACCGTCACCGCCGGCGACGGCATCGCCGGCCTCAAGGCCGTCCTGCCCCCGCCGCCCCGGCGGGCCCTGGTGCTGATCGACCCCTCCTACGAGGTGCGCAGCGACTACCTGGACGTGAAGAACGGCCTGCAGGAAGCCCTGAAGCGCTTCGCCACCGGCACCTATGCGGTCTGGTATCCCCAGCTGGCCAAGCCCGAATCCCGCCAGCTGCCGGAGCGGCTCAAGTCCCTGCCGGCCAAGCACTGGCTCCACGCCACCCTGTCGGTGGGCAAGCCGCCCAAGGACGGTTTCGGCATGTACGGCAGCGGCATGTTCGTCATCAACCCGCCCTGGACCCTGGCCGACACCCTGCAGGAAGTCCTGCCCTGGCTGGTGGAAGTGCTGGGCCAGGAGGGCGGCGGCAAGTTCACCCTGGAAACCCAGGGCGACTAAAGCTCGGTGTACTTGGCCCGGGAGCCGCGGCTCTTTTCCACCGGGTATTTCGCGGCGTTCTTGACCAGCTTTTCCCGGGCGGCCGCCGCCAGGTCCACCCCCGCCGCGTCGGCGATCAGCAGCAGGTAGAGCAGGATGTCGGCGCACTCCTCCCGCAGGGCCTCGTGGGCGGCGGGGTCCCTGGGCAGGGCGTCGATCTCCTCGTCCCGCTTCCATTGGGTCAGTTCCAGCAGTTCCGACGCCTCCAGGTTGAGGGAGACGATGAGGTTGCGCAGGGAATGGAACTGCCGCCAGTCGCGCTCGTCGCGGAAGGCCAGCACCGCTTGGGTCAGGGTTTCCAGGTCAGTCAATTACAATCTCCCGTCCAAAGACAAATAAGAGGTAAGCCATGGCCATTTTCACCCTCGGCGACAGGAAGCCGCAACTCGGCGACGGCGTCTGGATCGCCCCCAACGCCACGATCATCGGCGACGTCCGCCTGGCCGACAATGTCTCCATCTGGTGGAACGCCGTCCTGCGGGGCGACAACGACCCCATCTCCATCGGCGCCAACACCAATATCCAGGACGGCTCGGTGCTGCACACCGACGAAGGGGTTCCCATGAGCATCGGCGCCGACGTCACCGTCGGCCACCAGGTCATGCTCCACGGCTGCACCGTGGGGGATGGCAGCCTCATCGGCATCGGCTCGATCGTGTTGAACCGCGCCGTCATCGGCAAGGAGTCCATCGTCGGTGCCAACAGCCTGATCCCGGAGGGCAAGGTCTTCCCGGACCGGGTGCTGATCGTGGGCTCCCCCGGCAAGGTGGTGCGGGAGCTGACCGACGAGGAAGTGCTGAAGCTCAGGAAGTCGGCCGCGCATTACGTCAGCAACGCCGGCCGCTACCGCACCAGCCTGAAGGAAATCTAGACCGAGCTGGCCAGGTTGGAGATGGTGATGTTGGCCCGCACCTGCTCGATGGGCTTCTGCAGGCCCACCCTGGCCTTGGTGTTGAGGATGAGCGGCGCCCGGATGTTGGCGCCGATCCCGGCCGGGATGTCCTCTTCCGGCTTGAACAGGATGAGCATGACCGCCACGTCCTCCTGGGCCGGATTCTGCAGCAGGGCGCTCTCGGCATCGGTGAGCTTGAGCTCGTAATGGAAGCCGACGGTCACCGGATCGACCACCTGGAAAGCCACCGCCGGATCGTCCAGGGACTGGAGGGTGAAGCTGGAAGGCTCCTGCTGGTTGTCCTCGTGGACCAGCATGAAGCGCTTGTTGTTTTCGAAGGCCACCACCCCGTTGGGGAAGGTGATGACTTTTTCCGAATCGACTTCCACTTCGCCGAACAAATAGGTTTGGACTTTCATTGCATCCCTCCGCGTACACGTGAAGCGGCCGATGCTACACCAATATGGACCGGCTGGTTCGTGAGGGCTGGCCCCTACGGTCTTTCATCCGCTTGTCTTTTGCCGCCGGATTTTGCATAGTTCGGCCTTTTTCGGTTCCTATGCTGCCCCCCATCGAGCACCGTATCGCCGTCGAACTCGGCGTGCGCCCGACCCAGGTCAATGCCGCCATCGCCCTCCTCGACGAGGGAGCCACGGTCCCCTTCATCGCCCGCTACCGCAAGGAAGCCACCGATGGCCTGGACGACACCCAGCTGCGTAACCTGGAGGAGCGCCTCAACTACCTGCGGGAACTGGAAGACCGCCGCGCCGCCATCCTCGAGAGCATCGAGGAACAGGGCAAGCTGACCACCGAACTCAAGGTCGAGATCCTGGAGGCCGAGACCAAGCAGCGCCTGGAAGACCTCTACCTGCCCTACAAGCAGAAGCGCCGCACCAAGGCCCAGATCGCCCGGGAAGCCGGCATCGAGCCCCTGGCCCTGGCCCTGCTGGAGGACCCGATGCTGTCCCCCGAGGCCGAGGCCGGGAAATTCCTCAACGCCGACGCCGGCTTCGCCGACGCCAAGGCCGTCCTGGACGGCGCCCGCCAGATCCTCATGGAGCGATTCGCCGAGGATGCCGAACTCCTGGGCAAGTTGCGGGAATACCTGACCGAGCACGGGGTGGTGAAATCGACCGTGATCGAAGGCAAGGAGAACGAGGGGGCCAAGTTCCGCGACTGGTTCGCCTTCTCCGAGCCCATCACCACCATGCCCTCCCACCGGGCCCTGGCCCTGCTGCGGGGCCGCAACGAGGGCGTCCTCAATGTCTCCCTGGTGCTCAATTCCGAACTGGACGAGACCCCTGCCAAGCCCGGCCAGAATCCCTGCGAGCAGCGCATCGCCGCCCGCTTCGGCATCCGCGACCAGGGCCGCCCCGCCGACAAGTGGCTGGGCGACACCGTGCGCTGGACCTGGAAGGTGAAGGTCTACACCCACCTCGAGCTGGAACTCATGAACGACCTGCGGGAGCGGGCCGAAGAGGAAGCCATCCGGGTCTTCGCCCGCAACCTCAAGGACCTGCTCCTGGCCGCTCCGGCCGGCCCCCGGGCCACCATGGGCATCGACCCGGGCATCCGCACCGGCTGCAAGATCGCCGTGGTGGACGCCACCGGCAAGCTCCTGGACACCGCCACCATCTACCCCCACGAGCCCCGCAACGACTGGGACGGCAGCATGGCCACCATCGCCCGCCTGGCCGCCAAGCACCACGTGGACCTGGTGGCGATCGGCAACGGCACCGCCAGCCGGGAGACCGACAAGCTGGTCCAGGACGTCATGAAGCGCTACCCGGAGGCCCGGCTGACCAAGATCGTGGTGTCCGAGGCCGGCGCCTCGGTCTATTCGGCTTCCGAATTCGCCGCCAAGGAGTTCCCGGACCTGGATGTCTCCATCCGCGGCGCCGTCTCCATCGCCCGCCGCCTCCAGGACCCCCTGGCCGAGCTGGTGAAGATCGATCCCAAGTCCATCGGCGTCGGCCAGTACCAGCACGACGTTTCCCAGACCCGCCTGGCCAAGAGCCTGGACGCGGTGGTGGAGGACTGCGTGAACGCCGTCGGGGTGGATGTGAACACCGCCTCGGTGCCTCTGCTGACCCGCATTTCCGGCCTCAACGCCGGCCTCGCCGCCAACATCGTCAATTTCCGGGACAACAACGGCGCCTTCAAGAGGCGGGACGACCTCAAGAAGGTGCCCCGCCTGGGAGACAAGACCTTCGAACAGGCCGCCGGCTTCCTGCGGGTGCCCCACGGCGACAATCCCCTGGACGCCTCCGCCGTGCACCCGGAAGCTTACCCGGTGGTGGAGAAGATCCTCGCCGACATCAGGAAGGGGATCAAGGAAGTCATCGGCGACAGCCGCCTGGTGAAGGGCCTCAATCCCTCCAAGTACACCGACGAGCGCTTCGGCCTGCCCACCGTCCAGGACATCCTGAAGGAACTGGAGAAGCCGGGCCGCGACCCGCGCCCCGAGTTCAAGACCGCCACCTTCGCCGACGGCGTCGAGGAGGTGAAGGACCTGCGGCCCGGAATGATCCTGGAAGGCGTGGTCACCAACGTCGCCGCCTTCGGCGCCTTCGTGGACATCGGCGTGCACCAGGACGGCCTGGTCCATGTGTCAGCCCTGTCCAACAAGTTCGTCAAGGATCCCCACGAGGTGGTGAAGGCGGGCGACGTGGTCAAGGTCAAGGTGCTGGAGGTCGACCTGCCCCGCCAACGCATTTCCCTGACCATGCGCCTGTCCGACGACCCGGCGCCGGCCCGCCGCGCCGACGGCCCCGCCCCCGCCCGGGGCGGCCAGAATGCCGGCCGCCAGCAGCGCAGCGCCGGCCCGGCCGCCGCCGGCGGCGCCATGGCCGCCGCCTTCGCCAAGCTGAGGAAATGACATGACCACGGTTTACGGCATCAGGAACTGCGACACCATGAAGAAGGCCTTCGCTTGGCTGGAGGCCAACGGCGTCGCCTACGAGTTCGTCGATTACAAGAAGGCCGGCGTGGCCGAAGGCAGGCTGCCGGACTGGAATGCCCGGGCCGGCTGGCAAACCCTGCTCAATACTCGCGGTCTGATGTGGAGGAAGCTCACCGATGCCGAGCGCGCCGACGTGGACGAGGCCAAGGCACTGAAGCTCATGGCCCAGTACCCCGCCCTCATCAAGCGTCCTGTGCTGGACAGCGGCACGGCCCTGCTGGTGGGCTTCGATCCCGAAAAATACGCCGGTACCCTGAAATGAACGACAGCACCGTCCATCGCTTCCTTTTCGAACCCCTCGACATCCGGGGCGCCGTAGTCCGTCTGGGCGACTGCTGGCGGCAGATGCAGGTCGGCCGCAACTACGCCCCGCCGGCGGCCGAGCTGCTGGGGGAAATGGCCGCCGTCACCGCCCTCATCGCGGCCCAACTGAAGCAGCCCGGCCGCCTCACCTTCCAGCTGCGGGGCGACGGCCCCATCAAGCTCCTGGTGATGGATTGCAACGAGGCCCTGCAGATGCGGGGCATGGCCCGGGCCGACGACAGCATCGCCCCGGCCCCGGCGCCGGAGTTGCTGGGTGCCGAGCGTGGCGGCCACCTGCTCCTCACCCTGGAATTTCCCCAGGCCCGGGAGCCCTACCAGAGCATCGTTCCCATGGTCGGCAACAGCCTCGCGGACATCTTCGAGCACTACCTGGAGAAGTCCGAGCAGCAGGCCTCCCGCCTCTTCCTGGCCGCCGGCCCCAGCGCCGCTGCCTGCCTCTTCCTGCAGAAGATGCCGGACGCCGACCAGCGGGACCCGGACGCCTGGCAGCGTCTTGCCAAGCTTGCCGAGACTGTGAAGCCGGAGGAACTGCTCTCCCTGGAAGCCGAGGACCTGCTCCGCCGCCTCTTCCACGAGGACATGGACGCCCATGGCCTGCATCTCTACGAGCCGGTGCCGGTGCAGTACCACTGCCCGGAGATCCGGGACAAGGTACAGGACATGATCCTCAGCCTGGGCCGGGACGAGGCCCTGGCCATCGTCCAGGAGCACGGCGAGATCCTGGTGCGGGACGATATCTGCAACCGGGAATACCGCTTCAGCGCCGACGAGGTCCACGCCCTCTTCGCCAACCTGCCCGCCCCGGGCAGCATGCACTGAGGCGCGGCTAGATCACCTTGCCGGGATTCATCAGGCCCCGGGGATCGAGGGCCTGCTTGACCGACTTCATCATGGCCATTTCCACCGGGCTCTTGTAGCGCAGGATTTCCTGGCGCTTGAGCTGGCCCAGGCCGTGTTCGGCCGAAATCGAGCCGCCCAGGCTGTGCACCAGGTCGTGGACAATGCGGTTGGCCTCGGGCTGGCTGGCGATGAACGGGGCGTTGTCCTGGCGGTCGGCCTTGGACAGGTTGTAGTGGAGATTGCCGTCCCCGACATGGCCGAAGGCGACGATGCGGATACCGGGGAAGGCCGCCGCCAGGGCGACGCCGGCCCGCTCCAGGAATTCCGGCAGGCGCGATACCGGCACCGAGACGTCGTGCTTGATGCTGATGCCCTCGATCTTCTGGGCTTCCGAAATGCTTTCCCGGAGCTGCCAGAGCTTCCGGGCCTGGGTCTCCGACTGGGCGACGGCAGCGTCGGTTATGAGGCCGGCTTCCAGGCATTGCCCCAGCCAGGCCTCGACCTGCTCCTGCAGGGCGGCCTCGGGGCCGCCGTCGGAGAATTCGCACAGCACGTACCAGGGAGCCCGGCTGGCCGGGTCGGCGGTCCCCGGGATGTGGCGCAGCACCAGCCCCAGGGAGACGTCCGACACCAGCTCGAAGGCGGTGAGTCGGGCATCGAAGGCGGCCTGGGCGCGGGCCAGGGCCTCGACGGCCGCCGCCGCCGAAGGCAGCGCCAGCCAGGCCGTCGCCTGGGAGCGCGGCAGGGGGAAGACCTTGAGCACGGCGGCGGTGATGATGCCCAGGGTGCCCTCGGCGCCGACGAAGAGATGCTTCAGGTCGTAGCCGGTGTTGTCTTTGCGCAAGCCCCGCAGGCCGTTCCAGACCTGGCCGTCGGGCAGCACCACCTCGAGGCCCAGGGTGAGCTCCCGGGTGTTGCCGTAGCGCAGCACCTGGACGCCGCCGGCGTTGGTGGAGAGGTTGCCGCCGATCTGGCAAGTGCCTTCCGAAGCCAGGGAAAGGGGGAACAGGCGCCCGGCCGCCCGGGCCGCATCCTGGACCGCCGCCAGGGTGCAGCCGGCCTCGACGGTGATGGTGTTGTTGAGGGGATCGACGGCGCGGACGCGGTTGAGGCGGGAAAGGCTGATGATGACCGCCGCCCCGCTGCCGTCGGGGGTGGCGGCGCCGCACAGGCTGGTGTTGCCGCCCTGGGGCACCATGGGCGCCCCGGCTTCGGCGCAGAGCCGGACCACTTCCGCCACCTCGGCGGTGTCGCCGGGGCGCACGACGCAGCGCGCCTCGCCCCGGTAGCGGCCCCGCCAGTCGGCGAGGTGGGGCGCCAGGTCGGCCGGGTCGGTCAGGACGTGGCGGTCGCCCACCACGGCCGCCAGGCGCTCAGGCAGGCTCGGCGTAGAGGTCATGGTGGTCCGCATCCACGACCCGCACCCGCAGGAAGTCGCCGGGCTCGGCGTCGAAGAAGTTGTCGATATAGACGAGGCCGTCGATTTCCGGCGCGTCGCCCTTGGAGCGGGCGATGGTGCCCTCCTCGTCCACCGCGTCCACCAGGACCTCGATCTCGCTGTCGATCTTGGCGGCCAGCTTGTCGGCGCTGATGTCCTCCTGGACCTGCATGAGCCAGCGCTTGCGCTCCTCCCGCACCTCTTCCGGCGGCAGGCCCGGCAGCTCGTTGGCCTGGGCTCCCTCCACCGGCGAGTAGGCGAAGGCGCCCACCCGGTCGAGCTGAGCCTCTTCCAGGAACTGGAGGAGCTGGTCGAAGTCCTCGTCGGTCTCGCCGGGGAAACCGGTGATGAAGGTGGAGCGGATGACGATCTCGGGACAGATCTCGCGCCAGCGCCGGATGCGCTCCAGGGTGTTCTCGGCCGAGGCCGGCCGCCTCATGGCCTTGAGGATCTTGGGGCTGGCGTGCTGGAAGGGCACGTCCAGGTAGGGCAGGATCTTGCCCTCGGCCATGAGGGGGATGACGTCGTCCACCGAAGGATAGGGATAGACGTAGTGGAGCCGGACCCAGATGCCGAACTGGGAGAGGGCGTCACACAGTTCCTTGAGCCGGGTCTTCACCGGCTTGCCGCCCCAGAAGCCGGTGCGGTATTTGACATCCACGCCGTAGGCGCTGGTGTCCTGGGAGATGACCAGGATTTCCTTGACCCCGGCCTTGGCCAGGCTTTCGGCCTCCGCCAGCACGTCGCCCACCGGCCGGGAGACCAGGGGGCCGCGCAGGGACGGGATGATGCAGAAGGTGCAGCTGTGGTTGCAGCCCTCGGAAATCTTCAGGTAGGCGAAGTGGTCCGGAGTCAGGCGCACGCCCTGGGGCGGCACCAGATCCACGTAGGGGTCGTGGGGCTTGGGCAAGTGCTCGTGGACGATGCCCATCACCTCGTCCGCCGCATGGGGCCCGGTGACGGCCAGCACCGACGGATGAGCGGATCTGACCACATCGCCCTTGGCGCCCAGGCAGCCGGTGACGATCACCTTGCCGTTCTCGGCCAGGGCCTCGCCGATGGCGTCGAGGGACTCCTCCACGGCGGCGTCGATGAAGCCGCAGGTATTGACGACCACCAGGTCGGCGTCGTCGTAGGAAGGGGTGATGAGGTAGCCTTCGGCGCGCAGCTTGGTGAGGATGTGTTCGGAGTCGGTAGTTGCCTTGGGGCAACCGAGGCTGACAAAGCCTACTTTCGGATTTGATGCGGGCACTGCTTACTTCTCGTCGGTTTCGGACTGCTTTCCGAACTGGAAACCAGGCGTGAACATGTTGCGGGTCTGGTTCTGAATCTGTTCCTGCATCTGCTGGAACATCTTCTTGCTCTGGTCCATGTAGGCCGTCATCATGCTTTGCATGGCGGGCTGCTGGAGGTTGAGGAACTGGGCCCAGAAATCGGTCTGCATCTGGCTGTTGTCGCCGCCGTAGAGCACCCGGGACTGGTCCTGGAGCTTCTGCTGGAAATCCACGAAGGTCTTCATGTTGTTTTCCAGGTACTTGCCGAGCATGCCCTGCATGGCGTTGCCGTAGAAGCGGATGAAGCCGGACAGCAGGTCGCAGGAGAACAGCGGCACGCCGCCGGTTTCTTCCTCCAGGATGATCTGCAGCAGGATGCTGCGGGTCAGCTCTTCACCGGACTTGGCGTCCACCACCTGGAAGGGCTCGTATTTGAGAACCAGTTCCTTGACATCGTCGAGCGTGATGTAGGCGCTGGTCCTGGTGTCGTAGAGACGACGATTGGGATACTTCTTGATCAGCCGGACTTGCTCCGACATACCGTTGCCCCCGAATATTTTATGTGCAGCGCAACATTATAGCCAAAAAAACAGGCGCCTGGCGGCGCCTGTTTCATCTGGTGCAACGGCTCGGCCGGGTTACTGGTAGTAGAGGCCGCCGTTGATGTTGAGGGTGGCACCGGTCATGAAGCCAGCGTTCTCGGAAGCCAGGTACACGCAGGCGGCGCCCATTTCCTCGGGCTTGCCCAGGCGCTTCATCGGCACGGAATTGACGATGCCTTCCAGCACTTCCGGCTTGATGGCCATGACCATCTTGGTGGCGATGTAGCCCGGGGCGATGGCGTTGACGGTCACGCCCTTGGCGGCCAGTTCCTGGGCCAGAGCCTTGGTGAAGCCGATGACGCCTGCCTTGGCGGCGGAGTAGTTGGCCTGGCCGGCCTGGCCCTTGACGCCGTTCACGGAGGAGATGTTGATGATGCGGCCCCAGCCCCGCTCAGCCATCTTGGCGGAGACCTGCTTGGTCATATTGAACAGGCTGGTCAGGTTGGTGTTGATGACGGCATCCCACTGATCCTTTTCCATCTTGGCGAACATGCGGTCACGGGTGATGCCGGCGTTGTTCACCAGGATGTCCACCGGGCCGGCCTTGGCTTCGGCTTCGGCGACCATCTTCTGGCAGTCTTCCAGCGACGAGACATCGCCGGCGACGCAGACGAAATCCTTGAAGCCGGCAGCTTCCTGCTCCTTCAGCCACTCGTCCTTGTTGTCGAACTGGGGATGGTAGGCGGCGACGACTTTGTGACCGGCCTTGGCCAGCTCGTGGCAGACCGCGGTTCCGATACCGCCCATAGCGCCGGTAACCAGAGCAACTCGTTGCGTCATGTTGTTTCCTTTCTTTGTTAAGTTGAGGAACTACTTGGGGTTGATAAGAACTTCGGGGTTGAAAATCAGTACATGTGCTGGCCGCCGTTGATCGAGATGTTGGCGCCGGTGACGAACGCCGCCTCGTCGGAGGCCAGGTAGGAGACCAGGCCGGCGATCTCCGCCGGCTTGCCCAGCCGGTTCACGGGGATCTGCGGCAGGATCTTGGATTCCAGGATGGCCTGGGGTATGGCAGTCACCATCTTCGTCCCGATGTAGCCCGGGGAGATGGTGTTGACCGTCACCCCGTACTTGGCGACCTCCAGGGCCAGGGCCTTGGTGAAGCCGTGCATGCCGGCCTTGGCCGCCGAGTAGTTGGTCTGGCCGAAGGCACCCTTCTGGCCGTTGACCGAAGATACATTGATCACCCGCCCCCAGCCGCGTTCCATCATTCCATCCATGACCTGCTTGGTCATGTTGAAGACGGAGTCCAGGTTGGTGTGGAGGACCACGTCCCAGTCGGCCTTGGTCATCTTCTTGAAGGTCATGTCCCGGGTGGTGCCGGCGTTATTCACCAGAACATCCACCGGGCCCACCTCCTGGGCCACCTGCTCGACGCAGGCACGGCAGGAGTCGAAATCGGTCACGTCGCAGGGATAGGCCTTGAAGCCATAGCCCATGTTGTTCATGGTCTGCAGCCACTCCTGGACCTTGGCGTTGCCGGCCGAATGGGTGGCGACCACCTTGAAGCCGAGGGCCGCCAGCTTGATGCAGATAGCCGCCCCCAGGTCTCCCATTCCGCCCGTTACCAGCGCAATTCTCGGCATGATCGTGATCTCCTGTCACCAAACCTAGAATTAGACCGCCCGTTCCTTGACGTAGCGCCCCGGGGCCGGTTCGATGGGCTTGTACTTGGCGTTGCCGAGCTTGCGCGGGCTGCGTTCCTTGCCGCCGAATTCCTTCAGCCAGGCCGCCCAGTCGCCCCACCAGCTGCCCTTGCGCTCCTCGGCGCCGGCCAGCCAGCCGTCGGCCTCCGCCGCGACATCCTCGTTCACCCAGTAGCTGCGCTTATTCTTGGCGACCGGGTTGATGACGCCGGCGATATGGCCGGAGGCACCGAGGACGAAGCGGTTGCGTCCGCTCAGCAGGCGGGTGCTCTGGTAGGCCGAATGCCAGGGGACGATGTGGTCCTCCCGGGTGGCCAGGAGGTAGGCCGGCATCTCCAGGCGGCCCAGATCGACCCGGGCGCCGCACATCTGGAGCTTGCCCGGGGTCCGCAGGCTGTTGTTCAGGTAGAGGTTGCGCATGTACCAGCAGGCGAAGGGCCCCGGCAGGTTGGTGGAATCGGAATTCCAGTACAGCAGGTCGAAGGCCGCCGGCTTCTGGCCCTTCAGGTAATTGCCGGTGACGTAGTTCCAGACCAGGTCGTTGGCCCGCAGGAAGGAGAAGGCGTTCTGCAGGTCCCGGGCCGGCAGCAGGCCGCCCTTGCCGATGGCGGCTTCCCTGGCGACCAGGGCGGGCTCGTCGATGAAGAGCCCGAGTTCGCCCGTATCGCAGAAATCGAGCAGGGTGGTCAGCAGGGTGAGGGAGGACACGATGTCCTCGCCCCGGGTCTTGAGCACGGCCAGGGCGGAAGTGAGCATGGTGCCGCCGACGCAGAAGCCGAGGGCGTTCACCTGGTCGGTGCGGCAGATTTCCCGGGCCACGTGGAGGGCGGCGATAGGGCCCTGCTCCAGGTAGTCGTCCCAGGTGCAGTGGCCCTGCTCCTCCTTGGGATTGCGCCAGGACACCAGGAAAACCGTGTTGCCTTGCTCCACCATGTAGCGGACCAGGGAATTCTCCGGCTGCAGGTCCATGACGTAGAACTTGTTGATGCAGGGCGGCACCACCACCAGGGGCCGGGTCGCCACCTTGGGAGTCAGGGGGGCGTACTGGATGAGCTGCATCAGCTCGTTCTCGAAAACCACCGCGCCTTCGGTGGTGGCGATATTGCGCCCCACCTGAAAGACCGACTCGTCGGTCATGGAAATACGGCCCTTTTCCATGTCCTTGATCAGGTTGTTGATGCCGTCGGTGATGCTCTGGCCCTTCGTTTCTAGGGCCAGTTTGACGAATTCCGGGTTGGTGGCGGCGAAATTGGAGGGCGCCAGGGCATCCACGTACTGCCGGGCCAAGAAGCGCATCTTATTCCTGGCCTTCTCGTCCTCAGCCGGCACCAGTTCGACCAGTTCCTTCACGTACTTGGCGTTGAGCAGGTAGAGCTGGTG